>NZ_JAHXZI010000014.1:0-294426 GCF_019429605.1 Actinoplanes hulinensis | reverse complement strand
TCGGCCGGGCATGGGAAAGAGATTCCAGGGCGGCAGTTGCGTGCCAAGTGCCCGAACCGGTGCCACCCGGTTGCGGCCAAACAGACCCCGGGGCGAACGACTCGCCACGGAGGATCGACCACGAGAACGCCGGGTTTACCGAATCCGCGTAGCCTTCACGCGTGGAACTGCGGTTCGAGACACGCCGGTCCGACTCGCCATGGGTCGACGCCGTGTGGACGTGCGTGAGCGAGCAGGTCACCGCGATGACGTCGGTCGCGGGGGTGCGCTGGGGCCTGGTGTTCTACGAGCAGGAGGGCCGGGCGTTCGCGAGTGTCACCGGCCCGGAGACCCGGACCAGGACGGCGCCGGTGCCGGAGGGTGCGACCTTCACGGGCATCGACTTCGCGGTGGGCACCTCGCTGCGGCACGTGTCCACGCCCGCGCTGGTCGACGGTGGCATCGACCTGCCCGACACCACGGGCCGCACGTTCCGGCTGGACGGCGGGCGCTGGGAGACACCCGGCCCCGACGACGTCGAGGCGCTGGTCGACGCTCTGGTCCGGGCCGGGACCGTGGTTCGTGATCCGCTCGTCGCCGAGGTGCTGCGGGGTGACCTTCCGGTCGTCTCGGGGCGGACCGTCGAACGCCGGTTCCGCGCCGCGACGGGTCTGACGCGGGGCGCGGTCCGGCAGATCGAGCGGGCGCGTACGGCGGCGGAGCTGCTGGCCGCGGGCGACGCGGTCGCCGACGTCGTGGCCAAGCTCGACTACTTCGACGAGCCGCACCTGGCGCGGGCGCTGCGTTCGTACGTAGGGCGCACCGCCCGGCAGTTGCGTGCCGGCACGGGCGGCGCGATCGGCCTGGATCTGGGTCAGCGTTTGACGTCGTAGACGAGTTTCAGGATGCCGTTGCTGTAGGCCTGCGACTCGCGCAGCGTCAGCATGTGCTTGTCGCGGTCGGCCCGGCCGAACAGGCTCTTGCCGGTGCCGAGCAGCACGGGGAAGACGAGCAGGTGGTAGCGGTCGATCAGGCCCGCGTCGGACAGCCGCCGGGCCAGTTCGGCGCTGCCGTGGATGAAGATGGCGCCGCCGTCACCGTTCTTGAGCGCGGCGACGTCGTCGGTGGAACGCAGGATCGTCGTGGGTCCCCACCCGTCGACGAGGGCGTCATCGGACAGCGAAGCTGAAACCACGTACTTGGGGAGGTCCTTGTAGGGGGCATGGTCCTCCGAGCCGGGCCAGACCGGTGCGAACACCTCGTAGCTGCGGCGGCCGAACATCAGCGCGGTCGTGTCGGCGAGTTCCTCACCCTTGAGTGACCAGGCTTCGGGGACGAACTCGAGGTCCTTGACCACCCAGCCGCCGCTGCGGTGTCCCTCCTCCGGCCCGCCGGGCGAGTCCACGACGCCGTCGAGCGACATGAAACCGGTGTAGACCAGATCGCGCATGATGCTGTCTCCTCCTGCTCGGGCGGGCTGCGGGGTCCACGCTAGAGCGTGGCCCCGGCCGCCGTCTTGGACGGAAACGACAATCAGAGGATCTGCCGCACGGCGTCGCCGGGCGCGATCGTCCCGCCGGTGACCACCCGGGCGTTGAGGCCACGCAGCCGCAAGCTCTTGGCCTCGTCGGTCCAGACGAACTTGTGGGCGTCGCGCCCGAACCGGGCGGCGAACTTGGCGCAGCCGGTGTGCGGCTGCTCGGTCACCTCGATGACGGCCTCGTCGCCGATCGCGAGGCGGGAGCCCGCCGGCAGCGCGTCGAAGCTCAGATCGAGGTCGACGTAGAGCTGGTCGCCGGCGAGTGCCCAGGCGTCGCGATCCGGGCCGGCGATCAGTTCGGTGAACCGGGCGTTGATGACGTTGAGCTGCATGTCGGGATGGGGTGTGTTGTCGGGTGTCCGGGAGCTGGGCCGCCGGCTCCAGTTGTCGCCGACCAGCCCGGTCTCCCGGTGCAGCTCGGCCTGGGCCAGCACTTCGCGGGCGCCGGTCGAGGGCCGGCGCACGGCCAGCTCCAGGGTGCCGGCGCCCCGCGGGGACTGCCGCACCAGGTGCAGGCCTTCCAGGATCTCGTCCAGCGAGCGATGCCGTACGGCGATGGTGTCGTCCACGGACTGGACTGTGCCCCATGCCCGCAAGCGTGGTCCACGCCGTTTCCCACCACCCGGACTACCCGGCGAACCTGGTCAGGGCGTTACGCACCGCCCGCCGCGCGTCGGCCTCGGCCGTCGCCTTGACGTGTACTACAGATCCTGGCGTCTTCCTGCTCGTCCATGCCACCGCCCGAGCCCACCTGTGAGAATCGCTCCGGTATCCATCCAAGCCAGCCACTCTGATCCTGACCAGATCCAGAAGGGAGGCGGTGATGCGCATCGGTGTGCTCGGCGCCGCCCGCATCGTGAAGAGTGCCCTGATCGATCCGGCCCGCACCGTCACCGGTGTCGAGGTGGTGGCGATCGCCGCCCGTGACGAGGACCGGGCCCGGCGGTACGCGGCACGCCACGGCATCGGTCACGTGCACCCGTCGTACCAGGCGCTGCTGGCCGACCCGGTGGTGAACGCCGTCTACATCCCGCTGCCCGCGGCCCTGCACGCGCCCTGGACGATCGCCGCGATCGAAGCGGGCAAGCACGTGCTGTGCGAGAAGCCGTTCGCCAGCAACACCGCGGCGGCAGAGCGGGTCGCGGAGGTCGCCGCGTCGTCGGACAGCGTCGTGATGGAGGCCTACCACTCGCACCATCATCCGTTGCAGGCCCGCCTGCGGGAGATCATCGCCTCCGGTGAGCTGGGCCGGGTCGTCTCGGCCCGCGCCACGTTCTGCGCGCCGGTCCCGCCCGGCCGGGACATCCGCTGGGATCTCGCCCTGGGCGGCGGTGGCCTCCTCGATGTCGGCTACTACCCGGTCCGCCAGCTGCGTGACCTGTTCGGGCCGGCGCCGGAGGTCACCGGGGCCCGGGCGTGGGAACGCGGCGGCGTCGATCGGCTGGTCACCGCGACCCTGCGGTTCGAGTCCGGTGTGGAAGGACGGATCGTGTCGTCGATCTGGTCACGTCACCTGATCGGCGCCACCCTGGAGGTCACCGGTACGGACGGCCGGATGCGCGTCGCCTGGCCCTACCACCCGCAGATCCGCGGGAGGATCCGCGTCCGTGGCCGCCACGGCAGCCGGGTGGAGGCGGCCGACCGGCGTTCCACCTACGCGTTCCAGTTGGAGGCGTTCCGCGACGGCGACGACCGCGGCACCGGCCCGGCCGAGGCGGTGGCCCAGATGCGCACCCTGGACGCCATCTACACGGCCGCGGGCATGTCCGCCCGGCCGTGACCAGGAGCGCACACCGTTAGGCGGTGTGCGCGTTGCGGTGATGAGAAGAGAGCGCCTTCGTGTCCGTTTTTGCACACATCGACAAATTGCGATCGAGGGACGGGAAGTCGCCGACTCAGGCATTCAACTTAGTCATCGTTTGGGAAACATGCCGGCAACAATCGACGGTTCCCGGACGGTGCCATCCCCAAATCCGCCCACCACCGGGGCGGATATCTCATGAGGAGCAGGATGAACCCGTCAGTCCCGACCCCCCGCCCCCTGCGTGCCGTCCTCGCGGCCGTGGTCGCCGTGATCGCCCTCCTGGGCGTGTCGAGCCCCGCCTACGCCGTCACCGCCGCGGAGAAGGCGGCCGTTCTCTCCTCCTTCACCCAGACCAGCGTGAGCAGCTACAACTCCTGGAACGCCGCCCGGCAGAACCAGGGCGCCTGGGCGGCCTACGCGTTCGTCTGGAGCACCGACTACTGCTCGTCCAGCCCGGACAACCCCCTCGGGTTCGACTTCAAGCTGTCCTGCTGGCGGCACGACTTCGGCTACCGCAACTACAAGGCCATCGGGACGTTCAGCGCCAACAAGAGCCGTCTCGACTCGATGTTCTACGAGGACCTGAAGCGCAAGTGCGCCACCTACTCGGCCGCCGTCCGCCCAGCCTGTAACAGCCTGGCCTGGACCTATTACGAAGCGGTGTCCATCGCCGGCTCGCTCGCCGCGGTCAGCACCGCCGACCTGGAAGCCGCCGCCGAGCTGAAGGCCGCGGGCGAGGCAGCCGCTCGCTGACCGATTAAGCCCAGAGTCCGGCGGCCAGGGCCGCCGGACTCCGGGTACAGCACTTCACCAAAAGATGAAACCGCCCGTGCCGGGCGGGCATACGCTGACATACCGACAGATCCAGGCCGCAACGGTCAGGGGGCGAACGGTATGAAGGCCGCGGTCGTAACCGAGTTCAAAGCACCGCTCCAGATCCAGGACCTTCCCAAGCCGGAACCGGGCGCCGACGAGATCCTCGTCCGGATCGAGACGAGCGGGGTCTGCCACACCGACATCCACGCCGCACACGGAGACTGGCCGGTGAAGCCGTCGCCTCCGTTCATTCCGGGGCACGAGGCCGTCGGCATCGTCGAGGCGATGGGACCGGGCGACACCGGGCGGCACGTCGGTGAACGCGTGGCGCTGGCCTGGCTCGGCAAGGCCTGCGGGCGCTGCGACTACTGCATCAGCGGCTGGGAGACCCTCTGCGAGCAGCAGGCGAACACCGGCTACTCGATCAACGGCGGGTACGCGGAGTACGCGCTGGCCGACGGCCGGTACGCGGTGCCGGTCCCGGACGGTGTCAGCCCGTTCGATGCCGCCCCGCTGACCTGCGCCGGGGTCACCACGTACAAGGCGATCAAGGTGGCCCGGGTCCGTCCGGCGGAGCGGGTCGCCATCTTCGGCATCGGCGGGCTCGGGCACCTCGCGCTCCAGTACGCCCGGATCGTCGGCGGCATCGTGATCGCCGTCGACGTGGAGCAGGCGAAGCTGGATCTGGCCACCTCGCTCGGCGCAGACCACGTGGTGAACGCCCGAACGTCGGATCCGGTCGAGGAGATCAGGAAGCTCGGCGGCGCCGACGTGGCCATCGCGCTGGCCGCGGCCCCGCAGTCGTTCCAGCAGGCGTACCGGAGCCTGCGCCGGGGTGGCCGGCTGGTCTGCGTGGCGCTGCCCGCCGACGGCAACATCACGGTGCCGATCTTCGAGACCGTTCTGTTCGGCATCTCGGTGATGGGCTCGATCGTCGGCACCCGGCAGGACCTCGCCGAGGTGTTCCAACTGCACCGGGCGGGGCGCACCCGCGTTGTCGCCGCGGGGTGCGAACTCGACGACATCAACGCCTGCTTCGACGATGTGCTGGCGGGACGGGTGCCGGCCCGGTTGGTCCTGGAGTTCTGAGGCGCCCGGTCAGAGCGGGCCGGTCGTGCACAGGTTGCCGTTGATCCGGAACTCGGCCGGATAGGGGCCCTTCACGTCGCCGGAGGCGTGGAAGCCCACCCCCACCGACCTCCCCGAGAGCACGTCACTGTTGTAGGCGAGGCTCTTCGCGGTCACCTCCTGTCCGGTGACGGTGAAGGTCGCCTCCCAGCCGCTGCGGAGGGTCTGCCCGGCCGGCAGCGCGAACCTCAGCGTCCAGCCGTACAGGGTGAGCCCGCTGGTGTTGGTGATGGTGACCTGCCCGTTGAAGGACCACGAGTCGCCGTTGGTCACATAGCCGACATGGCACACCGCGGGATCCGCGGCGGCCGCCGGCGCGGACGGCGTGAGCAGGGCCGCGGCCAGGCCGGCAACGACCGCCATTGATCGATGCATGACGATGCAACTCCCCGTGCTTGTGGTATCGGTTCAGGTCCACCTAAGGTTCCTTGAGCAGGGTGGAACACCGGACTGGATCCTGACTGGACGATGGCTGGACGACGCCGCTCCACCACCCTGTGCCGGGGGTGAGAGCGTGCGGATCCAAGTGCTCGGCCCGGTCCGCGCATGGCTCGGCGACGACCCGGTGGCACTCACCTCGGCGGGCCGGCGCGCCGTGCTGGGCCTGCTCGCGGTGGCCGGCGGGCAGCCACTGGGCCAGGCCGAGCTGGTCGACGCGCTGTGGGGCGACCAGCCACCGCCGAGCGCGGCCAACATCATCCAGACGCACGTCAAGCATCTGCGCCGGCTCCTGGAGCCGGGGCGGGCGTTCCGTTCGCACAGCGCCCGCCTTCCCCGCGTCGGGGACGGGTACGCCCTGCGGGTGTCCGATGACAACCTGGATCTCCTGCGCTTCCGGCGGCTGCTCGCCGAGGCGACCGCCGCGCGGCAGAACGGGGATCAACGGACCGCGGCCGAACTGTCCGCCGGAGCGCTCGCGCAGTGGCAGGGCACGCCGCTGATGGATGTGCCGATGCTGGCCGGGCATCCCAAGGTCCTCGCCCTGATCGAGGAGCGGCGGGCCGCCCTGGGCCGCTACGGCGAACTCATGATCATGCTGGGCGCGGTGTCCGAGGCGCTGCCGGCGCTGGAGGAGGCCGCGGCGGCCCAGCCGCTGGACGAGGCCGGCCAGGCCCGGCTGATCCGCGCCTACGCGGCGGCCGGCCGCCGGGCCAAGGCGTTCGCGACGTTCCATGACACACGCCGCCTGCTCGCCGACGAACTGGGCGTCGATCCGGGCCCGGAGCTGTCCGCCGCGCACGCGTCCCTGCTGCGGGATCCCGACGAGGCCGTCGCGGCGCCGCGGATCAACATCACAAACCCCCTTCCGGTACGGCCGGCGCCCGCCCAGCTACCGGCGGACGTGCCGGGGTTCACCGGCCGCGCCGACGAACTCGCCGCACTGGACCGGCTGCTCACGGCCGGCGATCAGACCATCGTCACGGTGTCCGGCATGGCGGGCGTGGGCAAGACGGCGCTGGCGGTGCGATGGGCGCACCGGGCCCGATCCCGGTTCCCGGACGGCCAGCTGCACGTGAATCTGCGCGGCTACGACTCCGAACAGCCGATGACGCCCGAGGACGCGCTCGCCGGGTTCCTCCGGGCCCTGGGCATGGCCGGGAACGACATCCCGGCAGGACGGGACGAGCGGGCCGCCGCCTACCGGAGCCTGCTCGACGGCCGCCGCGTGCTCGTCGTGCTGGACAACGCGGTGTCGGTCGACCAGGTGTGGCCGCTGCTGCCCGGCACGACATCCTGCACGGTCGTGGTGACCAGCCGGGACATGCTGCCGGGACTGGTCGCCCGGCACGGCGCGGGCCGGCTCGTCGTGCCGCTGCTGCCCGCCGGGGAGGCGCTGACCCTGATCACCCGGCTGATCGGCGACCGGGTGCGCGACGATCCCGCGGCCGCGGCCGACCTGATCGAACGGTGTGCGCAGCTGCCGCTGGCGTTGCGGGTCGCCGCCGAACTCGCGATCGGGCGGCCCGGGGCGCCGTTGCGGGGACTGGTGACCGAACTCGCCGACGAGAGCCGCCGCCTGGAACTGCTGAACGCCGGCGGCGACCCGCAGACCGGGGTCCGTGCCGTGTTCTCCTGGTCCTACCGGCAGCTCGCACCGGCCGCGGCGCGCGCCTTCCGGCTGCTCGGCCTGGTTCCCGGCCCGGACGTGGCGGGCTACGCGGTCGCCGCGCTGCTGGGCACCGGCGTCGCCGAGGCCGGTGACGTGCTGGAGGTGCTGGCCCGGGCGCACCTGGTCCACCACGTGACGGCCGACCGCTACAGCCAGCATGACCTGCTCCGGGCGTACGCGATCGATCTCGGTCTGGAAGGGGGTGAGGGTGACCGGGCACTGGAGCGGCTCGCCGACGCCACCCTGTTCACCGCGACCGAGGCGATGGACACGCTCTATCCGGCGGAGCGGCACCGGCGGGTCCGCGCCGTCCGGCCGCGGTCGCCGATCCCGCCGGTCGGCGACGGCGCGGGCGCCCAGGCCTGGCTGGACCGGGAACGCGACAACCTGGTGGCGCTGGTCGCGCACGCGGCCGTCCACAACCGGCCCGCGCACGCCGTCGGTCTCACCCTCACGCTGCTGCGTTACCTGGAGAGCGGCGGCCACTACCCGGAGGCGGTTGTCATGCACGAGCACGCGGTGCGGGCGGCCCGGCTGACCGGGGACGCCGCCGCCGAGGCGCAACTGCTGACCAACCTCGCGGTCATGGACGTGCAGCAGGGGCACTACGAACGGGCGGACACCGTGCTGCGGCGCGCGGTCGAGCTGGCCCGGGCGTGCGGCGACCACGCCGTCCAGGCGCGGGCGCTCGGCAATCTCGGCCACGTCGACCAGTGGCAGGGACGCTACGACGAGGCGGCCGAGTCCCTGCGCAAGGCGCTGGAGCTGTGCCGGCTCACCGGTGACCGGGCGGCCGAGGCGCGGGCGCTCGGCAACCTGGGCCAGGTCCTGCGGCGGCAGGGCCTCGACGAGCAGGCGGCGGCGTACCTGAGCGAGTCGGTCCGGATCTGCCGTGACATCGGCGATCCGGTCGGCGAGGGGTACGCCCTGGTCAGCCTCGGCGACATCGCCGCCCGGCAGCGCGACAGCCGGCGCGCGGTCCGCTCCCACCGCGAGGCGCTGGACATCTTCCGGCGCACCAACGAACGCGCCGGCACCGCACTGGCGCTCGACGGGCTGGGCGCGGTCACCCACGACGTCGTCTTCCTGCGCGAGGCGCTGGAGATCTTCCAGCAGCTCGGCGAACGCGCCGGCGAGGCCCGGGTCACCAACAGCCTCGGCGAGGCGCTCACCACCACCGGCCGGCCGGCGGACGGCCGGGAACGGCATCTGGCGGCGCTCACCCTGGCGACCGGCACCGGCGACCGGTACGAGTCGGCGCGGGCGCACGCCGGTCTGGCCCGGGCGGCCGAGATGCTCGGCGACCCGGACACCGCCGAGCGGCACCGCAACCAGGCGTGGACCGGTTACACCGAGATCGGCGCCCCGGAGGCCGAGGACATCCGCCGCCTCATCGACCGCTGACTGTCCGGAGGTCCATTCCGCGTCCAGTCCGGGTCCATTCCGCATTCCTAACTTTCGATGCGCAAGCCGCTCGATGGAATCGGAGAGGAACGCTCATGAGGGCACGGATGAAGAAGTGGGCCGCGTCGGCGGCGGTTCTGGTGATCGCGACCACCACGCTGGTGGCGGCGCGGCCGGGCAGTGGTTCGGCCGCCGCCACCCCCGGCCTCCAGGCCTACGGCATCGCTCAGAACGGCACCCGGATGCTGGCTTTCAAGACCGACACCCCGGAACAGAACGACTGGGTACGCCGTATCACCGGCCTGGTCGGCGACACGTCCGTGATCGGGATCGACTTCCGGGTCCAGGACAACACCCTGTACGCCGTCGGCAACCAGGGCGGGATCTACACCATCGGCATCCCGAGCACGATCGCGACGAAGGTGTCCCAGTTGACGGAGACGCTGTACGGCACCAGGTTCGGCGTCGACTTCAACCCGGCCGCCGACCGGCTGCGCGTGATCAGCGACAACGGTCAGAACCTGCGGCACAACCTCGGCGACCACACCACCACCGCGGACACCACTCTGACCACCCCGCCGGCGACCGGCCCGGCCAAGGGGGTCACCGCGGCGGCGTACACGAACAACGACCTGGACGCCACGACCAACACCACGCTGTTCGACATCAACACGACGTCCGACCAGGTCGTCATCCAGTCCCCGGCGAACCAGGGTTTCCTGGTCGCCACCGGCAACCTGGGCGTCAACGCCGCGCCGGACGCCGGCTTCGACATCTACAGCGACCTGAGCGGCGGCAAGACGGTGTCGTCGACGGCGTTCGCCGTGCTCACTCCGGCGAGCGGCTACCAGACGCTGTACACGGTGGATCTGCTCACCGGGGCGGCCGCCGTGGTCGGCGAGTTCCCGCTGGACGTGTCCGACATCGCGGTGGCACTCGACACCACCTACTGATCACCTGAGCCGTCGCGCCGGTGGTGGGCCATGCGCCCACCACCGGCGCTGAGCCCCGCGAGGTAGAGGCGGGACAACTCGGTCAGCATCCGGCGCGGCTCGATCGACTGCTCCTCGGCGAGACGGTCACCCATTCCGTAGACCCGTTGGGCGAGACCCAGGTAGGCGTTGGTCAGCGTGGAAGCGGTCAGCTCCGGTGACGAGGTCAGGGTCAGGGTGCCGTCCCGGCCGCCGATATGGAGGATCTCCACGAACGGCGCGAGCAGATCGCGGATGGCGGCCCGGAACTGTGCGCCGAGATCGCTGTCGTCGTCGCCCGCCGGTCCGGCGTCGAACACGCGGGTGAAGCGGACCTCGTCGGCGGCGTCGTCGATGACCTGCTCGACGTCGGCGAGCGCGGCCCGGAGACGGTCGGCGCCGGTGCCCTCCCAGCCGGCGCTCAGGTCGTGCAGCAGGCGCGCCCATCGTTGGAGGATCTCCACCTCGACGGCGAGGGCGACCTGCTCCCGGGTGGCGAAGTACCGGTAGACGGTGCGCCGGGTGACGTCGCACCGATCGGCGATGTCGTCGATCGTGACGTGGTCGACGCCCCGGTCCAGGAAGAGCTCGTAGGCGGCGGCGATCAGCGCCGCGCGCCTTCTTTCCCGTACGCCCATCGCTCAGGCGCCCGCGGACTGTACTTCGAGCTCACGCACCAGTTCGGCGTGCCGGCGCTCGTCCAGCCGGTACCAGATCAGCGGGATCGCGGCGAGGGCTCCGATCACGCCGGGGACGATCGTCATCGTGGCGTGCAGGCCGTCGAGTGCGGCGGCGCTCTGCCGGGCTCCGGCCACGTACCCGAAGGCGGCCAGCAGCGCGAGCCCCAGCGAGGCGCCCAGCGCCGAGGCGACCTTGGTCTTGAAGATGTTGCTGGAGAAGACCAGCCCCTCGGTACGGCGGCCGGTCCGCCAGTGGCCGTACTCCACGGTGTCGGCGAGCATCGACAGCAGGGTGATGTTCGTGACGCCGTAGCCGATCCCGGTGAGCGCGATCCACCCCAGGATCGGTACGAGCGACTGGTAACCGGTGAGCCACGAGCCCACCGACGTGACCGTCGTGACGGCGAGCCCGGCCAGGGCCGCCCCGCGTTTGCCCCAGAGCCGTGCGGCGAGCGGGCTCAGCAGCGAACCGGTGATCGTGGTGATCGCGAAGACGCCGACGAACAGCGGCACCAGGGCCTCGGCGTCGAAGTTGTACCGCAGGTAGTAGGCCGGGATGATGCTGCGGACGGTGAAGGCGACCTCGGTCATCAGCATGGCGACCAGCAGCAGTTGCAGTGGCCGGTTGCGCGCGAACAGGCGCAGCATCTCCCCCGCCGCGTACCGCGGTGACGGCACGTAGTCGTCGCGCTCACGCACCCGGGCGAAGGTGATCCAGGTCAGCGCGACAGCGATCAGCGCGTAGAGGACGGCGACGTTGCGCCACCCCTGGACCGCGACGAGCGGCAACGTCACGATGTTCACGCCGATGAAGCCCACGCTGGCCAGGGTGCGGGGAACCATCACCAGCGACGTGCGCTCCCGGGCGTCCAGGGTCAGCGCGGCCGACATCGACCAGTACGGCACGTCCATCGCCGAGAACGCGATCCCCCAGAGCAGGTACGTCACGTACGCCAGCGCGAGCGTCGTGGAGGAGTCCAGCCGCGGCACCGAGAACGCGATCACCGTGAGCAGCGCCAGGGCCGGCGGCGCGAACAGCAGGTACGGCCGGAACCGGCCCCACCGCGACGTCGTGCGGTCCACGAGCATCCCCATGACCGGGTCGAACAGCGCGTCGACCACCCGCACGACGAGGAACAGCAGTGACGCGGAGGCGGCGGCGATGCCGAGCACGTCGGTGTAGAAGAGCGCGAGATAGGTCGCGACGAAGCCGTAGAGGATGTTGTTGCCCAGGCTTCCCCAGCCGTAGGCCAGCTTGCTCTGCCAGCTCAATGTCACGATCGCCTCCCTGACGCCGTCGCGCAGCGGGCAGAAAAATAACACACGTGTGACATTTTTGAGGGCTGAGAGCCCCCGCGACCTAGGATCAGGCCATGGAGTCCGCCGCCGAACTGTTCGCGTCCGCGCGGGTGGCCCGGCTCGCCACGGCCGGCGCCGACGGTGTCCCCCACCTGGTCCCGATCGTCTTCGCGGTCACCGGCGACCTCATCCACACCGCGGTCGACGCCAAACCCAAACGCACCCGCCACCTGCGCCGGCTCGCCGACATCGCGGCGAACCCGCGCGTGTGCGTGCTCGCCGACCACTACGACGACGACTGGTCGGCCCTGTGGTGGGTGCGCGCCGACGGCACCGCCCGCATCCTCGACTCCTGTCCCGCCGGCCTGGCCGCGCTGACCGCCCGCTATCCTCAGTACCGCGACACCCCACCGCCCGGCCCGTTCCTGGAGATCACCGTCACCCGCTGGTCAGCCTGGCGCCCCTGACCGGAACACGGACCTCGACCAGAGAGGTTCTCCGGCCGTCGTGGTCAGCCGCGAACCCACATCACGGCGCGGGTCTCGGTGCTGCCACCGGCTCGCAAGCCCAGAAGCCGCTGTCCTGTGCGTTCTCGGACAGCCGTGGTTCAGTGCGGGGCGTCGCCCGGGCTCACGCCGTAGACCAGGCGCAGGATCGCGTCGGTGAGGGTGTCGAGCAGGTCGTCCTCGTCGAAGGCGCCGGGGTTGGCGTAGACGTCGGCGAACATCGCGCTGCGCAGGTGCACCGCCATCCTGGCGAGCAGGTCGGGTGGGCCGCCGACGGTCAGGCCGGCGCGGGCGTCGCGCTCGATGCGCTTGCTGAACATCGTGCAGCCCTGGTCGACCAGCCGGTCGCGAACCTGCGCCACGTCGGGCCCTGGGTCGGGGGCGATGAACGCCTCACTCAGCCAGCGTCCGTCGATCTTCCACCGGTCCAGCCCGGCGGCCAGGCCCCGGCGCAGCGCGCCGCGGTCGAGCCCGTCGGAGTCGAGCCACTCGGCGATCTCCAGGTTGGCCTCGGCGATCCCCTGGTCGACGACCGCGGCGAGCAGCGCCTGCTTGGACTCGAAGTAGAAGTAGAACCCGGAGCGGGTGATGCCGGCCGCCCCGGCCAGCTCGTCGATCGTGACCTGGCTGATCGCCTTGTCCCGGAAGACCGCTCGGGCGGCGTCGACCAGGGCCCGCTCTCGCTGGTCGCCCTTCGTGGGGCCACGGCGGCTCTTGATGGCTGGCACGGCGACCACTCTACAGCCCATCAAATGTAATTGACGCTGCATCTCTAGTTTTTGACACGGCGTTGAAAATCCTTGCCGACGGGTCTACGTTCGGTCCATGCCCACACCAACGCGCCTGGCCCTGCCCGTCGCCTGCTACGTCGTACTCCTCGTCGCCGCTCTGCAGACCCTGGTCGTCCCGGTCGTCGCCAACATCCGAGCCGACCTGGGCGTCTCGACCAGCGCCGCCAGCTGGGTGGTCACCGCCAACCTGCTCGCCGCGGCGGTGCTCACCCCGATGCTCGGCCGGCTCGGCGACCTCTACGGCCGCCGCCCGGTGATGCTCGGGGTGCTGACCGTGGTGCTGCTCGGCTCGGTGCTCGCCGCCACCACCTCCAGCCTTCCCCTGCTGCTCGCCGGCCGGGTCGCCCAGGCGGCCAGCTTCGGGCTCTTCCCCCTCGCCATCGGCATGCTCCGGGAGGAGCTGCCGCCGCACCGCCTGACCGGCGCCATGGCCCTGGTCAGCGGGATGCTCTCGGTCGGCGCCGGGTTCGGCCTGGTCGTCACTGGACTGCTGATGCGCCACGGCGGCGACTACCACCAGCTGTTCTGGCTGGCCACCGTGATGACCGCGATCGGCCTCGCCGGGGCGTGGCTGCTGCCCCACCGCCCGGGCGCCGCCACCGGCACCCTCGACTGGGCGGGCGCCGCCCTGCTCGGGCTCGGCCTGGTGCTGCTGCTCCTGCCGCTGGAGGAGGGCAACGGCTGGGGCTGGGGCTCCGCCCGGGTGCTCGGCCTGCTGACCGCCGCCGTCGTGGTGCTGACCGCGTTCGTGCTGTTCGAGCGACGGGTCACCCACCCGCTGGTCAGCACGCGGATGCTCAGCCACCGCCCGATCGTGGTGGCCAACGCGGCCGGCCTGTTCTTCGGCTTCTCGATGTTCGCCGTCTTCCTGGCCGTCTCCGCGCTGGTCCAGACCCCGCCCGCGGTCGCCGGCTACGGCTTCGGCGCCTCCGTGCTCGCCGCCAGCCTCGTCTACCTGCTGCCCGGCACGGCCAGCGGCGTCATCACCGCACCGCTCGGCGGCCGGCTGGTCGCCCGCTTCGGCGCCAAGGCGACGCTGGTGATCGCGGCTGCGCTGGCCGGCGCCGGCTTCGCCATGCTCACGGTGCTGCACTCGGCCGCCTGGCAGGTCGTCCTCGGAGCGCTCGTCGTCAACACCGCGGTCACCTTCGGGTACGCCGCCCTGCCCGCGCTGCTGATCGCCCACGTCGAACCCGCCGAGACCGGCATCGCCAACAGCGTGAACTCGATCGCCCGCTCGGTCGGCATGTCACTGGGCACCGCGTTCGTGGTCACCATGATGACCCGCAACCCGGTCCCCGGCCCGCTGCCGCTGCCCCGCGAAGCACAATTCGTGACCGTCTTCGCGGTCGGCGCCGTCCTCGCCGTGATCGCCGCCGCCACCGTCGGCTGGCTCCTGCCCCGCACGGGACAACCACACCTCACCACGCCCGAAGTGGAGGCCGACGACGTCCTCGGCGCCCCGGCCCCTCGCTGATCCCGCCGGCCCCGGTCAGGATCCGGCGAGGTGATCCGTGATCGGGGCCTCCTTGTCCGTGGCGAGTTGCCGAAGGTACTCGATTGCGGCGCCGTGGTGCCCGCCCTCGGCCTGTGCCCACAGTTCGTCGATGCCGACGAGGTCGCCGGCGTAGGCACGCAGCCGTGCGTCGAACGCCGTCCAGTCGGCGGTGAAATACAGCGCCACGAGATCGGCTTCCGTGGTCGCACCCAGCTGGATGAGGTCGTCGACGAATTCGACCTCGAAGTCGTAGCGGCCGGACCGGTCGAAATCCGTACCGACGGCCTTTCGGGTCAGGTACTCGACGATCCCTTCGCTGAGGAAGTTCGTGGCCCGCTGGTCGAAGCCCGCGGCGCCGGCGGTGTGCAGGGCCTCGTGAACCTCGGTGCCGACGCCCTGCGCACCCGGTCGCAGCCAGATGGCGAACCGGTCGCCTACCCGGTCGGTGAACCCGTTGACCAGTTGGGCCGTCACGGCTGCGACCTGCGGCCGGTTCCGGAACTGCGGTGACCGGGACAGGTACCGAACGCATGCGGACTCGAACGCGGCGGACGTCTCCGCGACTTTCAGGTCCACCATCGCCGGATCGCCGAGGTGCCGGGCGACAACCGCCACCCGGGAAAGGATCTTGAACGCGTCGACGGCACTCATCAGCTCGAGACTCCGGCGAGACTCGAGCCGGGTGTCGCGCTCCTCGATCTCGGCCTCGGAGCGCTCGAAGGTGATATCGGAGAGCGAGAAGTCGGCGTACGCAACGACGACACGGTGACCGCCGTCCGTGCTGACGGTGAACGAGCTCGGACCGCCCTCGACCACGGTGACCTTCTGGTCGAGAGCCAGGCCGGAAGGGCAGTTGTCCGTCCAGCTCATCCGCACTTTCCGTTCCGCCCAGCCGTTCGCCGCTTCGGAAAGGACGTCGAGTTCGTTCTGCCGGTCGATCGCGATGATGCGCTTCCTGGCGTACGCGGCCCGTACATCGGTCAGCGACTCGTGCGGGACCTTGCCGACCCGGTAGACGTTCGGCGAGAAGATGATCCGGACCATCGCGTAGTACCTGTCGCGGAACGAGTCGTCGACCTCGACCAGGCATCCGGAATCGACGAACACCTCGTCCGCTCCGGACGGCGGCTCCGCGATCTCGACACCACGCTGGTCGGCGACCTTCATTTCCGTCAACAGGACACTGTCGACGGCGAATCCTCGCTGGAATGTCATGACTCCCATCCTCGGCCCACTACGCTGCGCGCCGGAAGCACCACAACGGGTTGACGTGGTGTCGGTTGCCCGATAGGTCGCCGCGCGCCGCGAGGCCCCTCTTGTTAACAGACATTCTCGGCATCGAACACCTCCCTACATCGACCACCCTCCTTTGACGACCATCCCTTTCCATCCCCTCCTATCAGGAAGTATGCCGACTTTCGGGTACGCCGAAAACGCGTCTCAACCATCGACTGAGGTCGCAGCCTTCCCAATAAGTTATTGCTGATTTACAGTGCCATGAAGCACCGCGACGCCGCCCACAAGTCCGGCCGCGGGCCGTTGCGCCCCACGCTCCTCCGGTACCGCCCGACCGGCAGCAGACCGGTCCGGCGGTGCGCCGCCATGGGCTCCCGCCGCACGCCGAACACGGCGACGTCTCCGCCGGCCCCTGCCCGACGGCCCGTTCACCGGCACGTCGCCGGGCCGGACATCGCTTCGAAATGAGAGAGCCATGCACAGACATCGGGTTGTCCTCCGTACCCTGGCCCTGTTCGCGGTCGCCCTGCTGCCCGCCGCCGGCTGCGGCAACGCCGCGGCCCCGGCCGGCCCGGCCGCCACCTCCACCCTGACCAGGCCACCGATCCGGGTGGGCTTCCTCAATCCGTCCGGCGGACCGGTCCCCCAGCCCGGCGCCGACACCGGAGCCCAGGCGGCGCTGTCCTATCTCAACGGCGAGTTCGGCGGCATCCACGGCCATCCGATCGAACTCGTGTCGTGCGACACCGACACCACCCCGGAACGGGCCCAGTCCTGCGCCAACACGTTCGTCGAGAAGAAGGTGGTGGCCGTCATGGACGGCTACAACCTGTCCTCCAGCGCGGCCCTGCCCGCGCTCACCGCGGCACAGATCCCGCTCGTCGGCATGATCCCGTTCGACTCGGTGACCGGCGCCAAGGCCGAGAACCGGGTGTTCTTCGCCGCGCCGCAGGCATCCTTCCTGGTCGGGGCCCTCCAGGCGTTCCAGAGCGCGGGCAAGAAGTCGGTCACGCTGGCGCTCGTCGACACCCCGTCGTCGCACCAGACCATCGACAAACTGCTGCCGGTGCTGGCCCAGACACTCGGCATCGACGCCAAGGGCATCTACTACTCCCCCACCAACCCGAACTTCACCGCGGTGGCCTCCGCGATCGCCCAGGACAACCCGGACGTGGGCGGGCTCGTCGCGGCGCCGAGCGAGGCGGTCTGCACCGCGCTGGTCAAGGCACTGCGGCAACTGCGCTACCAGGGCACGATCTTCACCGCCGCGTGCACCGACTACATCAAGGGGGCCCCGGAACAGGCGGCCGGCGGCGCGCTCTACTCGTCGAACTGGCTGCCCGCCGCCTCGCCATACGCGCCGCCGCAGGTGCAGAGCGACCTCGCGCTCGCCCAGCGGTACATCGCGGCCGTTCCCGACGGCACCCCCGGCTACTACGCGTTCGGCGAGTTCTCGCTCTTCGTCACCTTCGCGAAGGCCATGTCGACCGCGACCGAGACCGACCTGACCGGCCCGGGAGTGCTCAAGACCCTCAAGGCGCTCAAGGCCTTCCCCAGCTTCCTCGGCCCCGACCTCACCTGCGGCAGCCCCACCTCACCAAACTGCACCACGCAGATGCTGCTGTTCGGCGTGCAGTCCGACGGCTCCGTCAAACCCGTCACCGACACCTGGATCACACCGGTCCCCCAGGTTCTGGCCGCCATTCCCGGAGCGGTGTAGAGGGCCCCGGACCATGGATCAGGTCCTGCTGTTCATCACGCTCGGCTTCGCCGGCGGAGCGGTGTACGCCGTGATCGCCGCGTCCATCGTCTCCCTGCACGCCGCCACCGGAGTCCTCAACTTCGCCCAGGGATCACTGGCCCTGTGGGGCGTGTGGGTGGTGGCCGAACTGCGCGACAGCGCAACACTGGTGCTGCCGGTCGGCTCCGTCGTGCTCGGACCACAGCCACTGCCGGCATGGCCCGCCGTCGCCCTCGGCGTGCTGAGCGTGACCGGGCTGGCGTTCGCCGCACACCTGCTGGTGTTCCGGCCGCTGCGCACCGCGCCGCCACTGGCGCAGGTGGTCGCGTCGGTCGGCCTGATGCTGGCGATCGCCTCGCTCGTGCCACTGCGGTTCTCCACCGACGGGGTACTCGCCCCGCCGCTGCTCACCGAGCGGACCCTGTCGGTGGCCGGCACGGTGATCAACGTCAGCGATCTGATCCTGCTGGCCACGGTCCTGACAGTGGCCGTGGCGCTGTCGGCCTACTTCCGGTTCACCCGGTGGGGAGTGGCGACCCGGGCCGGCGCGGAGGACGAACTCGCCGCCCGGCTCACCGGCCTGTCCCCGGACCGGCTGGCCGGCGCCATGTGGCTGCTGACCGGAGCGGCGACATCGCTGGTGGCCGTCCTCGCCGCGCCGACGCTCGGCCTCGACCCGATCGGCTACATGTTCTACGTCCTGCCCGGCCTGGCCGCCGCCCTGCTGGCCCGCCTCACCTCGATCATGGTGGCCTGCGTGGCCGGGGTGGCCATCGGCGTCCTCCAGTCGATCCTCCTGCTGCTGAGCACCTCCGACGGCTGGCCGGTCTGGGCCCAGGCCGGCCTCGGCGACGCCGTGCCGTTCGTCATCGTGGTCGTCGCGCTGGTCGTGCTGGGCCGCGGCATCCCGGCCCGGGGCGCGCTCGGCACGGTCCGGATGCCGGCCGTCACGCTGCCCGGCCGGCCGTGGCGGGCGGCCGCGCCGCTGGTGGCGGCCGCCACCCTCGCCATCGGCCTGACCTCGGGCAGCTGGCGGTTCGGCGTCGTCACCTCGATCATCATGGCCCTCATCGCCCTGTCCCTGGTGGTCCTCACCGGCTACCTGGGACAGATCTCGCTCGCCTCGATGGCCTTCGCCGGCACCGGCGGCTTCGTCCTGTCCCGCGCCACGATGGCCTGGAACGTGCCGTTCCCGCTGTCGGTGCTGCTCTCGGCCGGTGTCGCGACGCTGGTCGGCGTGCTCGTCGGCCTGCCCGCACTGCGAGTCCGCGGCGCACAACTGGCGGTGGTGACCCTGGCCGGCGCGGTCGCCGTACAGCAGGCCGCCTTCGCCAACCCGGCACTGACCCCCTTCGAGGGCAACCTCATCAACGGGCCCACCCTGTTCGGCTGGGACCTCGCGGTACGCGACGGCACCGACCTGACCACGTCGGCGTTCGCCGCGACCGTCGTCATCACCGTCGGCGTGCTCGCCATGGCCGTGGTACGCCTGCTGGCCGGCTCCACCGGTCAGTCGTTCCTGGCGGTCCGCTCCAACGAACGCGCCGCGGCCGGCGTCGGCATCGACGTGGCCCGGGTCAAACTCGCCGGATTCGCGCTGTCGGCCTTCCTCGCCGGCGTCGGCGGATGCCTCATCGGCTACAGCCGCTCCCAGCTGTCGGTCGAATCATTCAACGTCATCGTCGGGCTCAGCGTCCTGTGCATGGCGTACGTCGGCGGCATCACCCGGGTCAGCGGCGCGCTCATCGCCGGACTGATCGCCCCGCTCGGGGTCCTCTACACACTGCTCAACACGACGCTCGGCCTCGGCCACTACTACACGCTGATCGCGGCCTGCGCCCTGGTCCTGACCGCCGTGCTCAACCCCGTCGGCATCGCCGGGGGAACCAGCGGACTGGTGCACCGCCGTACCCCTCGAAAGGTCGTCCTGTGAACCCACCACTGCTGGCCACCGAAGGGCTGACCGTCCACTACGGCGGCGTCCGGGCCAACACCGACATCGACCTGCACACCGGGGCGGGAGAGGTGGTCGGGCTGATCGGCCCCAACGGCGCCGGCAAGACCACCTTCGTCGACGCCGTCACCGGTTTCACCCCGTCCCGCGGCACGGTCAGCGTGGCCGGACGGCGCGTCGACCGGCTCGCCCCGCATCAGCGCCGGCGCGCCGGCCTGGCCCGGACCTGGCAGGCCGGCGAGCTGTTCACCGATCTGACGGTCCGGCAGAACGTCGCCGTCGCGGGCGGCCGGGGACCGCTGCGCAACCTCTGCAACGACCTGATCGGCCGCTCCGAACCCGGCGACGACGTCGACGCCGTACTGGAGACGTTCGGTTTGCTGCCGGTCGCCGACCGCTGGCCGGGCGAGCTGAGCCTCGGCCGGCAGAAGATCGTCGGAGTGGCCCGGGCCCTGGCCGGAGCGACCCGCGTGATCCTGCTCGACGAGCCGGCCGCCGGGCTCGACACCGACGAGAGCGCCGAATTCGGCACACACGTCCGGGCGGTCGCCGCAACGGGCCGGGCGGTGCTGCTCATCGACCACGACATGACGCTGGTGGCCGCGATCTGCGACCGGGTGTACGTGCTGGACTACGGGACGGTCATCGCGGCCGGGACGCCCGGCGAGGTCCTCGCCGATCCCGCGGTGCGGACCGCGTACCTCGGATCGGAACTCGTGCCTTGACTTCCTCCCCCTCCTGTAAGGAAGGGGGATTCCCTTCGGCCTTACGGCCGATCCGGCTTACGCCGGGCACCTCGCGGTGGGAGTTTCCTGCTTCACAGCCGATCGCGGAAGGGAGGACCCTTGCCGTCTGACATCAGCTCCACAGGCATTGCCGGAGGGTTCTCCGGCTACGGCTCGTCCAGCCGCAAGAATGTTCTTGGCCGCGTTGATGTCCCGATCGTGTCGGGTGCGGCAGGCCGGACACGTCCAATGGCGTGTCCCGAGGTCCAGCTCGGGCAGCAGGTGCCCACAGCAGGAGCAGGTCTTCGAACTGGGATACCAGCGGTCGATGACAATCAGACGCCGGCCGGCGCGGACGGCCTTGTATGCCAGCAGGCTGCGGAACTCGGCCCAGCCGACATCGGAGATGACCCGGGCCAGCCGCCGGTTACGGACCATGTTCGCCACGGCGAGGTCCTCGATCACGATGGTGTCAGCTTGTTCGATCAGTGTGGTGCTGGTCTGGTGCAGGAAGTCGCGGCGAGCGTTACGGACCTTGCGATGCGCGACCGCCACCCTGACCTTGGCTTTGCGTCGGTTGCCCGACCCGCGCTGCTTGCGGGCCATCCGCCGCTGGTAGCGGGCCAGGTTACGGGCCTTGCGTTCGAGATGGCGGGGGTTAGCGATCCGGTCGCCGTCGGAGGTCACCGCGAAGTCTTTGAGGCCGAGGTCGATACCGATTTGATGGCCGGTGGCGGGCAGCGGGTCCGGCTGGTCGACGTCTACAGCGAAGGTCGCATACCAGCGGCCGTCCGGTTCCCGGGAGACGATCACCATAGTCGGGTCCAAGGTGGCCAGGTTGACGTCCGGCCAGGACCAGGCCACCGCCAAAGGGCCGTCGGTTTTCGCGACGTGCAACGCGCCGTTCTTGATCCGGAACGCGGAGCGGGTGTAGTGCGCGGACTGTTTGCCGGTGCGGGATTTGAACCGGGGGTAGCGGGCGCGTTGGGCGAAGAAGTGACCGAACGCGGTGTGCTGGTGCCGCAGGGTCTGCTGCAACGGCACGCTGGAGACCTCGGCCAGGAAGGCGAGGTCGTCGGTCTTCTTCCAGGCGGTCAGCGCCGCGTCGGTCTGCTGATACGACGTCCTCTCGCCGTGCTGGAAGAACGCGGCGTGCCGTGCGGCGAGGGTCTTGTTCCAGACCAGGCGTACACACCCGAAGGTGCGGTTGAACACCGCAGCCTGGTCGGGGGTCGGGTATGCCCGACATTTGTACGCCGTACGCATGTTCGAAACCCTACACAAAGGATAGTCATGGGTAAAGTCCCGGTGGTCCCGCTTCCGGACTACGTCCTCAGACCGTCCCGGCTACGCCGGGCCACTCCTGACGGAGCCGCCATTCCTCCCCGCCCTGAAGGACGGGGCATCCTGGCGGTATCCCGGTGACCGAGATGCTGCGGCTGGACGCCGTCACCGCCGGCTATGCCGGCATCCCCGCCGTGCGCGACATCGGCCTGAGCGTCGCCTCCGGTGAGATCGTGGCGATGCTCGGCCCCAACGGCGCCGGCAAGACCACCACGTTACGGACCGCGGCCGGCATTCTCACGCCGATGACCGGTACGGTCGCCGCGTTCGGCCGGCCGCTGCGCAGACGGCTGGAGCAGAACGCGCGCGCCGGCCTGGTCCTGGTGCCCGACACGAGGGGCGTGTTCCACAGCCTGACGGTCCGCGAGAACCTGACCCTCGCCCGGCGGCGCCGCGGCGACAGCCTGGACGACGTCCTCGACCTGTTCCCCGCACTGCGTGAGCTGATGGGACGCCGGTGCGGCCAGCTGTCCGGCGGCGAACAGCAGATGCTCGCCATCGCCAAGGCGCTCGTGCACCGGCCGCGGGTGCTGCTGATCGACGAGATGAGCATGGGCCTGGCGCCGGTCGCGGTCCAGGCCCTGCTGCCCAGCATCCGGGCGCTGGCCGACCGGTTCGCCGTCGGCGTCCTGCTCGTGGAGCAGCACATCGATCTCGCCCTGTCGATCGCCGACCGCGCCGTCGTCCTGCACCACGGCCGCATCGTGCTGACCGGCCCGGCGGCCGAACTGCGCGCCGACCGCAACGCCGTCGCCGAGGCCTACTTCGGCGCCTCCTCCACACACGACAGCAGCCCGCCTGACAGCGGCCAGTCCGGCGTCGCTCAGTTCGAGGTGCAGGCGACCCCGCCGGGCTGTACCGGAAGTTCCTGAGCCAAACGCGCGGCGAGCCGGTGCAGCACCCGGGCAGCGAGCAACCGCAGACGGCCGGGCGGCTGGTACCGCACCGTGGGACTGCACGGCAGCGCCGAACGCATGAGCCGCGTGTTCGCACCCTTGACCAGCGGAATCATGGGGAGTTCCTGCATCAGAAGTCCTCTCTTCACCAGGTGAGCCGAACCAAAACTACTTGCACACGCGCCGTATTGCAATCGCTGTATACCCGCTCCAGCGGTGTAGTGTGGCGGCATGGCCGCTCCGGAACAGGGCATGGACGACGCCGTCGGGTGCGCGCAGAGCTGGCGCGCGCTCGCCGGGCTGCACGACCGGATCGAGCAACGGCTCGAGCGCGCTCTGCAGGCCGCACACCGGCTCAGCGTCGTGGAGTATTCGGTCCTCGAACTGCTGTCACGCCAGGAGCGCTGGCACATGCGGATGCAGCAGCTCGCCGCCGCGGTCGTGCTCAGTCAGAGCGCCACCACACGGCTGGTCGCCCGGCTGGAGGAGCAGGGCCTGCTGAGCCGCTACCTGTGCGAGAACGACCGCAGGGGGATCTTCACCGAGGTGACGGAGGCCGGCCTCAAACTGCTGGCGGAAGCCCGCCCGATCCACGATCAGGAACTGCGCCAGGCGATGCACGACGCCGAGCGGCTGCCCGAGTTCACCGGGCTGGTCCGGGCCCTGCGCAGCCAGACCGTGTAGACAGCCGCGTGCGGCCGGGACCGGCGGCAGACACCGGTGGCGGCGACCGGCGGGGCCTGCCCGGCCCCCGATCCGAGCCCGGCGGGCGCGGCACCCATATAGCTGAAGACGGTGCTGGGGCCGCTTCACCCCGTACCGATGAGTCGGGGTTTGGTCTGGAATAGGGTTCAGGCATGGAACGTGATCCGTCTGAGTCCGAAGAGGGTTTCGCCGGACTGGGGTTGCGGGCGGAACTGCTCCGTGCGTTGACCAATCTGGGCTATGAGGAACCGACACCGATCCAGCAGGGGGCGATCCCGCCGTTGATCGCCGGGGACGACCTGGTCGGGCAGGCCGCGACCGGCACGGGTAAGACCGCCGCCTTCGCGCTGCCGCTGTTGCAGGGGCTGGTGCCCGCCGGGCGGGACGCCGGGCCGTCGGCGCTGGTGCTGGTGCCGACCCGGGAGCTGGCTGAGCAGGTGTCGCAGGCGGTCCACCGGTACGGCCGTGACCTGGGTGTCCGGGTGTTGCCGGTGTACGGCGGACAGCCCATCGGCCGCCAGTTGCAGGTGCTGAACCGTGGGGTGGACGTGGTCGTCGGCACGCCGGGGCGGGTGCTGGACCACATCGAGCGGGGGACGCTGAAGCTGGGCGACATCCGGACCGTCGTGCTGGACGAGGCCGACGAGATGCTCGACATGGGGTTCGCCGAGGACATCGAGGCGATCCTGGCCGAGACGCCGGAGTCCCGCCAGACGGTGTTGTTCTCCGCGACGATGCCGCCCCGCATCGACGGGATCGCCCGCCGTCATCTGCGGAATCCGACGCGGATCACGATGGGCCGCAAGGCGGTCGAGCCCGGTGAGCTGCCGCTGGTCCGGCAGAGCGCCTATGTCGTGGCGCGGGCGCACCGGGCGGCCGCGCTGGGACGGATCCTGGATGTGGAGACGCCGACGGCGGCGATCGTCTTCTGCCGGACCCGGGAGGAGGTCGACCAGGTCACCGAGACGCTGAACGGGCGCGGCTACCGGGCGGAGGCGCTGCACGGCGGCATGAGCCAGGACCAGCGGGACCGGGTGATGGGCCGGCTGCGTGGCGGCAGCACCGAGTTGCTGGTGGCGACGGATGTGGCGGCGCGCGGGCTGGACGTGGAACAGCTGACCCACGTGATCAACTTCAACGTGCCGGTGGCGCCTGAGGCCTATGTGCACCGGATCGGCCGGGTGGGGCGCGCCGGGCGGGAGGGTTGCGCGATCACCTTCGCGGAGCCGCGTGAGCAGCGGATGCTCAAGGCGATCGAGCGGCTCACCGGGCAGCGGATCACTCTGGAGAAACTCCCGACGGTCACCGATCTGCGGGCGCGGCGGCTGGAGGTGACGCGTACGGCGTTGCAGGCCAGCCTGGAGACCGACGACCTGGAGCGGTTCCGGGTGGTGCTGGATTCACTGACCGACGAGTTCGACGTCGAGAACATCGCGCTGGCCGCGGTGAAGCTGCTGCACGAGGCGGCGGGCGGCGACCGTGACGAGGACGAGATCCCGACGCCGTCGCTGCCGCCGGAGGGTCGTAAGGCGCCGGCCCGCGACAACCGGGCGCCCGGCGGAAAGGTGGCCCGGTTGTTCTTCGGGGTCGGCCGCCGGGCGGGGGTTCGTCCGCAGGATCTGGTCGGGGCGATCGCCGGTGAGGCCGGGCTGAATTCCCGGGACATCGGCGCGATTCAGATCACCGACCGGTTCTCGCTGGTGGAGGTGCCGGAGCAGACCGCGGACCGGGTGATCGCGGCGATGCAGCGGGCCACCATCCGGGGCCGGCGCCCGACGGTCCGCCGGGAGCGGTTCGCCCGCTGAAATCAGGTGGCCGGCGCCTGCCATGGTGGCGGGGTGGCCAACGAGCACGAGATCGAGCGCTGGAACGGCGAGACGGCCCGGCGGTGGCTGGCCGAACGGGCCCGGCACGCCGCCGTCCGGGAGCGGCTGATCCCGCGTCTGCTGGACGCGGCGGCCGTCGCGCCCGGCGACCGGGTCCTGGACGTGGGTTGCGGCTGCGGCGACACGGCGCGGGCGCTGGCCGGGTCGGCCGGTCCGGACGGCACGGTGGTCGGCCTGGACGTGTCCGAACCGCTGCTGGCGGTGGCCCGCCGCGAGGTCGCCGGGGTTCGTTTCGTGCGTGGCGACGCGCAGGTCCATCCGCTGCCACCGGCCGGTTTCGACGTCGTCGTCAGCAGTTTCGGTGTGCTGTTCTTCGACGACCCGGTGGCGGCCTTCGGCAACCTCCGGGCCGCTTTGCGGCCGGGCGGCCGCCTGGCCTTCCTGAGCTGGCAGGATCCCCTGGCGAACGAGGTCTTCGCGATCCCGTTGCGGGTCTTTCAGGGGTACGGGTACGAGCTCGCCGACGTGGGCGGCGACCCGTTGTCCGACCCGGAGCGGATCGCCGCGATTCTCACCGGTGCGGGCTTCGGTGCGGTGCGGGTGCGGCCGGTCGATGAGCCGGCGCGGCTGGGTGCCGATGCGGCCGACGTGCTGGCGTACGCGACCGGCACCACCCAGGTTCGTGAGCTGCTCGCCGGTGACGACCGGGCCGGGCGGATCCGCGCCGCGATGGAGCGGGAGTTCGCCGCCCGGCAGCGTGCCGGCGGGGTGTGGGTGCGGGCCGCCGCGTACCTGGTCACGGCCACGGCGGCCGGCTGAGGGTCAGTCGAGGGTGCGGTCGTGGTTCAGTGACGTCCGGGCGGTCTCGCGGGCGGCCAGGACCGCCACGATGGTGAGCACCGACGCGATCGTCATGTAGACGGCCACGGCCGTGGTGTTCGGCTGGTCGACGTCGCCGAGCAGTTTGAGCGCGATGATCGGTGCGAGGGCGCCGGCCAGGATCGAGGCGAGCTGGTAGCCGACGGACGCGCCGGTGTAGCGGACCGAGGTGCCGAACAGTTCGGAGAAGAAGGCGGCCTGCGGGGCGTACATGAGGGTGTGCAGGAGGAGGCCGACCACGACGGCGATCGCGATCTTCCCGGAGTCGCGGCTGCCGATCAGGCCGAAGAAGACGTACATCCAGACGGCGAGGCCGACGGCGCCGATCAGGTAGAGGGGGCGGCGGCCGACCCGGTCGGAGAGGGCGCCGACCAGGGGGATGACGAAGAACTGCACACCCGAGCCGATGAGCAGGGCGGAAAGGATCATGCTCTTGTCGGCGGCGCTTCCGGCGTACGTCGTCAGGTAGGTGATGGAGATGACGGTGACCAGGTAGTAGCCGATGTTCTCGGCCAGCCGCATGCCCATCGCGATGAGGACCTCGCGCGGGTAGCGGCGGATCACTTCGAGCAGCGGCTGGTGGGTCCGGTCGCCGAGCTTCGCCTGTGCCTGCTTGAAGACCGGGGACTCCTCGACGCTGAGCCGCACCCACAGGCCGACCAGCACGAGGACCGCGCTGAGCAGGAACGGGATGCGCCAGCCCCACGCCTTGAACGCCTCGTCCGACTGGACCAGGGCGAGCACCCACAGGATGCCGGTGGCGAGCAGGTTTCCGAGGGCGACGCCGGCCTGCGGCCAGGAGGACCAGAATCCGCGGCGGGCGTCGTCGCCGTGTTCGGCGGCCATCAGCACGGCGCCGCCCCATTCGCCGCCTACGGCGAAACCCTGCGCGAGACGGCATGCGAGCAGCAGGATCGGGGCGGCGACACCGATCGAGGCGTACGTCGGCAGCAGGCCGATCGCCACGGTCGCCAGTCCCATCACGAACAGTGAGACGACGAGCATCTTCTTGCGGCCGACCCGGTCGCCGAAGTGGCCGAAGACGATGCCGCCGAGGGGCCGGGCGACGAAGCCGAGCGCGTAGGTGCCGAAGGACAGCAGGGTGCCGGTGACCGGGTCGGACGACGGGAAGAACAGGGCGCCGAAGACGAGGGCGGCCGCCGAGCCGTAGAGGAAGAAGTCGTACCACTCGACGGCGGTGCCGACCAGGGATGCGAAGACGACCTTGACGATGGGGGCACGGTCGGTTCCGGCCCGCGCCGCTGCGGTGGTGGGCATGGGGTGGTCCTTTCTCCAGCGGGGTATCGCCGACCGTAGGTCTTCCGGGGTCGGTAACCCATGGATCGGATCCACATATTGAGGTGCGTGCCGGTGTGGTCAGTCCACCGGCTCGAGTGGGCCGCGCAGCCGGTGCAGCCGTAGGGCCAGTTGCAGGTCGAGGACGCGGCGGGGTTCGTCCCAGTTCTCGCCGAGCAGTTGGGCGACCCGTTCCAGGCGCTGGGTGACCGTGTTGACGTGCACGTGCAGGGTTTCGGCGGCCCGGCCGAGGGCGCCGCCGGCGTCGAACCAGGCCTCCAGGGTGCGGATCAGGGCGGTGCCCCGGCGGGCGTCGTAGTCGATCACCGGTCCGGCGAGGGCGGTCACGAAGCCGGTGACGTCGCGGCGGTCGCCGAGCAGCAGGCCGACGTAGCCGAGTTCGGCGGTGCCCGCTCCGGCGCCGGCGCGGCCGAGGGTGACCAGCGCGCTCAGGCAGCGGCCGGCCTCCCGGTAGGCGGGGGCGACGGCGGCGGCGCCGCGGGACGGTCCGGCGCCGCCTGCCGTGACCGCGTGGCCGAGGGCCCGGCCGAGTTCGCGGGCGACCTGCCGGGCGATGTCCGCCGGGTCGTCGCCGGGTAGCAGTAGCGCCACCCGGTCGTCGCGGGTGAGGGCGAGCCCGTGCCGGGCGGCGGCGAAGGTCCGGGCCCAGGAGGTGGCGCGCTGGCCGGGGCCGTCTCCGGTGCCGTCGCCAGCGGCCACCAGGACGAAGGGTGCGTCCAGGTCGAGGCCGAGCCGGGCGGCGCGGGAGCGGGCGGCGGCCGGGTCGCGGACCGGGCGGCTGATCAGGTCGTCGAGCAGGTCGCCGCGGACCTGTGCCTCGGCGTCGGCGACGGTGCGCCGGAAGAGCAGCAGCAGGGCGGTCACCTGGGCGGCGCGTTCCAGGATGCGCTGGTCCATCTCGGACAGCGTTCGGTCGGGCCGGAAGACGAGGGCGCCGAGATTGTCGGCGCCGGCGACGACCGCCGCGATGATCAGCTCGCCGCGGCGCACGCTGCGTCCCTCGCCGCGGGAGGCGGCCACGGCCTCGCCCACCGTGGCGTCGCCGGGCCCGTCCAGGGTGGCGCAGCCGGGGCTGGTGGCGGTGGCCAGCGGCCGGCCTTCGGCGTCGATCACGAGCAGTGCTCCGTGCAGGACGTCGACCAGGTCGGCGGCGACGTCGCCGACCCCGCCGCCGCGCAGCACGACCGAGGTCATCCGCTCGTGTGCGGCGGCGGCCCGTTCCACCGACTCGCTGTGTGCCTGGATGACGGCGTTGGCGGCGGACAGTTCGGCCAGGGCGGTCTGTGTCTCGCTGAGCAGGCGGGCGGTGTCGAGCGCGACCGCGGCGTGCGCGGCCAGGGAGAGCAGCAGCGCGACCTCCTCGCGGGCGAACGGCCGTTCGGTGCGGTTGGCGGCCAGCAGCACGCCGATCACGGTCGATCCGAGCCGCATCGGTACGCCGAGGATCGCGACCAGGCCCTCCTCGCCGACTCCCTGATCGATCTCGGTCGTGTGCTGGAAACGTTCGTCGGTGGCGTAGTTGGCGGTGGCGTACGGGGTTCCGGTCAGCGCCACGAGCCCGCCGAGACCGTAGCCGTGCGGCAGCCGCAGTCGTTGAAAGCTGGCCGCCACCGAGCCGTCGGTGACCCGCATGTACGTGTCCCCGCGTTCCGGGTCGTTGAGGGTCATGTAGGACACGTCGACGTTGAGCAGTGTCCGGGCCCGGTGCACGATGGCCCGCAGCACGGCGTCGACGTCGCGCAGGCCGGCCAGGTCCCCGGCCGTCTCGTAGAGGGCGGACAGTTCCTCCTCGCGCCGCCGGCGGCGTTCCAGCAGCGCCCGTACCCGTAGGGCCATGGTCTTGGCCTGTTCGAGGTCGGCGAGTTCGGCCGCGGACAACCCGGCGGTGCGGGCGGCGACCAGCGGCCGTTCGAACTCGACGACCGCGGCCTCACGCGCGAGCAGATCGAGGTATTCCCATCCGTGCGGCATGGGCGACACCTTAGAGGCAGCCGGCCGATCCCGGTATGTGCTGCGGCTACATGCAGTGATGGGACCTGGTGGAGGCGGCCTACATAACCGGCAACCGTCTCGTATTTGGCCTTTCTTATTTGGATCTCCACGAGTAGAACGGGTGCCACGGTTTCGGCACACCAAGTGCAAATTGTTGATCTTGACGCGCCACGACGCCAGGAGACATATCGATGCCCGCACCAACCCGCTCTCGCTCCCGCCACTGGCGGTGGCTGCTGATAGTTCCGACGGCCGCGCCACTGCTCACCCCATATGCCAACCGCATCGAGCCCCGAGTGGCCGGTGTCCCGTTCTTCTTCTGGTACCAGTTCGCCTGCGCCCTGCTCGCCATGGTGGTCATCACCTTCGTCCACCTGGTCACCCGCGAGGACGACCATGAGTGACCGGACCATCGAGGTCGGCGTCTTCGTCGCCCTGATGGCCGTCGTCGTGCTGGCCGGCTTCGGCGCGGCCCGCTGGCGCGCCCCGGACAACCCGCACACCCTCGAGGAGTGGGGCGTCGGTGGCCGCGCGTTCGGCAACTGGACCATCTGGTTCCTGCTCGGCGGCAGCATGTACAGCGCGTACACGTTCATCGCCGTGCCGGCGCTCACCTACGGCGTCGGCGCGATCGGCTACTTCGCCGTCCCGTTCGCCGTCATCACCACCCCGTTCACCTTCATCTTCACGACGAAGGCCTGGTCGGTGGCCCGGCGGCACGGCTTTCTCACCCACAGCGAGTTCGCCACCGCCCGGTTCGGCTCGCCCGGCCTCGGCGCGCTGGTCGCGGTCACCGGCATTCTCGCCACCATCCCGTACGTCGCCGTACAGCTGGTGTCGTTGCAAGCGGTGCTGCGCACGGTCGGGTTCGGCGGGGAGTGGCCGCTGCTGGCCGCCGTGACCGTGGTGTCGATCTGCACGTTCCGGTCCGGGCTGCGCGCCCCGGCGCTGCTGTCCATCGTCAAGGACGTGCTGCTCGCCTGGATGCTGCTGACCGCCGTGCTGATGGTCGCCATGTACGGCGGCTGGGACAGCGCCTTCGACGGCGCCGCCACCCGGTTCGCGGCCACCCCGAACCCGGCCGACGGGCTGCTGCTGCCGGACACCGGCCACCTCGGGTTCCTCACCCTGATCATCGGCTCGGTGCTGGCGATCTTCGCGTACCCGCACGCGCTGCTCGGCATGCTGGCGGCCAAGGACCGGGCGACGATCCGCCGCAACGCCGCGGCCCTGCCGGTCTACTGCATGGCTCTGGGGATCATGGCGATGCTCGGGTTCTTCGCCCTGTCCCGCGGCGTCCGGCCGGCCGACGGCGATCTGAACACCGTGGTGCCGCAGATGATCCACGAGTTCTTCCCGCCCTGGTCGGCGGGGATCGCGTACGCCGCCCTGAGCGTCGCCGCCCTGATCCCGGCGTCCGTCATGTCGATCGCCGCGGCGACCACCTTCACCCGCAGCCTCTACCGCCCCTACCTGCGCCCGAACGCTTCCCAGGAGACCGAGGCGAAGGTCAGCCGGTGGGTGTCGCTGATCGTCAAGTTCGGTGCGGCCGCCCTGATCCTCGCCGTCGACCCGACCTTCTCGGTGGACCTGCAACTGATCGGCGGCGTCGTCATCCTCCAGACCATCCCGACCGTGTTCCTCGGGCTGATGACCCACTGGTTCCACCGCGCCGCCCTGATCAGCGGCCTGGTTACCGGGCTGGCCGTCGGCGTCGTGATGCTCTACCTGACCCCGAGGCTCGACGGCACCGGCCGGACCGTGGCGGAACACTTCGGCGGCTCCAGCTGGTCACTGGGTGACGGCCGCAGCATCTACATCGGCATCGTGGCGCTGGTGGTGAACCTGGCGGTCACCGTCGTGGTCACGCTGGTCCTGCGGGCCGCCAAGGTGCCGCCCGGCGTCGACCAGACCCGGCCGGACGACTACCTGGCCGACGCCGGCGACCCGTACCTCCAGCGCCTCGACCAACTGATCGACGGCCTGCCGCGGGCCGACGAGCACCCGGGGCGGCAGCGGGAGGGCGTCAGGTAGGCCGGCGGTGAGCAGGGTGTCCATCTGTACGCGACGGCCGAGCCGCTTGCGGCGGACGATCGCGAACTCCCACACGAACGCCCCGAGCGGCACGACGACGCTGAGGATGGCGACGGCTGACTGGAAATCCAGGGACACGAACGGTCAGGCTCGCAGGCCGGGGTGGTGATCGGCCAGGCCTTTCACCACCCCGGCGGCCCGAATTCACCCGCCGTCCACATTCGACCGGTGATCAGGGCTTGAGGACCACCTTGATGCAGCCGTCCTGCTTCTTCTTGAAGATCTCGTACGCGTGCGGCGCCTCCTCCAGCGGCAGCCGGTGGGTGACCAGATCGTCCACACCCAACGGATCCTCGTCACCGGTGAGCAGCGGCATCAGGTCGTCGACCCAGCGCTTCACGTGCGCCTGTCCCATCCGCAGCGTGACGCCCTTGTCGAACAGGTCCAGCATCGGGATCGGGTCGGCGTTGCCGCCGTACACGCCGATGATCGAGACGGTTCCGGCCCGGCGTACCGCCTCGAAGGCCGTCGTGAGCGCCGCCATTCGGTCGATGCCGGCCTTCTCGACCGCCTTGCGGGCCAGCGGATCGGGCAGCATCCCGGCCGCTTTCACGGCGGCCGCCTGGATCGGGGAGCCGTGCGCCTCCATGCCGACCGCCTCGATCACGCTGTCCGCGCCGCGGCCGCGCGTCAGCTCGCGCACCGCTTCGGCCACGTCGGTGTCGCCGGTGTCGAGGGCCTCGACGCCGTGCCTACGGGCCATCGCGAGCCGCTCCGGCACGTTGTCGGAGGCGATCACCCGCTCGGCCCCGAGGTGCCGGGCGATGCGGGCGCTCATCTGGCCGATCGGGCCGAGGCCGGTGACCAGAACCGTGTCGCCCGGGCGGATGTCGGCGTACTTGGCCGCCTGCCACGAGGTGGTCAGCACGTCGGAAAGGAACAGGAAACGCTCGTCGGGATGGCCGTCGGGGACCTTGATCGGGCCGAACTGGGCCTGCGGGACACGCAGGTACTCGGCCTGGCCGCCGGGCACCTGGCCGTACAGGCGGGTGTAGCCGAACAGGGCGGCGCCCTTGCCCTGGCCGGTGACCTGGGTGGTCTCGCACTGGGCGTACCAGCCGCGGGTGCACATCCAGCAGTGCCCGCAGGAGATGTTGAACGGGACGACCACGCGGTCGCCCGGCCTGATGTGGGTGACGTCGGCGCCGACCGCCTCGACGACGCCCATCGGCTCGTGCCCGAGGATGTCGCCCTTGTCGATGTACATGCCGAGCACGTCGTACAGGTGCAGGTCGGAGCCGCAGATGGCGGTCGAGGTGATGCGCACGACGGCGTCGGTCGGTTCCTGGATCCGGGGATCGGGCACCGTCTCCACCGAGACCCTGCCGGTGCCCTGCCATGTCAAAGCTCGCATGGTCGATGCATGCCCGCTCACATCGCGATCAACCACGTTCGAGGTCGGCGTCCGCCGTCCCCTCCAGCATCGCGAAGGCCGGCGTCACGATGCTGTCGCGGCCGGGGGTGGCGTCGGTCAGCGCCGCGAAGGCGGTACGCCGGGGCGGACAGAACCCGGCGAGGGCGGTGAAGCCCGGAGTCCCGCCGGAATGCCAGCGCAGGTCGCCGTCGCGTTCCCAGCCGATCCCGGCGGTGGTGGCCAGGCGCACGGCGGCCGCCAGCGGCGAGCCGTCCGGATCCAGCCACGCGGTCAGGTAACGGCCCAGGTCGGCGACCGTGCTGCGCAGGGCGCCGGCGGGCGCCAGGCCGGGAATGCGCAGCGGCGGCCGGACCCGCCCGCGCACGCTGTGCCCGGTGGCGTCCCGCTCCGGGCACTGTTCGCAGCCGGTGTCGGCCATCCCCAACGGAACGGTGACGCGGGCCGCGATCAGGTCCGCCCAGCCGGTGCCGGCCGCCCGGGACAGGGCTTCGCCGAGCAGCCCGATGCCGAACGTCGAGTATCCGGTCCGGCCGCCCGGCGCGTGGCGGATCCGGCACCGGCCGGCCGCTCTCAGCAGCAGCCTCCCGGGATAGCGGGCGTACGGGGCGGACAGCAGGGTGGGCAGCGCGCGCAGGTAGAGGTCGCGGGGCACTCGGGGAAGGCCGGAGGTGTGCGCGGCCAGCTGGCGCAGGGTCACCTCGGGACCGTGCGGTCCGGGTAGGCGGGCCGGTGGCGGCAGGTAGCGGTTCACCGGGTCGTCGAGGGTCACCAGGCCGGCGGCGGCCAGGTCGCAGAGCAGCAGCACGGTCAGGGTCTTGGTGATCGATCCGATCTCGTACCGGATGTGCACGTGTCCCGTACCCCGATGGGTGAAGGAAGCCCGACCGTCGCGGACGGTGACCGTGCTGAGCGCGGTGGCCCCGGCCGGGAGGCCGATCATGCGACGACGGCCGGCGCGTGCAGGCGGCGGGACAGGCCGAGAGTGCCGGCGACCGCGGCGACCACCGTCGGGTGGTGGTCGTGCAGGAAGGCCTCGCCGGGCTCGTCCGGGCCGGGCACGGCGTCGCGTGGCAGACGACCGTCGGGGCGCTGCACCTCGGCCAGCCCGTTCCAGGCCTCCGGTGGGCACACCGGCGCGGGCAGGCAGGCGTCGACGATCAGCAGCTCGCCGACCAGGTCCCACTCGGCGATCTCGGTCCACACGTCGAGCCACACCGGCAGCCAGAGTTCCAGGTAGCCGACCATCTCCGGGGTGAGGCCGCCGGGGTCCGCGCCCCAGTCGGTGAGATGGAAGACCGTGTGAGTCATGGAGTAGACGGTTGCGGTGTCGACGAGCCATGGCGCGGTGGCCGTACCCAGCCAGGTTCGCGCCGCGAGTGCCGTCATGTCGGCGGACGGCTCCAGGCCGATGGCCCGGGCGGCGTTCGCCACCGCGAGGCGCCGGTTCGGCAGCAGTTCCCTCGTGTGCTCGGGTCGTGTCCGCCGTAGATACCGCAGCAGTTCCTCGAGGGCCGGATGCCGTAGACCGGCCCGGGCGAAATGGGCGTAGATCTCCAGCGGGTCGATGGATGCCGGGTTCCCGGCCTGGCGGGCGTAGAGCACGTCGCCGCGGCCGAGTTCCCACCAGGCGTGCTCGAGCAGACCGTGGGCGGCCTGCTGCTGGCCCGCTCCGGCCACCCCTTCACGCAGGATGATCGCCGCGGCCAGCGCCGTCTCGCCGAGGGACTTGTACGTCTCGTCGTCGTCCGGATCCAGGCGCAGATGGTGGATTCCGCCGCTCAGCCAGCTGGTGGCAGACTCCGCCAGCCGGTGGGCGGCCACGGTGGCGGTCATCGCAGCATCCGATCGCAAACGGCCACGTCGAGGGCGGTCCGGGCATCGGTGCCGCCCAGCAACCGGAGGTGGTCGAGCAGGAGGCCGGTGTCCAGCGGCACGCGTACGCCGTACCACTGAAGGAGGACCAGCCAGCGGGTGAGCGCGGCCGCGGTCGGATGATCGCGCCGAATCGTCGCTCGCGCCGCCCCTCGGGCGATGTCCGCGGGCTGGCGCCGGACCGCGTCGTGCAGCGGACCGTCGAGTGTCGGCGTGGCCAGGGCGGAGAGCGCCACGAGCGCACCGGCGAAGGTCTTCCAGGAGTCGCCCGCGTGAAACGGCAGGCCGGCCGGAATCCGGTGGGCGACGCCCGCGGCGCGGTGCATCGCCCACTCCTGCCAGTCGGTCACCGGATCCGGGCCCGGCTGCGCGAACGTGCCGACGGCCTCGGCGAGGATCGCGCGGTCGTCCGGGCCCGGCAGCGTGGCGCCGGCCATGGTGTCGGCGCCGAGTATGCGGATCGCGGCGAGCGCGCGGGAACGGGACGGGCACACGGCCACGAACTTTGCGGGCGAACCCGTGTCGTGGCCGGATGCGAGTCCGTCCACGACACGGGTCGCCAACTCGTTGACCGCCTGCTCGTAGCCGGCGGTCAGCGGGCCCTCTTCGGCCGCGGCGCCGACAACAGGACGATCATCGTTTGCTCGACGTTCATCGTCGGGCCGGTCGGGGCGCCGCTCACCGGAGCCTCGGGCCGCCGCGACAGCTCGGTCACCGCCACCCGATCGACGGTCTCGTTCGCCCTGGTCAGGGTGTGGGTGCTCATCGTGCACTCCTTTCGAGGAGGTTCAACTCCGCGAATCACCCTATTAGATCAATCAGCTCAAGCCGCCGTAAATCTATTCATATCGTGCCCGACTCCAGCGGACTCGCGCCCATCGCAGCCGGTGGCGATCAGGTAGAGGGCCGCCATGTATGTCGCCATCACCAGCACGCCGTGGCCCGGCGGCTCGAACCCGGCCACGCCGAGGCCGATCAGCGCGTCCGAGACCAGGAAGCAGGCGCCACCGGCGGCGACCCGCCGGGAGACCCCTGCCGCTGCCGCCGCCATCGCGGTCAGCGCCAGGCTGTAGATCATCACCGGTACGCGCAGAGCGCCCAGCCTGCTCCACAACAGAACGTTCGCGCCCGCCCAGACCACCCCGTACCCGATCATCGCCGCGACCGGTGGCCGCGACCGGCGCAGAAACGCCACGATCAGAGTGATCTGCGTACCGAGGAAGAACAGCATTCCGATCAGGAACGCGGTCTGCCCCGGGATGAGCAGCGCGATGTCCCCGGCGGTGGCGAAGACCAGCGCCGGCGTGATCGGGCCCGGCCTGCGCAGGTGCGCGATGAGAAGCGGCGCCAGCAGCGGTTTCGCCACCCATTGCAGGGCGGTGACGTCCGCCGCGACCGCGACGAGTTCAACCGCCGCCGCGACGGCGAACAGGGTGAGCGGCAGGTCCAGGCGCCGCGCCGTCATCGTGCTCATGCCGCCGGCTGCCAGCCCGGGCGGCCGAACAGGAACCCGGCTCGGTGGCGCCAGCTCGTCGCGGCCCGCACGTCCCGCCAGATCGCCGCGTACTCATGGGTGGCGACCCTGAGCGGGTTGAACGTCTGGAGGTTGGTCGTCAGGCCGTAGCTGACCCGCTCCCCCTCCGGCTCGAAACTGCGGAACAGCCGGTCCCAGACGATCAGGATGCCGCCGTAGTTGCGGTCCAGGTAGGGGTCGTTGTTGCCGTGGTGCACCCGGTGGTGCGACGGGGTGTTGAAGAACCACTCGATCGGCCGGGGCAGCCGCTCGATCCGCTCGGTGTGCAGGAAGAACTGGTAGGCCAGGCTGATCGACTGCTGAAGGAAGATCATCCAGGGCGGGAATCCGAGGGCCGCCAGCCCCAGCCAGAACGGCAGCGAGGTCATCGGCGTCCAGCTCTGCCGCAGCGCCGTGGAGAAGTTGAAGTACTGGCTGGAATGGTGCACCACGTGCCCGGCCCAGAGCAGCCGCACCTCGTGGTGCAGCCGGTGGAACCAGTAGTAGGCGAAGTCGTCGGCGAAGAACAGCAGCACCCACACCCACCAGTCGTGCGGGTCCAGTTTGAACGGGCTGAGCACGTAGAGCCCGGCGAACAGCACCGCGGTGAACAGCTTCCACGGCACGCCGACGATCTGGCTGCCCACGCCCATGGACAGGCTGGTGGCGGTGTCACGGGCCTCGTAGCCGCGTTCCTCGTCGTCCGGCAGGAACCGGTACGACAGGACCTCCATGACTATCAGTAACAGGAACGCCGGAACGGCGTAGAGGACGGCGGGAATCATTCCGGGGCTTGTCCAATCTGTGGGGAGCCGGGGCGGCCTTCGGTGGTCACCGCCCCGACCAGAACAGGGGTCATCGCCGCGTCTCCGCCAAGGCGGTCACACGGTCTCGTCTTCGTTTCCGCACGGCGTTCACGGACGCCGCAGCCGTTCCTCCGCGGGTGGGCGCCGCCTCGCCTCGGGTGGCCTGTCGGCTTCGTCGTGGGCGCGACCGGCGCCGCCTGTCGTCAGCCGCGTTCGGAAGTGGTCTCACCGGCTTCGTCGTGGGCGGCGGTCGCGCCGATCGCGGTCAGCGCGAGCAGCTCACGGGCCGTGCGCTGCGCGCCGGCCGCGTCGCCCCGGGCGATCTGACCGGACAACCTACGGTGGGCGGCCACGTCCAGGAGCTCAGCGGTACGCCGGGGAGCGGGCACATGACCGACCGCGAGCGCCCCGGCGGTGAGGCTGTTGAAGGCGAGCAGGTAGGCGATGTTCCCGGAGCCCTCGATGATCCGCCGCCACAGCGCCAGGTCGGCCTCTCCCATCCTGGCCAGATCGGGGATCGCCGCCGCATACCGGTCGACGGCTTCGGTGATCGCCGCCCGCGCCCCGGGTTCGGCACGCTCGGCGCACAGCCGGGCGGCGTCGGCGCCGATGCAGGCACGCATCTCCAGAACATCCCGTTCGAGGGTGGCGACAGGCAGCACGTCCTCGGCGCCGGCGAGCGCCATCGTCAGGTCGAGACCCGCGGTGGCCCGCCAGTCCAGCACCCGGGTCGCCCCGCCCTGACTCACCTGCACCAGCCCGAGCTGCTGCAACCGCCGCAGTGCCTCGCGGACCGCATGCCGGTTGACCTCGAACGTCGCGGACAGCTCACGCTCACTGGGCAGTGCCTCGTCGGCGGCGTAGCGACCGCTGACGATGGCGTCACGCAGCCGCCCGAACACCTGATCCGACACGGACTGCCGGGAGATCGGCTCGAACGTCATGCCGGGAAGTGTGCCCGCCCTCACACCAACCCGTCAACTGGTTGGACCAGTTGACCTCCCCGGCCATGGTCCGGCGCTCGAAACGCGGTCAACCGCTTCGTGCGACGGTCCCGGCGAAGGCCCGCATCGGGGCCGACCAGCCGTTCGGATCGGCCCAGCAGAAGTCGTGCGCGCCGGGCAGCTCGACGTAGCCGCCGGGCGTTCATGCTGATGAACCCATGGTGGACGCTGCGCACCGGCAGCGTCCCGTACTGGGCGCTGTTCCCGGTGCGGCCGTCGCTCGACCGGCTGCACCGCTATCTGGACGGCGCGGACACGTACGATTTCATGCGCCTGGGCCTTTCCTGCCACGGCGTCGAGTCGCCGGGCTCGGTCAGCGCCGCCGAATGGCGCGATCTGCTGGGCCGCGCCAGCGTGAAAGGCGCATTCGCCGGAGTCTCGCCACGCCGCTATCCGGCCGGCCCCGGCACGTCCTTCGAGTTCCCGCGCGCTGCGGCCATCCCGCAACGGCATCTGCTTCCCGAGCCACTCAGCCTGGGTGAGGTCGAAGCCTACGTCGGCGGTCAGTGCTTCCACTGATGTGCGGGGACGGTAGCGGGCCGAACATCGTCGGTAAAGACCACCGGAGGTGACCGACGATGTACGCACGAATCCAGACCACCGCGGCCCGGCCCGACAACGCCGACAAGCTCGCCCGCGAGCTGGTCGAAATGATCTCCGGGCATCCGGGGTACGCGGGCCTGATCCTGCTCGAGGGCACGCTGATCACGCTGTGGACCAACCGGGAGGACACCGAACTGGCCTCGGAACGCTCGCGGGCCGGTCGCGGGCCACGCCCGGTGACGATCCAGACCGACGACATCTATCAGATCGAGGACGACCGGATCGGTACGGCGGCGGGCCGGACGGCCACCGCCGCATGGGTCGGCTACTTCGACGGGCCGTTGAACGCGGTCCGGCTCGCCGCCATCCGCCGCGCCGGCGCGGAACGGATCCGCCCGGCGCTGCAGAGCCTTCCCGGCCTGGTCCGGACGCTGACCCTGTGGCATCCCGGCGACACGAAGTTCGCCGTCGTCCACCTGGCCACCTCGGCGGACTCGCTGCGGGAGATCGGCGACGCGATCATGTCGACGCGGCTGCTCGACGGCGAGGACCCAGCGTTGCTGCCCGGTCCGGACCGGATGGCGACGAGCCCGGTGGTCGCCTACGAAACCGTGTGACGTGAACCGTCGGCGGTCCGGCGGTGTTCACCCCTGCGAAGACGACGCCCGGAAAAGTTGTCGTATCCCACGGCTACCTTGAGGGTCTACCGGTCGAAGTGTCGCGCGAAGGAGGAGAGCACCATGACTGCCGATTTGACCGCCGCCCGTGCGGAGGCACTGTTCACCACCGCTCTGGCCACCGGAAGCCGACCGGCCTACGAGATCGTCGACGAGGCGATCCGCGTCACGGTGCGCGCACACGGTGGCGTCCGCGGTTGCGCAGCCGACATGGCCGCCGAGTATGGCGACCACCCCGAGCTGGCCGTCCCCCGGATGCTGTGGGCGCTGAGCGTCGTCGAGTTGCTGTACCCGGCACGCCGGCCACGCCCACAGCATCGCTGGGCCCTCGTCGCCTGAGGGGTCGGGTCTCATGAGGCTCGGTGGACAGTCCCACTGCCGAGCCTTGCCCCAAGTGGCCGCTCCACCCCTTGGTCGGCAAACCGATCCTGACTGCCGGCCTCCCAGAGCAACTGTCCGGACGCTGATCTTGTCCAGCTGGTCGTCAGTGCTGTCTCAGCGCCGTTGAGACAGCACTCAGCGCCAGCCAGGTGGCTTCGGCTGGTCGTGAGCGCTGTCTCGCCCGCTTTGAAACAGCACCCACAACCAGCCGGGCAAGATCGACCACGGTGCCCAGACACTTGAGAACGGACACGCCTCGTTCGGATCCGGCCGGGCGATCTCGGTGGCGACGGCACTCGGATGCCGTACTCCTGAATGGGTTTCAGGCGACGCGGCGGCGGAGGTGGACGGGCAGGGCGACCAGCGACGTGGCCATGCCCGCGGCCGCGATGGCGGTGGCGGGTGAGGTCAGCTCGGCGAGCGCGCCGAAGACCAGCGGGCCTACGCCTTGCAGGGCCATCAGACCGGTGGAGAGCAGGGCGAACAGCTGGCCGAGACGATCAGCGGGAGCCGCTTCCAGGAACTCGCGTTGCAAGCCGAGGCCGTAGGCGAAGCCGGTTCCGGCGAATACCAGGACCACGGTGACCAGTGGAAGCGGCAGCGGTGCCAGCAGGGTGATCAGTGGGGCGCCGAGCAGGATGATCAGCGGGGCGGAGAGACGTTCGCGCACGCTCGGGCGCAGCAGCCGGCCGACGGCGAAGTTGCCGAGGAGCATGCCGACCGCGGGGGCCGCCATCAGGATCGCGCCGGCGCCGGGAGCGAAGCCGCGCCGGGCGGCGTAGGCGACGAGCAGAGCCTCGGAGCCGGCGACGAACGCGGACGGCAGCCATTGGGCGAGCAGCAGGCGCCGGATGGTGCGGTCGGTGAGCATGGAGATCGCGCCGGTCCAGCTGTCGCGGACCGCTCCCCCGGTCTTCGAAACGGCGCCGCGGTGGTCGGCGTGCAGTCCGCCGCGGGCGGCGTGCAGTCCGCCGCGGGCGGCGGGCAGTCCGATGCGGGCGGCGGGCAGTCCGATGCGGACGGCGGCCGCGGCGAGCAGGTGGCAGACGGCGGCGACGAGCAGGGCCGGGCGGGCACCGAGCGTCGCTACCGCGACGCCGCCGCCGGCCAGGCCGAGAAGCTGTGCGGCGGACGAGGACATGCTGGTCAACGAGCGGCCCAGGACGTACGCGTCGCCGGTGAGACGCTCGGCGATGACCTTCGACGCGGCGCCGGAGAAGACCGGGGTGAAGCAGGCGACCGCGGCCACGAGCAGCAGGTTGACCACGACCGGCAGGTCGGCCAGGCACAGGGTCGCCGCCAGCGCGGCCTCCACGGCGTAACCCGCGACGATCAGGGGACGGGCCGGGAGCCGGTCGGTGAGCGAGCCGAGCAACAGGCCGCCCGCGAACTGCGGCAGGAACCCGGCACCGAAGGCGAGCGCACTGAGCAGCGGGGAGCCGGTACTCGTGTAGACCAGGACCGACAGCGCGAAGATCTGAAGGGAGTTCGCGCTGATGGCGAGGGTGCGGGCGACGAAAAGCGTGCGGAACGTGGGTTCCGCGAACACCTCTCGATAGGTGGCCGGGCGATCGGTGACGGTCATGCCGTGAGCTTGCGGCCCGGGCACTGCGGCGAACCAATGTTTCGTCGTGTGGCGTAAGGTCGTGGGGTGTTGCGGTTCGTCGTCGGCACCGAGGACCTGTTGCGGACACGGTTCGCACTGTCGCCGGTGTTCGATCTGATCAACCTGATCCGCGCGGTGGCCGGTCCACACGGACGGGGTGTTCCAGCGTCGTGGCTGGCCCGGTTGCGCCCCCGGTTCGAGCCGTTGAAGGCCGATCCGGTGCTCGACGCGATTCACGCGTTGCACCTGGACACGTCGGGGGCGACCTTCATCTGTCCCCCACCGCAGCGGATCGGGCAGACCATCGAGGACGACCTGGCGGCGTTGCGAGCCGCCCCGCCCCCGCTCGTGCGGGAGGAGATCGACTACTACCTGGCACGGTCATCGTCGTCGGCGGCCGCCCGTGAGGTGCTGACCGCGCCAGACGTCCTGGACCGGCTGGCCGTCTTCCTGGCCGCCGCCTGGTCCGTCCTGCTCGCCCAGGACTGGCCGAAATTGCGCCTTCTCTGCGAACGAGACGTCGTCCACCGATCCGGCGAACTGAGCCGCGCCGGCTGGGAGGCGGCCCTGTCCGGCCTCCACCCGAAGCTGCGCTGGCAGGACGGCGGAATCGACCTGATCGGCCGGCGCGGCCACGCCACGGTGCTGGACGGTGCGGGCCTGTTGCTGGTGCCGTCGGTGTTCATCTGGCCGGAATTCGCCGTCTTCGCCGACGAGCCGTGGCCGAAGGCCATCGTCTATCCGGTACGTGGTGTGGCGACCCTGCTCGAACAGGGGCCGCCCGAGGCGCCGGAACATTTGGCCGCACTGATCGGACGCTCCCGCGCCCTGATCCTGATGATGCTGGCCGATCCCGCGAGCACGAGTCAGCTGGCCCGCGCCCTGGGAATGGCGGTCGGTGCGGTGGGCGATCATCTCGGCGTACTCCTCCGGTCCGGTGTGGTGGAGAGGGCCAGGGCTGGCCGATCCGTGCTCTACCGACGAACTCCCCTGGGCGACGCCCTGGTGGGGTGACATCGCGCCCCACCAGGGCAAACAGGCACGCTGCGGTGTCCGCTGGCACAGCCTCCCAGCCAAGGTCACCGCCCCAAGACCAGAGCCTTGCGAGCCCGCCGCTGACACCGGCTCCCCCAGCCGACATCACCGCCTGCCCGGGCACAGGACAGACGACGGAGCCGCCTCCCAGCCAACATCACCGCCTACCCGGCCGCCGGGCAGGCGGCGGGCCCGCCGCTGGCACCGGGTCTCACCGGTGTTCAAGGGCCAGGTGGGGTAGGCGGCGGGCCAGCGGGCTCGGGAGCCACCAGGCGCGGGGGCCGAACAGGTGCATGAGGGCGGGGAGGAGGAGGCAGCGGATGATCACGGCGTCGACCAGGACGGCCACTGCCAGGCCCAGGCCGAACTGCTGGAGCATGCGGTCGGGGGACATGAGGAAGGCGCCGAAGACGACGATCATGATGGCGGCCGCGGCGGTCACCACCCGGCCGGTGGTGGCCAGGCCTTCCCGGACCGCACCGGCGGCGTCGCGGGTGCGCTCCCACTCCTCGTGCATGCGGGCCAGCAGGAACACCTCGTAATCCATGGAGAGGCCGAAGATGATCGCGAAGATCATGACCGGGACATACGCCTCGATCGGGCCGGGCTGGACACCGAAGGCGCCCTCCTGGAACACGAGGATGATGACGCCGAGCGCGGCACTGACGCTGAGCAGGTTGAGCACGGCGGCCTTGAGCGGGATCAGCAGTGACCGGAACACCAGCAGCAGGAGCAGCGCGGAGAGGCCCACCACCACGGCCACGAACAGGGGCAGCCGGGCGGCGACAGCGTCGGAGAAGTCGATGACGGCAGCGGTGGGGCCGCCGACCAGGACGGTCACCCCACTGTCCCGTGCGACCGCCGGGAGCACGTCGTCGCGCAGTGTGCCGACCAGCTCGCCGGTGGCCTCATCCTGTGGAGCGGACGCCGGGTAGGCGATCACCGTGGCCACGTCACCGCCCGGTGCGGGAATCGGTGGCAGGGTGGCCGCGATCCCGGGCGTGGTGGTCACCGCACGCTGGACCGCTTGTGCCGCGGCTTCGGCCGGCTGACCGGCGGCGTCGACCACGATCACGAGCGGGCCGTTGAAGCCGGGACCGAACCCGTCGGCGAGCAGCTCATACGCCTTGGTGCTGGTCTTGCTCGCGGCGTCGCTGCCCGCGTCGGCGAAGCCGAGCCGCATGTCCAGCACAGGCGCGGACAGCACCAGCAGAACGCCCAGCGTGACGATCGCGATCGGCCAGGGGCGGCGGCCGACGGCGTCGCTCCACCTCCGCCAGATCCGCCCTTCCGGCCGACGCCGTTTACGCAGCGTGCGCTCCAGCCGTGCACCGAAGAGGCCGAGCAGGGCCGGCAGCAGGGTCAGCGCGGCCAGCATCGTGACCAGCACGGTGACGGCCAGGGCGACGGCGACGCCCTGGAGCGCGCCGATCCCGAGCGACACGAGGCCGAGCAGGGCGATGATCACCGTGGTGCCGGCGAAGAAGACGGTTCGCCCGGCCGTGTCGAGGGCGGTGCGCACCGCGGTCTCCCGGTCCGCTCCGGCGGTCAGCTCACCGCGGAAGCGGGAGAAGACCAGCAGCGCGTAGTCGATGCCGACGCCGAGGCCGACCAGGATCAGCAGCGGTGCCGTGAAGTCGGCGACCGTGGCCAGATGGGAGGCGAGGGTGACCAGGCCGATCGCCGAACCCACGGCGAAAACCGCGATCACGATCGGGAGGCTGGCGGCCAGCAACGAGCCGAACAGGAACACCAGGATGATCAGCGCGGCCAGCATGCCGGCACCCTCGGCGGCGCCGCCCTCGGCCTCCTCGGCGGCGCGGGCCGCTTCCCCGCCCACCTCGACGGTGAGGCCGGGGACCCGCGCCGCGTCGATGATCTTCCGGGTGTCCTCGGCCGGCATCGCCTCGGCCGTGACGTCGAGGGCGACCGTCGCATAGGTGATCGTGCCGTCCGCGGAGACCGCCTCCGGCTTCGCCGCGTCGGCGACGTGCGGCAGGCTCCGGATCCGGGCCAGCATGTCCTCGACGGCGGCCCGGGTGGCTGGCCGCTCCACTCCCGCCGGGTCCTGGACGACGATCTCGAGGGTGGCGCCGGCGCGGGTCGGCGCCCGGTCGGCCAGCACGTCCTGCGCCTGCTGCGATTGCGCCCCGGGCAGGCTGAAGTCGTTGTGGTAGTCGTCGCCGGCGATGCCCGCGCCGGCCGTGACGCCGGCCAGGACCAGCACCCAGAGCAACAGCGCCGGCCAGCGATGCCGATAGGACCATCCGGCCAGCCGTTCGAAGACGCTGGCTCTGCGCACCGATACCGAAGTCATGCGGCAGACGGTAGGGGCGGTGAACGCTCGGCCGAATCGCTCCGGAGAGGGCATGGTTCGTACCCCTCGAGGGGTACACCGGGTGCCCCTCGGGAAGGATCCGCCGGGCGGTTGGGCGGTCGTACGCTGGTCGCGTGACGATGAGGCGGTGGTTGGTCGACAGCACGGTGGCGTTGTTCGCCGCCGTGTTCACGCTGGTGATGCTCCAGCAGGGCGGTCTCGGCGCCCAGGAGGGCGTCTACCGGCAGCTGGACGTGCTCGGGGTGGTGCTGGCCCTCGCGTCGACGCTGCCCTTGATCTTCGCTCGCCGGGTCCCGGCCACGGTCTACGCGATCACCACGGTGGCCTCGCTGTGCCTGCTCGCCCTCGACTATCCGCTGGACGTTCCGCCGGGCGCGCTGATCGCGACCTATGCGATGGCCGAGAGGTTCGGTGGCGCGTCCCGCGGCCCCAGATATGCGGCGTGGGCAGCGGTCTTGTTGTTCCCCGCGCTGTCGATCGCCCTGATGGCCGTCAACCACCAGGCGCGGTCCATGCTGTCGATCGCTCCCGGTTTCGCGGCGTGGATCACGATGGTTCTGCTGGTGTGGGTCGCCGGTGACCGCAACCGGCTGCGGCAGGAGCGGATCGCCGAGTTGGAGGAGCACGCGCGGCTGCGTGAGCTGGACATCGCAGCGCAGCGGCGGCTGGCCGCGGCGCAGGAACGCACCCGGATCGCCCGGGAGTTGCACGACTCGGCCGGGCACGCGATCAACGTGATCCTGGTGCAGGCGGGTGCGGCGCGGCTGCTGCACGAGCGCGATCCGCAGCGGTCACGGCAGGCCATCGAAACCATCGAAGAGGTCGCGCAGAGCACCATCGCCGACATCGACCGGCTGGTCCGGGCGTTGCGGGAGGAGTCGGGGCCGGCCGATCCCGCGCCCGCCGACACGGCCGCGCTGGAGCAACTGGTGGATCGGCACCGGGCCGGTGGTTTGCAGGTGTCGACCACGTTCGACGGGGCGCCACGGGGCCTGCCGAGCGGGGTGGCCTGGGCGGCCTACCGGATTCTGCAGGAGGCGCTGACGAACGCGGCCCGGCACGGATCCGGGACCGCCGATGTTCGGATGGCCTACGGGAGTTCGGAGGTGGAGATCGAGGTGAGTAACCCGGTCGGCTCGGTCTCACAGCCAGGCGGCGGGATGGGCATCGTCGGCATGCGCGAGCGGGTCGCCCTGCTGGACGGCACCCTGGAGGCGGACACGACCGGACCGAACCTGTTCCGGCTGCACGCCCGACTTCCGATCGCGGCCACGGAGGCCGCTGTATAGGGCGAAAGTGGTGGTGCAGCCCGCTCAGAGTGGGTGCGGGGGTTTCGTGACGGGACGGGGGTGCAAGGGTGAGCGAGGTCCTTCGGGTGCTCGTCGTTGACGACGATGACCTGATGCGGGCCGGGCTGCGGGCCGTTCTCTCCAGCGACGACCGGATCGCGGTGGTCGGTGAGGCCGCCGACGGGCGGGAGGCGGTGACGCGGGCCCGGGCGCTCCTGCCCGACGTGGTGCTGATGGACGTGCGGATGCCGCACCAGGACGGGATAGCGGCCACCCGGGATCTGAGTTCGGTCGCACCCGAGGTTCGGGTGCTGATCCTCACCACGTTCGAGGACGATGACTACGTGTTCGGGGCGCTCAATGCGGGAGCGTCCGGGTTCCTGCTCAAGCGGACGCGGCCGGAGCAGCTGATCGAAGCCATTCACACGGTCGCGGCCGGGGAGTCGCTGCTGTCGCCGTCGGTGACGCGAACGGTCATCGACCGGATGACGACGGCCACTCCGCCGGATCCGGAGACAACGCGACGGCTGCGGGTGCTGACCGCCCGGGAGCGGGATGTGTTGACGCTGGTGGCGCGGGGTCTGTCGAATGCGGAGATCGCGACGGAGCTGTTCGTCGAGGAGTCGACGGTGAAGACCCATATGAAGCGGATCCTGCCCAAACTGAAGCTCCGCGACCGGGTGCAGGCGGTGATCCTCGCCTACGAGACCGGTATGGTCCGTCCCGGGGAGAACGCTCGATGAGGTGGGATCACACTGCGACTGTTGACGTTGAACACACTGTTCAAAGGGGATGTCCGGCCGCGGCTGCGGGTGCTCGGCGAGATCCTTGAAGAGTCCCGGTACGACGTCGTCTGCCTGCAGGAGGTCATGTACCGGCATCTGATCCCTCGGTATCCACATCGGGTCTCGGCCGGAACGGTCCTGCTCAAGGGTGGCCTGGTGGTGCTGTCCCGGTGGCCGGTGACGCGGTCACGGTTCGTCCGGTTCCCGTTGACGGCGCCGGCCCGGCCCGAGTATCTGATGCGCAAGGGCGCCCTGGTGGTGACCGTCGATACCGACGACGGCGAAGTGGTCGTGATCAACACCCATCTCTCGGCCAACCGGGACGACGACTGGTCGGCGGAGAACCGGTACACGGGTATCGCGCGGACGGAACTCGGGGTGCTGGCCCGGCAGGTCGCAGCGGTCGGCCCGGCGGCGCCGGTGGTGGTGACCGGTGACCTCAACGTGCCGCGTGACTCCGTCGTGCTGCGGGAGTTCCTGAACGGGACCGGGCTCCAGGATGTGCTGGCCGGTGACACCCGGCCGACCTATCGTCCGACGCCCGGGTGGCCGAACCCGCCCGCCTTCGACCACATCCTGGTACGCCCGCCGATGACCGGCAGCGCCCACCTCGTCTTTCAGGACGAGGTCACTCTCGCCGACGGACGGCGCGCCCACCTCTCCGACCACTACGGGGTGGAGGCCGACCTCATCCTGAGCCCGGCCGGCTGAACCCGCCGATCGGTCTCCGGCACCAGTGGAGCGTCGCCGCGGACCGGCGGGTGCCCGCCGACAGGTTCGGGTGCCGGTTCGATGGGGCCGAGCGGGCGACCTCGCGCACCGTGGCGGTTATGCGGACAGGGTCATGGACACAACACTCATACCCTTTACTATTCTCAGACATGATAACGATGTCAAAAATGAGAACGGTCTAGGAATGTGACCGGGATGACCACGGCGGGGCTGCTGCTGCACCCGGTCCGGTTGCGGATCGTGCAGGCCTTCCTCGGCGATCGCGCCCTCACCACGCTGCGGCTGCGCGAGCTGCTCCCCGACGTGGCGACGGCAACCCTCTATCGGCAGGTGGCCACCCTGGCTGAGGCCGGGGTCCTGGAGGTGGCCGAGGAGCGCCGGGTGCGCGGCGCGGCCGAGCGCACCTACCGGCTACACACCGGAAACGCGGTCGTCGACGCTGGGGCGGCCGCTCAACTGACCGTCGAACAGCACCGGGCCGCGTTCGCCGTGTTCGCCGCCGGCCTGCTCGCCGACTACGACCGCTGCCTCGCACGCGGCGACATCGACCTCGGCCGCGATCTGGTCGGCTACCGGCAGGCGGCGCTGCACCTCACCGACGACGAACTCGGCGAGCTGATGACCGAACTGGCCGGGGTGTTCGCCCGGCGCATGGCACTGCCACCCGAGGGCCGCACCCGCCGGCTGCTGACCACCATCCTGATGCCGGCGGATTAACCGCTCCGCGTGCCGAGGTGGGCCAGGAAGGTCCGGACGGCGCCGGCCGGCGGTGTTCGTGGCCCGTTCCAGATCGCGCGCAGCTCGCGGCGCAGATCGAGGTCGACGACCACGACATGGTGCAGCCGATCGCCGCGCAGGTCGTCGGCGACGGCCAGCCGGCTCAGGACGGCGGGACCGGCACCGGCGAGGACGGCGGCGCGCACCGACGCGGTGGTGGACAGTTCGAGCGCCGGTTTCGGCTGGCGGGTGCCGGCGCCCAGGCGGCTCCGGAGCGCGGTCGCCAGGAATTCGCGGGTCCCGGAGCCCGCCTCGCGGGTGACCAGGGGTGTGTCGTTGAGTTCCTCGGCGGTGACCCCGGAGCTCCGGCGTGCCCAGCGGTGATCGGGCAGGACGACGAGGACCAGCTCGTCGTGGGCGACGACACGACTGCGCAACCCGCGCGGCGTGCCGGATCCCTCGATGAAGCCGAGGTCGGCGTCCCCGGCCCGGATCTGATCGACGACGGTGTCGCTGTTGGTGGCCTGGAGCACCACCTCGATCGGCTCCTTCCCCTGATGACGGGCCTGCGCTCGCATCGTGACCAGCCAGGCCGGAAGCAGCTGCTCGGCGATGGTCAGGCTGGCCGCGATCCGCATCCGGCCCTGGGCGTCGGCGCGCAGCGACGCGATCCCGGTGTCGACCTCGTGAGCGGCCTGGAGAAGGCGGTCGGCCCAGCCGGCCAGCACGGTGCCGGCCGGGGTGAGGACGGCGCCGCGAGTGGTGCGCACGGCGAGGCGGATCCCGGTGCGGGCCTCCAGCCCGGCCAGACGAGCGGAAACGGCCTGCTGGGTAAGGCCGAGTTCACGTCCGGCGGCGCTCAGGCTCCCGGTGCGCGCGATCGCGAGCAGCAGCTCCAGTGATGAGAGATCCGGCATCCGCGCGCTCAAGGCCACAAGCCGGAATCGTACACAGCCACAAATCAGGCTTGTGACCTCACAAGGTTGTGGCAGCTACCGGCCGGTCCACCGGACCGGAATCGTGATTCCCATGAACACGACACTGGCGAATCTGACTCCGAACTGGTTTGCCTCGGTCATGGGAACCGGCATCGTGTCCACCGCCGCGCTCTCGCTGCCCCTCCGGTCCGCCGGACTGCGGATGTTCGCCACCGGTGTGTGGGCGCTCGCGGCGCTTCTGCTGATCGCGCTGACCGCGGCGACGGGGGCGCATTGGCGCCGTCATCCGCGGACTGCCCGGGGCCACCACCTCGACCCGGTCATGGCGCACTTCTACGGCGCCCCACCGATGGCGCTGATGACGGTCGGAGCGGGAACGCTACTGGCCGGCCCGGAGGTGATCGGGCCGCAGGCGGCCGTCGCGGTCGACTGGGCGCTGTGGTCCGCCGGGACGCTCGCCGGCCTGTTCACCGCGGTCGCGATCCCGTACCTGCAGTTCACCCGGCACGAGAACGTGGATCCGCGCAGCGCGTTCGGCGGCTGGCTGATGGCGATCGTGCCCCCGATGGTGTCGGCATCGACGGGCGCGATGCTCGTGCCGCACACGCCGGCGGGTCAGCCTCGCCTGACCATGATGCTGGTCTGCTACGCGATGTTCGGGATCAGCCTGCTCGCCTCACTGGTGGTCATCAGCATGATCTGGGCCCGGCTGGTTCATCACGAGATCGGGCGGCCCGGATGGTGCCGACCCTGTGGATCGTTCTCGGCCCGCTCGGCCAGTCGATCACCGCCGCGAACCTGCTCGGCGGTGTGGCCTCCACCGCTCTGCCCGCCCCGTACGCGGATGCGATGGCGTCGTTCGCGGTGCTGTACGGCGTACCGGTCTGGGGTTTCACGCTGCTGTGGGCGGCCCTGGCCGCGGCCGTCACGATCCGCACCGCCCGCCGCCACCTGCCCTTCTCGCTGACCTGGTGGTCGTTCACCTTCCCGGTCGGCACGGTGGTCACCGGTACGTCAGGACTGGCCCTGCACACCGGCGCCACCCTGTTCCGGGTCAGCGCCGTCGCCCTCTACGCCGCCCTGGTGGTCGCCTGGGCCGTGGTCGCGGCACGCACTGCCCGTGGAAGCATCCGCGGCACCCTGTTCGCCCCGGCACCGCGGCCACTGCCCGCCGGCGTGTGAACACGTGACGTCCGGTTCGGGACTTAGGACCCGGGGAAACGGGCGGACCGGTTCTCGGTGGGCCCGCGCCGCCGGCCGAAAGGGCTGACATGCAGCGTCCGACGGAGGTGCGGGAATGACGGCCCACAACGAGCCGGCTGTCGCGGGTGTCCGGGCGTCGTTGCTGCGCACGGCCGGCTTCGCGTCGGCGTTCCTGCTGGTGGAGGTCTTGAGCCGGGCGCCGTTCACCCACACCGACCTGTACGAGCTGTGGCCGTCGGTGGGCGTCGTGGTGATGTGGTTCGTCGCGCAGCTTCGGTCGCCGGTGCGGTGGGTCGACCCGGTGGTGCTGGTGGCGGTGACCGTGGGCGTCAACCTGGCCGCCGGCCAGACCGTGGCGGTCGCCGCGGTGTGCGCCCTGGTCGCACCGTTCCAGGTCGGCGTGTACTTGTGGTTGTCGGTCCGCGGGTGCTCGCAGCATCCCGGTGTGCCGGGCCGTCCCCGGCTGCGCCGCCCCGCGGACCTGTGGCCGAAACTGGCCGCCGCCGCCGGTGCCGCCACCGCCGGTGCGGTGGTCGGCTTCCCGGGCCTGTGGGCGGCCACCGGCACATTCTGGTGGAGCCAGGCCATGACCATGCTGATCAGTACGGCTGTCGGCATGGTGATCTGCGAGGCATTGGCCCAGCACGTCGCGGCGGTGCTGGCCGACCTGCGGGCCCGGCACGGAACGTTGTCGGCAGCGTGGCGGCAGGCGCTGCGCGAGGTGCCGGGCACCCGCGTCGGCGAGTACCTGGCCGTGATCGGATGCTCGGCGGCCGCCTACAGCGTCATGTTCTCCCTTCCCGGCGTCTCCATGGTGTTCCCGCTGCTCGCCCTGACCGTATGGGCCGCCGTCCGGCTGTGCACCACCTACGTCCTGGCATTCAGCGCGGCCGTCACCCTCGCCGCGGGCGTGGCCACGCTGTACCGGTCGGGGCCGTTCGTGACGCTCGGCTCCGCCCACACCGAGGTGCTGGTCGCGCACGTGTTCGCCGCGACATCCGCCCTCATCGGCCTGACCCTGGCTCTGATCCGCGACGAACGCGCCACGCTGACCCTCGAACTGACCGCCGAGAAGGAACAGGCATCCCGGCAGGCAGGGCTGATGAACGCGATCATCGACTCCATGTCCGACGGCATGGGCGTCCACGACCGCGACGGCCAACTGATCATGCACAATCCCGCCCTGGTGACCCTCCTGGGCCGGGTCCGCTCAACTGGGACACAAGACCCCGTCGCCTTTTACGGGCTCCATCACATCAACGGCACCCCGATACCCGAACACGACCTGCCCTGGCGCCGGGTCGCCGCGGACAGGCAGACCCACGTCCTGGACATGCTCGTGCGCAACCCGGACCTACCGCATGACCGGATCCTGCGCTGCACCGCCGCCCCCGTGATCCACCCGGACGGCTACATGCACCGCACGGTCGTACTGATTCACGACGTCACCGCCGAAACCCGCCACCGCGACGCATTGGCCAGCTTCGCCGGGGTGGTCGCCCACGACCTGCTCAACCCGCTGACCACCATCGAGGGCTGGACCGAGGCGGCCGACGACGCCCTGGAGGACGTCCCCGAGCACCCCTGCGTGGCCGCCGCCCACGGCGGCCTGGTCCGGGTCAAACGCGCCGCGGCCCGCATGCGCGGACTGGTCAACGACCTGCTCGCCTACACCACCACCCGCGACGCTGCCCTCACCCCGGCCGTCATCGACCTGAACCGGATGGTCACCGACGTCGCCGGCGCGCGCATCGACACCGCCGTCGCCGCCGGCACGCCCGTGCCCACCTTCACCGCCGGTGACCTGCACCCGATGCACGCCGACCCGGTACTGGTGCGGCAGCTGCTGGACAACCTCGTCAGCAACGCCGTCAAGTACACCGCCGCCGACGTGACCCCGCACATCACGATCTCCAGTTCCCGGATGGACGACACCGTCGCGGTCACCATCACCGACAACGGCATCGGCATCCCGGCCGGCCAGCACGACGCCGTCTTCGACACCTTCCACCGCGCCCACCGCGGCCAGGCCTACTCCGGCACCGGCCTCGGCCTGTCCATCTGCAAACGCACGGTCGAGCGCCACGGCGGCACCATCACCGCCAGCGACAACCCCGGCGGCGGCACCCGGTTCACCTTCACCCTGCCCGCCGTGGCTGAAGCCCTGCCCGCCGTGGCCTGAACCGGCTGATCCCCTACGGCAGGTCGGTGGCGCCGGACAGCGGGGCGGTCATCGCTGCGCCGGCCGGTGGAGACGGTGAAACCGCGGTGAAACCGCCGTGATCCGGGCCGCGCGCATGGTCCCCACCATGACTGACATCCCGGCGATCGAGGTGACCGGCCTGCGCCGTTCCTACGGCGATCAGGTGGTGCTCGACGCCATCGACCTGCACGTTCCCGAAGGGTCCGTGTTCTCGCTGCTCGGCCCGAACGGGGCCGGAAAGACCACCATGGTGCGGATTCTCGCCACCCTGATCCGCGCGGACGCGGGCGTGGCCCGGATCTGTGGGCACGACGTGGCCCGCGAGCCCGGCCGGGTGCGGGCCGTGATCGGCATGACCGGCCAGTTCTCGGCGCTCGACGACTATCTCACCGGCGAGGAGAACCTGCTGCTGATGGCCGGGCTGAACCATCTGCCCAGGAGCGAGCGCCGGCGGCGTACCGAAGAACTGCTGGACCGATTCGGGCTGGCCGAGGCGGCGCGGAAGCCTGCGGTGACCTATTCGGGTGGCATGCGGCGCCGCCTGGATCTGGCCATGGGGCTGATGGGCCGCCCGAAAGTGATCTTCCTGGACGAGCCGACGACCGGACTGGACCCGCGCAGCCGCAGGGACATGTGGCAGATCGTTCGCGAGCTGACCGGTCAGGGCGTGACGATCTTCCTCACCACGCAGTACCTGGAGGAGGCGGACCAGCTCGCCGATCGGATCGCACTGCTCGACCACGGGCGGCTGGTCGCCGAGGGCACCCCGGCCGAGCTCAAACGGCTGGTGCCGGGCGGGCATGTGGAACTCCGGTTCGCCGATCATCGAGCGTTGGCCGAGGCCGCCGCGGCCCTGGAGATGGAGTCCGGCGAGGAACTGGTGCTGCGGGTGCCGGGCGGCAACAGGACAAGAACGCTCAGGGAGCTGCTGGGCCGGCTCGACGCGGCGGCGGTCGAGGTGGAGACGCTGAGCGTGCACACGCCCGACCTGGATGACGTTTTCCTGGCGGTGACACGATGAGCGACTCCCTGATCATGCTGCGCCGCCAGTTCCGGCACATGGCACGGGACCTTTCGACGACGCTGCTGCTGCTCGCCGTACCGATCATCTTCCTGTTGCTGTTCGTCTATGTGCTCGGCGGGACGCTCGGCGACGGGCTGGGCGGCGAGGGTGGCCGGCAGGCGTACGTCAACTACGTCGTCCCCGGCATCCTGCTGATCACCGTGGCCAGCGCCGTCCAGGGCACCTCGATCGCGGTGGCGATCGACATGACCAGCGGCATCATGGACCGTTTCCGGACCATGGCGATCGCCCGGACGTCGGTGCTGACCGGCCATGTGCTGGGCAGTGTGCTCCAGATCCTGTGCCAGCTCCTGATCATTCTCGCGGTGGCGGTGCTCGTCGGTTTCCGGCCGGACGCGACCGTGACCGAGTGGCTGGCCACGGCGGCCCTGCTCACCGCCACGGCGTTCGCGCTGGTGTGGCTGGCCGTCGGGATGGGCCTGTCGGCGAAGTCGGTGAATGGGGCGAGCAACCTGCCGATGCCGTTGACCCTGCTCCCGTTCTTCGGCAGCGGGTTCGTGCCAACCGAGTCGATGCCGGCCGGGCTGAGCTGGTTCGCCGAACATCAGCCGTTCACGCCGATCATGGAGACGCTGCGCGGGCTGCTGCTCGGCACGCCGATCGGGAACAGCGGAGCGGTCGCGGTCGGCTGGTGCGGGGCGATCGCGGTGGCCGGTTACGTGTGGGCGAGGCGCAACTACGGTCGCGAGCGCAGCGCCTGAACCGCTGCCGCCCGTAGGAGTGAGCCGTCCAGGTGGGCGTAGGAGGAGACGGCCTCCTCGTACGCCCGCTGGTCGGCCTTCCCGGCGTCGGCCCGGGCGGCGGCCGTGGACATGGTCGGCTGGAAGTTGTGCAGTGTCCGGAACCGTTCGGCCAACGCGATCATCCGGGCCGCGCCGGTGGCCCGATCCGGGTGGGTGAGGTCGGCGGTGGCCACGGCCAGCAGCAGGGTTCCGCAGATCGTCTGCTCGACCAGGTACGGCGGCGGGTTGTCCAGCGGGTGGGTGAGCAGGTCGTGCAGCCGGGCGGGCAGGGCCGCCGCGACGTCGGCGACCAGGTCGAGCCGTCCGTGCCGGGCGTGCGCGATGACCGTCACCGACCGCGCCTCCATCACCCACGGGTCGATGACGCCGTAGGCCTCGTCGGCGTCACGCAACTGGTCGGCGACCCGCCGCCACAGCCGCAGCCCGCCGTCCACATCACCGCGGGCGAACGCCAACTCGGCACGGACGCCCAGGTCGTAGCCGATCGAGGAGGACTCCAGCTCCTCGGCGTACGCGATCGCGGCCACCCCCTCCAGCCAGCGTTCGGCCTCGTCGGCGTCCCCGATCTGGAGGTTCGCGAGCACCAGCCAGGTACGAGCTCCGGCCACCGTGGACTGCGCCCCGAGCCGTTCCATCACCGGCAGCGCCGCGAGCAGATGGTCCCGGGCGGCGGCGCCCTGTTCGAGGTGCAGGCAGAGTTCGGCGACCCGGCAGTGGTTGACCGACCGCAGCCACGGCAGGTCCGGTGCGGAGAAGCGGCCGAGCGCCTGCCGGGCGGCCGCCAGCGCCCCGTCGAGGTCGCCGGTGGCCTCCCGGTGGTAGCTGATCAGGATGCTCGCGGCGCCGGCGAGCAGCGGCTCGGGGCTCTCGCACAGCCGTTGGAGCCCGGCCGGGTCGCGGACCGCCGCGATCACCCGGTCGACCGCCGCTAGCACGGTGTCCGGGGCGGCCGGCCCGAGCCGGCGCAACGCGACGACGGCGCGGACCGGCCGGGCTCCCTCGGTGCCGAACGTGGCGGCCAGCGCCAGCACCAGGGCGCCCCGGGTGACCTCGGCGAACTCCGGTTCCGGCCGGTAGTGCGACAGCGCCCAGGAGGTCTGCCGGGTCAGGACGGTGAGCCGCGGATAGTCGGAGTCGAGCAGCCAGCGGCCGCCGAGGACCGCGGTGACCGCCGCGATGGTGGGCCGGTCGTCCCGGTCGACGGCGAGACGCAGGGCGTGCTGGAGATTCTCCTGCTCCGCCTTGATCGCGACGGCGGGGGCGTACGGCTCCGGCCCGAACAGGGGCGCGTGGTGAGCGAGCCCGAACTCCCGCGCCCAGTCCAGGAACGCACCGGTCGGATCGGCCCCCGGCCGGGCGGCGCTGAACTCGCGGATCGTCTCCAGCATCCGCATCCGCGTCCCGGACGGGGTGTCGTCCACGGTGAGCAGCGAATGGTCGACGAGGTGTTCGAGCAGCATGAGCGGGTCGCCGCCGAGGATCCGTTCGGCGGCCGCGACGGTGAATCCGCCGGGGAACACCGACAGCGCCCGCATCGCCTCCCGCCCCGCCGGATCGAGCAGATTCCAGCTCCAGTCGACGACGGCGTGCAGCGTGTGGTGGCGGGCCGGGGCGTCCCGGGCGCCGCCGCGCAGCAGCCCGAACCGGTCGCCGAGCCGCCCGGCCAGGTCGCTCACCGACATGATCCGCACCCGGGCGGCGGCGAGCTCCACGGCGAGCGGCAGCCCGTCCAGATGCCGGCACACCCGTTCCACCTCGCCGGCCGGCAGGTCGACGCCGGGCCGCTGCGCCCGCGCACGCTGCTCGAACAGGGCCACGCTGGCCGGCAGGCCGAGCTCCGGCAGCCGGTAGACCGTCTCCGACGACAGCCCGAGCGGGGTACGCCCGGTGGTGAGCACCCGCACGTCGGCGTTCGACGCCACCAGGTCACCGACCACGCCGGCGACGTCGGCGACCACGTGCTCGCAGTTGTCCAGCACCAGCAGGTGTGCTCCGGCGGCGGCCGCCACCTCGCCGGCGACCTGGCCGGGACCGATGGCGGCGAGCGGAACCACGGTCACGGTGGGCATCTCGGCGCGCCGGGCCACCGCGTTGGCGAGACGCGTCTTGCCGAGTCCGCCCGGCCCGACGATCGAGACGACCCGGGAGGTACGCAGCAGCGCCTCCACCGCGGCGACGTCCTCGTCCCGGCCGAGCAGCGGATTCGGCTCGTGGGCGACACCGTGCCGCACGGTCGGGGTGAGTCCTTGCAGCAGCCGCCGGTGCTCGGCCCGCACCGCCGCTCCCGGATCGGCGCCGAGCTCGTCCCGCAGCGCCCGCCGGTAGGTGTCGTAGCGGGCCAGCGCGGTCGCCGGCCCGGCCGTCGCCGCCTCACAGCGCAGCAGCTCGACCAGGATCTCCTCGTCGCGGGGCCGTTCCACGGCCAGTTCCGCGAGCGGTCCGGCGGCCTCGGCGTGCCGGTCCAGCCTCGCCAGGGCGAGCGCGCGGGCCCGGGTCAGGGCGCGATGCGCGGTCCGTCGTTCGGCCCGCAGCGCGGCGAGCCGGCTGTCGTCCTCCGGCTCCCCCGGCACGGTCCCCTGCCACAGCGCCAGTCCGGCGTCGGCGTGGGCGAGCGCGGCGGAATGGTCACCGTCGCGGGCACACCGGGCCGCCGCGGCGGCACGGATCAGCACGGCGGAGCTGTCCAGCTGGTCGTCGGCCAGCGCCAGGCGATAACCCGTCGGGGTACGCACGACGACGTCCCCGCCGAGCTGCGACCGTGCCCGGGACACCAGGATCTGCAACGCTTTCGGGGGATTCTCCGGCTGCTCGTCCGGCCACAGTGCCTCGATCAGCCGGCCGGTGCCGCAGCCGGTCCGCAGGTCCCCGGCGAGCAGGGCGAGCAGGTCCCGCAGGCGGGCGCCGGTGATCTCCCGGCCACGGTGGGCCACCCGGGTCAGCAGGACGAGGTCGGGTGTCACCGGGTCAGCGTATCGCCGCCCTCGGAGCCGCCTCCGGCGTACGATCACCGGGTTTTATCCTGATCGCCGACCACTCTCGCACGTCGCACCGGAGCCACGAGCATGAGTAACGCCAGGAGGGCGCGCGCCGAGCAGGTGGAGACGACCCGCGCGCGGATCCTGGCGACGGCGGAGCGGCTCTTCGCCGAGCACGGTGTCTTCACCGTGTCCAGCCGGCAGATCAGCGAGGCGGCCGGGCAGGGCAACAACGCGGCCGTCGGCTACCACTTCGGTGGCAAGAACGAGCTGGTCCGGGCGATCGTGCGGCGGCACGCGACGCCGACGGAGCGGATCCGGGAGCGGCTGCTGGCCGAGCACGGCGGCAGCGACCGGTTGCGCGACTGGGTGACCTGTGTGGTCCGGCCGATCACCGACCATCTCGCCACGCTGGGCGATCCGAGTTGGTACGCCCGGTTCGCGGCCCAGCTGATGACCGAACCGAACCTGCGGCAGCTGGCGGCGGCCGAGGTGGGTGCGGCGCCGACGCTGCACGCGGTCCTGGACGGCCTGCACGAGAGGCTGCCGCACCTGACCCCCGAGGTGTGGCAGGAGCGCGACGACATGGCGCACACCCTGATCATGCACTTCTGCGCGCAGCGGGAACGGGCCATGCCGCCCGGTGTGGACTCACGTTCCGTATGGGCGGCGACCGCGACGAGTTTGATCGACGCCCTCGAAGGGCTCTACGGGGCCCCGTGTCAGAACATTCAGGACCGCATTTAACGCGACAGGCGGCCCCGCTTCACCATCTACATCAGTCAGTTGCTTTAAATTGATCGCCTGGCTGTGCCGCACCGGAAGCTCCCCCGCGAAAGGTCCCACGCATGTCCCCCTCCAACATCCCCGCTACACCCCACCGGTTCACCCCCGAGGAACTCACCGCTCTGCGCGCCAGATATCGCGCCGAGCGGGACCGCCGCATACGGCCGGACGGGGCCACCCAGTACCAGCGGGCGGCCGGCGAGTTCGGCGACTACGCCAAGGATCCGTACACGCCGTTCGCGGAACGGGAGCCGAAGACCGACCGGGTCGAGGCGCTGGTGATCGGCGGCGGGTTCGGCGGCCTGCTCACCGGCGCGAGGCTGCGGCAGGCCGGCGTCCAGCAGCTCCGGATGATCGACGAGGGCGGCGACTTCGGCGGCACCTGGTACTGGAACCGCTACCCGGGCGTCCACTGTGACATCGAGGCGACCGTCTACATGCCGCTGTTGGAGGAGGTCGGCCACGTCCCGGAGTGGCGTTACGCCCCCGGTGAGGAGATCCGCCGGCACTGCGTCGCCATCGCCAAGCGGTTCGACCTGTACGACGACACCATGTTCCACACCCGCGTCACGTCGCTGACCTGGGACGACGCCGCCAACGAGTGGCAGGTCACCACCGACCGCGGTGACGAGTTCCGGGCCCGTTACGTGGCGATCTCGTCGGGCACCATGACCCAGCCGAAGCTGCCCGGCATCCCCGGCATCCAGGACTTCCAGGGCCGCACGTTCCACACCAGCCGGTGGGACTACGACTACACCGGCGACGACCTGTCGAAGCTGGCCGGCCTCCGCGTCGCCGTGGTCGGCACCGGCGCCACCGCCATCCAGGTCGTCCCGCACCTGGCCGAGTCGGCCCAGCAGCTGTACGTCTTCCAGCGCACCCCGTCCACCGTGGACTTCCGCGGCAACCGGCCCACCGACCCGGCGTGGGCCGCGTCGCTGCGGCCCGGATGGCAGCAGGAGCGGATGGACAACTTCCTGACCATCGTGACCGGCGGCCACGTCGACCAGGACCTGATCGGCGACCGCTGGACGGCGACCGCCAAGCTCCAGCGGCAGATGCTGACCGGCACGCTCGACCCGACCATCTCAGCGGAGGAGCGCGAGTACCTCGACGAGATCGCCGACTTCCGGACGATGGACGAGATCCGCGCCCGGGTCGACGAGGTGGTCGAGGACCCGGCCGTCGCCGAGATCCTCAAGCCCTGGTACCGGTACATGTGCAAGCGGCCCACGTTCAGCGACTTCTACCTGCCGGCGTTCAACCGGCCCAACGTGACCCTGGTCGACACGGCCGACCACGGCGGCATCACCCGGATGACCGAGAACTCCGTCGTCGTCGGCGACCAGGAGTACGAGGTGGACTGCGTCATCTTCGCCACCGGCTTCGAGGTCGGCATCTCCGGCGTGGTGTCCGGGACGCTGCCGGTCACCGGCCGGGGCGGGATGCCGCTGCTCGGGCACTGGCGCAACGGGCCGCGTACGCTGCACGGCTTCTACAGCCACGGCTTCCCGAACCTGTTCCACATGGGCGCGCTGCAGAACGCGGCGGCGGTCAACTTCGTCCACGTGCTCCAGGAGCAGGCCATCCACATCGGCGCGGTGGTCGCCGAGGCCACCAAGCGCGGCGCGATCCGGGTGGAGCCGACCGCGGAGGCGGAGGAGGGCTGGGTGCGGACCATCTTCGAGACCGCCCCGAACAACTTCAACTTCCAGGCCGAGTGCACGCCCGGCTACTACAACGGCGAGGGCAACCCGCGGCCGGTGAACTTCTCCTACGGTCCCGGCCCGGTCGTCTTCCACGAACTGCTGCGCACCTGGCGCACCGAGGGCATGGACGACGTCCTGGTCACGAACTGAGTTTGCGCAGCACCACGAGGAACGTCTCACGCTCGGGCGGCGTCAGCCGCCCGAGCGTGTTCTCTTGTGCAGTGCCCCGCCAACCTGCGGATTAACGCTGAACCAACGCTCACCCAACGTGCCGCTGGCAAGGTTCCGGCCAGCCAAGCATGTAGGGGTGAACGGGAATGACTACACGAGAGACCGGGCCGTCGTGGCGGTTCCGGATCCTGGGCCGCGTCACCGCGGCACACTGCCGTGAGGTCGTGCACTGCGGCGGCCCGAAACAGCGGGCGCTGCTGGCGATCCTTCTGCTGAACGCCAACCGGCCGGTGCCGATGACCCGGCTGACCGACCTCATCTGGTGGGAGGCGGGACCGAAGTCGGCGACCGCCAACGTCCGGACCTACGTCGCGGGCCTGCGCCAGGCACTCGGCGGCGACCGGATCCTCGCCCGACCGGCGGCGTACGAGATCATGGTACGGCCCGGCGAGTTCGATGCGCAGGACTTCGCCGACCTGGCAGCCCGGGGCCGTGCCGCGCTCGCTGCCGGTGAGCTCGGCACCGGCACGGACACGCTCGGCCGGGCGCTGGGGCTGTGGCGCGGCCGAGCCGGCGAGGACGTGCCCCGGGCCTTCGCCCTGGACAACCTGCTGACAGCCCTCGACGAGGAGCGCCTAGCCGTCTTCGAGGATTGGATAGCGGCGCTGATCGCCGGCGGTCGCGCGGCGTCGGCCGTGCCCGAGCTGGGCCGTTTCCTGTCCGAGCACCCGTTCCGGGAGCGGGCCTGGCGGCATTTGATGCTGGCCCGCTACCGGTGCGGTGACGCGGCCGGGGCGGTCGCCACGTTCCAGCGGGCCCGGTCGGTCCTGCTCGACGAGCTGGGCCTGGAACCCGGCGCCGAGATGGTGGACCTGCACCGGGCGATCCTGCGGCGCGATCCGCTGGTGACGGCGAGCGCCGCGTGACGCCGTACGTCGCCCTGGCCTGTCTGATCGCGGCCGGCCTAACCTTCGCCGTGTCGGCATGGAGCAAGGCCCGTGGCCGCGCGACCCGGGCCGCGGCGGCTGACCTCGTCCGTACCGTAACCGGGCTCTCCGGCAACCGGGCGCGGGCGGCCGCGGCGGCATTGATCGCCACCGAGGCGGCCGTGCCGATGATGCTCGCCGTTCCGGCGTTCCGGCCGGCCGGGATCTGGCTCACGGTCGGGCTGTCCGCCGCCCTGCTCGGCGGAGTGCTGCTGCTCGCCGGCCGGGACGTGCCGTGCGCCTGCTTCGGCGAGCCGTCGTCACGGCTGTCCGGGGTGCATGCGGTTCGGAACGCCGTGCTGCTCACGGTGGCAATCGGCGCGGCCTGCGCCACGCCATCCGCGGCGGACACACCGGCGGGTCTGGCCGCCGCCTGCGCCGGCACCGTCCTCTGTCTCTTCGTCATCCGATTCGAGGCCCTGCACCGGGCCTTCCGCTAGAAGGAGAAATCCATGCTGACCCAGGTTCTGCTGTTCGCCGGCACGCTGCTGCTGGCCCTCAACCTCGTGCTCACCTACGGCGCGCTGCGCCGACTGCGGGAGCACGACCGGCTTCTGAACCCGGAGCAGGGCGCGGCGATGAACGGCGTCGGGGAGACCGTCGCCGAGTTCACCGCGACCACCACCGACGGGCCGGCCCTGACCCGGTCCGGACTCGGCTCTGGCACGCTCGCCGGGTTCTTCACCCCCGGATGTGAGCCGTGCCGCGAGAAGCTCCCGGAGTTCGTCCGCGTCGCCGCCGTCCACTCCGCCGGCCGCGACGGCGTGCTGGCCGTCGTGGTGGGTGACCCGGAGTCGGCGGCCGCCGACGTGCGCCTGCTGGAGCCGGTCGCCCGGGTGGTGGTGGCGTCCCGCGGCGACGAGATCCTGACGGCGTTCGGTGTCCAGGCCTTCCCGTCGATCTGCACTCTCGGCGACCACAGCCGGATCGTCGCTCTCGGCCTGGCCGCGTCCGAGCCGACCCTGACCGGTGGCTCCCGGTGACAGCCGGCAACGTCCGGCCCGACCTGGACATCCCGGTGCGGGCGGCGGTGCGGGCGGCGGTCGCCTTCGCCGCCCGCACCACCCCCGCCCGGCTGCTGGCGCAAATCGTGCTGTCGGCTGTAGCCGGGCTCACCCCGATGGTCACCGCGCTGGCCGGCAAGCATCTGTTCGACCAGCTCGCCGCCGGCCGGAACGCGGCGGCGCTGACGGCCGGCGCCGTCCTGGCCGGGGCCATGCTGGTAGCCGCCTGTCTCCCGGCGGGGCAGCGCTATCTGGGCCGGGAGATGGAACGGCGGTTGAGCCTGCGCGCGTCCGACGAGCTGTACCGGGCCGTCACGTCGACGGTCGGGATCGCCCGGCTGGAGAACCCGGCGTTCCACGACCGGGTGCGGCTGGCCCGCCAGTCCGGCGGCGACACCCCGGCCGTCGTCACCGACGCGCTGATAGCAGTGGCCCGCTGTCTGATCACCATGTTCGGGCTGCTGACCGCGCTAGCCGCCCTCAGCCCGCTGCTCGCCGGCGCGTTGCTGGCCGTCTGCGTGCCGGTAGTGGTGTGCCACCTGGCGCTGTCCCGGCGGCGGGCGGCCGCGATGTGGACGGTGAGTCCGGCCGAACGGCGAGAGGTGTTCTTCAGCGGACTTCTGGTGGACCTTCAGGCGGCCAAGGAGATTCGACTGTTCGGGCTCGGCGGCTTCCTGCGCGGCCGGATCCTGGCCGGTCGCCGCTCCGCCGACCGGCAGTACCGGCGAATCGACCGGGGCGAACTCGGCGTGCAGATCCTGGCGTCGGCCCTGAGCGCGGGCGCGGCCGCCGCGGCCACCCTCTGGACGGTACAGTCGGTGGCGGCCGGAGGGCTCACCATCGGTGACGTCTCGCTGCTGCTGGTCTCGGTCAGTGGGCTGACCATGGTCGGCGGTGAGCTGGCGACCGCGCTGGCGCTGGCCAACCGGCACGCCCTTGTCTACCGGCACTACCTGGCCGTGGTCCGGGAGCCGGTCGATGTCCCCGAGGTGCGGGCACCGGCCGTGGCGGTGCCCGGCGCCGGGATCGAGCTGCGCGACGTCTGGTTCCGTTACACCGAGACCGGCCCGTGGATTCTGCGGGGAGTCGACCTGAACATCCCAGTCGGCCGGGCGACGGCCCTGGTCGGCGCGAACGGCGCGGGCAAGAGCACACTGGTGAAGCTCCTGTGCCGGTTCTACGACCCGACCCGCGGGTCGATCACCTGGGACGGTGTGGACCTACGCGCGATACCGCCCGCGGACCTGCGCGACCGGATCACCGCGGTCTTCCAGGACTACATGGAGTACGACCTGTCGGCGGGCGAGAACATCGGGATCGGCGACATCGGCTCGATCGGCGACACAGACCGGATTCGGACGGCCGCCGAAAACGCCGGTATCGGTGACACGGTCACCGGTCTGCCGGACAGCTACGACACGATCCTGAGCCGAGTGTTCGCCGCCGAACCGGGCAGCAACGGGGCTCAGCTCTCCGGCGGCCAGTGGCAGCGGCTCGCGGTGGCGCGCGGGATGTTCCGCGGCGACCGGGAGCTGATGATCCTCGACGAGCCGAGTTCCGGTCTGGACCCGGCGGCCGAACACGACCTGCACGAGCGGCTGCGCGGGCTGCGCCGGGGCCGGACCAGCCTGCTGATCTCGCACCGGCTCGGCGCGGTCCGCGACGCCGACCACATCGTCGTTCTGGCCGGCGGGCGGGTGGCCGAGCAGGGCGACCACGAGAGTCTGCTGGCCGCCGGCGGCCGGTACGCATCGCTCTTCCAGCTACAGGCCGGGCCGTATGCGACCGCCGGCTTGGGAGACGCCCCATGACCACGATCCTCGTCCTGGCGGCCGCGCTGAGCGTCCTGGCCCCGGCCGTCCTGCTCCGGCGCGGCCTGGCGGTCATCACCGTCACCGGTCACAGCATGAAGCCGGCCCTGTCCGATGGCGACCGGGTGCTGGTCCGCCGGGCCGGGCGGTCGCGGGTCCGGCCCGATGACCTGATCGTGCTGGAGATGCCCGGCGACGCCGGGGCCTGGCCGCGACCGCCACTCGGCACCGCCGCCCTCGATGACCGGTACCTGCTGGTCAAACGGGTGGTGGCGCTGGCCGGTGAGCCGACGCCGCCGGAGTCGGTGCCGGAACCGGCGCCCCGGGTGCCGTCCGGCGCGCTGGTAGTCGTCGGCGACAACCGGCGGTACAGCCTGGACTCGCGGCAGCTCGGCTACCTGCCCTACGACCGGGTGGTCGGTGTGGTGGTGCGGCGGTTCGCCGCGCGCGGCTGAGCGTTCAGCAGGGCCTCCAGGGCCTTGATCTCGGTGGTGTTGCCAATCCTGCGAAACAGGTCGCGGGCTTCCCGCCAGGCGGCGTGGGCGGCCTCGGGCCGGCCGTCGACTTCCTCGACGGCGCCGAGCGCCTTCCACGCCACCGCCACCGCGTGTCGGGCCCCGAGCTGGTCCATCCGGTCGCGCCCGTCGGCCAGCAGTTCGCGGGCCCGGTCCAGCTCGCCCGCCTCGGCGTCGATCTCGCCGAGCGCGATCAGCGCCTGTGCCTCGGTGAAGGCCAGCCCGACCGTACGGCTGGCCCGCAGCGCTTCCTCGGCTGCCGCCCGGGCGCCCACGAGGTCACCGCGGCGGTGCCGCACCGTCGCGAGCAGGTTGAGGATACTCGCGATGTCACCATTGATACGCTCCGCCGGGGCCACGTCCAGAGCCCGCCGCAAGTGGTGTTCGGCCGCCGGGAGGTCGGCCCGTTCCCGGTGCACGATGCCGACCGCGATCAGCAGCCAGATCCGCAGGCGCGTGTAGCCGCCGTCGTCGGCCAGCCGCAGGCCCTCCTCGAGCAGCGGCAGCGCGGTGTCCATGTCGCCTTTCATCCGGTGCGTCCAGCCCACCTGGTGCAGGAGGTTCGCCTGGTCGAACGGGTCGCCGGTGGCCCGGGCGATTCGCAGACCCTCCGTGCCCAGCGCCAAGGCCTCGTCCATCTCACCGAGCCGCGAATGGGCCGCGGACATGAGGAACAGCGCGTCCACCTCGCCGCGCGGTGCCCCGGACCGCCGGAACAGCGTCAGCGCCGTACCGGCTTCCTCGATGCCGCGCCGCCAGCCACCGGCGGGGCCGAACACCTCCAGATGGGCGAGATTGCGGCGCATCACGGCCTCGCCGAGGATGTCACCGGCCGCGACCGCCGCCGCCAGGCCGAGCCGGTGCGTCTCCCGCCAGTCCAGGAACAGGCCGCGGGTCTGCAGCCCGATCAGGCTTCCGGCCGGAATCTGCCAGGACAGGACGCCGGCCGGTGTGCCGGGCATCGAGGAAGCGGCCCAGATCAGCATGCCGCGCTCGGCGTCGTACCAGGCCGCCGGGTCGGGCAGCAGTTCCTCGATCCACCGGTCGGCCCCCGGCGCGGCCCCGATGATCGCGGATACCGCGGCCGTGATCCGCATCGGCGTCCGGCGGTCCGCCTCGATCGCCAGATCGGCCAGCGCCCGCCAGGTTCGCAGCAGCGCGGCATCGATCTCCGCCCGAGACTCCACTGCCTCGGCCTGTTCCCGGGCGTAGAGCCGGACCAGGTCGTGCAGCCGGTACCGCGGATGGCGGCCCGGCCCGGAGCCGGGCACCATCACCATTTGCGCGTCGACGAGCCGGTCAAGCAGCCGCTCACCGTCGGCGAGCGGGGCCGCGAGCAGCGTCCCGGCGACCCACGCGTTGAAGTCGGGACTGCCCAGTAGACCGAGCCGGCGGAACAGGCGCGCCGCGTCGCCGGGCAGGGCCTGGTAGCTGAGCTGCAGCGACCCGCGCACCGCCAGGTCACCGACCGCCAACTCATCCAGACGGCGCTGCTCGTCCCGCAACTCCTGGGCAAGGCGTTCGAGGGTCCAGTGCGGACGGCCGAAAACCCGGGCCCCGGCGATCCGGATCGCCAGCGGCAGCCGGCCGCACAGCGCCACGACCTCGGCGGCGGCCTCGGTCTCCCGGCCGTCGGTGCCGGCGACCGAGTGCAGCAACGCGGCGCCCTCGACCGGCGCCAGCAACCCCAGATCGGTCCATCGGACACCGTCGAGGACCGGCAGCCGGGCGCGGGAGGTAATCAGCGCGGCACAACCCGCGCCGGCCGGCAGCAGCGGCCGGACCTGCGCCTCGTTCGCCGCGTTGTCGAGCACGACCAGGACCCGCCGATCGGCCAGCTGGCTGCGGAACAGGGCTGCCCGGTCGTCGGTCTCCTTCGGGACGACGCTCGCCGCGATACCCAGAGCCTGGAGGAAGAAGCCGAGCACCCGGCCCGGGTCGGCCGGCTCCGGCTCGCAGCCGCGCAGATCCACGAACAGCTGACCGTCCGGGAACGCGGCGGCCACCCGCCGGCCCACCTTCACCGCCAGGGCGGTCTTGCCGATGCCGCCCATCCCCGCCAGACCCTGCAACGCCGGCCCGTCACCGGTGGTCCGCAGACCGGCGGACAGCCGGGCGACCTCTTCGTGCCGTGCGGTGAAATGTGCCGTTGCCGCGGGCAGCTGGGCGGGAGCGATGTGGCTCGCCACCCGTGTCCGGGTGTCGTCCAGTTCAGTGAGCAGGCTCGCGTGCAGCTCGCGCAGCCGGGCGTCGGGATCCGCGCCCAGCTCGTCGGCCAGCAGCCGGCGGGTGCGATCGAAGAGGCGCAGCGCCTCGGCGGCTCGCCCGCTGCCGGCCAGCGCCGTCATGGCCTGCGCCACCATCCGTTCCCGCAGCGGATGCTCGCGGGCCATCGCCTCCACGTCCGCGCAGACCTCACGGGCGAGGCCCAGGTCGATCTCCAATTCGAACAGGTCCTCGTATGCCGTGAGGCGCCGGTCCTCCATCTGTGCGGCGACCGCCCGGACCGGCTCACCGGAGTCGTCGTCCTGGAAGGCCGCGCCCCGCCACAGGCCGAGGGCCCGGCGCAGCGTGTGGCGTGCGGCGTCGAGGTCCCGGGCCGCGGCCAGCCTGCCGGCCCGGTCCACCAGGCTCGTGAACTCGTGTGCGTCGAACTCGCCGGGCGCCACGTGCAGTACGTATCCACCGGTCTCTCGGTCGATCCGGTCCGCGCCGATCGCCTTGCGCACGTGGTGGATCAACACCCGTAACGCCGCGGTCTCCCGCTGGCCGGCGCTCTCCCCCCACAGCGCGGTCGCGAGTGTGTCCGGCGAGACCGCCTGGTTGGCGCGGGCGAGCAGGACATGCAGGATCGCCCGTTGCTGCAGCGGGGCCACGACGACCGGCTGTCCCGCCGAGGTGGTGATCGAAAGCGGACCCAGCACCCCGAAGCGCACATCTTCTCCACAGGCCGGACGACAAGGGGGTCCACCGTACCTCGTTACAACAAGTTCAAGATCACGGCGTACGGCGACGGGCGCCTGTGCAGAACTTCGACGGTTCTCTGTATCTCGCATCCCTAACGTCATCGGTGTCAGAACGACCGAGACACCGGAGGACAGAGAGATGAAGACAATCGGCAAGTTCGCGGACCGCCTGCTGGGCGTGGTCGTTCCCCAGTCGAGCGCCGCCGCGGCGTGTGCCCCCGACAACGAGTGCTGGATGTGGAATCAGCCCGGCACGTGCAGGTGCATGCGGACCTTCATGTACAACGGCACCTGCCGCACCGAGATCTACTACACCCGCGGCTGCTACTGACATCAGCGGGTAACGGCGCGGACCTCCGGCACGGAGTTCCGCGCCGTCCCGGCTGGGATAGGGGACAACCCATGCGGCCACGTCTGAAGGACATCCTGTGGGAGCGGGACGACGCCGACCTGCGCCTGGTCTACGACCGGCGGTTCCAGTTGCTGATCACCGACCCGGACGGCGCCGCCGAACGACTGCTGCTCCTGCTCACCGAGGGTTGCCGCACGGTCGGGGAACTGTCCACGGCACTGGCCGTGCCGGTCGCCGACGTGCGGGCGGCGCTCACCACGCTGGACCGGCACGGCATGCTCCAGGACGGCGACCGGCTCGGCCGTTTCGCCCCGGGCACCGTCGAACGCCACCACAGCAACCTGGCCTACTTCGAATCGTTCGCCACGCTCGCCACCAGCAACGAAGACCTGCAAGAGCGCCTGTTCGACTCGCACGTGCTGGTACTCGGCACCGGCGGGCTGAACTCCAACGTCATCCCGCACCTGGCCGGGATGGGCGTCGGCCGGCTCACTTTACTCGACCGGGACAGCGTCGAGGCCCGCAACTTCGCCCGCCAGTACCTCTACCGCTGGCAGGACATCGGCGGCCGCAAGGCGGAACGGGCCGGCGCCTGGGTACGGGCCTTCAATCCGGCCGTCGAGGTGCACACCGTCGACGACGAGATCGACGACGCCGAACGGGTCGCTGAACTGCTCGACCGGTTCCGGCCCGACGTGGTCGCCTCCGGCGTGGACCGGCCCAACGACATCGACCGGTGGGTCAACGCCGCCTGCCTGCCACGCCGGGTGCCCTGGGTTCGCGGCGGAATGTGGGTGACCGAGGGGCTGGTCTACTCGGTCGACGCCGGCCGCGGCGCTTGCGTGGAGTGTTTCGTCCCGGCCGCCGACGGCTCGGTGCCGGGCGACGACGGCGACCCGGACGCCATGCACCTGCGGGCGGCCCGCCTGCTCTACCAGAGCCGCCCGTCGACCAACCGCGGCATCGGGCCGGTGGCCGGGTTGCTCGGCGCGTACGCCGCTTTCGAGGTGCTGCGCTATCTCACCGGTTACGAACCGCCGGCGTACGCGGGCCGCCCCCTCGTGCTCGATTTCGCCGACGGCTGCTCCACCCGCCGGATCGACTGGCCACGCGACCCCGCATGCCCGGTGTGCGGTCCGGCTCCCCACCGTGGCGCCGCCCCTGGCGACGCCGGCATCCCGCCGACCGCAGAGGAGGTGACCATATGATCATCGAAATCCGTCGTATCGAGGACGCACGAGTGACCAACCCTGCCAGCGACTCCTGACCGGAGCCCTGAGTGACGGCCGTCTTAGCAGTGAATCTGATCGGAGGTGACCGGTGCATGAGCACGACACAACGGGGGCTCGGTGGACCATCGACCAACTGGTGGTCACCGACGACGGAGATGAGCACGTGCTGGGGCGGCCGGACCTCGGCGCCTATGTGGCCGTTCCGGCGCCGGGTGCGGTGTTCGTCCGGGCGTTGCAGGCCGGGGCCTCCGTCGAGGAGGCCACCGCCCGGGCGTCCGAGACGGCCGGCGAACCCGTCGACGGCGCACAGTTCCTGGCCGGCCTGACCGCCGCCGGCCTGCTCGACCCGTCCGCGGAGCCGGAGAACCCCCGGGGCCGGCGGATCCGCTGGATCGAGGGCGTCCGCCCGGCCACCGCCCAGCGCCTGTTCGGCGCCCCGGCCTGGTGCCTCTACACCGTCGCGGCGCTGACCTCGGCCGGCCTGCTGATCGGCCGCCCGGACCTGCGCCCGTCCTTCCGGGACGCCTTCTTCCTGCCCGACCCGCTGCTGTCCACCCTGCTGTTCCTGGTGATGAGCCTGCTCGGCGGGGCCCTGCACGAGACGTGGCACTGGCTGGCCGGCCGGGCCGCGGGCGTTCCGGCCGCGTTCCGGGTCAGCTACCGCGGCTTCTACCTGGTCTTCGAAACCGATCTCACGCATCTGGTGGCCCTGCCGCGCCGCCGCCGGTACGGGCCGTTCCTGGCCGGAATGGCGATCGACAGTACCGTGCTGGCCGGCGCCCTGTTGCTGCGACTGGCCCTCCCGCCGTCCACGGTCGGCCGGGTGCTCGGCGCGCTCGTGCTCAGCACCACGTTCTCGCTGGTCTGGCAGTTCGCCGCGGTGTTCATGCGAAGCGACTGCTATGCCGTGCTCGCCAACTGGCTACGCTGCCACAACCTCTACCGGACCACCCAGCTTGTGACCCGGCAGCGGCTGTGGCGGCTGAGCCCGGCCGAGGCCGCCGAACTGGCCGCGACGAGCGACCACGACCGGCGGGTCGCCGGATGGTTCGGGATCGTCCACGTGGCCGGGGGCCTCCTGCTGGTCTGGGCGTTCCTGACGCTGGCCCTGCCGTACCTGATCACGATGGGCACCTGGATGCTGGCGAACCTGCGAACCCTGGAACCCTCCAGCGTCGCCTTCTGGGAGTCGGTCACCGTCCTGGTCGTGCTGATCCTGCAGTGGGCCGGGCCGCCGTTGCTCGCCGTCCGGGAACGACGCCTGCGCCGCGCCGGCCTGCTGCGCTGACCGCAGTACCTCGCGCACGGAAGCATGAACGACGTCCTGGTCACGAACTGAGTTTGCGCAGCACCGCAAGGAACGTCTCACGCTCGGGCGGCGTCAACCGCCCGAGCACTTCCTCTTCAGCCCGCTGAATCTCCGCCTGGGCGGCGTCGCGGCGCTGCCGGCCCTCCTCGGTGATGGCGAGCAACCGCACCCGGCGGTCCCCCGGATCGGCCTGGCGGCTGATCAGACCACGCGCCGCCAGATCGTCGAGCACCCCGATGATGCGCGTCTTGTCCGCCCCGATCGCCTCGGCCAGCGCCGCCTGCGTGCGCACCGGCTCCGGCCCGAGATGCAACAACACCGCGTACGCCCACATGGTCAGGCCATGCGCCCGGAGAGTCGGCTGCTCCAGGGCGATGAGCTCGCGCCCCAGCGGGCCGATCATCGCGGCGAGATCGGGACGTCGGGTCACGGTCGCGACCATACCGGGTTTGCCATTTCGTAAGCACATGCACATGATATGCGCATGCACATCGTTTTTGCGGAGCTGCTCGAACTCGACCGCGCGGCCGTCCAGCACAGCCTCGACCTGCTCACACCGGTGACCACCGCCGACCTCACCCGGCCCACCCCATGCGAGGGCTGGACGCTCGGCGACCTGATCGCCCACATGACCGCCCAGCACCACGGTTTCGCCGCCGCCGCGACCGGCCACGGCGCCGACCCCGCATCCTGGCGCGTCCAGCCACACGGCCCCGAGCCGGTCACCGCCTACCGCAAGGCCGCCGACGAGGTCCTGGCCGCCTTCCCTGCAGCTGAGCACATCCCGTTCGCCAACCCCGAATTCGGCGCGGGCACCTTCCCGGCCACCCTGGGCGTCGGCTTCCACCTGGTCGACTACCTGGTCCACTCCTGGGACGTGGCGATCTCCCTGAACGTGCCGTTTCACCCCGGCGACACCCTGGTGGCGGCCGCCCTGCCGATCGCCCTGGCCGTCCCGGACGGCGACCAGCGCCTCTCCCCCACGTACCCGTTCCGCCCCGCGATCCCGGGCTTCACTGACGCCGCCCCGTTCGACCAGCTTCTGGCCGCCCTGGGCCGCAACCCTTAAACCCATTTCCGGTACGCGTGTCGTCGCCCTCAACCGCGGATACGGCAATTCCCGTGAGTCCACGCGACCATCTGCCCGGTCAAGCCTGTGCCGCCCCCCGCCGGGCTGAGATCGATGCTCCCGCAGGCCAAGCCAGCCGTCCCCTCACCCACCTGCCGCCGCTCCCAGCCGCCCACCATTGCCCCGCTTCAGTCGCCCACCGTCGCCCACTACCGCCTCACTCCCAGCAAGCCCGCGCCCCCACCTCTGCCACCGCTTCCGGCACGCCCGCCTGCCCTGTTCCCGCCGCCGCTCCCGCTTCTGCCGCCGGTGACGCTCGGCCGTTGGTCACCGTTTGCTTCCCAGCACCGGGCCTGCCCACTCCCGGCCGTAGCGCCGCCACGGCGAGCATGGGGTCGCGGTCGACGCAGGACCGGGGCGCACAAGGTGACGAACACGGTGCGCCCCTACCCGAAAGGCGCGCCCGGCCTGAACTCCAGGTGACCGAGGATGCCGACCACCGGGCCCTTGCAGTAGATCGGGGTGGCAGGGGAGCCTGTTCCTCGGTTGCGGGTGGCCGCGATGTCAAGTCGCGCGTTCGGATGACTGCGGCGCCATCCCGACTCGCCGGCGATCTTGGCCGATTGTCGTTTCGGGCCAATCTTGATGCCTGGTTGCCATCCGGCGGCACATCATCGCCCATGATCTATTTTCCCTGGGAGACCTTGGGTCATCGGATACATCGGGGACGGCCGCGATCGCGCAAGATCGCGCTGCTCGACAACTCGACTTTCGTATTTTTGTGGGCCTTATGCGGCTTCTTCGGCCCAGGTGAGTCGGAGGGTGTGGAGTTTTTCGGCGGTGGGCTGAGCTGGGGATGCGCCAAGAACTCGGGCGGCGATGAGGGTGCGGCGGAGTTTGGTGATCATGTCTTGGTAGGACGGCTGGGTTTTGGTTGTGTACCAGGGTGCGGTGGATCTGCGGTTGGTGACGGTGGCTCGTGTGGCCGTGCAGGGTGTACCAGAGGATGACGATGCTTTGGGTGTAGAAGCCGAACGGGACGGTGCGTTCGACGGCCTGCCGGGTGCGGTTGCGGGCTTGGCCGACGCCGGTGATCTGTTTGGCGCCTTCGAAGGCGACTTCGATACTCCATCGGGTGGCGTAGCGGTTGATCAGGTCGGTGGTGTGGGTGTGTGGGTCGGTGGTGTGGGTGTGGGTCGGTGGTGATCAGGGCGAGGTGGTAGCCGGATCGGGTGGGCGGGCCGGGGTCGCGTAACAGGATCACGCGGACGGCGCGGCTGCGGTAGACGCCGTACCAGAGGACGGTGAAGTCGGCGAGGTCGACGGTGCTGGTGGTGGTGCCGTAGCGGTGGACCGTGGCGCTGTTCCAGGTGGCGGTGGGTGTTTCGGGGTGCCCAGGCGGGCGCCGATGCGGCGGGGGCGGCCGGCGGCGCCGGGTACGGGTTCAGCGATCGCGGTGAGTCCGGCGTTGGCGCGGAGCCGGGCGGTGACCGTGACGTTGGCGGGCGGGCCCCGGCTGGTGGCGGCTAGGGTGCGGGCGGCGCCGGCCGCGCCGTCCATGCCGGCGTACCAGCAGTCGGTGACCACGTGGAAGTGCCGGTGCGGCAGGGCCAGCGCCAGGCGGCTGACCAGCGCACAGGCCAGTACGTGTTTGCTGGCATCGCGGGGTGGATACAGGGCGGCCGCTACCGGCAAGGCGACCGGGCGGTGCAGCATCGGCAGGTTCACGACCACAGCGGCCACGACCCAGCAGTTGCCCCAGGCGGTCCGGGCCCGGCCTTTCTCGTCACGGCCCGCGGCGCCGTCGTAGTGCCACCCGGTCAGCGCCACCTTGCGGCCGCTACGGCGCAGCAGAGTGTCGTCAACGGCGATGGTGATCGGCGCGTCAGCCGCGAGGAGATGGGTGACGACCAGGCGAAACAGCACCAGACCGACCGCGTCGGCGTTCCAGCGGGCTCGGCTGAAGAACCAGTGCGCCCTGGCGTGGTGCCATACCGCGGACAGCCCGGCCCCGGTCAGCATCCCGCAGACCGTATGCCGGCCCGGCTGCGCGATCATCCCGGCCAGCAGCACACTGAACGTCCGCAACGACGGTGCGGTGAAACATGACCGGAACGAGCGAAACAGCCCGGCCAACGACGGCGGTAGGTCTCGCGCTGAAGCATCGGCGGTCCACACCTTCTGGCAGGAAGAGAGTGAACTGCCGATGCTTCGCCGCTTCTGAGATCGACTCACTTCACCACGCCGTCAACCAGGCGCGACCACCCAGAAGTGCGAAAGCCGAGTCGACAACGATCGGCCCGAGATTCACATCGACGCTCGCGGATGGCCCGAGCGGCCGGGGGCGACCGGCCGAATCTCGCGGCGAAGGCGTGGAACACGCGAACAAGCGACGTGACATCGACGCCAGGCGACAACCGAGAAATGGACTCAGGAACACACCGATCACCCACACGCTCACCGCGCCCGTCACGGTGAGTAATCATCGAGGCCATGCGTCGAGGACGTCTTCGAAGCAACCGGACCCTGACCGCGGCGACCACGCCCTGCTACCTGCTCATCCTGCTCGTCAGCCGCCGATGGTTCGACCACGACCCGGCCACCGCCCCTCTGGCCACGACCCGACTGCAGCCCCGGTCACGACCCGACTGCGGCCCCGGTCGCAACTCGGCTACCACCCCTGGCCACGGCCCTGCACCGGCACCAGCACCAGCACCAGCACGAGCACCGGCACCAGCACCGGCACCAGCACCAGCACCAGCACCAGCACCAGCACCAGCACCAGGCGAAGGGCTACCACCGTCCTGACGCCGGCAGCTGATGGGCCGACTACTTTCGGGCCGCTCGTTCCGCCAGGTACGACTTGAGCAGTACACCGCCGATCACCGCGACGACCACCACGGTCCCGGTGATGATCAGGGCGAACACGCCGTCACCCTGTTTCTCCCGGAGCATCAGGGCGCCGTTGATCATGAAATAGGCGCCGGCGATCAGTCCAGCCAGGGTGAAGACCCAACTGCTGTTCAGCGGCTTGCGGGCGGCCGGCTCCGGTTCGGCCGGCTCCGGCACGGTCTCGGCCCGGGTGTCCTGCGGCTTGGGAGAGTCGTCGTCGATCGAGGTCACGTCTGCAGTATCGGCCATGAGGTCCGGCGGACAAGTCATCAGGCCTCCGTCAGTGGAGACCCCCGCTTCGGCGAGCCGTCACAGCCTGGCGCCCGGCCGCGACGCCCGCTGCGTGACGGCGCCCCGGCCGAGAGCCCGATCCTGACCGTCGCCGATCCGAACCGGGGCCGGCTGGGCACCCACCGACACCAGGAGAGCCCGGGGCGTGGCTCTCCGGGCAGTTCCCGCCAGCGCCGCCACCCCCTTGCCGCCGCCGGTCCCGGGCGCCGCTCTTGACGGAGATCAACGATGATCATAATGTGTGCACGTTCACACATTGTCCTCCCTGGCGCTTCAGAGCCCGGTGAGGCATGCACGCGCATCGGAATGCAGGGAGTCATCCATGTCCATGGCAAGCGCCGTCCGACGCCCCCGGTTCCTCGTCTTCTGCCTGCTGACGGTGTCACTGCTCGCGGCGTCGATCGGGCCGCTGACGGCATTCGCGAGCGCGGCCATCCCGCAATGCGACCCCGCCAAGGGCGCCTACGTGTTCGTCCGGACCGCCGGGGCGAACGGCCTCGGGCACGTGGGCTGGGGCTACCGGCTCACCTGCGACGGCAGCTATGCCTTCGGCTCGGTGGAGAACCCCACCGGCAAGGCACACATCGACAAGGGCTTCGACAACGGCTTCTGGCGCGGAAGCGGCACCGAGCAGCAGATGCTGGCCGCGATGAGGTCCCATGGCTACAACGCCTACAAGACGATCACGGGTTCCCGGTCGACCTTCGACACCGGCCCCGCCGATGTGGTCGCGGCAGCCTCGGCCGGCCGGGGCTACGACGTCATCGGCAACAACTGCGCCGACAACGTGTGGGACGTGCTGCACGCTTACGGGGTCCCGGACCTGCCCTACCTCCAGCTGCACCCCGCTCCCAACAACTGGTACGCCACCCTGGGCCACACCGCGAACGCCGACTGGGCCACATCGACCGCCCTGTAGCCCACCCGACTCCACCGGCACCATCGCTGGACGGTGGCGCACCGAGGCCCTCGAAGCTGGGCACGACATCCATCGTCACCGATTTCCCCAGCGGGTCACCGCCGCCCCCGCGCAGTCACGACACTCCACCGGGCGAAACGGCCAAGGCGCCCGCTACCGATGAAACGTCACGGACCGAGTCCCAGCGCGCGATTCACCCGTCGCCTCGAGTGGGTCACCGATCTCCTCGCAACATTTTCCAGGCTTGTGAAGTTCGATTCATAGGCTGATCGCAAATAGGCGATGCCCGGGCGTTTTTCTTTTCGGGTTCCGCGCGCCGGCTCACGTGAATGCGACGGCGGCGGGCCGCGCCGCATGCCTCTCCGCCATCGGAGAGCCCTGGCCGGATTCCTTTTGCAAAGGCGCCACCCCGGCGAAGCGCTACCGTGACGACTTCGACGGGCACGCCCGAAACCCGGTCGCCGGTTCGCAACCGAAGCCGTCACCGGGCGCCGGGCCGCGGGGCGTGCCGACTGAGAGCGTGCCGGCACCGATGGTGGTCGTGGGCCTGGCGCCGGGGGTTGCGATGGATAACGTGACCGGAGTCTTGTCAGTGGAACCACGGTACGCAGGCCGGTGTCCGCGGCCGGGGGTTCCCGCGGTCCTGTGGCCAGATTTTCCGGCAGGGCGCCGGGGCTGAACCGACGACTCCGCTCGCCCCCGTCGGGCCTGTGTGGATCTCTTCGGCTGGCCGTGGGTGCTGACTCAGCTCGGCCGAGACAACCCTGACGACCAGCCGGAACCTCCTGACCGGCCGCTGACGGCTCGGCCGTCGGGCGCGGCTGCGAGATCCCAGCGTGCTGCCTGTGGGGCCCTTCGCACGGGCGTGGGGTGGGCGGTGCGGTTGCGGCGGTGTGGAGGGTGTCGGTGGCGGTGGATGGCCTGCGGCTGTCCGGTGCGCACCGCGCGGGAGGCTGCGGCCGTTCAGCGGGATCGACCGGCCGGGCGGCGGGCACGGCGGGACGCGCGGCGGGCACGGCGGGACGCGAGGCGGGCACGGCGGGACGCGAGGCGGGCACGGCGGGACGCACGGCGGGCACGGCGGGCGGGGCCGGTAGGGCGGCGGGGTTGTGGTGGAGGCGGCGAAGCTTTTCGGCGTGGCGGCGTTCAAGGCCGAAAGCGCGACGCCGCTGTTGCATGCGACGGAACTCCTCCCGCGCGGGAGAATGGTTGCGCGCCTTCGACGGGTCGCGCATCTCCGCGGTCTGCGCCCTGCTGAAAAGCGACCCCTGCCCCATGAATGAATTCTTCCGCGATCCGATCGCGAAGTGTAAGCGGATGATCATGCCATCCTGCTTTCAACCGACACCTCGGAGCCGATCAACCGCGGTTGCAGATTGAATTGTCTCAACGTGGCGAGGGCAAAATCACCTGACGCCGGCCCACGGCCGTGACGGCCTCCACCCGATGCCAGATAAAGAGGGTTCATCGACAATGCACCGGAAAGCGGCGCGGATTTGGAACCCAGGCTCACGGCGTACGATTCCCAGGGGCCCCGCGAGGGATCGGCGCGTCATGGTCCGGACCGCTGTCAGGGGCGGTTGTGCACGAACCACGCGTCGCCCGAGGGCAGGGCGACGGCGACCTCCCATCGGCTCAGTTCGAGGTTCGGGGCGAGCGCCTTGAGCTGGCCGGCCACGGTCCACGCCTCGTCGCCGGGGGCCGGGCGACGGCCCACCTGGAACTGCAGCATGGTGCCCCATGAGGCGACCAGGCGGGCGTCCCACCGGTGATGCCACCGCGCCAGCACCTCGGCGAGCTTCTGCTGGTCGTCTGGGGTGAGGGCGCCGTAGAAATCGATCCAGTACGCCGAAGTGCGCACGTCACCGGTGGGCATCAGCATGAGCATGACGCTGTCCGGCGTGTACCAGTATTCGGTCTGTGTCACGAGCCGCACGCGGTCGAGCACGCCGGCATGTAGGCCGGCGTCGGCGAGCAGCCGGTCGTACAGAATCCTCTCCAGCGCCGGAGGTGACGTCGGCAGCGGCACATCGGACAGTAGGGCCGTCACGTCGACGCCGGCCACTCCTCGTACGTCGAAGACCTGCTCGTCCTCGCTGTAGTGGCGGTAGGTGGCCCAGGGATCGGACGTCTCGGCCGCCCTCGCGAACGCGCGCAGCTCCGGCTCCGGCGGACCTGGCGCGGGCTGGGGCTGGATCCGCAGCGTGTCGTCGAAGTCGTCGGTGACCATGACGGGCCGGCATCCGAGGACCGGCGCCATTGTGTCGGCGGCCTGCCACACCTCGTACAGGTGATCGGGGTCGACGTCGGTGACCAGGACGGTGCCCGACGGCCCATGCCCGATCGGCAGGCCGGCCAGCGATGTGCCGGCGAAGGCGGCTTCGATCCGGTCCGGGTCGTATCCCACGACGAAAGTATCTCCACCCATCGATGTGATGCGCTCGGCGGCCCCGGAGGCGCCGGCGCCTTCACGTCAAGGGGATCGCCGGGCGGAGCCGCATCGTGCCGTAGTCGTCATCGCTCGCGACCTCGGCCGCGTAATCGTCGTCGCGGAATGCGGTGGCGATCGTCAGCCAGGAGAGGAAGCTGCCGGAGCCACCGCAGACGGCGGTCCCGCCGTCACGGGGTCCTGGCCCGGCGGGCCCGGTTGGCCGAGGAGGCGGGTTTCGAGTCGCTGTGGGTCGGCGACCACATCGCGCTTCCCGCCGGGGAGGGCAATCCGCCCCGCCTGGAGGCCATGGTCGCGTTGACCTACCTGGCGGCCGTGACCAGCCGGGTCCGCCTCGGCGTCGGCCTGATCGTGCTCCCGCAGCGCCAGCCGGTGCTGTTGGCCAAGCAGGTCTCCTCGCTGGATGTGCTGTCCGGTGGCCGGCTGACCGTCGCTGTCGGGGCCGGCTACGTCGAGCCGGAGCTTCACGCGATGGGCGTGTCGCTCGCCGAACGGGGTGCCCGCACCGACGAGTATCTGGCCGCGATGCGGGCGCTGTGGGAGGAGGCGCCTTCGTTCGACGGCCGGTTCGTGTCGTTCTCCGGTGTCGTTCAGCATCCGTCGCCGGTCCAGCGCCCACATCCGCCGATCGTGGTCGGCGGCCACTCGGCGGCCGCGTACCGCCGGGCTGTCCGGCACGGCAACGGCTGGTACGGCTGGGGCCTGGACCCCGGCGAGACCGGTCAGACGCTGCGTGTGCTGGGCGAGACCGCCCGCGCCGAACGGCGGCCGGCGGACCTCGGCGAACTGGAGATCACCATCACCCCACCCGGCCCGCCGGACCTCGACACCGTCCGCCGGTACGCCGACGTGGGCGTGGACCGGCTCATCATCGAACTGGAAGGCATCGACGACGACGCGGTCGACGGCGTGATCGAGTCCGTCGGGGAGATCGCCGGCCACGGAGTCAGCTGATGCGGATCGCCTCGACGAGCTGGTCGAACGTGCGCTCCAGTGCCGCTCGCCGCTGCGCCCGGTGCTCCGGGGCCGGCGACAATCCGTCGATGTTGGCGTTCCAGACGGCCAGGTAGGTCGCCTTCCACGCCTCGACGGTCGCGACCTCGGGCAGCACGACGCCGACCCAGCGCCGGCTCGCCAGGACGTGCAGGATCTCGAGATTGCAGGGTACGGCGACACCCCAGTACTCGTCGGGCTCCAGCTCGACCGGATCGCCGGACATGGCCTCCTCCACCTCGCTCACCAGCCGCTCGGTCAGGATCGACAGATGGTCAGCGGCCGTGTCGCTGTCGAAGTTTCCGGCTCCCCAGGTACCCATGTCCGCACCCTATCGACCCAGGCGGCGCCTGCAGGACCGCCTCGGTCGGTGGGTTGGCGTGGCGCGCTACGCTATTTTCGTACGCGTACAAAAACGGAGGGAGAGTGATGGTCGCCGACGTCTTGTGCCCCCATGGGCCGAAATTCGCTCTGGTCGCGGGTCTTCAGGTGGTGGGGGCCGTGGCCGGGCTCGCGCCGTTGCTCGCCGTCGCCGAGCTGGGCCGCGTCCTGCTGTCGCCCGGCCCGCCCGACCGCGCCCACGTCTGGACCGTCGTGCTGGCCGGCGCCGCCGGTCTGCTGGTGCGGCTCGCGTTCACCGGGGCGTCGGCCGGGCTCGGGCATGTTCTCGACGGTGAGGTGCAGCTCGGGCTGCGGCGCGAGCTGGCCGCCACGCTGGGACGGGCGCCGATCGGCTGGTTCGGGCGGCGCCGCAGCGGGGAGCTGGCCCGGGTCGCCGGCGAGGACGTGGACGCGGTGCACCCGTTCATCGCGCATGCGCCCGGTGAGCTGACCGCCGCGTTCGTCGTGCCGCTGGTGTCGCTGGTCTATCTGCTGGGCGTCGACTGGCGGCTCACCCTGATCACCCTGGTTCCGGTGCTGGTGGCGGTGGCGCTCGTGCCGCTGCTGATGCTGCCGGCCCGGGTGCGGGAGCAGCACGCCTACGACGCGGCGATGGGCCGGATCGCGGCCGCCGTTGTCGAGTTCGTGCAGGGCATCGCGGTGGTGAAGGCGTTCGGCGGGGCCGGGCGGGCGCACCGCCGGTTCGTGGCGGCGGCCGACGAGTTCACCGAGGTGTTCACCCGCTGGGTGCGCGGGGTGTCGGCGGTCGCGGCCGGGATGCAGCTGGCGCTGTCGCCGCCGGTGGTGCTGCTGGCCGTGCTGACCGGCGGCACGATCCTGATCACCTCGGGTGATCTGGCGCCCGCCGATCTACTGCCGTTCCTGCTGCTGGGGATGGGGTTGACCGCCCCGGTGGCGGCACTCGGGCACGGATTCGACGATCTGCAGGCGGCCGGGCGGGCGGTCGGCCGGATCCGGGCCGTGCTGGCGACGCCGCCGTTGCCCGAACCGGAACAGCCGGTGCTGCCGGACGGCGACCGGGTGGAGTTGCGTGGGGTGCGGTTCGCCTACGACGACGGGCCGGAGGTGCTGCGCGGCGTCGACCTGGTACTCGAACCGGGGACCGTCACGGCGCTGACCGGGCCGTCCGGTGGCGGGAAGTCGACGCTGGTGCGGTTGTTGCCGCGGTTCTTCGATCCGGCCGGCGGGACGGTGCTGCTCGGCGGGACGGACCTGCGCGACATCGGGTCCCGGGAGCTGTACCGGCGGATCGCGTTCGTCTTCCAGGACGTGCGGTTGCTGCGCACCTCGGTGGCCGACAACATCGCGCTCGCCGTTCCGCACGCGAGCTTCGACGACGTGGTGCGGGCCGCGCGGCTCGCGCACATCCATGACCGGATTCTGCGGCTTCCGCACGGGTACGACACGGTGCTCGGTGAGCAGGCCACCCTCTCCGGCGGGGAGGCGCAGCGGATCGCCCTGGCCCGGGCACTGATCGCGGACACCCCGGTGCTGGTGCTGGACGAGGCGACCGCCTTCGCCGATCCGGTGACCGACCGGGCGATCCGGGACACCCTCGCGGGCCTGCGGGGCCGGACGGTTCTGGTGATCGCCCACCGGCCGGAGACGATCGCGGCCGCCGACACCGTCGTACACCTGGAGAACGGGGTGATCCGGTGATCCGCACACTGCTCCGGGCGGGCGGCGCCGCGTACGCCGTACCCATCGCCTTGATGACCGCCGCCGCCTTCCTGGAAGGTCTGCTCTACGCCCTGATCGTGCCGATCCTGAAAGACCCGGCGGCCGCATGGCCGTGGCTGGCCGGTCTCGCGGCCGCCGTGGCCGGGCTCGGCGTGCTGCGCTACGCGGCCGACCTGTCCGGCATGCGGGTCGGCACCACCCTGCTGCGCGGCATGTACCACCGGCTCGGCGACCATCTGGCCCGGCTGCCGCTGGGCTGGTACGACAAGGCCCGCGTCGGCGAGGTGTCCGGCCTGGCCAGCCGGGGTCTGCTCGCCGCACTGGGCGTGTCGGCGCACCTGCTCGGCCCGTTCATCGCGGCGTGCGTGACCCCGCTGACGATCGTCGTGGTGATCACCGCCTACGACTGGCGGCTCGGCCTGGCCGCGCTCGCCGCCGCCCCGCTGGTGCTGCTGGCCGTCCGGAAGCGGCCGGCCGCCGACGGGCACGCCGAGGTCAGTGACGAGGCCGCCGCCCGGGTCGTCGAGTTCCTTCAGGCCCAGCCGGTGCTGCGCGCGGGCGGACGGACCGGCGAGCGGTTCGCGCTGCTCGACGATACGCTCCGGGATCTCGAACGGGCGTCACGCCGCCGGGCGCTGTCGGTGCTGCCCGGGGCGGTCGGCATGGCCTTCACCGTGCAGACGGCCTTCACCGCCGTGCTGGCCCTCGGCGCGTACCTGGCGCTCGGCGGCCACCTCGGCACGGCCGAACTGCTGGCGATCCTGGTGCTGGCGGCCCGCGCCGCCGACCCGCTGCTCTCGCTGACCGACATCGGCGGCAAGCTGCGGGCCGCGCGAACCGAACTGGAGCGGCTCGACCGGGTGCTGCGCACCGCGCCGCTGCCGGAGGTCGGGCATCCGGTCCGGCCGGACCGCGACGACCTGGAGTTCGACGGCGTCTCCTTCCGCGGCCTCACCGGGCTGTCGCTGTCGGTGCCGCAGGGTCAGCGCCTGGCCGTGGTCGGCCCGTCCGGCGCCGGGAAGACGACGTTGTTTCAGCTCATCGCCCGGTTCCACGACGTCGGGGACGGCACGGTACGCGTCGGCGGCGTGGACGTCCGCGACATCGCGCCGGACGAGCTGATGTCCCGGATCGCGATCGTCTTCCAGGACACCTACCTGTTCGACGGGACGATCGAGGACAACGTACGGCTGGGCCGCCCCGAAGCCACCGACGCCGAGGTGCGGGCCGTATTGACCGCCGCCCGGCTGCCGAGCGGCTGGGACACGACCGTCGGCGAGGGCGGCGCCCGGCTGTCCGGTGGTGAGCGCCAGCGGGTGTCGATCGCCCGCGCGCTGCTCAAGGACGCCCCGATCGTGCTGCTCGACGAGGTGACCTCGGCGCTGGATCCGGAGAACGAGGCGGCCGTGCACGACGGCATCGAACGCCTGATGGCCGGCCGGACCGTGGTGATGGTCGCGCACCGGATGGGCACGGTCCGCCGCGCCGACCGGATCGTCTTCCTCGACGAGGGCCGGATCGTCGAGGACGGCACCCACGAGGAGCTGCTGGCGCTCGGCGGCCGCTACGCCGAGTTCTGCGGGGTCACGCCGGCGAACCGGTAACAAAGGGTCACGCCCGCGAACCGGTAACAAAGGGTCACGCCGGCGAACCGGTAACAAAGCGTCACCCCAGCAAACCGTTGACGATCGCGGTGATGCCCCGGCGGTGGGTGTCGCGGGCGTTGAGCTCGGCCCAGCGCCCGGCGACCGCCGCGAGCCGGGGATGCGTGTCCACGGTCAGGGCGGCGACCGTCTCGTTCTCGCCGACCCGGCCGTGGCGGGCGACCCGGATCACCAGGTCGCCGACGATGTAGAACCAGATCGTCCGGTAGACGAAGACGGCGTCGTCGCCGGAGCACCCGTGGTCGGCGGCCGCGCCGATCATCGCCTCCACGATCCACAACGCGGACGGGCCGATCAGATCCTTGCCGGTCAGCACCTCGACGATCCACGGCCGTTCCGCGAGCAGCTCGTAGAGCAGCACCGACGCCTCGATCAGCCGCTCCCGCGGATCGTCCGGGAACGAGGGGCGCGGCATGGCCCGCGCCTGCGACTCCATCACGTGCACGAGCAGGTCGTCCTTGTCGCGCACGTGGTGGTAGACGGCCATCGGCGCGCTGCCCAGGTCGGTGGCGAGCCGCCGCATCGACAGCTTCTCCAGGCCCTCGGTCTCGAGGATGCGGGTGGCCGCGGCGACGATCGCGTCCAGGGACAGGCGCGCCGGCCGGCCGGCATTCGGGGGCATCGCCCCATCCTCGCGGATGGGGCGATGCGTCAGCCGTTCAGGGCCCGCTTGCGGTAAGTGCAGTCGTTCGTAGTTCGGCACGCCGACGAAGTCGTCGTCGGCGCCTACCTGGGTGACAGCGATCTGCGGCGGCGGCCGATGCGGGTGCTCTCCGACGACGCCGAGCGCCGCCACCGGGAGACCCTCGACGTCCGGGACCCGGACCGGCTGTTCACCGGCTACCTGGCGTGGCCTTCAACTCGGCGGCCAGCGCGTCGAACCGGGCGAACAGCCAGCGGTGCGCCGGGTCGGCCAGCCGGTCCCGGCCGTACCAGTAGCCCTCGGCCAGCAGCACCTCACCGAACGGCGGCTCGATCACCGTGATCGGGCCGCCCGGCGCCAGGTGCAGCCGGGCCAGCCGTTCCGGCACCACCGCCACCATCTCGGTGCCCTCGATGACGAACGCCAGCGGCAGGAACCCGGGCACCTGCAGGACGATCCGCCGGTCGATGCCGTGCTCGCCGAACACCCGGTCGACCGGGGTGAGGATGCCCGGCCCGAACGTCGCCACGGCGTGCGGCAGCTCGGCCAGATCGGCCAGGGTCAGGCCGCCGCCGGCCAGCCGGGGATGCCGCCGGTCGGCGATCAGCACCATCCGGTCGCGCCACAGCATCCGCCGCTGCCCGGGGAACCCGAAGCCGAGCGGCGCGACCAGGGCGTCGAACTCCAGCAGGGTCCGCGACGACGTACGCGCCTTCGGCCCGATCCGCTCGATCGACAGCCGCACCCCGGGAGCGGCAGCCCGCAGCAGCCGGACCAGCGGCTCGTGCAGCACGGCGATCGCGTAGTCGCTCATCGCCAGCCGGAACGTCCGCTCGCTGGTGGCGGCGTCGAAGTGGTCCTCCAGCTCCAGGGCGCGGGCGATCAGCCGGACCGCCCGCTGCACCTCCGGCAGCAGGTCACGGGCGAACGGCGTCAGCTCGTAGTCCCGGCCGGCCCGGACCAGCAACTCGTCGTCGAAGCGGCGGCGCAGCTTGGCCAGGGCGGCGCTCATCGCGGGCTGGCCCACCTCGAGGCGTGCCCCGGCCCGGGTCACGTTGCCCTCCTCCAGCAGGACACGCAGGAACAGCAGCAGGTTCAGATCGGTGCCGCCCAGCGTCATGGCCGGAGGTTACCCCGGCGGCTCGTCCACCAGCACCCGGTTCACCGGCCGGCGCGGGGTGTGCCCGGCGACGCCGCCGTAGCCGATACGCAGCACCATCTGCGCCGGCCGGCGGGTGAGCAGCGCGCGGATCTCCGGCACCTCGACCGGCTGGCTGATCGGGGTGGCGGCCAGGCCCAGCCAGGTGGCGGTCAGCAGCACCCGTTGCAGCGCCTGCCCGGCGCACAGCCGGTCCGCGTCGGTGTCGCCGTCGGTGGCCAGCACCAGCACGGTCGGGTGCGGCTCGAACGCCACGGGCGCCCGGGCCACCGCGAGGGTCCCGGCGCCGTCGCGGACCGGCATCACCCCGAGAGCATCGCCCGGCCCGTACGCCCACGCCGGCACCCCGTCGTGGCGGGCCGCCCGGCCGGTCCACCGGCTGATCTCGGCGGCGTAGTCGTCGCGTTCGCGCAGCCGCTGGTCGGCGACACGGGCCAGGCCCAGGATCGCGTCCCGGCCGGCGGGGTCGGCGACGGTCAGCACCGCGCCCTCCCGCTCGGCGGCGTCGCGCAGCTTCTCGATCGCGCCGGCCGGCACCGCGACCCGCGCGAACGGCCACCGGTTGGTGTGCCGGTACGGGATCGCCGCGGCCAGCGCCTCGGTCGTCGCGTCGACGGCCACCGGCCGGCCCGCGGTGACCCGGGCGGCCGGCGCCGGCTCGTCCGGGCCCGGCAGCAGCTCACAGCGCACCTGGTAGCCGGCCCGCCGGATCGCCAGGCGCAGCGTGAACACCGCGGCGCCGACGCTGATCAGCTGTTCGCGGCCGTCCGGGTCGGTGACCGGCAGGCGGCGGCCCGGGTCGGCGTACACCTCGACCGCCGGCGGCACGATCCGGAACCGCCAGGGCTGGCTGTTGTGCAGCGACGGCGCGGTGGTGGCCGACCGCACGCAATCGGTGAGAACCCTGCGCGACGGTGGGGCGAACGGCGTGGTCATCGGGCAACCCCCTTCCGACAGTGGCGGCCGGCCCGGCCGCGTCCCCTCCACGAGACCGCGAACCGGGTCCCGCCCACCAGGGCCGGAGGTCCCGGCACCGTCCCGGCCGGCCGGTACAGTGCGCTCGGGAGGGGATGTCCGGTGAAGGAGCGGTTGCGTGAGGTCGACGCGAACCTGCTGCTGTCGCTGCACGCCCTGATCGAGGAGCGCAACCTCACCCACGCCGGTGAGCGGACGACGATGAGCCAGTCGGCGATGAGCAGCGCGCTGACCCGGCTGCGCCGGCACTTCGGCGACGAGCTGCTGGTCCGGTCCGGCCGCGGCTTCGACCTGAGCCCGCTGGCGCAGCGTCTTCGGCCGGCCGTGGCCGAGGCGGTGGAGGCCGCCGAGGCGCTGCTCGGCACGCAGCGGGAGTTCGACGAGGCGTCCAGCACCCGCCGGTTCACCGTCAGCATGTCGGAGTACGCGATGACCGTCCTCGCCGAGCCGCTGATCCGCCTGGTGGCCGAGCAGGCGCCCGGCTGCTCGGTCGCGCTGGACACCCTGGAGGGCCCGCATCCGGGGACCCGGCTGATGCGCCGGGATCTGATCATCGGGCCGCTCGGGTTCGCGTTCCCCGGCCAGACCCAGCCGGTCTTCACCGATCACCTGGTGTGCATCGTGTCCCGCGACAACCCACGGCTCAAGGACGGCGAGCTGAGCGCCGCCGACCTGAGCGTGATGGCGCACGCGGTGGCCGAGTTCTCCGCCGCGGGCGAGCTCAAACGGCCACTGGAGATCATCCTGGAGCGGTCCGGGCTCGCCGGCCGGACCGTGCTGGTGCGGGTCACCAGTCTGCTGACGCTGCCGTACGCGGTGGCCGGCACCGAGATGTGCGCGTTCGTGCCGTCCCGGCTGGCCCACCGCTGCCTCGGCTTCCTGGACCTGGCGATCGCGTCGACGCCGCTGGACACCGTCCGGATCACCGAGGCCGCGCACTGGCACGCCGGCCGGGAGAAGGATCCCGGCGTGGCCTGGCTGCGCCGGCTGCTCTACGACGTGGCGGTCGCGGTCGAGACCGAACCGGCGGACCAGCCGGGCGAGCGGTGACGCCCCGTTTCCGGCATGGCAGGGATCGCTGCTCATGCGGACGCTGGCGCCCGAGGTGCTGGCGCCGGGGCACGGCGGCCGCTGAATCCCGGCTGGCTCTCAGCGCTTGATCAACGGCCTCGGGACAGCGCTGGGAGCCGGCCGGGAGCTACGGCAGTACGGGCGCGCGCAGGGTGCGGTCGAGGTGGGCGAGGGCGGCGGTCACCTCGGCCGGCAGGTCGGCGCCGGTCAGGCCGTGGTCGGCGCCCGTGACCAGGCGCAACGTGACGGGCGCGCCGGCCGCGTGGAGCCGGTCGTACAGTTCCCGGGTCTGTCCGGCGGGCACCACCCGGTCCTCGTCGCCGTGCACGAGCAGCATCGGCGGCGCGGCGGCGGACACGTAGCTGACCGGGCTGGCCGCGGCCGCCGCGGCTGGCAGTTGCTGGACCGGGCCGCCGATGAGCAGGCTCTCCGGCGAGTCGGCGGCGTCGTGGTCCTGGGTGCCGCGCGGGTGGTTCTGGGCGGCCATGCTGAGCAGGTTGCCGGGCCCGTACCAGATGATCGCGCTCTGGATCGCGTCGGAGACGCCGAGGATGCCGACGTCGCCGACCAGCGTGGGGTCGTCGCCGGTGAGCGCGAGCATCGAGGCGAGGTGGCCGCCGGCGGATTCGCCCCAGGCGCCGAAGCGGCCCTGGTCGAGGCCGAGCGCCGCGGCGTGGTGGCGCAGCCAGCGGACGGCCGCTTTGACGTCGTGCAGCTGGGCGGGCATCTTGGCTTCGGCGCTGAGCCGGTAGGTGACGCGCGCGACGGCGTACCCGTTCTCGAGGAGCCGTTCGGTGATGCGGCCGTGGGCGAGCATCGGCGCTTCGCCCTTGTTGCCGAGCAGCCAGGCGCCGCCGTGGATCCAGATGAGCAGCGGGTGCGGGCCGCCGCCGGAGGGCCGGTACAGGTCGAGGGTGAGCGCGCGGACGCCGGGCATCCAGCCGAATCCGGCGTCCCGCCAGATCAGGTGGCCGTTCTCGGTGACCGGTTCGGGTACGCCGTACATCCGTGGATCGTTCTGGTGCGGTGGGAACAAGAGATCGCCTCCTCTTCGGAGAAGGCGACGCTACCCCCGTGAGGCAAAAGAGCGGCGCCGCCCGGTCTGTCCACCGTGCGGCGCCGCAACCCCCTGAAAGGTCTTACTTGCCGCGCCGCTTGTTGAGGATGTCGAGCGCGACGGCGGCGATCAGGACGAGGCCCTTGATCACCTGCTGGTAGGCGGGGTCGGTGCCCATGATGGACAGGCCCATGTTGAGCACGCCCATGATCAGGGCACCGGTGATCGCGCCGGTGATCTTGCCGATGCCGCCGTTGACGGAGGTTCCGCCGATGAAGGCCGCGGCGATCGCGTCCAGCTCGTAGTTGGTACCGGCGGCGGCGATGCCGGCACCGGCCCGGGAGGTGGTGATGACCGCGGCGACGCCGGCGAGCAGGCCCATGTTCACGAAGATCAGGAAGTTGACCCGCTTGGTCTTCACACCGGAGAGCATCGCGGCGGGCAGGTTGCCGCCCATCGCGTAGATGTGCCGGCCGAAGATCGTGTTGTTCATCAGGAACGTGTAGATCAGCACCAGCACGCCGACGATGATCAGCACGATCGGGGTGCCGCCGGCGCTGGACGCGAGCAGGTAGGTGATCGCGCCGATGGCCAGGGCGGACAGCACGAGCTTGCCGGCGAACGCGGCGAACGGCTCGGTGCGCAGGTCCAGCTTGGTCAGCTCGCGGCGGGCCCGCAGCTGGGCGATGGTCAGGCCGGCGAAGGCGAACACGCCGATGAACACCGTGATGCCGTCGAGGTTGCCGAGGTAGCCCAGCGACGCCGGCAGCGAGCCGTTGCTGATGTCGTTGAAGCCGCTGGGCAGGCCGGCGACGGTCTGCTCGAGGATGACGATGGCCAGACCGCGGAACAGCAGCATGCCGCCGAGGGTGACGATGAAGGCCGGGATGCCCGCGTAGGCGACCCAGAAGCCCTGCCAGCAGCCGACCAGACCGCCGATCACGATCGAGATGGCGACCGCGAGGGGCCACGACAGCTCGAAGTCGGTGATCAGGACGGCGCAGATGCCGCCGACGAACGCGACCACGGAACCGACCGACAGGTCGATGTGCCCGGCCACGATGACCATGACCATGCCGATGGTCAGGACGAACACGTACGCGTTCTGCTGGATCAGCGCCGCGATGTTGTCCGGGTTGAGCATCAGCCCGTCGGTCGACCACTGGAAGTAGGCGACGATGACGAGCAGGGCCGCGATCATGCCGTACTGCTGGATGTTCTGACCGAGGTAGGCCTTGAGCGACCCACCGTCGTTCTTCTTGGGGGGCTCGGGCTGTGCCTTCGGCTGCTCGAGCGTGGTGGTGGCGCTCACCGCGTTGCTCCGCTCTTCTCCATGGTCATGTAGCGCATGAGGCTCTCCTGGCTGGCCTCGGCGCGGGGAAGTTGCCCGGTGATCCGGCCCTGGCTCATCGCGTAGATCCGGTCGCAGATGCCGAGCAGCTCGGGCAACTCCGAGGAGATCACGATGACGGCCTTACCGGAGTCCGCGAGCTTGTTGATGATCTCGTAGATCTCGTACTTGGCGCCGACGTCGATGCCGCGGGTGGGCTCGTCGAGGATCAGCACCTCGGGCTCGGCGAAGAGCCACTTGGCGAGCACGACCTTCTGCTGGTTGCCGCCGGACAGCTTGCCGACGACCACGTCCACGCTGTTGGCCTTGGTCTTCATGTCCTTGCGGAACTGCTCGGCCATGACGACCTCGCGGCCGGCGTCGACCACGCCACCGGAGGTGATGCGCTTGAGCTTGGCGGCCGAGGTGTTGCGCTTGATGTCGTCGATCAGGTTGAGGCCGTAGTGCTTGCGGTCCTCGGTGGCGTACGCGATGCCGTGCTCGATGGCCGCGTCCACGGTCTTGATCGACACCGGTTTGCCGTGCAGGAACAGCTTGCCGGAGATGTCGGCGCCCCAGCTGCGGCCGAAGATGCTCATGGCCAGCTCGGTGCGGCCGGCGCCCATCAGCCCGGCGATGCCGACGATCTCGCCGCCGCGCACGTTCAGGTCGGCGTTGTCGACGACGACCCGGCTGCGGTCGGCCGGGTGGTGCACGGTCCAGTTCTCGATCCGCAGCACCTCCTCGCCGATGGTCGGGGTGTGCGCCGGGTAGCGGTTCTCCAGGTCACGGCCGACCATGGCGCGGATGATGCGCTCCTCGGTGACCGGCTCGGCGCCGTGCATGGCCATGGTCTCGATGCTCTGGCCGTCGCGGATGATCGTCGTGCTGTCGGCGATCGCGGCGATCTCGTTGAGCTTGTGCGAGATGATGATCGACGTGATCCCCTGGCCCTTGAGGTGGCGGATCAGGTCGAGCAGGTGCGCGGAGTCCTCGTCGTTGAGCGCCGCGGTGGGCTCGTCGAGGATGAGCAGCTTGACCCGCTTGGAGAGCGCCTTGGCGATCTCCACGAGCTGCTGCTTGCCGACGCCGATGTCCTGGATCCTGGTGTCCGGGGATTCGTCCAGCCCGACCCGGGCGAGCAGGTCGGCGGCCTGCTTGTTGGTCTGCGCCCAGTTGACGACGCCACCGCGTGCCCGCTCGTTGCCGAGGAAGATGTTCTCGGCGATCGACAGGTACGGGCTGAGCGCCAGCTCCTGGTGGATGATGACGATGCCGCGCTCCTCGGAGTCACGGGTCGTCTTGAACCGGCAGGTCTCGCCCTCGAAGACGATGTCGCCGTCGTAGCTGCCGTGCGGGTAGACACCCGACAGCACCTTCATGAGGGTGGACTTGCCCGCGCCGTTCTCACCGCAAATGGCGTGGACCTCACCCCGGGCGACGCCGAGGGTGACGTCCGAGAGCGCCTTGACGCCCGGGAAGGTCTTGGTGATCCCCCGCATCTCCAGGATCGGGGTGGTGTCGTTGGCCATCGCACAACTCGCTTGCTCTCGAGTTCCAAAAGCCGGGCCCCTCGCGGGGCCCGGCTACGGGAGACTTACAGGCCGAGCTTGTCGGCGGTGTAGAAGCCGGAGTCGACCAGCTTGGTCTTGACGTCGTCCTTGGTGACGACGACCGGCGGGAGCAGGTAGGACGGGACGACCTTGACACCGTTGTTGTAGGTCTTCTCGTCGTTGACCTCGACGGTGCCGCCCTTGACGATCGCGTCGATCATCTTGGCGACCTGGTCACCCAGGGAGCGGGTGTCCTTCCAGACGGTCATCGCCTGCTTGTCGGCGAGAACGTTCTTGGTGTTCGCCAGGTCGGCGTCCTGACCGGTGATGATCGGGTAGTCGGCGCCGGTCTTGTAGCCCTTGCTCTCCAGCGACTGCGCGATGCCCAGCGCCAGCGAGTCGTTCGGGGACAGGACGACGTTGACCTTCTTGCCGCCGGTGTAGAACGAGTTCAGGCGGTTGTCCATCTCGGACTGCGCGGTCTCGGTCTTCCAACCCTGGACGGACACGGTGGTCCACTCCTCGTTGGTGGCCGGCTTCTTGCCCGACGGGACGACCAGCTTGCCGCTGTCGATGTACGGCTTGAGCACGTCCCACGCGCCGGAGAAGAAGAACTTGGCGTTGTTGTCGTCGGCGGAGCCGGCGAACGCCTCGAGGTTGAACGGGCCCTTGCCGTCCTTGAGGCCCAGCTTCTCCTCGATGAACTGGCCCTGGAGCTTGCCGACCAGGTAGTTGTCGAAGGTCGCGTAGAAGTCGACGTTCGGGGTCGAGTTGATCAGACGGTCATAGGCGATGACCTTGACCTTCTTCTCGGCGGCCTTCTCCAGCGCCGGCGCCAGCGCGGTGCCGTCGATGGAGGCGACGACCAGAACCTTCGGGTTCTGGTTGATCATGTTCTGGATCTGCGTGATCTGCTGCTCGACGCTGTCGGCGTGCTGCAGCGAGGTCTCGTAGCCCGCCTTCTTGAGGATCTCGTCGAGGTGCGAGCCGTCCTTGTTCCAGCGCTCGAGGCTCTTCTGCGGCATCGCGATGCCGATCAGGTTCGAGGTGGAGGCGGACGAGGCCTCCTCGTCGCGGGTGTTGCTGCAAGCGGAGGTCGCGGCCAGCGAAGCGGCGATCGCGACGGACGCGAGGACCCGGAAGTTCTTGGACACCTCGACGTCTCCTTTCTATAGGGCCCGCGACAACGGCGGGCCACTGAGGCTTCGATTTGTTGCTGGGCACAACATACGGGTAACGCGATCATCTTTCACGCGGGGGTTCGTAACGGCTGCGTAACACTCACCGTGATGAAAACGGGCTTAAGCGCCGTTAGAGCTAACCCAGAGTGACCATCGTATTTGTTGGGCCTGGTGACATAACCGCGCGGGTCCCGAATTACACGGACCGCTATGGTGTCTGCACGACGCGTGAGAGGAGCCGCGATGCATGCCGGAACCGTCCGACGGCGTCACGACACGACCGCGGTCAACCCGCGCGCCACCCACCTGTCACTGGCCCTGCGCCACGTCGCCGAGGCCTCCGGACAGATCTCCCGCGCCGACATCGCCGCCCGCACCGGCCTCAACCGGTCCACAGCTTCCAGCCTGATCGACGAGCTGATCACGGGTGGTCTCGTGAAAGAGACCGGCGCCACCCCGCGCGCCCGCGCCGGCCGCCCCGCCACCGCCCTCGCCCTGCGCGACGACGGCCCCGCCGGCCTCGGCGTCGACGTCAACGTCGACTACACCGCCGTCTGCGTCGTCGACCTCACCGGCGCCGTCCGCTACAAGCACGTCGTCGCCGAGGACCAGCGCGGCCACACCATGACCGAGATCCTCGACCGCATCAACACGCTCTCCCGCGCCGCCCACGCCGCCGCCCACGCCGACGAACTCACCCTCTGCGGCAGCGCCATCGCGGTCCCCGGCATCGTCGACCGCGACCGCGCCACCGTCACCCTCGCCCCCAACCTCGGCTGGCGCGACCTCGCCGTCACCGAGGTGCTCCCCGCCGACGTCCACGGCCTGCTCGACAACGAGGCCAACTTCGCCGCACTCTCCGAACCCGGCCTGCTGCACGCCCGCGCCAGCTACCTCTACGTCAGCGGCCAGATCGGCGTCGGCGCCGGCATCGTCCTGGACGGCCGCCTCTACCGCGGCACCCACGGATGGTCCGGCGAGATCGGCCACCTCACCGTCGACCGCAACGGCCCCCCATGCCCCTGCGGACGCCGCGGCTGCCTCGAACGCTATGCCGGCCAGGAAGCCATCCTGCGCGCCGCCGGCGTCCCCTCCGACCCCGGCACCGCCCTCGGCGTCCGCCCCACCGTCGCCCTCATCGCCGACCGCGCCCGCGCCGACGACCCGGCCACCCTCGCCGCCCTCACCCGCGCCGGCCAGGTCCTCGGCGCCACCCTCGCCGGCTGCCTCAACCTGCTCGACCTCGGCCACGTCGTCCTCGGCGGCATCTACCGCGACCTGGCCCCCTGGATCGCCCCCGAAGTCGAACGCGAGGTCGCCACCCAGTTCCTCGGCGCACCCTGGGCCCGCCCCACCGTCGAAGTCGCCACCTACGGCCCCGAAGCCCCCGCCATCGGCGCCGCCCGCTCGGTCATCCACGACGTCATCGGCGACCCACTGCGCTGGCTCAACCGCTGAAGACCCATTTCCTGTACGGCGTCCGCCGCCCCCGACCGCACCCCCGGCCGTCCCGCCGGCTCCACGCGAGCGCCTGCCCACGCACGCCCGTGCCGCGCCCACCGGGCGCAGATCGGTGGTCCAGCCCCCGGGAAACCCCGTTGAGCCGCCATCCCGGCCCCGCCTAGCGTGTGAACGTGCGCATCCTTCACCTGTCGGACACCCACCTCACCCGCGAGCCCGGCCCCAACCCCACCGGCGTCGACCCCCGCGAATCCCTGCGCCGCATCCTGCACGACTGCCGCCAGATCCCCGGCCTCGACGCCGTCGTGATCACCGGCGACATCGCCGACGACGGCACCCCCGAGGCCTACACCGACGCCCGCGCCATCATCACCGAGTTCACCGGCCCCCGCGGCATCCCCGCCCTGTTCACCACCGGCAACCACGACGAACGCGCCGCCTTCACCAAGATCCTCGGCACCGGCCACCTCGGCCCCGACGGTAACCCCCGGCCCGCCGGCCACCTCGACTCCCCCACCGGCGAACGCGCCGCCACCACCACCATCGCCGGCCACCGCATCGTCACCCTCGACTCGCTCATCCCCGGCAAGGGCTCCGGCCAGATCAGCACCACCCAGCTCGACTGGCTCGCCGGCCTGCTCGCCACCCCGGCCCCCAACGGCACCACCCTGGCCTTCCACCACCCGCCGATCGCCGTCCCCGGCGTCGCCGTCCAGCACCACCTCGGCCTGCGCGACCCCGCCGCACTGGCCGCCGTGATCACCGGCACCGACGTCCGCCTGATCCTCTGCGGCCACTTCCACCTGCAGATCTTCGGCCTGCTCGGCGGCGTACCCACCTGGGTCACCCCCGGCGTCGTCAACCGCATCGACCTGACCGCCGCCCCCGGCACCGAACGCGCCGTCAAGGGCGCCTCCGCCACCCTGGTCGACCTGTCCGTCCCGACCGCCCCGATCCTGCACACCCTGCACGCCCGCGACCCCCACCAGGGCGAGACCGCCTACGAGATGGACACGCCCGCCCTGTCCCGCATCATCGCCGACCTGGCCTGACCAGCCGATGAGTGATCGACCGCCCCGCCGGCAGTTCCTGTCCCACCTGCTCACCCGGGCGCACCCCGGCCACCCCTGGCTGACGACCCGGTGACCACCAGCGGCGCGACGCCAGTGCGGCCAGCCCGGCGCCCGCCGCGTTCAGCAGCACGTCGTCCACCGAGGACACCCGGTCCAGCCTCAGGACATACTGTGCCGCCTCCAGCAGGAACGATGCGGCCGCCGCCAGCGCCAGCACCCGCCACACCGACCGCAACGCCGGGAACAGCAGCGGCCCGAACGCCCCCAGCGCCGCGAACACCAGCATGTTCGCCACCACCTGAACGGTGATCGTCAGCCAGCCGCCCCCGAAGATCGTCACCAGGTCCCGCAGCGGCACCAGGCTCACCCGGCCGGAGACCTCACCGGCCCGGCCGCCCGGCGTCATGATCATCCACACCCACGGCACCGTCCCGTAGACGATCCCGACCTCGGCCAGCGACCGCCGCCACGGCCACACCACACCCGCCGCTCGGCGACGGCGCGCCAGCGACCACACCCCCAGCACCACCAGCGGCAGCACCGCCACCGTGATCGCCACCACCCCGGTGATCGTCCCGAACCAGTCCCCCGCGCTCATGACCGAAACCTAGGCGCGGCCCCGAACCCGGCGCGACCCGGCACACGGAACCTTCACGAAACCATCACGCCGGCCTCGGTCGGAGCCGGGAAGGTGAACTCCTCACTGTGCGGCCCGTCGGGGCGAAACGGCCGGGACCTCCGACCCTGCCCGCACCGCACCGGACGGCCCACCCTGAGACCATGACGTCCCGCACGGCAGTCCTCGCACACGCCGCCCGCCTCGCCCGGCACGCGCCGTCGATCCTCAACACCCAGCCCTGGCAGTGGCACATCGGCCGGCACACCGCCGAACTGCGCCCGGACACCACCAGGGCACTGCCGTACCTCGACCCCGACCACCACCTCATGCTGCTCAGCTGCGGCGCCGCACTGCACCACGCGACCGTCGCCATCCAGGCACAGGGCCGGCAGGTCACCGTCGAACACGGCACCGACCCCCTCGCCCGCCTCACCCTCGGGCCACCGGACACACCCCGCCACACCGACCTCGCCGCCGCCATCACCCACCGGCGCACCGACCGGCGAGCCTTCGGCTCACAGACCCCCGGCGACGAGATCATCGCCGACCTGTGCAAAGCCGTCGCCGCCCAAGGCCTCCACCTGCGCCCGGTACGCCGTGACGAGCTCCCCCTGCTGGCCACCGCCACCTCCCGCGCCGCCTCCGACGCCGCCCACCGCCCCGGACTGCGCGCCGAAGTCGCCACCTGGACCGACCGCCCCACCGGATACGGCGACGGCATCCCCACCGCGACCACCGCCACCGCCACCCTGCGCCGCGTCCCGATGCGCGACTTCGCACCCGGCTCAGGCGGCGGCTTCTCCGTCTCCGCCGCCGCCTCCGACATCGGCGCCCGCTACGTCGTCCTGCACAGCGACGACCCCGACGACTGGCTACGCGCCGGCGCCGCCCTCTCCGCCCTGCTGCTCACCGCCACCGTCCGCGGCGTCGCCTGCTCCCCGATGAGCGAACTCGTCGAAGCCCCCTGGCCCCGCTCCATCCTCGCCACCCTGATCGGCACCACCGGCCACCCCTACCTGGTCGTCCGCCTCGGCTACCCGGTCGACGACGGACCACCCCCGGCCGCCCCACGGCGACCGGAGACGGAGACCACCCACTACGGCTTCACAGACGCATCCCCGCACCCCCGCCTCACGGATGCATCACCGCGCCCTTGACCACCCGGTCCACCCCGTTGCGCGGCCCCGGCCAGGCCCACCAGATCCAGATCGGCGGTCCGCACCGCGCGGACCGCCGCCCGGTTCGCCGCGTCGTGGCCGGTCGTGAACAGATCCGAGGTGAACACCGACATCCGCACCCCGTCCCGGCCCAGCGCCCGGCCGTGCGCCGCCGCCAGCACCTCCTCACCACCCTGGAGCACCAGCCACCCACGGCACGTGGACGGTCCTGCTCGTCGACGACGGCGCAGTCCGCTACGACCTGGACCGCCACGAACGCGGCGCCTTCGGCGACCTGGTCACCGTCCCACCGCCCCGCGTCCTCTACCTGGACGCCGACCAGCTGCCCGCGCCGATCTTGGACGCTAAGCCACCGAATTCGGTGGCTTAGCGTCCAAGATCGGCGCAGAGATGCCCGCCTTCGTGCCCGGCCACCCGTCCCGGTGCCAGCAGGTGATCTCGCCATCCACCCGGCAGTCGACCGTCCGCACCTCGGTCACGAACGCCAGCCGTCCCCACCCGGTAGGCACGAACGCGCACACGATCACGCCCCCGTGGGCACCGGACCCGCTGAAACCGCTCCAGTCCGGCGCGCCGCCACTCCCCCTCTATCGCGGCACCATCCAATCGAGCACCGGAGTGCCCTGCAACGTCACCAGAACGCACATGAACACCAGCAGCACCAGACTCCAGCCGACCACCCGGCGGAAGATGTCACCCTCCTTACCGGCCATGCCGACCGCCGACGCCGCGATCGCCAGGTTCTGCGGACTGATCATCTTGCCGAGCACGCCACCGGACGAGTTCGCCGCCGCCAGCAGCACCGGATCCAGGCCCGCCTTCGTCGCCGTCTGCACCTGCAACGCGCCGAACAGCGCGTTAGACGAGGTGTCCGAACCGGTCACCGCCACACCGATCCACCCCAGAATCGACGACAGGAACACGAACACCACGCCGGCCTGGGCGAAAAGCTCACCCAACGTCGCGGTCTGGCCAGATTGATTCAGAACGTACGCGAGAGCCAGCACCGCCATCACGGTCACGATCGCCTGGCGCAACTCCACATAGGTACGTCCGTAGGCCCGGACCGCCGCACCCGGCCGAATCCGCAGCACCAGCGCCGTGAGGATGCCCGCCAGGATCATCAGAGTGCCGGCCGCGGGCAGCCACCCGAACGTGAAGTTCGTCGAGGACAGCGGCTTGCCGTCGGCGCCCAGCACGTCCAGCCCCGGCCACGGGAACACCACCGTCCACGGCTCCTGCGCCAGCGCCTCCTTGACCGGCCCCAGATTCGCGATCGAGAAGATCACGATGATGATCAGGTACGGCGCGTACGCGCGGAACACCTCCACGGGCGGATCCCGCCGCACCTCCGTCACCGTCGCCGCCCCGGCCGGCACCCGCTCGCCGCCCACCTCCGCCGGGTCGCCCCCGGCAGCCGGCCCACCGGCTGGGCCGTCCACGCCCACCGGACCACTCGTACCCGCGGAAACGCCGGCACCCGCCGGACCGCCCTCGCTCGGACCACCCGACGGGCCGGTACCGCTGGCCGCTGGCCCGCTGTCCCGGCCCGCACCGGACTCGGCGGGCCGGGACGGAGCGGCTTCCGGGGCGGTGGCGTGCAGGTCGGGCGACTCGGACGGCCGCCAGACGCGCAGCAGCAGGACCACCGCCGCGGCCGACACCAGTGCGGCGATGATGTCGGTGAGCGGCACCGAGACGTAGTTCGACGCCACGAACTGCCCGACACCGAACGTCAGACCCGCGACCAGGGCGACCGGCCAGGTCTGCCGCACGCCGCGGCGCCCGTCGACCACGGCCACCAGCACCAGGGGTACGACGACCGCCAGGATCGGGGTCTGCCGGCCGACCATCGCCCCGAGTGTGTCGGTGTTCAGCCGCGGATCGGCCACCGCCCCGGACGTCACCGTGCCGAGCGTGACGATCGGGGTGGCTAGCGCCCCGTACGCGACCGGCGCCGTGTTGGCGATCAGCGCCACGGCGGCGGCCCGCAACGGCCGGAACCCGAGCGCCATCAGCATCACCACGGTCACCGCCACCGGCGTACCGAATCCGGCAAGGGCTTCCAGGAGCGCCCCGAAGCAGAAGGCCACGATGATCGCCTGGATCCGCATGTCCGGGCTGACCCGTTCCATCGACCGGCGCAGCACGTCGAAGTGCCCGCTCACGACGGTCAGGTTGTACACCCAGATCGCGTTGATGACGATCCACAGGATCGGGAAGAAGCCGAACGCCGCCCCTTCACTGGCCGACAGCAGCGCCTGCCCGGCCGGCATCGAGTAGACGGCGACCGCCACCACGAGGGCCACACCGAGCGAGACGATCCCGGCCAGCCAGGCCCGCATCCGTACCACGCCGAGCAGTACGAACAGCGTCAGCAGTGGCAGCGAGGCGAAGATCGCGGAGAGCGCGACGGAGCCGGCCACCGGGTCGGTCACGATCTGGAACTGTTCGAACATGACAGCCATCCAGGGTCATCGATCACCTTGGCCGCAATCTAGCCCCCTCCCGGCAAACCGCAACACGAACCGGGCCAGCCCACACCCCCTACAGCATCCTAGGAGGCTAGTCTCATTGCCCGGCGCGGGAATCAGCTCCGCGCAACGAAGCGATGAAACGCGCCGCGGGCGAGCGTCAGAACGGCGGTTCGGAGAAACGTGGGTCGTACCGCGGTGGTTCCGGGCGTTCGCGGGCGCGGGCCACGGCGATCGCCTCCTCGGCGCGGCCCTGCCGGACCATCAGGCAGGCCAGCGCGATGCCTTCGTTCGCCTCTGTCCGGTACGGCCACAGCAACGCGACCGCATCGTCGAGCCGCCCCTCCTCCACCAGCAGCTCGGCGACCCACCCGCGGGCGAACCAGTCGTCGAGGGGAGCCTCCGCGATGGCCTGAGCCCGCCGCCCCTGTGCGGAGAGCATCGCCAACCGCTGCCCGATGAGGTCGTGGCCGGTTCCGCCGGTGCTTTCGAGCAGCGCGTCGACGATGGCGAGGGCCTCGTCGAAGCGGCCCCGGTCGGCGAGCAGCCCGCACAGCACCGGCAGGTGATCGGCGCCGCGAACCCCGCCCGGGTAGAGCACCTCGATCGCCTCGTCGACCCGACCGTGCCGGGCGAGGAACTCGCCCAGCAGCCACACATCGTCCACCCGGAGGATCTCCGCTGCCTCGTCGACGCGGCCCTGTCCCTCGAGGTGGACCGCCAGCCGGCGGGCGGCGAAGACGCCCCCGTCCCCGGCGATGAACTCGCGCAGACCGTCCGGGTCGTGCTCGAACAGCAGGTCGGCGAGCATCTCGATGAGACCGACGTGGTAGTTCTGCCCGTCGGAATACGCGGCCCGCAGCACGGCGATCGCCTCGTCGGCACGCCCCTGCCGGTGAAGCACCTCGGCCAGCGGTCCCGGCACGCCGAGTGGCAGCAGGGCCGCGACGACTCGTTCGTCCCACCCGCTGCCCGCGGTGATCTCGACCAGCGTGCGGACGTGCTTCCCCTCGGCGACCCGCGGCAGCAGCAGATCGATCGCCTCGGCGGTCCGGTCCAGCCCCGCCAACAGGGTGGCGACCCGCGCGACCGGTGCGTTCTCCGGGTTTCGGCGCACGACAGCGACCGCCTCGTCGACGCGGCCGCTGTCGGCGAGAAGCGTCACCAACCGGTCCGTCGCCGCGGGTTCTCCCGTCTCGGCGAACGAGCGGACGACGGCGACCGCCGCGTCGATGTCCCCGCTGCCGGCGAGGCGGTCGGCGATCCGGGCGTTCGGTTCCCACCGGCCGGCCGCCGCGAACGGCCGGTACAGCTCCAGCGCCTCGCCGACGTCCACGCGGGCGGCCAGCGCGTCGGCGCAGTGGAAGTCGCCGGCCGCCGCCTCGCGGCGCAGCTCGCCGAGGAATCCGTGGTCGGCGAGAGTGGACGCCAGCCGGGGCGGAAGGCTCAGGTCGGGGGCGTCCATGTCGTCTCCTCGCGCAGCGCCTGGACGGCCAGGTGCCAGGGGAAGTCGGTGAGGGCGCCGGGTTCGTGGGGTTCGAACTCGCCGGGGCCGAACAGGACGCGGACGCCTTCGGCGCGGAGCTGGTCCACGCTGGCGCGGAACGGGATCCGGGAGGCCAGGGCGGTCTGCACGCACGGCAGGACCACCACCGGGATGCCCAGGCCGGGCGCTTCGGCGAGCAGGCCGAGGGCGTAGTTGTCGGCGTGGCCCTGGGCGAACTTGTTGATCGTGTTGTAGGTGGCCGGCGCCACGACGATGGCGTTCGCCCGGGGTGGGCGCGGGTCGCCGGGCGCCCGGTAGCGGCTGCGGACCGGGCGCCCGGTCCGCGTCTCCAGCTCCTCGGTGTCGATGAACGCCAGCGCCGACGGGGTGGCGATCACCTGCACCGTCCACCCGTCGGCCCGGGCGAGCGTGACGAGGCGGCCGACGTCGGCGGCGACGCCGGCCGCGGAGACGATCACGTACAGGGTTCGACCCTCGTCAGTCACGATTCAAGATCTATCACCTGGTACGGAACAGGTCGATCAGCCCGGCGAGGAAGTGGCTCATGTCGGTGCCGAGGGCGTCGTCGTCGACCACATAGGTCCAGGTGGCGCTGGGGCGGTCGAGGCCCAGGCCGGCGGCGGTCCAGTCGGCGCCGGACGGGTCGAGGGCCGCGAACACGGCGGCCGCCCGTTCCTCGGCGTCGGGGATCAGGCGGCGGAACTCCGGTACGGCGGCGCGGTGGAACTCGTCGAGCGGATCCAGGTTGGCGACGGCCCGCAGGTGGATGCCCTCGCGCAGCTCGCCGATGAAGCCCAGGTAGTCGGCCCAGGCGGTGTCCAGATGGTGCAGCACGATGGTACGGGCGACCGCCGCGACCCGGTCGGCGCCGTGCAGGCGGACCAGCGCCGCGTGTTCGGCGGATCGCAGCCCGGCCAGGATCTCGCTGCCCCGGTCGGTGGTGAGCACCTGTTCGCGCCGGTCGGCCATCGCCACCCGGTGCTGTTCCAGCAGGTAGTGGTAGCGCCACGTGTTGCGGTGGATCTCCAGGTTGACCTGTTCGGCGATCCGCTGGGCGTCGGCGACCACCGGCGACTTGGCCGGCGCGTACCTCGTGATCAGGTCGTCGTCGAGGCTGACGAAGAAGACCGAGCCGCCGGGGTCGCCCTGCCGTCCGGCGCGGCCACGGATCTGGTCGTCGATCCGGGCGCTGTCGTGGCGGCCCACCCCGATCACGTAGAGGCCGCCGAGCGCCGCCACCCGGTCGTGATCGCGCTGGTCACTGCCGCCGAGCCGGATGTCGACGCCACGCCCGGTCATCTGGGTGGAGACGGTGACGGCCCCGATCGCGCCGGCCTCCGCGACGATCACGGCCTCCTCGGCGTCGTTCTTCGCGTTCAGTACGGTGCACGCGAACCCGGCCTCCCGCAGCCGCTCGCCGAGGGCCTCCGAGTCGGCGACCGCCGGGGTGGCCAGCAGGATCGGCCGGCCGGTCGCGTGGACGGCGGTGACCTCGGCGATCACCGCCTCGTCGCGCTGGCCGGCGGTGCGGTACGTCCGGTCCGGCTCGTCACGGCGAATGCACGGCCGGTGCGGCGGCAGGACGGCGATCTCCAGCCGGTAGTGCTCCCGCAGCTGTTCGCCGACGCCGAGGGCGGTGCCGGTCATGCCGGCGACCCGCGAGTACCGGTTGAGGAACGCCTGGAGCGTGATCGTCGCCAGGATGCTGCCGCCGCCGCTGCCGGTCAGGCCCTCCTTCGCCTCGACCGCCGACTGGAGGCCGTCCGGCCAGCGGCGCCGCTGGGCGACCCGGCCGCGGAAGCCGTCGACCAGCTCCACCCGGCCGTCCCGGACGATGTAGTCGACGTCCCGGGTGAGCAGCGCCTCGGCATGCAGGGCCAGGTTGGCGGCGGTGAGCAGGTCCAGGTTCTGCACGGCGTACAGCTCGACACCCAGCGCCTTCTCGACCGCGGCGATGCCGTCGGCGGTCAGGTGCACGGCCCGGTCCTGTTCGGCGAGCACGTAATGGTCACCGGGCCTGAGGTCACGGACCACCCCGGCCATCCCGAGCGCGAGATCCGGTCCGGCGAGCGTCGATCCAGCCAGAACGAGGGGTACGCGGGCCTCGTCCACCAGCACCGCGTCGGCCTCGTCGACGATCACCGCGCCGAGCGGGCCCTGCACCCGGTCGGCGACGTCGGTGCACAACCCGTCGCGCAGGAGGTCGAAGCCGGCCTCGTTCACCGACACGTAGGTGACGTCCCGCGCGTAGGCGGCCCGCCGCTGCGCGACCGTGGACTTCTCGGTGACCCAGCCGACCGAGACGCCGAGCCGCTGGTAGAGCGGCCACATCCATTCGGTGTCGCGCCGGGCCAGGTAGTCGTTGACGGTCAGCACGTGCACCGGCCCGTCGGCGCTGAGCGCGGCGGCGGCGATCGCGGCGGTCAGCGTCTTGCCCTCGCCGGTGGCCATCTGCGCCACCCGGCCGTCGATCAGCGCCAGGGCGCCGACGAGCTGTTCGTCGTACGCCCGCAGCCCCAGCTCCCGGCGCGCCGCCTCCCGGGCGACGGCGCAGAACTCCGCCCGCCCGCCCCGGGCCCTGCCCACCAGGGCGCTGTCGTCGAGCCGGGCGACCTCGGCCTCCAGGTCCCCGGCACGCGCCACCTCGGCCCACAGCGCACCGAGATCAACGGTGCTGCCCGGTGGCCGGACCACCCATCGACGTGCGGACTCCAACCATCCCGGAAGCGCCATCGTGTCCCCTCACCCGCCCGTGTCGACGCCCACTCTGCCCGACCCGCGCACCCCACCCCAAAAGTCGATCACCCCAGATGCCCCGGAAGTCAGCCCCCCAGCCCGCCCCTGGAAGCCGGCCTGACCCGGTGACCCGTGCGGCGCCACCGGGTCGGACCGTGCGGCGCCAGCCGCCCGGTCAGGCTCACGCCCGGCGGGCGCGTTGCGGCCGGGACGTCGCACCCGGCTCGCGGGGAGCGGCGGGACGGGGTGGATTCGGCGGGGGCGGCGTCAGGCGTACCGGAAAGGGGTTCAAGGGTTCAAAGCCTGCCAGATGCGGTCGGCGGTGTAGGGGAGGTCGGTCAGGCGGATGCCGAGGGCGTCCCGGAGGGCGTTGCCGAGGGCCGGGGAGACCGGGTTGTACGGGGACTCGCTCATCGACTTGGCGCCCAGCGGCCCGATCGTGTCCGTCGTCGTGGCGAAATGGACCTCGGTGGGCGGGATGTCGGCGACGGTGGGGAGGTGGTATTGGCGGAACGTGGTCGTGGTGACCTCGCCGGACGGGGAGATGTCGACGTGTTCGGCGAGGGTGGCGCCCAGCGCCTGGGCCACGCCGCCCTCGATCTGGCCACGGAGCTGGAGCGGGTTCATGACGGTTCCGGCGTCGGCGCTGTGGACGCTGCGGAGGATGCGCAGTTCGCCGGTGCCGGGGTCGACGGCGACGCGGAAGAACTGGGCGTTGAAGGCCACCGAGCGTGGGGTGCCGTCGAAGTGGCCGCTCGCGGAGATGGTGCCGGTCTCGGAGGGGGTGTGGCCGGTGCGGGCGAGGAGCTGGGCGCGCAGCGAGCGGCAGGCGCGGAGCACGGCCTGCCCGGCGACCACCACGCCGGTGGAGGCGAAGGCGCCGGTGTCGTGGCGGACCACGTCGGTGTCGGACTGTCTGATGAGGATGCGGTCGGGGGTGGTGTGCAGTTCGTCGGCGGCGATCTGGGCGTGGACCGTGGTGCTGCCGTTGCCGAACTCGGCGGTGCCGACCGACAGCTCGTAGCGGCCGCCGGGGAGCAGGGTGACGGTGGCGTCGGCGAAGTGGCCGCCGGGCGGGCCCGCGGCGATCATCGCGATGGCCATGCCCTGGCCGGTCAGCCAGCCGGGTGGGGCCTCGTCGACGGTGGCGGCGGCCTCCCGCATCTTCGCGAGGCACTGGTCCAGGCCGTAGCTGGCGATGCCGAGGTCGGGGACGTGGGCGCCGGGGGCGGTGAGGTCGTCGCCGGGGCGGACCACGTTGATCTCACGGAACGTCACCGGATCCATGTCGATCATGCGGGCCAGTTCGTCGAGGACCTGTTCGACGGCGAAGGTGACCTGACCGAGCCCGTAGCCGCGGAACGCTCCGGCGGGGACGGTGTTCGTGTAGACGGTGTAGGCATCTGTACGGATATTTCCGCACTTGTAGACTGCTACCGTCTCGTGGCAACCATGATGCATCACCGACGGGCCGTGGTTGCCGTAGGCGCCGGTGTCCACCAGGACGTTGAGCTGGAGGGCCGTGATCGTCCCGTCCCGCCGCGCCCCCGCCTTGACCGTGATCGTGAACGGATGCCGGGTGGTCGCCGCCGTGAACTGTTCGGAGCGGGTGAACTCCCACTTCACGGGGCGGCCGGTTCGCAACACGGCGAGCGCGACGAGATCCTCGACGAGCATCTCCTGCTTGCCGCCGAATCCACCGCCCACCCGCCCGGCGACCACGCGCACCTTTTCCGGATTCATGCTGAAAAGGCGGGAGAGGGCGCGCCGGGTGAGGAACGGCGTCTGCGTGCTGGTGCGGATCACCAACCGGTCGTCGTCGTCCAGCCAGCCGACGGCGCCGTGCGTCTCCAGGCTCGCGTGCTGCACGCGCGGCGTCCGGAATGTCGCCTCGTAGACGGCGTCGGCCGACGAGAAACCCGATTCCACGTCACCGATGCCGGCGTGCAGCTCCCCCACCACGTTGGCGTCGGCCCGCATGATCCCCTGCGCGATCCCCTTGTCCCCGTGCACCAGCGGCGCCCCGGGCAGCATGGCCCGAGCGGGATCGATCACCGCGGGCAGCACCTCGTACTCCACGTGCAGCCGCCGCACCCCCTCCTCGGCCGCCGCCTCGGAGCCGGCGACCACCGCCGCCACCCGCTGCCCCACGAACCGGACCACCTCGTCGAGGACCCGGGTGTCGTACGGATCCTCCGCCTCGTTCTCGTGCTGTCCCGTGGAGAACAGCCGCTCGGGGGCGTCCTTGTGGGTGAGCACCGCCTCCACCCCCGGCACGGCCAGCGCGGCGGTGGTGTCGATCGACAGGATCCGGGCGTGCGCGTGCGGCGACCGCAGCGCCTTGAGGTGCAGCAACCCCGGCACGTCCAGGTCGAACGTGTACCGGGCGGTCCCGTCGACCACCTGTGGGCCGGCCGGGGCGCCGAGGTTCGACCCGACCGCCGAGCCGGCCCGCGGCGTGACGGCGGCGGGGCGCCCTTCGATGGCGTCGGTGATGGCGCGATAGCCCGTACACCGGCAGAGGTTGCCTTTGAGGCTGCGTGGCAGGTCCTCGCGCTGCTCGTCGGTGAGCGCCGCCGCCGTCATGATCATGCCGGCGGTGCAGAAGCCGCACTGGAAGCCCTGCGCGTCGAGGAAGCACTGCTGCACCGGATGCCCGGCCAGGCCCTCGATCGTGGTGACACGGTGGCCCTGGGCGCGGAAGGCCGGGTAGACGCAACTGTGCACCGGCTTCCCGTCGACGTGCACCGTGCACGCTCCGCAGTCGCCGGCGTCGCAGCCCTTCTTGACGCCGAAGCAGCCCTCCTCCCGCAGATAGGTGCGCAGGCACTGCCCGGGCCGGGGTGCGCGGTCGTGCGGGGTTCCGTTGATCTCGATGCTCATGCGGCCAGCTCCGTGCGGATCTGCGCAGCGTAGTGCCGGGTCAGGTGGCGGCGCCAGACCGGGCGGCCGTGCACGTCGTCGACGTACTGGTCGGCCGGGATGGTGTCGAGCGCGGCCTCCACCTCGTCCGCCGAGGGCGGATCCGGGAAGCGGAAGACATACGGCCGCCGGGTCGCAGCCGTCACGGTGAGTGATATTCCTCCGGCGGGATCGGCCCGGCCGATCAGGAGCACGGCCGATCGGCCATGACGATGCAGAGACCCTCGACGGTACGCCGTACGCATGCTCAACAGTGATCCGGAAAGGTGGATCGCCCGCAGCAGCTCGCCGTCGCGCAGCACGGTCGTGCCCTCGCCGGTGACGAAGTCGGCGGCCGGCACCCGGCGCTCGCGGGAGTCCGGGCCGATCAGCACGCAGGTGCCGTCGAGCGCCGCGGTCAGCGAGATCATCGGCCCGGCCGGGAGGGCGGCGCAGAGGTTGCCGCCGACCGTGGCCACGTTCCAGATCTTGAACGAGGCGAGGAACGCGTGGCAGCACTGCCGGACGATGCCGTACCCCCGCAGGCCCTCGGCCAGTTCGGCGATGGTGCAGGTGGCGGCGATCTCGACACCGTCGTCGCGGACCGTCAGCGGCGGCCATCCGGCGGCCGTGAGATCAAGCAGGCGGCTGACGTGCGGCCGGGGCTCGCCGAACAGCGCGGTCCCACCGCCCAGCCAGGCGTCACCGGGCCGCCACTGACCGGGCGACGCGGGGCTGATCACTTCGGTGACGGTGTGCAGATCCACAGACGCACGCTACGCCCGCGACGTTTCCGATCATGGCCGTCGACGGAGGGCCGTTGTTACGTTCCGGTCACCCGGCCATCCACCGGACGAACTCTTCGTTATGGAGCCGTGACAAATCTGGCCTTGCGTACCCGGGGTAACGGGTAATTGCTCGGCCCCGATCTTAATATCCGAAATTTCGGATAGCTCCGTGGCGGAGGTCACCGTCAGTCATGTTGATCAAGTGATCTGGGTTACTGACGAGTAAAGAAGGCCTCTTGTAGTCGCGGCCCGCGAGCGGCAGCATTTCGGGCACATTACGACCGCGACCATCGACGTGTCTCGCTGCGAGTCGCCGGTCCACCATCGAAGAGGAGGTCCGCGTGGAGGAGGCGCAAAGCGCGCCGGCGTACGGGCGCACCAACTGGCGCCGGTTCGCGGTTGCGGTGGGCGTGCCGACCGTTGTCGCCGGTGGCCTGGTGCTGGCCCTCGCCGAGGGAGCCCTGGCGGCGAACTTCACCGTGTCCGGCAAACAGTTCAAGCTCACCGCCGACACGCTGGTCGGCACCGGCTTCACCCAGTACAGCGGCGAGTTGGACACCCAGGACCCGGACTACCCGGGCGGCAAGATCCCGGCGGCCATGTCCGGCATCAAGTCGGCCACGCTGGTCGGACTCTGCCAGTCCGTCGCGGTCGGGCCGGTGACCCTGCGTATCGAGGCCGGTAACGATGAGAACAACCCGGTGAAGGCGGAGAACCTGCTGATCGGCATGTCCGAGCTCGGCGGGAACGCGACCTTCGAGGACATCCAGATCGGCCTGGACGCCTCCACCATGACCCGCGACGGTGCGGAGAGCCACGGCGCTCCGGGCTCCTTCGGGCAGCAGTCCCGGACCGTCACGATCGAGAACCTGCGGCAGAAGGCGTACTACACCTCCGCCTCCACGTTCGTCCTCAACGGCATGAGCCTCAAGCTGCACATCGGCGGCTCGCACGAGTGCTACCAGGACTGACCCAGTCGCACCGGGCTCGCGGAGCGCACCTCCGCGAGCCCGTCCGCTGCCGAGAACCCGAGGAAAGGACCGCCGTGCCGACGGAGAACTTCTGGGACCGGTTCCGCCGGTGGCGGCGTGCCCGGCCGTTCTGGGGCGGGCTCGTGATGCTGCTGTCCGGGCTGGAGATGTTCGTCAGTGCCAACCTGGAGCTGGACAACATCAAGATTCACATCGGGCCTCAGGGGTTCTACTCGTACCTGCTGCCGGTGATCATGCTGACCTGCGGGGCGCTGGCCTGGTTCAGCCCGGCGCAGCGGCTGTTCTACGGGATCGTCGGGATCATCACGGCGCTGTACTCGTTCATCGGGCTGAACCTGGGCGGCTGGATCCTCGGCATGATGCTCGGGATCGTCGGCGGCGCCCTGGTGGTGGCGTGGGGAGCACCCCGCGCCGGGAGCGACGAGCGGCCCACCAGGGAGATCCCGCCGGCGCCGGTGGACCCGACCATCGTCCCCGGCATCGACCCGGAACCCGGGCGCAACTCGCTGCACCGCAAGGCTCTGCTCATCATGGCGCCGTTGCTGGTGGCCGCCACCGTGGCCGTCGCCGGGAACCGCCCGGCCGAGGCGGCGGAGTGCCCGGAAGGCCTGCCGTCCCGTAAAGCGAGCGCCTCCCCCAGCGTGAGCCCGAGCAGGACGACGGCGAAACCGACCGACTCGGCGACCGTCGTGCCGTCGACGAGCGCCAGCGCCGGCCCGACACCGACACCGACACCGACACCGACCGAGACCAGCGATCACCCGATCCTGGACGGCATCAACGACTTCTGGGAGGGCGTCGGCGACCTGATCGGCATCGGCGGGAACGACGACGAGCAGGAGGCGGAGCCCACCCCGTCGGCCACGCCCACCGCCACCACCGCCGCGCCGACCCCGGGGAGGACACCCACGACGACGCCCACGACGGCCACGCCGTCGAAGAAGGCCACCGCCGAGCCGGAGGAGATCCCGTGCCTCGGCGCCCGGCAGGTCGGCCTGCTCGCCGAGGACGGCGACATCCCGCTCGCCGCCGCGAAACCCGGCGTGGTCAAGGCCGCCTCGGTGACCATGTACAACTCGTCGTACGACGGGGTCGCCGAGGTGCCCACCGCCAACGGCCCGATCCGGTCGCTGAAGTTCACCATGGACAAGGTGGTGAACACGCCGTTCAGCCTCACCATCGACGAGCCGGGCGACGCCACCACGGTCATCGAGAGCGGCGAGCTGATCCTCGACGGCGACGTGGAGTTCTACAGCCCCACCTTCAAGGGCAAGCTGTTCGGGCTGATCCCGGTCACGTTCACCCCGGAGCAGCCGCCGCCGCTGACCCTGCCGGTGCTGTGGTTCACCGACGTGACGCTGGACCTGGCGTATGTCAAGTCGAACGCCCTCACCGCGGAGCCGCTCGACATCAACGAGAAGATCGGCTGACCGCGCATGGCATAGATTCGGGTGCACGACTGTCCCACGATTGGAGATCGCATCGTGTGCCGGAGCATCCATCAGCTGCACAATTTCGAGCCGCCCGCGACGCCGGACGAGATCCAGGCGGCCGCCCTGCAGTACGTCCGGAAGATCGCCGGGACGGCCCGGCCCTCGCAGGCCAACCAGGCGGCGTTCGACGAGGCCGTGGCAGCGGTGGCGGCGGCCACCGCGGAACTGCTGGCGAACCTGGTGACGAACGCGCCGCCGCGCAACCGGGAGGAGGAGGCGGCGAAGGCGCGGGCCCGGGCCGAGAAGCGCTACGCCTCCTGACCGTCCGTACGGGCAACCAGGCCCGTACGGCTCATTAATGATCATTTCGGGCAAAAACGACGAATGCCCTGAATAGCCTCGTCTGCGGACATGCGATCCGGCGCGTGACCGGGACAGACAGGGGGCAATCGTGGGCAAGGCACCAACGACCATGCCGATCCGGCGAGCGGAGTTCCGGACGACCGACATCGCCGAGACCCATGAGATCCTCCGCCGTACGTATGTCGACCACCGCCCGCGCATGAGCCGTCCCGGCGCCGACTTCCTGTTCCACTCGCGGACCGCGGCGGCCGGGGATCTCGCCCTCGACCGGTTGCGTTACCGGGGCGCGGTGGAGTCGGCCTCCGACCCGTTCGACTCGGTCATCACGGTCGTCATCTGCGACGGCTGGTACCGCGTCGACACGGGCGGCGGAGCCGTTCCGTTCGCGGCCGGGGACGCCTTCCTGGTGCCGCTCGGGACACCGTTCCAGGTCGCCTGGCAGGGCCTCGACCTGCAGAACGTCCGGTTCCCCCTGGAGACAGCGGCCCGGGCGGCGGGCCGGCTCGGAGTGGACACGGTGGATTTTCGATTCGACGCCCCGGCGCCGGTGTCGCAGCGGATGCGGCAGCACTGGATCGCCACGGTCAAGTACGTGACCGGGACCTTCGCCGGCCCGGAGCCCGCCGCGGCGCATCCGCTGGTGCACGCGGCGCTCCTCGACCTGGTGGGCGCCACCGCGGTGGCGGTGTTCCCGAACACCACGATGACGACGGACTACATCCCCGGTCCGGGGCGGGTGCCGCCGGCCGCGGTCCGCCGGGCGATGGCGTACATCGACGCGCACGCCGGCGAGCCGATCACCATCGAGGACATCGCCGGGGTCGCCAACCTCGGCGTACGGGGTCTCCAGGCCGCCTTCGCCCGGCACGGCGACACCACCCCGACCGGCTACCTGCGCCTGGCCCGCCTGCACGGCGCGCACCGCGACCTGCGCGACGGGGACCCGGCCCGCGGCGACACGGTCGGCGCGATCGCCCGCCGGTGGGGGTTCGCCGCGCAGGGCCGGTTCGCCGTCGAGTACCGCAAGCAGTTCGGCCGCTCCCCCAGCCACACGCTGCGCACCTGACCGGGCGCGTCCCGGTGAGCGGTACGGACGTGGCCTGTCCGGCGGAGGAGGGTACGCAGTTCGGCATGATTCGGGCGAGGTTTCGCGCGGACGAGAGGACCCACGACATGACCACGAATGCCGCTGCCCGCATCACGGTGCGCCGGGCCACGGTGGAGGATCTTCCGGAGGCGGCGGTCCTGTTCGGCGGCTACCTCGAGTTCTACGGCCGGCCCGCCGACCCGGAGAAGGTGCTGGCGTTCCTGCGGGAGCGGCACGAGCGCGGCGAGTCGGTGCTGCTGCTGGCCCGCGACGAGAACGGCGAGCCGGCCGGGTTCACGCACATCTACCCGACGTTCTCCTCGCTGTCGATGGCTCCGGTGTGGACGCTCAACGACCTGTTCGTGGCCCCCACCGCCCGGCGCACCGGCGCCGGGCGCGCTCTGGTGCGGGCCTGCGCGGCCGAGGCCGGGAAGGCCGGGGCGATCGGGGTGCAGCTCCAGACGGCGCCGGACAACCACACCGCGCAGGCGCTCTACCGGGCCGAGGGCTTCGTGCCGGACGAGTTCGCCGCCTACTGGCTGTCGCTGTCCCAGTGAACCCGGAACCCGTCGACGGCCAGCGCGGTGAGGAAATCGGCCGGGTCGACGAGGTTCTCGATGTGGTGGACACCGGGCCGCAGCACCGGTAGCCGGCGGATCACGTGGGCGGCGAACAGGCCGGTGCCACGGCTCTGCCCGCGCCCGGTGAACGACGCCCGCGCTCCCCCGGCCTCGGCGGTCACCGCGAAGCCGTCGCCGCCCAGGTGCAGGCCGCCGAAGATCCGCTCGGTGAGGCCCCGGACGGCCGGGCGGCGCAGCAGGTTCGCCACGGCCGGGCGGTTCGCGGCGCCGAGCAGGGCGGTCGCCGGGCGGGAGTCCAGGCACAACCCGGTACGGACGTCGCCGAACCCGAGGGTGTGCTGGTCGGAGAACGGGAACCGGTGCACGGCGCGCCGCCCGTACGGGGCCGGGAAGGTGGCGGTCCAGTTGCCCCGTTCCCGGCCGAGCCCGTCGACGGTCCAGCCGACCGCGGCCGCGCCGTGGCGTTCCCCGGAGCCGAGCAGCACCCCGATCCGCACCGGCCGCCCCGGCGCCCGGTCGGCCACCCATCTGGCGAGCAGGTTCGTCACCCCGGGGGCGACGCCGACGCTGAGCACCGCGGTGGCGCCGGTGCGCTCGGCGAGAGGGCCGAGGCTCTCGATCCCGGCCAGCACCTCTCGTGTGGCGGACACGTCGACGTAGTGGATGCCGCGTTCCAGGGCGGCCCGGGCCACCCGCGCGTTGCCGGTCTCGGCGCACATCAGGACGGCGCCGACACCGTCGAGGGCCGCCCGCACCTGGCCGGGCTCGGTCAGGTCGAGCCGGATCACGCCGGCCCCGGGCACCGGCCGGGCGCGCTCCGGCCGGCGGCCCGCGACCTGGACGACGGCGTGCGCGGCCAGGGCGGGGGCGGCCTCCCGGCCGACCGCGCCGTACCCGCCGAGGATCAGCACCCGCGATGTTTTCGTAGTCATGCTCTAAGAATGTTTTTGTAGTGCCGCTATAGTCAAGTCCCATGACCGGAAAAGTCGACGGCCGGGCCGAGCGGGCCCGTGCCACCCGCGCCCGCATCACGGCCGCGGCCACCACCACGTTCGCCGCGGCGGGCTATGCGACGACCAGCATCAGCGCGATCGCGGCCGCGGCCGGGGTGAGCGAGCAGACGGTCTACTACTCATTCGGCAACAAGCGGGCCGTCCTGGTCACCGCGCTGGACCAGGCGATCGCCGGCGACGACGAGCCGATCCCCACGCTCCAGCGGTCCTGGGTGCACGCGGCCCTCGCCGAGGCCGACCCGCGCCGCCAGATCGAGCGGCAGGTGGAGGGCGCCGGCGAGGTGCTGCGCCGGGCGGCGCGCCTGCTCGCCATGGTCCGCGGGGCGGCCGCCGATCCGGAGCTCGCCGAGGTGGCCGCCACCACCATCCGGCACCATCGCGAGGTCCAGCGCGTCTTCGCCGCCGCGCTCGCCTCCAAGACAATCTTGCGTACGGACGAGGCCGCCGCCGCCGACACCGCGGTGGCCCTGCTGTCGCCGGAGACCTACCTGCTGCTCACCGAGCAGCTGGGCTGGACCCACGACCGCTGGCGGGAGTGGGCCGCCGACTGCCTGGCCCGCGCAGTCATCGGCGAAGCCAGTCCTCCAGCCCGGTGAGCAGCCGGTCCGGGTCCTCACGGGGTGGTCTCCTCGAAGAGCAGCAGCGTACGGGTACTGACGACACCGGGCATGCCCTGGATCTCGTCGAGCACCAGATGCCGCAGCTCGGTGTTGTCGGCGACCCGGACCAGCAGGATCACGTCGAAGTCGCCGCCGACCAGCCCGATGTGCACCACCCCGGGCAGCACCCGCAGCCGGGCCAGGATCTCCCGCCAGTTGGCCTGCCGCAGGTTGAGCGTCACGTAGGCGGCCGTGGTGAGCCCGGCCGCGACCGGGTCGACGTCGGCGTGGAAGCCGCGGATCACCCCGTCCTGCCGCAGGCGGGCCACCCGGGCGTACGCGTTCGCCCGGGAGATGTGCAGCGTCTCGGCGAGGGTCCGCATCGACATCCGCCCGTCCTTGGCGAGCTCGGTGAGGATCCGCCGGTCGGTGTCGTCGAGCATCTGGCCACCTGTCTCGGCGGACCCTTTTCTGGCCGCCCGGTCCTGGACGTTCGGCTCCGAACCGCCCTCGAAGACGAAACATTATCTCGCGTTCGGCGCACCTGTGGTGATCGTTTGGCTTCCTGCACAGAATCCTCGCATGACACGTGACGCAGCTCTCCTGCTGCCGTCCACGGAGCCGGTGACGCTCATCGACCCGGACGGCAACCCCGTTCACGTCGGCCAGGACATGCCCGACCCGCAGGCACTGGTCCACGCGTACGCCGCACTGATCTCCGCGCGGCGCTTCAACGACCAGGCGAACGCCCTGGTCCGGCAGGGCCGCCTGGCGGTCTACCCCTCGTCGCATGGGCAGGAGGCCTGCCAGGTCGCCTGCGTACAGGTCCTCGACCCGGGCGACTGGCTGTTTCCCACCTACCGCGATTCGGCGGCCATCGTGGCTCGCGGCGTCGACCCGGTGCAGGCGCTCACCCTGCTGCGCGGCGACTGGCACAGCGGCTACGACCCGCTCACGACGAGGGTCGCGCCGCAGGCCACGCCGCTGGCCACCCACCTGCTGCACGCGGTCGGGGTGGCGCACGCGGCCCGGCTGCGCGGCGAGCCGACCGTCGTGATGGCGGTCTGCGGCGACGGCGCCACCAGCGAGGGCGACTTCCACGAGGCGCTCAACTTCGCCGCCGTCTTCCGTACCCCCGTGGTGTTCTTCATCCAGAACAACGAATACGCGATCTCCGTGCCGCTGGCCCGGCAGACCGCGGCGCCCTCCCTCGCGCACAAGGGCATCGGGTACGGCGTGCCCGGCGCCCGCGTCGACGGCAACGACGTGGCCGCGCTGCTCAGCGTGCTCGGCTCGGCCGTGGACCGGGCCCGTGCCGGAGAGGGCCCGCAGCTGGTGGAGGCGCACACCTATCGGGTGCAGCCGCACACCAACGCCGACGACCCGGGCCGCTACCGCTCCGCCGACGAGGTCACCCCCTGGCTGGCCCGCGACCCGATCACCCGGGTGGAGACCTATCTGCGGGGCCGCGGCCTTCTCGACGACGAGACGATCGCGGGGTACGGGGTGAGCGCCGAGAAACTGGCCGGGAACATGCGCGCCGGGCTCGGTGAGGACACCGTCGCCGACTACCGGGACCTGTTCGCCCACGTCTACGCCGAACCCACCCCGCAACTGCGCGAACAGCAGGCCCTCGTCGCCGACGAACTCTCCCGTGAGGAGGCACGCTGATGGCCGCCGAGAAGCTCACCATGGCGAACGCGCTCAACCGGGCACTGCGCGACGCCATGCGCGCCGACGACACGGTGCTCATGTTCGGCGAGGACGTCGGCCCGCTCGGCGGCGTCTTCCGGATCACCGACGGGCTCACCGCCGAGTTCGGGGAACAGCGCTGCTTCGACACCCCGCTCGCCGAGTCCGGGATCCTCGGCATGGCGATCGGGATGGCCATGAACGGGATGCGGCCGGTCGTCGAGATGCAGTTCGACGCGTTCGCCTACCCGGCGTTCGAGCAGCTCGTGAGCCACGCCGCGAAGATGCGCAACCGGACCCGGGGGCGGGTCGGGGTGCCGCTGGTCATCCGGGTGCCGTACGCCGGTGGCATCGGCGGCGTGGAACACCACTGTGACTCGTCCGAGGCGTACTACGCGCACACGCCGGGGCTGCACGTGGTCGCCCCCGCCGACCCGGCGGACGCCTACGGGCTGCTGCGCAAGGCCATCGAGTCGCCCGACCCGGTGATCTTCCTGGAGCCGAAGAAGCTGTACTTCTCCCGCTCCGAGGCCGACCTCACGCTCCCGGTGCCGCCGATCGGCAGGGCCGTGGTGCGCCGGCCCGGCACCGACGCCACCCTGATCGCGTACGGACCGGCCGTGCCGGTCGCCCTCGAAGCCGCCGAGGCGGCCGCCCAGGAGGGCCGCAGCCTCCAGGTCGTCGACCTGCGCTCGATCGTGCCGTTCGACGACGAGACCGTGTGCGCGGCCGTCCGGTCCACCGGCCGGGCCGTCGTGGTCGCCGAAGCGGCCGGGTTCGCCAGTGTGTCGTCCGAGGTGGTGGCGCGGGTGACCGAACGCTGCTTCCACTCGCTGCACGCCCCGATCCGGCGGGTCACCGGCTTCGACATCCCCTATCCGCCGCCGAAGCTGGAACACGTCCACCTGCCGTCGGTCGACCGCATCCTCGACACCGTCGACGACCTCCAGTGGGAGGACGCGTGAACACCCGGATCTCCCTACCCTCCCACCTCCGCGCGGGGCTGACCGGGACGGCGGTGGCGGCATGAGCCCCAAGACCTTCCTGCTGCCGGACCTCGGCGAGGGCCTGACCGAGGCGGAGATCGTGCGCTGGCTGGTCGCCGAGGGCGACGTGATCACCGTGGACCAGCCGGTGGCCGAGGTGGAGACCGCGAAAGCGGTGGTCGAGGTGCCGTCCCCGCACGCGGGGCGGGTGACCACCCGGCACGCGGCCGAGGGGACCACCCTCGACGTGGGCGCGCCGCTGATCACGGTGGCCGCACCGGACGCGGCCGACACCTACCGCGAGGAGGAACGCGCCGGCTCCGGCAACGTCCTCATCGGCTACGGAACCTCCCCCACCACGGCCTCGGGCAGGCGCCGTCGCCCTCGCGGCCACGACACCGCCGCCGCCCCCGCGCCGGCCGGCCGCCCGGCCACCGTGCCGGTTGCGCCGACACCGCCGAAGCGTCCGGCGGCCGCGCCTCTGGTGCTGTCACCGCTGGTCCGGCGCCTCGCCCGGGAGAACGGCGTCGACCTGTCCGTGCTGCACGGCACCGGACCGGGTGGCGTGATCACCCGCCGGGACGTGGAATCGGCCACCCGGACCCCCGAACCGGCGACACCGGCCGCCGGGGAGCGACGGGTTCCGCTGAGCGGATTCCGCAAGGCGGTGTCGGCGGTCCTCACCCGCAGCCGCGCCGAGATCCCCGAGGCGACCGTGTGGGTGGACGTCGACGCCACCGCCCTGTGGGAGCTGCGGGAACGCACCCGCGGCGACGCCGGATCGCCCGGGCTGATGGCCTACGTGGCCCGGTTCGTGGTGGCCGGGCTGCGCGAGTACCCGGTGTTCAACGCCCGGCTCGACACCGAACGGCAGGAGATCGTCGAGCTGCCCGACATCAACCTGGGCCTGGCCGTGCAGACCGGCCGCGGCCTGGTGGTCCCGGCCGTGATGGGCGCGCAGACGATGACGACCACCGGACTGGACGCGGCGATCCGGGACGTGACGGCCCGGGCCCGCCGTGGCGAGTCCACCCCGGCCGAGCTGACGGCGGGCACGTTCACGCTGAACAACTACGGCGCCTTCCGGGTCGACGGCAGCGCGGCGATCATCAACCATCCACAGGTCGCCATGCTCGGTCTGGGCCGGATCATCGATCGCCCCTGGGTGGTGTCGGGTGCTCTGGCCGTACGAAAGATCGCGCAGTTGTCCTTCGTCTTTGATCATCGGGTGTGTGACGGGGGCGCGGCCGCCGGTTTCATGCGCTCGGTGGCCGACGCCATCGAGGACCCGCCGTCGGCGCTGGCGCGCCTCTGAGACGCACTTCCGGGGAATGATCCGCCGGTGCCCGCCCGCAATGGTGGTTTGATAGTCGGGTCCGGAGTGGGCGGTCGCGGCGGTCCCCGGGGTCCGGTCGGATGGGGGGCGGGCGTGGTGACCGGTCTGGTGCTGGACGGCTCGGGCTTCGAGTTGCTGATCGGCGACGAACGGATCGGCACCCGGCGTGCGCTGACCGGCGACGACGAACGGTTGCTGACCGCCCTCTCGATCCGGTACGGCCGGGCGACCCAGACGAAGGCGCCCGACGAGGTGCTCCTCGGGATAGGACGTGATCTCTGGTCCTGGCTGGACGGTGATGCCGGTTCGTTGACCGACCTGCTCTCCCGGGCTCCGGCGCCGGTGCTGTTCGAGGTCCGTGGACCCCGGACGCCGTCGGATCGGGAGTGGGCGGTGTTGCATTCGCCGTTCGAGCTTCTCGCCCGGCCGGACGGGGGCTTCCTCGCCGCGGATGCTCTTTCGCGCTTCGGTGTGGTCCGCCGTCTGGGCCGCCCGGACAGCACCGTGCCGGAACCGGACGGCTTCCGGCTCGGCCTGGCATTCATGGCCTCCTCGCCCCGGTCGCAGTTCGAACTCGACTACGAGGCCGAGGAGGCCGCCATCCTGGCGGCGGTCGACCCGGTCCGTATCGACCTGCTCGTCGAGGACACCGGCGACCCCCGGCAGTTGGGGCGGCGCCTGGCCGACGTCGGCGGTATGCCGGTGGTACACCTGTCCTGCCACGCGGCGGCCTCCTACGCGCCCCGGCCCGGCGACGCCGGCGTACCGGTCCTGATGATGGAGGACGAGGTCGGCGACAACCTGCCGACCACGGCCGGCGACCTGGTCCGCCATCTGGTGCCGCCGCCGCGGCTGTTGTTCGTTTCCGGGTGCATGACCACGGCGTCGGACCAGGGCACGGAAGGCTCACCGGCGCACTCCATGGCCACCGCGCTGGTCACCAGCGGGCTGCCGGCGGTGCTGGGCTGGGACGGTCCGGTCTACGACCGCGCCGCGACGGTCTTCGCCAAGGAGCTTTACCGGCGACTGAGCGACCGTGCCGACCTCGCGCTGGCCGTCGGTGACGCCCGCCGCACATTGCTGAGTGATCCGGCGCCAGCGGTACGGGTCGACTGGCACCTGGCACGGCTCTGGCTAGGGCTGGCGGGCGGCGGTCCGCTGGTGAGCGGACGGAGGCGACGGACGACGGTGTCGGCCGTACGCGGCACCAAGGTGTTCCTCGACCGCAAGCATCATGTTCCGGTCGCCGCCCCGGAGATGTTCGTCGGCCGGAGGCCGGAGCTGCAGCGGGCTCTGCGTGCGCTGCGGTCCGGGGAGCACAGTGGCGTCCTGCTGCACGGCCTCGGACGGCTCGGGAAGTCGAGTCTGGCCGCGCGGATCGCCGACCGCTGCCCGGAGATGGCTCTCGCCGTCGTCTTCGGTGACTACAGCGCCCTCGCCATCCTGGACAACATCGGCGAGGCGGTCCGTTCCAACACGGCCGCCCGCGAACTGCTCGAGGAGCGGCGGGCCGTGGTCCGGGACCAGCCGGACGCCATCGGTGCCGTGCTCACCGACCTGCTGGCCGGCCCGTGCTCCCAGCCCGACGGCGACCGGCGCCCGCTCCTGCTGATCATCGACGACCTCGAACAGGTCCTGGAGCCGCGGCCATCAGGTTTGCACCGGGTGGACGCACGGGCGGCGCCGGTGCTCACCGCGCTCCTGCGGGCCTTCGATCCCGGGGAGACCGACAGCCGGCTGCTGGTGACGAGCCGCTTCCAGTTCGTACTGGACGGGCTGGAACAACGCCTCGAACCGGTGATGGTCCGGCCGCTGTCCCCGGTCGCTCAGCGCAAGCTGCTCCACCGGCAGACGCAGGTGGCCCCCGGCGAAGTGGCCGACCGCGCCGTCCTCGCCGAACGGGCCATGAACGTCAGCCGCGGCAACCCCGGCCTACAGGATCTCCTGGGCCTCCGTCTGGTCTACGCGCCGACGGTCGGAGCCTCCCGGGCCGAGGCCGCCGTGAACGACATGGAGTCCTTCCTGCAACAGGGTGATCTGCCCACCGATACGGATCTGCGCGCCTTCCTCGAGAACCTCGCTCTGGACGCGCTGTTGGAGCAGGCCGGGCCCGACCACCGGGACCTGCTGCGCGATCTCACCCTGTTCGACCTTCCCGCGCCGGCGCCCGTGGTGTCGGTACTGGCCCAGCGGACGAACGGGTCGCTGGCGCGCCTGGGCGGTCTGGGACTGATCGACGTCCACCCGGACAGCCACGACGGGCGCCGGTCGGCCTTCACGGCCAACGCCCTGGTCAGCGGCCGCCTCGCCCCGCTGCGCACCGACGAGATCGACACCCTGGCCGGGGCTGTCGTCGAGCCCCTGTTCAGCGCATGGGGCGGTGCCTCGGAGGATTCCCGCCGGCTGCCGACCCTGGACCTGCAACTGACCCGGCTCGCCCTGCGTGCCGACGACCCGCGGATCACCGCCGTCTGCGCCGCCGGGGCCGTACAGGCCCTGCGCGCGGGACCGGCCGTGGCCGCCTTCCACATCGGGGAGGAGTCGATCGCGCTGATCGACCGTCACCGGCACCCGGTACCGATCCTGCTGCTCCGGAGGGTCGCCGACGCCGCGCACACCGGCGGCTTCGGGGAAGCGGCCCACGAGTTGTTCGCCCGTGCGGTCGAATCGGCACAGACGGCCGAACCCGGACAGGCCGGTGTCCTCGACCGCGCCCGCGTCATCGCGGAGTACGCCAGACACCTCAGCAGCCGCGGTGATTCGCCCCGGGCCGAGGAGTTGCTCCGGCAAGCTCACCGGCTGTTCTCCGAAGCGGGATCCCGGCAGGAGGCGGCCGCCTGCCAGGGGGCCATCGCCGAGATCCTGTACCAGCGCGGCGACTACGACGAAGCCCTCCGCATCCACCACGAGGAACAACTCCCGGTCTACCGGCAACTCGCCGACGCCCGTTCGGAGGCGATCACGTGGAGCCGCATCGCCGACATCATGGATCAGCGCGGCGACTACGACGAGGCTCTCCGCATCCGGTTCGATGTCGAGCTTCCGGTCTACCAGCGGCTCGGCGACGAACGTTCGGCCGCCGTGGCGTGGGGAAAGATCGCGGACATCCACTTCCAGCGCGGCGAGTACGACGAGGCTCTCCGCATCCGGCTCGAGATCGAGCGTCCCGTCCACGAGCGCCTCGGTGACGCGCGGCAGACCGCCATGACGCTCGGCAAGATCGCCGACATCCTCCACCAGCGCGGTGACTACGACGAGGCTCTGCGTATCCGCAGGGAGGCGCAGTTGCCCGTCTTCGAGCGGCTGGGTGACATACGGGAGACGGCCGTCGCCTGGGGGCGGATCGCCGACATCCTGGAGCAGCGTGGCGACTACGACGAGGCCCTGCACATCCATCAGACCCAGCTGGCGGTCTACGAGCGACTCGGCGACACCCGGTCGAACGCCTTCACCTGGGGCAAGATCGCCGACATCCTTCATCAGTTCGGCGACTACGACGAGGCCCTGCGCCTGCGTCAATCCCAGTTGGCCGTTTACCAACGACTCGGCGATCCCCGCTCCTGCGCCGTCACGTCGGGCCGCATCGCCGACATCCTCGAACAGCGCGGTGACCACGACGAGGCCCTCCGCATCCATCAGGACCAATTGGCGGTCTACGAACGGCTCGGTGACATCCGGTCCCTGGCCGTCACCTGGGGCCGCCTCGCCGACATCCTCGTCCGGCAGCAGCGGCTCGACGAGGCCGCCGACCTACAGGGCCGGCGGCTGGCGGCAAACGAGAGACTGGGCGACCCGGACGGGATAGCGGCCGCCCATTGGGGCCTGGCGCAGGTCAATCTGGCACGTGCCGACTATGAGGCCGCTCTTCGGCATCTGACGGCGTCGTTCCAGTTGCTCCGGCAGCTCGGGCGGCCGGACGGCATCGCCGTCGTGGGCGGCGCCCTGGCGCAACTCCTCTTCGCCGCGGGCGCGACCGAGCAGGCGCAGAGCGTCCGGGACGAGAGTGTGGCGGCCGCGGAGAAGATCGGCGCGACCGAGTTGACACAACGGCTACGCGGGCTGGCCGTCGCGGCGGACTAGACCCGTCAGGCGGCGGGGTACGGATACATCGCGGCGATGAACGCCTTGTCCCCCGCGGACAGGTCGGTGTTCCAGCCGATCTCGGTGCCGTCACGGGTCAGCACCCCCGGCACCGCGTACTGCATGATCGAGTCCGGGTCGTGGTCGAGGGTGGCCTCCACCTCGTCGTCCGTGTACCGGTACAGGACGTTGTCGCGGATCTCCTCTTCCGTCCAGTTGTACTGCTGTTTGTAGTAGGCGTAGACCGCCGTCTCGTCCCACTGGATCTTCGCGACCGGGCTGGAGTGCTCGTGGACGCAGCCGATGGCGTGACCGAACTCGTGCAGCACCACACGCCGCACCTCATCCGGGTCGGTCACGGTGTCGAGGCCGCCGAGCCGGACGGTCGGCCTGTCCTGCGGGATGTCGTACGCCTCCTTTCCGACATAGGAGGAGTACTCGGACCCTGCGAACGTGACGCGCAACTCGGTGGTGTACTGGTCCGCGAACGTGAACCGCAGGTTGGCGTACTCGAGCCAGGTCCGTGCGATCGCCTCCACCCTCTCCTGGAACCCGGGATCGCCGTCGAGGAAGCGGACCCGCAGTTCCTGCCCGGTCTCCCAGCGCATGTCGTTGGCGAGCGCGAGCTCGTTGTTGCTGAGCCGGCTCCGATCGCGCGGCGGCACCGATGGGTAGACATCGCTCAGGCGGTAGACGGTGAGGCAGGGCTTGATCGTCGTCACTTGTCACTCCCGGGTCGGCCGTGCTCGGTCAGAACCCGCTCCAGTTCCGCCATGATCGGATTGACCAGGAGCCCCTGGTTGTGCCAGACGGTCTGCGTGCGGTCGTCGATCATCAGGCGTTCCGCCACGTCGCACTGGTGAATGGCGATCACCTCCATGCCCTCGTTGCACACCGGCGAGCCGGAGGAGCCGACCATCGTGTCTGCCAGGTACTGCACATAACGGTCGCCGACGTGGGCGACCGCCTGATGGTCGAAGGCGAAGCGCTTCTCGGCGCCACCGGGATGCTGGATGATCACCAAGGGGTTGCCGGGGAGCAGCATGAACCGGCTGCCCAACTTCAGTGGTTTCCGGCCGGTCGTCTCCCGGATCCGCAGCACTGCCCAGTCGGCGTCCGGATCACCCGCGACGGGCGCCGGGTCGACCTCGCAGACGAACTGTTCGGCGAGTTTCCTCCCGTCGTAGTCGAAATTCGCCGTAGCCCTGGTCGCGGTGCCTAGTTTCGCGTCGAGAAGGTTGTGGTAGGCCGTGAGCAACAGACGGTCGGCGATCAGGAAGCCGGTGCCGTGCACCGAGGTGGCCCCGAAGAGCACGGTCAACTGGGCCACGCTGCGGGCCGCCTCGCCTATCTCGCCGGCGAGCCGAACCGGGAACAGGCGGTCCCGGCCCACAAGGAGCCGTTGCCGCTGGATGACCACCAGATCGTCGGCGGTGGTCTGCCACACCGGCGGCGGGCCACCGGACGGCCGGCCGATCGGATCACCGTCGAGGAGTTCCCGCAGTCGATCGTGATAGTCGCGGATGGCCGGATCGTCCGCCGCGATCTGCACGAAGGCCCGCAGGAGCTTCTGTTTGGCGAGCACCTCGATCAGGTCGAAGGTGGTCGAGCGGACGTCACCGCGGCCCGGGAAGGTGCCGGGCACGATGCCCACCTGCTTGGCCACCCGCCGCAGCGCCTGCTCATCCTCATACGCCAGGACCAGAAGATCACGTAGCTGAAGCCACTGTGGCCGGCTCCAGTCCGGATAGCCGTCGAGCGGATGCATGGGATCGCCGTTCCTTTGTGTACGACGTGGCCTGCCTCGGCCGCCCATCGTAACCTTGTCTCGCCGCCGCCCCGCCGGCGTCACACCCCCGGTGCCGGATCGTCCAGGAGACATCACCCGAACGGAGCCAATCGATCTCGTGAGCGCCTCCCGTCTTTCCGCCGCACCGTCCACATGGTGAAGTCGACATGGTGAGGACGGGACGGGTCGTGGCGCGAGCGATCGGGGGCGTGCGCCGATGACCGATCCGGAGTGGGGTCAGGAGCGCAAGGATCTTCTGGTCGAAATCCTTGCCGAAGCGTGCGCCGACATCGACTCGTTGCAGCGTCTGGCCAAGCCTGCGCGCCTGATCCCCGGCACCTTCCCGCGGTCCAAGGACGTCCGATCCACCGCACAGGAACTGATCGACGTTCTGTGCGGCCAGAGGCTGCTCGACCGTTTCGTGCGTCTCGCGGCGAGGGAACCCACCATCTCGCACTGGCACGATCGACTCCTCGCCCTCGGCCCGGCGCCCGGCCTGCAGGAGGCCGGGGCTGCGACGTCGGTCCTGACGGACGACGAGCGTGCCGACGTCGCCCGGCTCCTCGATCAACTCGACGACGCGGACTGCCTGCCCGACGAGTCCGAGGTGGCGCTGATCGTCTGGTCCGCGCTGGGGCACGTCGGAAGGATGGAACTCGCCGCCTCACAGGATCTCCACACGATGATCGACCTGTTGGATCGGCGGATATGCCCCGGTGAATCGATGCCGGATGTGCTCACCTTCCTCGAGCATCTCGCCGTATACGAGGGACTTCAGGGGCGTGCGGAGCACGCGATCCTGCTACGCCTGCTGGACGACGTCGCGAAGCGAAGGAACGTGTCGGAGACAGACCGCCGGCGCGTCCAGGAACAGGCGGCGGCAGCGGAATCGGTGACCGGCCGGGTGCTGGCCTACATCGTCCTGTACGAGGAGGACAGCCTCATCCGGCCCAAGGCCCTGGTGTACCGGAAGGAGACCAAAACCTACTTCGTCTATCAGGCGGAGGCCGTCTACGAGGACTGGCGGGAGGCCGCCGAGGATGCCCTCGCCGCCGCTGCGCCGCTGCTCAGCCACATCGACCACAATGAACTTCGCTTCGAGATCGTGCTGTCGCTGAACCTGCTCTGTGAGCCGGTCGACGAGTGCCTTCTGTCGAGGGACGCGATCGGCGCCTACTGGGAGGTCACCATCCGCTTGGACGAGCGGGAACGAAGCGCGCTCTCCAAGCGGAAGTGGCAGCACCGCAGCGGCCTGCTGCACATGCAGGACAAGGCCCGACCCGAACAACTGGTACGGCTGGTCGACGCTACCGCCGTGCCAAGACGGGAGTGGCGGGATCCGGCGGACGAGAAGGTCGCGGTGGCGATCTTCGCCAGCCAGCATCGCCCGCCCAGCACCTGGCCCGCCCGGCACGTCATCCTGGACGCGATCCGGGAAGGCGTGCCGGTGCTTCTCTGGTTGCGCGACGACGGTGATGTCGGCCTTCTGCACGACCGGGTCCACGCCACGGTGAGCGCTGCGGAGCCGGATCGGTTACCCGCGGAAATCCGCGCGATGCGCACCGATGCCGCGAGCGTCTCCCTGGTCTACGACGACTCCCAGGTTCGTCCCATCCGGGGCCGATCCCTGCGCACGCCCCCACAACGTAGAGGTGCACGGTGACGGAGAATCCCCTGTGGATCTATCAGGGCAACGGCAAACCCCACACCTGGGAGATTCCGCCCGCTCCGCCGTGGCGCTCTTTCGGGGGCCGGGCGGTGGAGCGACCGCTGCCCACGGGGCAGGACGCCCGCGCCGAACGGCGGCGTCATCTCGCGTCGACATATCGGGCGGAACGCGACGAGGCACTCATCGTGAACACCGCAATCCACCTACGCCGCCCTCTGCTGGTCAGCGGACCGCCCGGCTGCGGAAAATCGACGCTGGCGCTGAGCATCGCGTACGAGCTCCAGCTCGGTGAGGTCCTCTACTGGCCGATCACCAGCCGGACGACGGTGCAGGACGGCCTGTACCGCTACGACGCGGTGGGCCGGCTGCACGCGGCCGGGCTGCAGGAACGGACGCGCCGGCCGGGCCGCTCCGGGGCGCCGATCGGCAAGTACCTGAGTCTCGGCCCGCTCGGCACCGCCCTGCTGCCGGGCAGCCGGCCACGGGTTCTGCTCGTCGACGAGTTCGACAAGGGCGACATCGATCTGGCCAACGATCTACTGACGGTGTTCGAGGAGGGCCGGTTCGCGATCCCGGAGCTGCAGCGGCTGTCCACCCGAACGGTGACGGTCCGCACCGACGACGGGCAGAGCGCCGACATCGAACGCGGTGCGGTCGAATGCGCGCAGTTCCCGATCGTCGTCATCACCAGCAACGGCGAGCGGCAGTTTCCGCCGGCGTTCCTGCGCCGGTGCGTCTCACTGCGCATCCCGCCGCCGTCGCGGACCAAGCTGCGCCGGATCGTGGAGGCTCATCTGGGCTCGGAGCTGCTGGCAGACCCGGTCGTGAATGACCTGGTCGGAGACTTCGCCGAGGCCCTCAAGAAGAAGGACGGGACGTACGCCACCGACCAGCTGCTGAACCTGCTGAGCCTGCGCACCGGTGTGAAGAAGACCGACGAGGACTGGACCATCCTCGCCGACCGCCTGCTCGGTCCTCTCGACGATCAGCCGTGACCCGGCCCGATCGTGACCTCGACGTCCAGAACCTCTTGGACCTGCTGTGGATGGCCCGGTTGATGCGTGGCGCCCCGGGGGATGCCGCCACCGTTCCGGCCGGCATCGACGGCGACGAGGACACGACGGCCCCGAACAGCGAAGCCGTCCCGGAACCCACTACCGGTGAGACCACACCGCCGCCTTCGGGTGGCGCCTCGCCTGTCCCGCCACGTCCTCCGGTGCCGGCACCGGCGACGATCACCGGCTCGGTCGTGATCCCCTCGCCCGCTGCGGCCGGAGGCGGCGTCGCGGGCGGCGGTCGGCGGGTCGGACTACGGCGACCTGCCCCCGCGACGGAGACCACGGTGACGAGCCGGTCGCTGCGGCCATTGCGGCGGCGTGTACCGCGCCCCGGCCGGATCGTCCTGGACGAGGAGGCCACCGCCCGCGCGTCGGCGGAGACGGGCTGGCCCATAGTCGTGACCCGGGCGCACACGGAACGCTGGCTGGACCTGGCGCTGGTCGTCGACGACTCGCCCTCCATGGTGCTCTGGCGGGAGACCGTCGACACCTTCCAGCGGGTGATGCGCCGTGCCGGTGTATTCCGCGACGTACGGGTGTGGCGGCTGACGGCCGACGGCCCTGACGGCTCGCCCACGCTGGTGACCGCCGCCGGCCGGGTCCACAAGCCGTCCGAACTGCACGACCCGGTCGGCCGCCGCCTGATCGCCCTGGTGACGGACGGCATCGACGACCGGTGGCGGCGCGGCGCCACGGCCGAGATGTTGCAGCGGTGGAGCGCCGACAACCCGGTCGTCACGTTCCAGGCACTGCCGAAATCGCTGTGGCGGCGCACCGCCCTGCCGCCGGAGAGCGCCCTGCCCCGGCAGCACCGGCCCGGCATCTGGCGGTCCGCCCCGCCCGACACCTCGGTCGACGGCGCCTGGGTGCCGGTTATCCCGATCGACGACGGTGACATCCGCCGGTGGATCACGACAATGGTGTCGCTCCGGCCGGCAGCGGCGCCGATGGACTTCCTCCCGGTCGGCTACCTGCCCCTGTCCGACGAAAGCGACGACGTGTACGGGGACTACGACCTCGTTCCGGAGTCGCCCGTCGAACGGGTCGCCGGCTTCCGGGCCGAAGTCACACCGACCGCCTTCGACCTGGCCCGCCATCTCGCGGCGGTTCCGGTGACCCTGCCGGTGGCCCGGGCCGTGCAGCGGGCCTGGCTCCCGGAATCCGATCGCGGTCACCTGGTCGAGGTCCTGTTCTCGGGACTCCTGGAGCGTGCCGCGCCACCGGTGGACGATCCCGACGAGGTGCTGTACGAGTTCCTCCCCGGCGTCCGCCACGAACTGCTCCGAACCAACGATCGCGAGCAGACGTTCAAAATCCTGGGACGACTCGCCGAAGACGCCGAGTCGCTACCTACCCGCCGGTTCGGCACGGTCGACCTGTTCGAACTCGCCGAGGCGCCGGGCGGGTACCTGGCGGAGTTCCCGGACAGCAGGCTGTTGGCCGAGGTGGCCGTGGCGGTTCTCGGCGGCTTCGGAGGCGTCCTTGCCGACGCGGCAACCCGGCTCGAGACCGTTCTGCACGACTCGGCCCCGGAGTTGCACCAGACGACAGTCGTCAACGAGCCGCTCCCCGACCTGCTCACCGAGGTCCCGCCGGCCCTGGTGGCCGGTATGGCCATCCTCGACCCGCTGGTGGCCGCACCGCTGTTCCAGGAGAGCCTGCCGTTCACGTTCAGCCGCACCTGGGACATGCCGCAGAACGCGTTCACCAGGTTGGTGATCGATGCTCCGGTCCTTCCGGAGCAGGACTCCGCCCGCCTGCGGGAGTCCGGAGCCCTACTGGCCCTGTCCGAGGTGAGGACGGCGAGGCCGGTGACCGGTTACCTGACGGTGGAGAGCCGGACGGAATGGCAACATCGTCACGGCGTGGCCGGCCAGGGTACGGCGTCCATGATCATACATTTCAAAGGCGTATATAAATATTGAAGGCCACCTTACTGCGGGGTTATGGTGACCGAACTGGACGGCGCGAAATAGATCACGGGGGAAAGGCCGTTCCGACAGACCGAAAATGATTCCCGGCGCGCCGCCGAAAGGAAGGTTCTCGTGAACCTGCGTCGCGCCATAACCGCATGCTGTCTATTAGCGGCCACAATCGCCGTCGGTGTGGAATCCCGGGCCACCGCGCATGATCATCAGGCGCACGGGCACGCCGAGGACGACCAGCAGCACCGGGAGCAGGACCTGGTCGGCACCCCGATGCGGGTCATCGAGCAGCGGACTAGAGAGAACGCCGACCGCATCCACCGCGAGACCGGCCGCCGACCCGGCACCGCGCAGAGCCGGGCGGCCGTCGCCGACCCCGGGACCGCCGGATCGTGGAGCCCGGTCGTGGACACGCCCGTGGTGCCGGTCTTCACCGCGGTGCTGCCCAACGGCAAGGTGCTGATCTGGGACTCGGTCGGCGACAACCCCACCGAGACCTATCCGGATCACAGCTTCACCCGGGCCATGGTGTTCAACCCGGCCGACGACACGTTCCGCCGGGTCGACCTCCAGGGCAGCAACATCTTCTGCGCCGGCTTCGCGCACCTGGCCAACGGCAACATCCTGGTCGCCGGCGGGAACGCCAACGCGCAGCTCGCCGGGACGGTGCGCACCTACGTGTTCAACTGGCAGACCGAGACGTGGACCCGCGGCAACGACATGGCCGCGGCCCGCTGGTACCCGTCGGTGGCCGAGACGGCGAACGGCGAAGAGGTCATCATCGGTGGCGGGCCGGCGACGGCCGAGGTCTACCAGACCGACGGCGCCATTCGGAAACTGACCAATTTCACCAAGTACAGTGCGCGGGTCTATCCGTTCATGGGGTCGCGGCCGGACACCCAGCTCGCGTTCTTCGGGCCCGGCACGACCGGATACACGATCACCACCTCCGGCGACGGGGTGATCACCGGAACCGCCACCCGGGATGCGATCAATCGTGATTACGGGAGCTTCTCCCCGTACGATATCGGTCTTTCTTTGATCGTCGGTGGCGGCAATGTCACCGAGGACGGCGTGGCGAAGGTGCCCACCCGCACCGCGGTCGTGCTGAACACGAGCAACGGCGCCAATCCGACGGTCACCGCGACCGGTGCGATGACGGCCGGGCGGCGTCAGCTCAACGCCACCGTCCTCGCCGACGGTTCGGTGCTGGCGACCGGCGGCATGACCAGCGCCGCCGTCAACGGCCTGGTCGACCTGGACCACGCGGTGACGACGGCCGAACGCTGGGATCCGGCGACCGGACAGTGGACGGTGCTGGCCGGTGCGAGCCGGATCCGCCAGTACCACTCGACGGCGGCGCTGCTGCCCGACGGGCGGGTCCTGACCGGCGGCGGCGGGATCTGCGCGGCCTGCGTGACGGTGGGCTACCTGGAGAAGAACATCGAATACTTCACCCCGCCGTACCTCTACCGGAAGGACGGCAGCGGCGAGCTCGCCGACCGGCCGGTGATCAGCGCCGCGCCGGCCGGTGTGAGCGTGAACGGCGTCTTCACCGTCACCAGCCCGCAGGCGGCCGGCATCCGCAAGGTCGCCCTGGTCGGCCTGGCCGACGTCACCCACGGCGTCGACCAGGGCCAGCGTTACGTGCCGCTCAAGTTCACCACCTCCGGTACGACGCTGACCGTCGCCGGCCCACTGACCGGCGGCGTCGCCCCGCCCGGCTACTACATGCTCTTCATCGTCGACGCCGACGGTGTCCCGTCGGTCGCGAAGATCGTCCAGGTGGCGAAGGGCCCGAACCCGCTGATGAGCCCGTTCCGGAACAGCACCGGCCGCTGCCTGGACGTGCCCGGCTCGGCGATCGCGGCCCGCACCTACCTCCAGGCCTACACCTGCAACAACACCAAGGCGCAGGCCCTGACCAGGATCAGCGACTGGACGTGGCGGATGCTCGGCAACTGCCTGGACGTCCCGAACAGCAACTTCGCGTCCGGCCAGCGGATCTGGATGTTCACCTGCAACAACACGGGCGCCCAGAAGTGGCGGTCCAACGCCGACGGCACGATCCGCCCGCTCAGCAACACGAACCTGTGCCTGGCCGCCGCCTCCACCGCCAACAACGCCCAGATCAACATCACCACCTGTACGGGCGCCGCCCTCCAGAAGTGGACCTGGTGACGGGTATTGACGTACGTCGCAGCGACGATCCAGGTTGGATGGATGCCGGATCCCGAGCGTCAGCGGTATCTCCGGAACCGTCTGCGTGCGGTCATGAACGGCCAGGCCTTCGCGTTACCGGACGAGATCATCGATCTGATGGCCGGCCTGGCCGTCACCTTGCCGGCTGACGACCCGTTCCGTCCCCTCCTGCTGACGAACCTCGGCGGCAGGCTCCGGGTCCGCTATCAGGAATCGGGCGACCGAGTCGACCTGGATCGGGCCTGCACGGAGACACGGACGGCGCTGGACATGATCGCCGATGACCATCCCGACCGGCCCGCCTGCCTCACCAACCTCGCGGCGGCCCTGCTGGTGCGGGCCGACGTCACGGGCGCCGAAGCAGACCAGGACGAAGCCATCGATGCGGCCAGAGAGGCGATCGGTGCCACGAACGCGAATACCCGCGAAGAAGCACTGTTACTGACCAGCCTCTCCAGCACGCTGAGGGAACGCTACCGGCGCACCGGTGTCCTGGCCGACCTCGACGAAGCCGTCGAGGCGGGCAGGAGGGCGGTGATCGCCGTGCCCGGCCAGGACCCGGCTCGAACCACCGTTCTGACCAACCTCTCCGGCGTCCTACGGGGACGGTACCGCCACACCGGCGCTGACACCGATCTCGCCGAGGCCATCGCATACGCCAGGGAGGCGGTGGCCCGGTCGGGCGGTCGCCCGGATCATCCCCGGAGCCTGAACGATCTCGGGCTGGCCCTGGTGGACCGCTTCGAGCGGGGAGGGGCCGACGCCGATCTGGAGGAGGCCGTCGACGCCACACGGCGGGCGACGGCGATGGTGGCCGCTGACGATCCCGATCGAGCCGCTCACCTGGCAGCCTTCGCCCGGGTGATGGCGGCGCGGTTCGCGCGTACGGGATCCGACGCCGATCTCGCCGCGGCCGTCACGGCCACCCGCCGAGAGGTCGCGGCCAGCCCCGACGGTCACCCCGATCAGGCCGCCGCCCTCTCCCGTCTCGCCGGCCTGCTTCGTGAACGGTTCCTGCGAACCGGCGATGGCGCCGACCTGGAGGACGCCATCAACGCCGCCGAGGGGGCGCTCGCGGTCACACCCGATCAACACATCGGCCGCGCCGGATGCTTGGAGCTGCTCGGCGCCGTTCTGCATGCCGGGTTCGGGCGCACTCGGGCCGAAGCCGATCTGGATCGGGCCGTGGACGTGATTCGCGCGGCGGTACGAATGACGCCCGCCGACCACCCGGAGGCCGCCGGCCGCCTCTCCAGCCTCGGGTTGGTGCTGCTGGAGCGGTTCGACCATGCGGGCGCCGGCGAGGATCTGCACGAGGCCGTCGGAGTCGGCCGACAGGCGGTGGCCCTGGTCCCGATCGGTCACCCGGACCGGCCGGTCTGTCAGTCGAACCTCAGCCGGGCACTACGGACCCGGTACGTCGCGTGGCGTCGTCTGGGCACACCTGCTCGATGCCCGTACCGACCTGACCGAACTGCGGAAGGTAGCGCCCGGGTTGGCCGCGCGGCTGGAGCGGTGCCGGGTCAGGCGGTGATCGGGTCGCCGAGGGTGTAGCGGAGCAGGACGGCGCCGCGGGCGGACGTGATCGGCGGCTCGGCCAACGTCAGCGAGGTGGGGACGGCGCCGCCGTCGAAGACCTTCTTGCCGACGCCCAGGACGAGCGGGTGGACCCACAGGTTGAGGCGGTCGAAGAGGCGTTCGCGCAGCAGGGTCTGCACCAGGTTGAGGCTGCCGATCACGTGCACCTCGTCGTGCTTGTCGCGCAGCTCGCGGACGGCGGCGGGCAGGTCCGGGCCGAGCTGGGAGGTGCCGGCCCAGTCGAGGGTGGGGCTGCCGTGCGAGGCGACGTACTTCGGGATGCTGTTGAACCGTTCGGCGATGACATCGTCCTGGTGCGGCCAGTACCCGGCGAAGATGTCGTAGGTGCGGCGGCCCAGCAGCAGGGCGTCCGTAGCCAGGATTCCGGCGACCACGTGCTCGCCGACGATCTCGTCCGGTTGCGAGAACTGCCATCCCCCGTACGGAAAGCCGTCGGGGTCCTCGTCGCGCCCACCCGGCGCCTGGCCGACCAGATCGAGGGTCGTGAAGAGGTCGATGTGGATCGTGCCCATTGGTCTTCTCCCTGCTTTTCGGGGTCGTCGCCATAGAAGACCGCACTCCGGCCCGAAATTCATCGCCGAACGTTGTCAATTATTTATTGACAAAATCGCCATTGACCCCGCCAAACCGGACACCTAGCGTTGAGCCCCGATGACTCAACCCAGGAGGAGTGTCAGGTGAGGTGGAGCCGGAGCGCGACGGCATATCTCGGAGCGGTTCTCGTCTCCAGCTTCGGCAGCAACGCGATGATGCTGGCCGCCGGCATCTGGGTCATGGCGCTGACCGGTGACAGCAGCCTGGCGGCCTGGGTCGGCTTCCTGGTCTGGGCGCCCACCCTCGCCGGGCCGGTGATCGGGGCGATCGTGGACCGCGCGCCCCGCCGGCAGCGGGTGATGATCGGCGCCAACGCGGTGATGGGCCTGCTGCTCCTGCTCCTGCTGCTGGTCGAGACCGAGGCCCAGGTGTGGCTGATCTTCGCGGTCATGCTCTGTTACGGCGTCAGTTTCGTGGTCCTCGACGCCGCCGAGAACGCGGTCCTGCCGGCCGCGGTCCCGGCGGATCAGCTCGGCGACCTCAACGGGCTGCGGATGTCCGCGTCCGAGGGCGTGAAACTGGCCGCCCCACTGCTCGGCGCGGGCCTGTTCACCTGGCTGGGCGGCGCGGGCGTCGCCGTGCTGGACGCGGTCACGTTCTTCGTGGCGGCCGCGTTGTGCCTGCTCATCCGTCCGGTTCGGATCGAGCGAACGCCGACGGCGGAGCCCTGGCGGCAGCGGATCGCCGAGGGCGCCCGTCAGCTGTGGCGGCAACCGGTCCTGCGGCGGATCGTGCTGTCGACGTCCTCGCTCATGTTCCTGGTCGGGATGGCCGGCACCACGGTCTTCGCGGTGGTCGACGAGGGCCTGCACCGGGCGCCGGCCTTCGCCGGTGTGCTTCTGACGGTGCAGGGCGCCGGATCGGTGGCCGCCGGCCTGCTGGCCGGACCGTTGCAGCGACGGATGCGGCCGCACGTGTTCGCCGGGACGGGCATCGCCCTCTTCGCGGCCGGTGCCGCGTTGCGCTGCCTGCCCTCGCTCACCCCGGTGCTCGTCGCCGCGCTGCTCGCGGGCCTGGCGGCGCCGTGGGTGCTGATCATCGGTGCGACCGTTCTCCAGCGGGATGTCCCGGCGGCCTGTCTCGGCCGTGTCTCGGGCACGGTCACGCTGCTCAGTTTCGCGCCGGGCGCGATCGGTCAGGCGACCGGCGCGAGCCTGCTGGCGGTCGCCGACTACCGGCTGCTGCTCGGCGGCGCGGCCGTCGCCGGCCTGGCGACGGCGGCGCTGTGCCTGCGGCCGGTGAGGGAGGACGCCCCGGCCCCGGTCCGGTGAATCACCGAGCCGGCCGTCCCGCGGCGTCGTCCGGGTCGCGGGCCCGTCGGCGGGGCAGGCGCACACGGTCGCGATGCCGTGCGATCCCATCCGCCCGATGGCCCTGGCCCCCGCACACACAGGCTGTCTCGTGTGCGGCCAACGGCTCGGCGACGGTTTCAAACCGTTGACCGGGCCTTGCCCTACCGCTCCCTCGGTCAGACTCGAACTGACACCGGTACGCATTAACAGTGCGCTGCCCTGCCGGTTGGGCGACGAGGGATGGAGTGGAGCCGACGGGATTCGAACCCGCACCTTCCGACTTGAAAGGACGGTGACCTGACCGCTTAGTCGACGGCTCCACGCGTGTCCGGCGCCGGAGTCGAACCGGCGGCCTCCGCCATGTCGGGACGGCACTCTTCCGTTGAGCTGGCCGGACGTGTGCTGGTGGACGGAATCGAACCGCCGGCCTTCGAGTTATCGGCTCGATGCTCTGACCGACTGAGCTACACCAGCCTCGCACCGACGACGGGATTCGAACCCGCGATCTTCACCTTGACGGGGTGACGGGGACTCCGGACTCCCCTGCGTCGGCATGTTCTCCTTTCGAGCCGAAGGGCGGACTCGAACCGCCTGCCTGCCGCTTACGAGGCGGCCGCTCTACCCGGTGAGCTACAACGGCGTGCTGCTTGCGCTCCGAGACGAGGATTCGAACCTCGAACCTCCCGGTCCAGAGCCGGGCGTGCTGCCTGTTGCACCATCTCGGAAAGTGACCGGCGGATGCCGGCCGTGTCGTGAACCAGGCGGGATTCGAACCCGCGACCTCCGGATTGAGAGACCGGTGAGCACTCCTGGCTGCTCCGCTGGTCCCTTGTCGTGCGCACCCACCCGCGGAATCGAACCGCGCACCTCCCGGGCTTCAACCGGATGCTCCGCCGTCTGAGCTTGATGGGCCTGTGAAAGCCACTGTTCAGTTGTCAGCTCCGCGAATTTCTCGCAGGGAAAGCAGGGGCGACAGGATTCGAACCTGCAACCTTCGGATTTGGAGGCCGCTGCGCTACCGAATTGCGCCACACCCCTATGTGAAAACAGTGAAGCCGCCTTCCCCGGGTCCGGGAGGCGGCTTCGGCGCTGGGCGCTTCCGCAGGCGCTAGCAGCGCCTCCCGGGCTGGGATTCGAAGTCGTTCACCTGCTCATCGAAGGCTTCGATGACGACGGCGACCGAGATCGTTTCGGTTTGCCAGCGGTTCATCGAAAGCTCCTTGATTCCGTTGCGGTGTGTTGTGAGGACGACGATAGCCAGCGGTCGCCGTACCGCGCAATTCTATTTTCCGAAAAGATCAGCGCGATTCGCGGAATGCCCGTTGAGCAGCAGATCGATGAGTTGCCGGCGGTCTGTCAAGGGTCAACGGCGCCAGGTCACTCGTAATCCTGGGTGGACGACCGCGGCCAGGTAGACCGCGCCGCACGCCCACAGGGCCGTGCCCAGGCCGGCGGTCAGCATGGCGGCGCCGGCCAGGCCGCCGAACGGGATCCCGGCCCACGCCCAGGCGACGATCAGGGTGCGGACCCGGCCGCGCATGTGGTCGGGGACCCGCTCGGCCTCGACCGCCTCGACGATCGGGCAGGCCGCGCCGCTGCCGAGCCCGGCCGCCGCGAAGACCAGCAGCACGACGGTGGGCGGCGCGTCGGCGGCCAGCACCACGTACCGGGACACCCCGGCCACGATGATCGCCGCCAGGAAGACGGTCCGGCGGGGGAAGCGGGCGCCGATCCAGGCGGCGATCGCGGCCGTGAACACCGCGCACGCCCCGAAGACGCCGCTGAGAAGGCCGACGAACGCGACCCCGTGGCCGTGCCCGTGCGCCCACACGGGCAGCAGCACCGTGAGGAACGCCTGGTCCAGGAAGTTCGTGATGACGTACATGAGCACGATGGCCCGCAGCGAGCGATCGCGGTGCAGGAAGCCCGCGCCGTCGCGCAGCTGCCGCACGTAGCCGCCCGGCCGGGTGGCATGGGAACGGCCCGCGGCCCGCGGCCCGGTGACGCCGATCAGGGCGGCGGCGGCGAAGAGCACGGCGACGGCCCAGAGGGTACGGGCGCCGAACGCCGCCACGAGCACTCCGGACGCCAGTGGCCCGGCGCTGGTGGCGGCCCGCTCGATCACCGTCGCCATGCCGGTGCCGCGCTCGATCGGCTGGCCGGCGTCCTCGGTCGCCCCCGGCAGCAGGGTGTGCTTGGCGGCGACGGCCGGCCCGTCGGCCGCCCCCACGCAGGCCATGCAGAGCATCACCATGAGCAGCGGCGGCCCGGGCGTCGCCGCGAGCAGGATCATGGCGACCGCGCTGATCGCGTCACCGGCGATGCTGATCCGCCGCGCGCCGAGCCGGTCGATCAGCGGCCCGACGACGACCTGCACGATGACGTACGGCAGTGCCTGGCAGAGCGTCACGAGCCCGGCCTTGGCCGGGTCACCGGTGCTGGTCAGCAGCAGCCACGGGATGGCGATCAGCAGCATGCGGTTGGCCGACAGCGCGCAGGCCTGGGAGCCCAGCACGACCGCGAGTCCCCGCCACCCGCGACCGGTGACCGCGGGGGCCGGTGAGGGTTCCGGCGCGACCACGACGCGCACCGCCTGATCGGTCACGACCCGGCTCCCGCGATCCACTTATCCCCGTCGATGCACATCCGCTTGATGTTAGTAGCGATGAGCACACTGTCAGTAGTGGCCGGCGACATCGGTGGCCTCCTTCGCTTCCCCCTCGACCGATCGGAACCGATTCGTGGGGCGGCGCCACCGCGGATGTCCGGCCGGTACACATGGGACCGGCGGACAATCGACCGGATACGCCGGTCTCAGTCGCCGAGGCCGCCGCCGTCCGTGGTGACGGCGCGGGCGACCCGCTCCAGGCGGGCCCGGACGGCCGCCGTCAGGTCGAGGGTCCCGCCGCCGAGCATGGCCGTCACCGTGGCGCAGCGCCCGGCCAGCGGACCGGATCGGTCCCGTTTGCGCTGGTGGCGGCCGGGTACCCGGCGCGCATGGGGCAAACTGACACGGCGGTGGTCGCGCGCCGTACGCTCGCCGTCATCGGGATCGTGCTGGCCACCGCGACGGTGCTGCTTCTGGCGTACCACACACGCCAGGTCCTGACCTGGATCCTGATCGCGGCGCTGTTCGCGGTGGCGCTGCACCCGGCGGTCGGCTGGGTGACCCGGCGCGGCGCGTTCGGCCGGCGCTGGCTGGCCACCCTGCTGGTGTTCCTCACGGCGTTCGCCCTGCTCGGCGGCCTGATCACGCTGTTCGTGGTGCCGCTGGCCCGGGAGGGCGCCCAGTTGATCTCGAACTTCCCGCAGATCATCGACGATCTGCGGGCGGGCCGCGGTCCGGTCGGCAGCCTGGCCGAGCGGTTCCATCTGTTGGAGTACGCCGAGAACAACGCCGACCGGATCCGTGGCTACGCCGCCGGCCTGGGCGCGCCGACCATCGCCCTTCTCGGTTCGGTGGCCACCGGGGTGGCCGGCGTCGTCACCATCTTCGTGCTGTCCTACCTCATGGTGCTGGAGGCGCCGAAGGTCGTCGACGGGTTCCTGGCCCTCTTCCCGGAGCGCCGGGCCGAGCACATCCGCCGGGTCGGGCACGACTGCGCCAAGACGGTCACCGGCTACCTCACCGGCAACCTGCTGATCAGTTTCGTCTGCGGCACGCTCACCTTCGTCACCCTGCTGATCATGGACGTGCCGTACGCCGGCCTGATCGCCCTGTTCGTCGGTGTCACCGACCTGATCCCGCTGGTCGGCGCCACCATCGGGGCCGTCGTGGCGAGCCTCGCCGCGTTCACCCAGTCGACCACCGCCGGGATCGTGGTGGTGGCGTTCTTCGTGCTGTACCAGCAACTGGAGAACCACCTGTTGCAGCCGGTCGTCTTCGCCCGGACGGTGCAGCTCAACCCGCTCACCGTGCTGGTGGCGATCCTCCTCGCGGTGGAGCTGGCCGGGATCCTCGGCGCGCTGCTGGCCATCCCGGTCGCCGGCATCCTGCAGATCCTGGCCCGGGACGTCTGGGACACCCGCCACGGGCGGCCCAAACCGGAGCCGACGGTCGGTGAGGAGCGCGTGCCGGTGACCGGCGGCGAGGCGGAGCGGGCCCACTCGGCGGGCGCGCACGCCGTACACGCCGCCTACTCCCCCGCCGAGACGCCCGTGACCCGGACCGGAACCAGCGCATAGCGGCCACCACCACCTCGCGGAGGCGAAGACCCCTTCACGGTACGCACGACGCGATCCGCCGAACGCGGCGGTGGATCGCGTGACCGGAACCACAGGCGAAGTTATTGATCTTTCAACATTCGGCGCGGATGCTCGAATGTGAAACTTCAACAACTTCGGAGGCGGGCATGACGGTGACGACGACGACCGCGGCGCGGATTCGTACGCGGGTGACGGTGCCCCTGCGGTTCCCGGACGGCTACGCCACCGCGGCCGAGGTGTTCACCTTCCACGGGCTGTCCGACGGCCGCGAGCACCTGGCGCTGGGCCTGGGCGACTGGCGCGCCGCGATCGCCGGCGGCGGGGCGCCCCTGGTCCGCCCGCACAGCGAGTGCCTGACCGGCGACGTCTTCGGCTCCGAACGCTGCGACTGCGGCCCACAGTTGCGCGAGGCCGCCGAGCGGATCAGCGAGGCCGGCGGCTTCCTGCTCTACCTGCGCCAGGAGGGCCGCGGCATCGGCCTGTACGCGAAGCTCGACGCCTACGCCCTCCAGGACACCGGCCTCGACACCTACCAGGCGAACCTGGCGCTGGGCCACGGCGAGGACGAGCGGGACTACACCCCGGCCGCGCAGATGCTGACCGTGCTGGGCGCCGGCCGGATCCGGCTGCTGAGCAACAATCCGGACAAGGCCGCTCAACTGGACGCCCTCGGTGTGGAGGTGGCCGACCGGATCCCGACCGGGGTGCACCTCTCCGAGGCCAACGCCCGCTACCTGTCGGCCAAGGTCGCGCACACCCACCACACCATCGACCTGCCGCTGGCCGGCTGATCCGGACCGGCCGGAATCGTCGATTCGGGCGGCGGCGTGCCGATGGGACGTCACCACCCCTCGCCGAAGGGACCCCCGCATGGCCTTCACGTACGACGTCGACCGGCGCTGGCTGACCACCGCGATCGACCTCTCCCGGCTCTCTCCCCCGTCGCCGAGCCACTACGCGGTCGGCGCCGTCGTCGTCGACCGGCACGGCACGGCGCTGGCCACCGGCTACACCGGCGAGTCGCACCCGGCCCACCACGCCGAGGAGGCGGCGCTCGCCAAACTGGCCGGCCACCGCGACCTCGATCTGGCCGGCGCCACCATGTACAGCTCGCTGGAGCCGTGCACGACCCGCCGGTCCCGGCCCACCTCGTGCACGCACCTGATCCTGACCGCCGGGATCGGCCGGGTCGTGCTGGCGTTGCGCGAGCCGTCGCTGTTCGCCGACTGCGAGGGTGTGCGCATCCTGGAGGACGGCGGAGTGACCGTGGTCGAGCACCCGGGCCTGGGCGATCTGGTCCGGGACGTCAACGCCCACCTGCTCGCGCCCGCCGTCTAGAAGGATCGAGGAGGATGAGCAGGTGACCGACGCTTCGCCCGTACGGTGGCTGACCGGCGCCGAGCCGGAGGCCTGGATCAACCTGGCGCAGGTGCTGATGATGCTGCCCACCGCCCTGGACCAGCAGTTGCGCCAGGACGCCGGCATTCCGCACGCCTACTACCAGATTCTGGCCACGCTCAGCGCCGAGCCGGGCCGGGCCATGCGGATGACCCGGCTGGCCCGGCTGACCGGGACCACCACGACCCGGCTGTCGCACGCGGTCAGCAATCTCGAACAGCGCGGCTGGGTGCTGCGGCAGGCCTGCCCGAGCGACAAGCGCGGCCAGATCGCGCAGCTCACCGAGGCCGGGATGGCGGCGTTGCGGGCGGCCGCGCCGGGCCATGTGGCCGAGGTGCGCCGCCTGGTCTTCGACCACCTGACCGCCGAGGACGTCGCCCGTCTGCGCGACATCACCGCCAAGCTGGTGCCGCCCCTCACAAACAGTAAATAAACTTTACCTATCGGGGTCGATCGAGTAAAGATCGGCGGATGTGGACCACTGGATTCATCCGGTACTTCGTGGCCCGGGCCGTCTCCGTCTTCGGCGACGCGATGCTCACGGTGGCGGCCGCGCTGGCGGTCGGGCGGATCCACGGCGCCACCGGGGTCGGGCTGGTGCTCGCCGCCTGGATGCTGCCGATGCTCGGGTGCATCCTGTTCGGCGGGGTGTTCGCGGACCGGTTCGGCGCCCGGCCGCTGATGCTCGGCGCCGACCTGGTGCGGCTCGTCGCCCAGGGCGTCGTCGCGGTCGCCTTCTTCACCGGCACCCCGTCGCTGGGCCTGCTGATCGTCTGCGCGGCGGTCAGCGGCGCGGCCGCCGCGATGTTCCAGCCCGGCGTCAACGGCATCGTGCCACTCGTCGCGAGCGATCCCCTCAAGGCCAATGCCGTCATCCGTACGGCGGTCGCGATCGCCGAGATGCTCGGCCCGGCCGCCGCGGGCCTGATCTTCGCGTTCCTCGGGCCCGGTCCGGTGTACGCGGTGGACGCCGCGACCTTCGCGATCAGCGCCCTCTGCCTGGCCGGCCTGCGACTGGACGAGGTCCCGCGCACCTCGTCGTCGACGATCCGCGACCTGAGGGACGGCTGGCACGAGTTCCGCGCCCGGCGGTGGATCTGGTCGGTGATCCTGGTCTGGGTCTTCTACGGGATCTTCCTGTTCGGCCCGCTCATCCCGCTCGGCGCCACCCTGGTCAGCGAGGATCTGGGCGCCACCGCGTACGGCTGGATGCACTCCGCCCTCGGCGCCGGAACCGTCTGCGGTGGCATCGCGGCCCTCCGGCTGCGGCCCGCGCGCCCGCTCGCCGCCGGAGCCGTGGCGATGTTCGCCTTCGTGCTGCTGCCGCTGGCCATCGCGCTGCACGCCGGTCTGCCGCTGCTGCTGGCCGCGGCCGCGGTCAACGGCCTGGTCTGGGCGTTCTGGTCGGTGCAGTGGCAGACCAGCGTGCAGACCCAGGTGCCGCCGGACATGCTCAACCGGATGACCTCGTACGAGGTGCTCGGCTCGACCGGCAGCCTCCCGATCGGTCAGGCGCTCGCCGGGCCGGTCGCCGCGGTCGTCGGCGCGGAACTGGTCCTCGGCTCGTCGGTGCTGGTCGGCGTCCTCGGTTGCGCGGCCCTGCTGCTCGTCCCGGCGGTCCGTGAGCTGGGTCGCGCCCCCGCACCGGAACCGGCGAAGGCCCGGACATAACATGCGGAAATGGCCTTCCAGATCAAGCGGGTGCAGGACGATCCCGATCCGGGCGACGGCTACCGGATCCTGGTGGACCGGCTCTGGCCGCGCGGCGTCTCCAAGGAGCGCGCGGCCCTCGGCGAGTGGGCCAAGGACGCCGCGCCGAGCACCGGGCTGCGGCAGTGGTTCCACCAGCACACCGGCGAGTTCGCCGAGTTCGCCCGGCGCTACCGGGCCGAGCTCGACGCCAACCCGGAGGCCGTCGCGGCGTTGCGCCGCAGGGGGCACGAGCACGGCACGGTGACCCTGCTCTACAGCGTCCGCGACACCGTGAACAATCATGCCCGCGTGCTCGCCGACCATCTGGAGTCCTGAACGTGTCACTGCTCTGGGAACAACACTGCTGCCTGCCGCTGACGAGCGCCGCCGACCTCGGTGAGCTGGACCGCTACCGCCGTCCGGGTGGCAGCTACGTCTCGGTCAACGTGGGGTACGCCCCGCACGGCTACGACGAGGTCATCGCGCTGCTGGCGGACTGGCGGCCGCGGATCGGGGCGGACGAGCGTTTCGTGCTCGCCGCCGGGCTCGGCGACCTGGACACGGCCCGCGACACCGGACGGGTGGCGGTCGCCTTCGACCTGGAGGACTCGGGCCCGCTGGACGGGCGGCTGGACCGGGTGCGCGAGTTCTACGACCTGGGCGTCCGTACCATGCTGCCGTCCTACAACAACCGCAACGCGGCCGGCGGCGGGTGCCTGGACGAGACCGACGAGGGGCTCACCGCGTACGGCCGGGATCTGATCCGCGAGATGAACGCGGTCGGCATGGTGGCCGACGGCTCGCACTGCGGCGCCCGGACCGCCCTCGACATCAGCGACGTCACCACGAAGCCGATGATCTACAGCCACTCCTGCATGCGGGCGCTGTGGGACCACCCGCGCAACATCACCGACGAGCAGGCACGGGCGTGCGCGGCCACCGGCGGCGTCGTCGGGATCACCGGCATCGGCATCTTCCTGGGCCCGAACGACGCGTCGGTGGACGCCTTCGTCCGGCACGTCGACTACGCGGTCGAGCTGGTCGGGCCGGAGCACGTCGGCCTGTCGACGGACTTCTCGTTCGACTTCGAGGACGCCAACGCGGCGATCCGCGACAACCCGGAGCTGTTCCCCGACTGGTTCACCCGCTGGGGCCCGATCAACTTCACCCCGCCGGAGGGGCTGTTCGCGGTGGAGGCCGCGCTGCGCGACCGCGGCTACCCGGCCGACGCGGTGGCGGCCATCCTGGGCGGCAACTTCCGCCGCGTCGCCGCTACCTGCTGGGCCTGATCAGGCGAAGTTCCAGTAGCGGTACTCGGTCACGATTCGGAAGCCCATCTCCTGGTAGATGGACAGTCCGGCGGGCGTGGCCTGGAGAACGGCGGTGCCCGCCCCGGGAACGGCCCGGACGGCCTGCGCGGTGACGGTCCGGCCGAAGCCGTGGCGGCGCTGCTCCGGGCGTACCCCGACGAAGTAGACGCCGACGGTGTCGGCATGGTGGACGCTGACGCTGACCGCCACCACCCGCCCGGCGTGGCGCCCGAGATGGAACCGGAACGCCGGGTCGTCGAAGGCGCGCGGGCTCACCAGCGGCCCCAGCACCGCCGGGTTTACCCCGTAGGCCTCTCCGGCGCAGTCGGCGAACTCGCGCAGGTCGTCCGAGCCGGCCGCGACCGAGGTCTCCAGGCCGTCGTCGCCCGAGCCGTCGAGCGGCCCGGCCGGGCGGTTGAGCACCGGATACAGCGGCTGCGCCGGGACGCCGTACCGGGCGGCGAACGCGTCCGCGGTCGGTGACTCCTGCTCGGCGTAGAGGCGCCAGGGCAGGCCGTGCCCGGCGAAGTACTCCGCGGCCCGGTTCAGGGCCGCCTCCTGCCGGCCGCCGGGATCCAGGTGCAGCTGGTTCCACGAGCCGCCCACGAGGCCGACCCGGACCAGAAGCCCACCCGGGATCTCGAGGCTCTCCCCACCGCACACGCGGGCCATATGCCGCCAGAACGAACGGTGGTTGGCGTGCGAGGCATCCCATGGCATCGGTCGATTCTCGAACATCGACGGATCTCGACAGCATGATCCCTACGGCACCGGGCGGGCCGAGGACGTACGCCCCGGGCGTCAGCTGAGGAGGGCGAGCAGCCGCGGGTCGATGGGCCAGGTGCAGCGCTCGACCTCCTCCTCGGTGCAGGTCAGCAGCGCGACGGTGACGTGGGTGTCGCTGCGCACGAGGACCCGCCACGTCCCGCCGCCGTCCCGCCATCGGGTCAGCACCTGGACAGCCGGTTCCGCGGGGGTGGAGTTGAGCATGCCCCATCATGCCCCCACGAGACAGTCAGCGTGGACCGCTATTGTCGGCGGATGACGCTTTCACCGGCACGGGGCCGCCCCCGGGCGGATCGCACCCGGGAGTCGCGGGCCCGGATCCTGGACGCCGCGGTCACCTGCCTGCTCCGCGACGGGTATGCGCGGACCAGCACCATCTCCATCCAGGCCGAGGCCGGGATGTCGCGGGGCCGGATGCTGCACCAGTTCCCGTCGAAGGAGGAGTTGCTGGTCGCGGCGGCGCACCACATCTTCGAGGCGCAGCTGGCCGAGCCGGTGCCGGGACCGTGGACCGAGCGGATCGCCGACGCGACCGGGCCGGGCGAGCGGATCGCCGTGGTGGTGGACTGCCTGTGGGCGACGTTCCAGGAGCCGAGCTTCTGGGCGGCGACCGAGCTGTGGGTGGCGTCGCGGACCGAGCCGGCGCTGGCCGGGGCGATCCGGCCGGCGGAGAAGCGCCTGGGCCGGGCCATCTGGGCGCGGATGGACCAGCTGTTCGGCCCGGACCTGGTGGGCCGCCCTCTCTACCTGCCGGTACGCCCGGTGCTGTTCACCAGCATGCGGGGCACGGCGCTCAGCTACGCCTTCGACGCCCGCGATCCGGCGTCCGAGCCGCTGCTGGAGCACTGGAAGGAGATCGCCCGGCATTCGCTGCTGACATGAAGACCATAAACAGACAGCCTTGACTGTTTCTGTCCAATGGGGTGAGACTCTGACGGTCCGGCAATGCTGCCTGAAGGAGTCCTTCGTGAGACTGTCCCAGCACGACGTCGCCCTCGTCACCGGCGGCGCATCCGGTCTCGGCCTGGCCACCGTGCAGGCCCTCGCCGCCGAGGGCGCGCACGTGGTGATCGTGGATCTGCCCTCCTCCGACGGCAAGGAGATCGCCGAGCACCTCGGTGACGCGGCCCGGTTCAGCCCCGGCGACGTCACCAGCGAGGAATCCGTGACGGCCGCCCTCGACATCGCCGCCGAACTGGGCGACCTGCGGGTGGTGGTGAACTGCGCCGGGATCGGCACGGCCGCCCGGGTCCTCGGCAAGAACGGCCCGTTTCCGCTGGACGTCTTCCGTCGTACCGTCGAAGTGAATCTGATCGGCAGTTTCAACGTGATCCGGTTGGCCGCCGAGCGCATCGCGGCGACCGAGCCGGTGGACGGCGAGCGGGGTGTCATCGTGAACACCGCGTCGGTGGCGGCGTTCGAGGGACAGATCGGCCAGGCGGCGTATTCGGCCTCCAAGGGCGGCGTGGCCGCGATGACCCTGCCGATCGCGCGGGAACTGGCGAAGTCGCTGATCCGGGTGATCACCATCGCGCCCGGCCTGTTCGAGACGCCGATGCTGGCCGGCCTGCCGGAGGAGGCCCGCGCCTCGCTCGGCGCGCAGGTGCCGCACCCGGCCCGGCTCGGTAGGCCGTCCGAGTTCGCCGACCTGGCCGTGAGCATCGTGCGCAACCCGATGCTGAACGGCGAGACGATCCGGCTGGACGGCGCGATCCGGATGGCCCCGCGATGACCGGGCCGCTGAGCACCCGGTTCACCGAGAACTTCGGCGTCCGGCACCCGATCGTGCAGGGCGGCATGCAGTGGGTGGGCCGCGCCGAGCTGGCGGCGGCGGTCTCCTCGGCCGGCGGCCTCGGCATGATCACGGCGCTGACCCAGCCCACCCCGAAGGACCTGGCCGCCGAGATCGAGCGCTGCCGGAAGCTGACCGACCAGCCGTTCGGCGTGAACCTGACGATCCTGCCGACGATCACGCCACCGCCGTACGACGAGTACCGCCGGGTGATCGTCGACTCCGGCGTGACCATCGTGGAGACGGCCGGGTCCAATCCGGAGCCGCACATGGCGATGTTCCGCGAGCACGGGGTGCGGATCATCCACAAGTGCACGAGCGTCCGGCACGCGCTGAAGGCCGAGAAGGTCGGTGTGGACGCGGTCAGCATCGACGGTTTCGAGTGCGCGGGCCATCCGGGCGAGGACGACATCCCCGGCCTCGTGCTGATCCCGGCGGCCACCGCCCGGCTGAGCATCCCGGTGCTCGCCTCCGGCGGGTTCGCCGACGGGCGCGGCCTGGTGGCGGCGCTGGCGCTGGGCGCGGACGGCGTCAACATGGGCACCCGGTTCATGTGCACCGCCGAGTCGCCGATCCACGACAGCGTCAAGCAGGCCATCGTGGCCGGTGACGAGCGCGGCACCGAGCTGATCTTCCGGCAGTTGCGCAACACGGCCCGGGTCGCCGGCAACACGGTCAGCCGGGAGGTGGTCGAGATCCTGCGCGGTGGCGGCACGTTCCCGGACATCGCCCAGCTGGTCGCCGGATCGCGTGGCCGGAAAGTGTTCGAGGACGGCGATCTGGACGCCGGGATCTGGTCGGTCGGCATGGCCCAGGGGCTGATCGACGACGTGCCCACCTGCGCCGAGCTGCTCGACCGCATCGTCACCGAGGCGGTCGACATCATCGAGAACCGCCTGCGCACCCGTACGGCGGTGGCGTGATGACGTTCATCGACTGCCATCGCGACGGGCCGGTCCTGCGGATCACCCTGAACCGGCCGCACGTCCTCAACGCCGTGACCGAGGGCGTGCTCGACGACCTGGCCGAGCTGATCACCGAGGCCGGCGACGATCCGGACGTACGCGTGCTGGTGCTCTCCGGCGCGGGCCGCGCCTTCAGCTCCGGGGCCGATCTGACGGTCGGCGACTTCTCCTCGCCGGCCGGCACGATCGAGGCCGCGAACCGCGTGGTCCGCGCCATCCGCGCCGTGCCCCGGCCGGTGGTCGCCGCGGTGCACGGCCCGGCCGCCGGGGTGGGCTGCTCGATCGCCCTGGCCTGCGATCTGGTGCTGACCTCGACGTCGGCGTTCTTCCAGCTGGCGTTCGTCAACGTGGGCCTCATGCCGGACGGCGGCGCGACCCTGCTGGTGCCGGCGAACATCGGCCGCGCCCGCGCCATGAGCCTGGCCCTGCTCGGCGAACGGCTGCCCGCGACCACCGCCGCGCAGTGGGGCCTGGTCTACCGCGTCGTCGAGCCCGAGCAGCTCCGGCCGGCTCTCGACGAGCTGACCACCCGGCTGTCGCGGGCCGCGCCGCTGGCCCTCACCCGGACCAAACACGCGGTCAACGCGGCCACCCTCGGCGACCTGGAGGACAGCCTGGCCCGCGAGCTGACCGGCCAGTCGGCGCTGCTGGAGAGCGCCGACTTCCACGCGGCGGTCGCCGCTTTCGCGGAGAAACGCACGCCCGACTTCGCCGGCCGCTGATACCGGCCGGGTCAAACCCGGAAGAGCGCCGGTGTACGGGGTGGACACGCCCAACCGCAGGCCGATCTCGTACACGGCGCCGACCGGGGCGCCCAGCTCCACGGCCCGCCGGGCCGGGACGGTGACGAGTTTCCCGCCGTCCTGACAGGCCGAACGTTGATTACCCATAGAAGCCCGCCGCGCACGGTGACCGAAACTCCAGCCTGCTCGGCATCCCCGCTGACCCAGGCCACGCCGTGCCCGAACCACGGCCTCGGAAACCGACCACCGATCCGACGGTGCGGTCAGCCCTCGCCTGCCTTGGCGCACGATTCGCAGCTTGACGGCCCCGAAATAGCGGCTTAACGTTCGCGCCACCGCTCGTTCCATTCACCCCCCGTCCCCCTGCGAGGCACGATGAAACGATTCACCCTGGCCGCTCTGGTAGCGATACCGGCCGCCATGCTGGCCGCGCTCCCCGCCGCGGCCGCCGCACCGACCGTCACCCACTCGTCGACCACGGTGCTGACCACGAGTGGCCGCACCGCGCTCACCTACACCGGCTACATGAACGGCGAGTCGTTCCAGCAGGACGGCATCGTCACCCACCGGGGCTGGCAGTACTCCGCCTTCTGGGACCAGAGCGGCTACGTGAACCTGTCCCGCCGCCAGGTGCCGTCCGGAGCCTGGTCGAATCTGCGGCTCACCGACTACGTCACCACGTCCACCGATTCGCACAACACGATCAGCATCGGGATCGCGCCGTCGGACGGGACGATCCACCTGGCGTTCGACACGCATTCGTCGCAGTTCCGCTATCGCAGATCGGTGGCCGGGCTGGCCACCGCGGCTTCGTGGTCGACCGCGAGCTTCGGGGCCGTACAGACGAAACTGACCAGCGCCAGCATGGACGTGGTCACCTATCCGCAGTTCTTCGCCCACCCGGACGGGACCCTGCAACTGGCGATCCGGACCGGGTACAGCGGCACCGGTGACGAGGTGCTCTACGAGTACAGATCGGGGGCGTGGAGCTACATCGGCGAGTTCATCGACGGGACGACCGCGGGGAACAACGCCTACCTGTTCGGCATCGAGTACGACAACTACGACCCGGCGGCGCCGCTGCTGCACGTCACGTGGACGGTGCGGGAGACGTCGAACGCGAGCACCAACCACGACCTGTACTACGCGTACAGCAAGGACAAGGGCCGCACCTGGCGCAACAACGCGGGCACCGTCATCGCCACCACCGGCTCCACGCCGCTGGCCTCGAACAACGCGGGACTGAAGGTGTGGGCCATCGGCCAGAACCGGGGCCTGATCAACCAGGAGTCGCAGGTCGTCGACGCGGCCGGCATCGTGCACGTGCTCGCCTCGCACCTGCCCGCCTCGGCCGCGAGCAACACCGATTTCACGGCCGCGCGCGAATCCGCCGTGCTCGTGCACTACTGGCGGGACAAGGCCAGCAAGGTGTGGCACCAGACCTACACGCCGTTCCTGGAACGGTCCGCCCGCGGTGACATCGCGGTCGACGCCAGGGACAACCTCTACGTCGTCAGCGGTGACTCCTCGACCCGGAAACTGCACATCCAGACCGCGTCGAAGGCGTCCGGCTGGACCGACTGGGTGATCCGCTACACGTCCTCGGCCATCTACTACTCCGACCCGCTGATCGACCATCAGCGCCTCAAGACGCTCGGCACCCTCAGCTTCTTCGCCCCGCGCTACGGCGGCAGTCAGATCGACGTCCAGGATTGGAGTGTCAGCGGCTGAAAACCTTCAAAATCGGGTTCGGGTACGCGTACCCGAACCCGATTTTGACGGTGTCACCGAGCCGGACGGAATCGCAGGCGCAGTTTCGACGGAGCCCTGGTGAACAGGCCCTGGAGCACCGGCGCCGCGGCGAGCTCGATGTCCTCCATGGCGTCGAGCAGATCGTTCGCGGCGATCTCGACCTCGGTTCTGGCGAGCATCGCGCCGACGCAGAAATGGCGGCCCAGCGCGAATCCGGTGTGGTTGGCGGCGGCCGTGTAGGCCTTGCTGAAATCGAGGTCGGCGCGGGAGACGTCGAACCGGTCGGGGTCGCTGTAACGGCGCGGATCCCGGTTGGCGGCGGCGATCAGGCAGATCACGGTGGCGCCCTTCGGAACGGTTCCGCCGGACAGCTCGACGTCCTCGGACGGCTGCCGCATGATCATCTGAACCGGCGGTGAGTGCCGCAGCGTCTCGGCGAGCGCGTTGCCGATGAGCGACCGGTCGGCGCGCACCTTCGCCATCTGATCGGGGTCGCGGACCAGGTTGAGCATCATGTTGGCGAGGGCCTTGTCGGTGGTCTCGCCGCCGGCGACCAGCAGCAGGCTGACGAACGCCTTCACCTCCAGGTCGGACATCCGCTCGCCGTCGATCTCCGCGGTGCCGAGCAGCGACAGCAGGTCGTCGCGGGGTTCGGCGCGGCGTTCGGCGATGCGCGGCAGCATGTACGCCTCGAGTTCGTCCCGGGTCCGCATCCCGTTCGCGGTGACCGTCTCGTCCTGGGTGAGGTTCGACAGGAACGCCATGATCGACGTGTACCAGCGGCGGAACAGCTCGTGGTCGGACTTCGGCAGGCCGAGCATGTCGACGATGACGTTGATCGGGTAGCGGGTGGTGAACGCGTCGACCAGCTCCACCTCGCCGTCGTCCCGGAAGGCGTCCAGCAGCTCGCGGCTGTTACGGCGGATCACCGGGACGAACTTGGTGGTCAGCTCGCTGCCCTTGAAGGCCGGGGTGACCAGGCGCCGGTGGATCGAGTGCTCCCGGCCGTCCATCTGCAGGATCGTGCGGCCGTGCACCGGCTCCAGCTGCCAGCCGTAGTTGTCGCTGGTGAACACCGGGTCCTTGAAGGCCCGCTCGACATCGTCGTAGCGGCTGATGACATAGGCGTTCATGCCCTCGTGGAAGCTGAGCGGGTCGGTCTCGCGCAGCGCCTCCCAGACCGGAACCGGGTCGGTCAGGCATTCGGGGGACAGGATGTCGGTGACGGTCATCGGAGCCCTCTCGCCGGTGCGAATTCTGATTAACTTTTCGTAGCCGATCAATCGAGGCCGGTCAACCCGATGTCGCCCATGCGACGGCCGGCCGGGCGGCGATCCGGCGCGGCCCGGCTACGCTCCGGTTGCGCCGCGTATAGCCTGGCTGCGGTAACCTGGCGCAGCGATTTATGTCAATGCGGTCAACCTTGGTATTGGGAGCGCTCCCGAACCGTCCTGAAAGGCTGTTCCCATTTCCGACGCCACCACGACCCGCGCAGAAGACACGGCGGCAGACGAGACCGCCCCGGCCGACCGGCTCGCCCGGCTGCGGACCGCGGCCCGCCACGCGGCCCCCGCGATCTACCTCTACCTGCTGCTGCGCACGGTCAGCCTCTGGGTCATGCACATCCTGGCGTCCCACGCCGCGGTCCGGTCCCCGGGGCGGCAGGTCTTCCCCGACGGTTCGATCAACAACCAGTGGCGAAGCTTCACCTCGATCCTAGACGCGCTGCTGTCCTGGGACGGCCGCTGGTACGCGAAAATCGCAGGTGGCGGACTGGGTGGCCCGGTCGGCGCGGTGGACGCCGACGGCATCCCGTACGAGATGCGCCTGGTCTTCTTCCCGCTCTACCCGTGGCTGGCCCGCCCACTGACCTTCTTGGGCATCTCCCCCGAGATCGCCTGCCTGATCGTCTCGTTCATCTCGGCGATCGCGGCCGCCTGGGGCCTGTACGCCATCGGCCGCCACGTCCGCGACCACCGCACCGGCGTCATGCTGGCCGCCGTCTGGGCCGTGGCCCCCGCCGCCATGACCCAGAACGGCGCCTTCACCGAATCACTGTTCACCGCACTCGCCGCCTGGGCGCTCTACGCCGTACTCAAGGAACGCTGGCTGATCGCCGGGGCGCTCGCCTGCGTGGCCGGGCTGAGCCGTCCCACCGCCGCCGTGCTGATCGGCACCGTGGGCCTGGCCGCGCTGGTCGCCGCCTTCTCCCGGCGCGGCGGCTGGCGCCCCTACGCGGCCATGGCCCTGGCCCCGGCCGGGCTGCTCGCCTACATCGCCTACGCCTCGGCCGAGCTCGGCGGTCACGAACGCTACTTCAGCATTCACGAGAACACGTTCGGCGCGCGCTGGGACTACTTCGAGAACACCTGGAACATGTCCACCGACATCCTCATCGGCGTGGACGACGACAACTCCCAGAAGCCCATCCGCGTCCTGTCCCTGCTGATCCTGGCCGGTTTCATCCTGCTGCTGGCCCTGCTGGTCAGCCGGGCCCCGTGGCAACTCACCGTCTTCGCGGCCGTCATGCTCATCATGGCCACCGGCTCCCGCACCCACATGTCGATGGTGGGCCGCCACCTGCTCCCCGCGTTCCCGGTCCTGCTGGTGCCGGCCCTGCTACTGGCCCGCCTCAGGAACCGGGACCTGATCATCGTGCTCGGCGCCCTGGCCCTGCTGTCCGGCTGGTATGCGGGCTGGCTCCCGTTCATCTCCGGCCAGGCGATCTGACCCTCCAGACCGGGCGAACCGAGAGGAGCCGCGCCATGATCCTGCGGAAGGTCCGGGATCCGCGTCTCATCACGCTGCGCCGGCCGGTCTTCGACTGCTGACGCGAGGTTTCGGCTGGCTCCGAGGGCTGTTTGAACGCGTTTCGAACAGCTCCCAGAGCCAGCTGGACCACCCACTCACGCCCGGCGCGCGCGGCACGGCCTGGAGTGGCAGCGCCTCGCGTGGAGCAGGCGGGACGGCCGGGATTCGGCGGGGGCGGGAATGCCCGTACCGGAAAGGGATTTCTCAGCAGGCGATGCGGGTGCGGCCCGACTTGTTGCCCCACTTGCAGGTGTCGTGGGTCTTGCCGGCCTTGGTGCGCAGCGTGGCGGTGTCGCCGGTGTTGTTCCAGACGTAGTTTCCGGAGCCCCAGTACAGGTGGGTCTTCGTGTTCGTGCCCTTGCCGGTGTGCAGGTAGACCTTGCCGCCGTTCGCGGCGATGGTGACGTTGCCGAGGGTGTACGTCTTTGACTTGTCGACAATCGACCAGCCGGACAGGTTGACGGCCTTGCCGCTCGTGTTGACGAGAGCGATCCACTCGGCATTGAGGGACGTGTTGGAGCGGGTGTCCTTGCCTGGGGAGTCGTACTGGGTGGAGTGGAACCGCAGGGCGGGCGCGGCGGCCTGGGCCGGAGTGGTGCTGACCAGGGTGGCGGCGACCGCGACGACGGCCGCCAGGATGGTACGGCGCATGAAAGGTGTATCTCCTCGTGTCCGAAACGGAAGACCGCATTCTCGCGCGTTCACCGGTGGACCGGCGACGGACGCCGGGTCCGCCGATCGACCACTTCTCCGCACCGAAAGTCGGCTGGAACCGAGGATTGGCGGACGCGGGGTCAGAGGATCTCGACGTAGCCGGCGGTTCCATGGACGCGGATGCGCTGACCGTCTTCGATCAGGGTGGTGGCGTTCTCCACACCGACGACCGCGGGCAGGCCGTATTCCCGGGCGATCACCGCGCCGTGGGTCATCAGGCCGCCGACCTCGGTGACCAGGCCGCTCACCGTGACGAAGGCGGGCGTCCAGCTCGGGTCGGTGAACGGGGTGACCAGGATGTCCCCGGGCGCCAGGTCGGCGTCGGCCAGGTCGTGCAGGACGCGGGCCCGGCCCTCGACGGTTCCGGCCGAGACGGCCAGCCCGGCCAGCGCCCCGGGCGGTAGGTCGTCACGCCGGTAGACGCCGGTGACGATCTCGCCGTCCGAGGTGAGGACCCGTGGTGGGGTGAGCGCCTGGTACGACCGGAACGCGTCCCGCCGGTCACGGACGAGCCGGGCGTCGGCGTGCTTCGTCCGTACGATGTCGTGAAGTTCGTCAAGGTTGACGAAATAGATGTCGTCAACCTTGACGAGAACCCCGGCATCGACCAGGCGTCGAGCCTCCTCCAGTAGCGCCATTTTGTAGACGTAATAGCGGCTGACCAGGTGATACTTCGGGTATTCGCGATAGCCGATGAAGGTGCGGACCCGGTCGATCATCCGTTTCGTCTCGGCGGCCTTCGCCTCCCCGTCCGGCAATTCCCGCAGCCGGGCGAGCACCTCCCGCTCCTTGCGGGCGGCCTCCCGGAGACCCTGTTCGACGCGACGGGCGTGGGCGCCGGGCTCGGCGTTGCGGATGTTGCTGAGGATCATCGGCACGATCGCGAGGGGGTGTTCACTCCACCGCGGCCGCGTGATGTCGATCTCGCCGACGCAGCGCATGCCGTACTCGTCGAGAAAACCCTGCATCGCGGCGCGCGCCGGCTCCGGGAGCCGGTCCAGGAAGCCGTCGTCCCCGGCTCGCGACAGAAGATCAACGACTTCGGGGTACGGGCGGAGCGCGTCCGCGACGTCCAGGAGCGCCATCCCCATCTCCGAGGTGACGTTGCCCGGGGCGGACAGGCTGAGCGTGTCGGCGGCGCTCTTCTCCCCCAGCCAGGTTTCCAGGTTCTCGTTGAGCCACCAGGTGGCGTCCATCCCGGCCATGATCGCCTGCATGTTCCGGGGCTCGAACAGCGTCCGCCGGATGCCCTGGATGTCGGCGATGACGAAGGCGATCAGCTCCGGCCCGGACTTCCCCGCGATGTCTCGCCTCAGCGTCTCCAGTTCGGCCCGCCGCAGCCGGATCAGGTCGGCGACGATCGCCGGGTCGGTCTCGATGGGTTCCGGCCGGTCCAGGCCGGGGGTGCTCGGGATCTCCTCCGGCGGTGGCGGGAGGAAGCCCTCCCGGTCGAGGACGGCCCGCAGGGCGTCACCGATCAGCGGATCCGACCTGGTCAGGGCCTCGGCTAGGGCCGCGCCGACGGCCGGTGACGCGAGCCGGCTCGTCACGTCGACGAACAGGCGGCCACCCGCGTCGACCATCTGGCCGGGCGAGGTCAGCTTCCACACCGACAGGCCGAGCGGGGCGATGGCCTCGGTCATCATCTGCTGGTGTCCGACCGAGACGTACACGTGATTGTCGTCGTCGGTGGTCTCCGGGACGGGGAAGAGCGTGGTGATCGGCCGGCTCTGCACGATCGCGAACCCGTCGGCGTCCAGGCACCACTCGATGTCCTGCGGGCCACCGAAGTGGGCCTCGATCCGCCGGCCGAGGTCCGCGAGGCGTAGTGCCTCGTCGCCGGAGAGGACCGGCGGCGGCCCGGCCTCGCGATGGTCGGCGCCACCGGAGCCGTCGGCGCCGCCGAAGCCGGCACCGATCGCCCGGGCCGTGACCGCGCCGTCGCGCACCCGGTAGACGTCCGCGTTCACCTGGCCGGAGACCAGCGCCTCACCGAGGCCGGGGGCCGCGTCGATGGAGGTGACCTTCCGGTCGCCGTTGACCGGATCGGCGGTGAACATGATTCCGGCGGCGCGCGGGGCGACCATCTCCTGGACCACGACGGCCATCCGCACCGTCCGGTGGTCGATGCCGTTGCGCAGCCGGTAGGCGACGGCCCGCTCGGCGAAGAGCGAGGCCCAGCAGCGGCGTACGTGTTCCGGCACCGCCCCGGCCGCGACGTTCAGGTAGGTGTCGTGCTGCCCGGCGAAGGAGGCGGCCGCCGAGTCCTCGCCGGTGGCGCTGGACCGTACGGCGTAGGTGATGTCCGCACGCAGCGGCAGGCGGATCTCCGGAGGCAGCGGGATCGACTCGACGGTGTGGCGCAGCTCCGCGCTGAGCACGCGGATCGTCTCCCGGTCCTCCGGGGCGACCGCGGACAGCCGGTCCAGCCGGTCTGCGATCCCGGGGGCGATCAGGTCGTACGCCTCGGTGGTGACGACGAACCCGGCGGGCACCCGAAGCCCGCCGATCCGGCCCAGTTCGCCGAGGTTGGCGCCCTTGCCCCCGGCGAGCGCGGTCGCCGTCCGATCGATCTCCTGCAACGTGACGATATAGCGGTTCACCAGGCGATTCTGGCCGATGACCCGGGCCTTGCGGCAAGCCCCGGTCAAAGCGATACGTTAGAGAGGGGAGGCGCTCTCCTCGGTGGTACCGGGGGTCCAGGCGAAGGCGAGCGCGCCGCCGATCAGGGTGAGCAGCAGGCCGATGACGAAGCCGCCCATGTTGGACGTGATCCACGTGGCGAGCGCCCCGACGACGCAGATCAGCGAGTAGAAGAGGCGCTGGGCCGGGTTGAACCAGAGCAGCAGCCCGCACAGGACGATCACGACCGGGATCAGGTAGCCGATGAAGCCCTGCATGCCGACGTGCAGGACGACACCGAGCGGGGCCCACACGGTGAACAGGATCTCCGTGCCGCCGAGCAGGACGAACAGGCCGGCCCAGAACGGGCGGGCGTGCCGCCACACGCCCCAGGCCCGCCAGGCGCGGGCGCCTGGCGAGACCCGGGTGTCATCGAGGTCCGGCATGCTCAGCAGCCGTCCGAGGTGAAGGCCATCCGGAGGTTGGGCAGGTAGAACGTGGCCGCGGTGGTGGCGTAGTTGTTCTGCCGCAGGTTGGTGAGGGTCACCTCTTCGGCCTGCTGGCCGAAGACCCCGATCGCGCCCTTCTTGCCGGGCACCCGGTCGAGGGTGCTGGCGTCCTGGCCGATGTCGATGGTCTTGAAGGTGGCGTTCGCGGTGATCACGTCGGAGTCGACGACGAGGGTGTCGGCGGTGACCTTGTTGGTGGGGCTCCCGGCGGTGATCTTGAGGTTGATGCCGCCGAGGGCGATGCTCTGGCACAGGCCGTCGAGCTCGGCGTCGCGGATGGCGGAGACGATGACGAGCACCTGGCCGCCGGTGTCACCCTCGTTGGGGCTGCCGGGCGCCATGTTGTCGATCTCGGCGTACTGGGCGAAGCCGTACCCGTGCAGTTTGGGCGAGGTGACGGTGAACGGCATGCCGGAGATGGAGAAGGAGGCCGCGAGCACCCCCTTGCCGGTGAGCAGGATCAGGCCGGCGGTGGCCGCGAGGCCGCCGAGCAGCATCGCGGTGAACCGGCGCCAGCGGGTCCGGCCGTACGTGGAGGACATGCACTCTCCCTGCGGAAAGACGCTGTGTGGGCACTGCGGATGCCGCACATTGGCGCTACTCGATGGATTTCGGCGAAGTTACGCCCCGGTAACCAGGGCCGTCAAGACGCATTCGGTCAGTGAAAAACCTCGTCGGTATCTGACGTGGCGCAGGGGGCCACCACCCGCTCCCCCACCGGTGGCGCGGCCAGCTCGGCGGCGGCCCCGTCCCGGCCCAGGAACGGGGCCATCATGAAGTAGCCGAGCATCGGCAGCAGGCCGGGCAGATCCGCGACCCGGCCGCCGGCGACGTGGCCGTAGATGGTCGCGTAGACGCCGCCGACCACGGTGTCGACCAGGCCGTCCGGGACCGGCGGGGCGTCGGCGAAGAAGTGCGCGAACCGGCCCAGCAGCTCGGCCCGCTCCCGTCGCGCCCCGGGACCGGCCGCGTCGATCTCCACGATCGCCATGGTGGCGAACGCGGGGACGCTGGCCAGCACGTCGAGCAGCACTTTCAGGGCGGCGCGGGCCCCGGTGCGCCAGTCGCCGGCCGCCGCGTACGAGGAGTCCATCAGCGACAGCAGCACCCCGGTGCCGTGCCGGTACGTGTCGAGGAACGCGTCCTCCTTGCCGGCGAACAGCGCGTAGAACGCCGGCCTGGTCACCCCGGCCGCCGTGCAGATGTCGCTGACCCGTGCGTTCGCGTAGCCCTTTTCGGCGACCGTGTGCACGAGCGCGTCGTAGAGCCGCTCACGCTGCCGGGCGGCCACCGCCTCGGGCGTCATGGACCGTGGACCACGCTTGATGGCCCGGGCCGGGTCACGTCCGGGCCGGGCGCCGGGAAGCGGGCTGACCACCGCATCGGTCATCGACATCTCCCAATGTCTTGACATCGGATACCGCGCAGGTTTCTCATACCGAAAGGTACGGACCTCGATGGTCGCCTTCAATCCCCGGAACGCTGCGGAAACGGCCGGGCCACGTCCTTCGACGAAAAAGAAGGGTGGCGCCATGCCCGCGTCACGGCTCACCTCCGTCCTCGCCTCGATCGCCGCCACGGTTCTGGTCCTCGGCGTCGGGTCCCCGGTACGCGCCGACCCGGGCGGCGCGTACACCGGCCTCGGCGCGTGCCCGCTCACCGCCGCGGCCATGAAGGATCCGGCGAACCTCCAGGTCGGCTGCGTCCACTCGGTAACCAACGGCGGCAGCATCACGATCGGCTCCACCACGGTGGCCTTCGAGGACCCGATCACCGTCCAGTTCGGGATCTACTGGCCGGCGAGCGCGCCGGTCCGCGAGTTCCCGGACGGCAGCGCCGCCAACGTCTACTCGACCGTCCCCGCGGCCAGGGGCCGCACCCTGATCGCCGAGCCGCTGGAGGTAACCCTGCCCGGCATCGCCAACCTGATCCCGGGCGTGACCAGCGTCTTCGCCCAGGTGGAGCTGGCCGGGCCGATCACCGAGTTCGTGCCGCTGGCCGCCGGCTCGAACACCCCGGTCTTCACGCTGCCGGTCAAGCTGCGCCTGCGCAACGCGCTCTTCGGCGGCCACTGCTACATCGGCTCGCAGACCGCCCCGATCCGGTTCCAGCCGACCACCGGCACCACCAGCCCGCCGGCGCCCAACGGGCCGGTCACCGGCGACCCGGGCACCCTGCACATCGTTCCCGACCCCAACGGATTCCAGACCCTCGGCGCCGGCTTCACCGGCGCGACCCTGGTCGACAACGCGTACGCCGTACCGAAGGCGAACGGCTGCGGCCTCATCCCCGGCACTCTCGACGCCATCATCAACCTGGCCTTCGGCCTGCCGTCGGCGGCCGGGAAGAACGCCGTCGTGTTCGGCGCCAACGACACGGCTCTCGCCATCTCCCCCAGCTTGGACGACCTGACCCAGGCACTAGCCGCCTCCTGATAGAGAAGGGTGCACCCCCATGCACAGCAAGCGCATCACCGTCGCCGTCCTGACCGGCGCGCTCGTCCCCCTGTTGATCGGCGCCGCACCGGCGCTGGCCGACGACGACACCGTGCTCACGGCCGGCGCACCGGCCGGCACCGCGGTCGCCGCCGGTGACACCATCGCGTCCGGCCTCGCCACCGGCAGCCAGGCGATCTTCGCCACCGCCGCGGGCGGCGCGAACGGCATGAAGTGCAACACCTCCAGCCTCAGCGCGGTGGTCGACGACAACCCCACCGCGCCCGGGGCGGCCTCGCTCGGCGCCACCCTCGGGCTCGCCAACTGCACCGTCACCGGGGTGATCGGGGTCCTCGGCGTCAACAGCGTGGCGGTCAACAACCAGCCCTACGCCACCACGGTCGCCAGCGACGGCACGGTCACGGTCAGCGGCACCGACACCGCGCCGATCTCCGCCACACTCGTGCTGCGCACTCTGCTCGGCACGGTGACCTGCGTCTTCACGGCCAACAACAACAGCATCACCGGTACGGCGGACAACGCCGACAACTCGATCAGCTTCGCCGACCAGCAGTTCAACAAGTCCACCGGACCGGCCGCCTGCGTGGCGAACGGCTACTTCACCGCGAAGTACACCCCGGTCGTCGACTCGGCGGGGTCGCCGGTCTTCGTCAACTGACAGCCGGAGAACCCGAAGTCAACTGACGGCCGGGACACCCGCCGGTAGTCGCCCCGGCGCCCGCTGGACGGTCGCGATCGCGCTTGCGATCCGGTCGTCCAGCGCGGCGCCCTGCTCCGTGTCGCCGGCCAGCCCGCCGAGGATCTCCCGGGCGAACCGGCTCGCGATCTCCTCCACCGACTGGCTGCCGTCCGGCTGATACCACGTCCACGCGTAGTTGCACATGCCGAAGACGTGGAACGCCGTCATCCGCGGGTCGCTGGTGTGCAGCACCCCCCGCCGGGCCCCGTCGGCGAGGATGTCCACCACGATCTGGGTGTAGCCGACCCGCTGCTGGCGCACGAAGTCGTTGAGCTCGCCCTCGAAGTAGCGGATCAGCTCCCGCAGGCAGGCCAGGCTCGCCGCCCGGTCGTCGCGGTGCGCCGCCAGCAGCGCGTAGATCATCGCCACGAGCCGGCCCACCGGGTCGTCCAGCTCGGCGAGAATGAACTCCGCCTCGGCGAACCGCCGGCCGAAATACGCCTCGTGCAGCTCTCCGAGCAGCGCCTCTTTGCTGCGGAAGTGATGAACGATGGTGCCCTTGCTCAGACCCAGCTCGGCGGCGATGTCCCCGAGGCTGGTGTCGGCGTAACCACGCCGTGCCACGTGCTCGGCGAACACCCGCAGGATGGCGTCACGGGAGCTGGCGCGTGCGGGCCGGACGGTCACCCGCCCACTATACGAAGATCCCTCCGGCGGCCGCTAGACGCTTGTTGACCGTACGTGCGGTCAGTTAAGGTCCGAACGAGCAAACCCAGGAGGTATCGCCGTGACCGCTTACGGCGTCACACCGTTGTCCGGGCTGCCGGCCCGCGTCACGATCTGCGAGGTCGGGCCCCGCGACGGACTGCAGAACGAGGCCCGGCCGCTGCCGGCCGTGGTCAAGGCCGAGTTCATCGAACGGCTCGTCGACGCCGGTCACACCGTGGTCGAGACGACCAGCTTCGTCCACCCGCGGTGGGTTCCGCAGCTCGCCGACGCCGAGGAGCTGCTCGGCCGGCTGACGTTCGCCGACGGTGTCCGCTATCCGGTGCTGGTGCCCAACGAGCGCGGCCTGGACCGGGCGCTCGCTCTCGGGGTCCGCGACATCGCGGTGTTCGCCAGCGCCACCGAAACGTTCGCCCGGCGCAACCTGAACCGCACCGTCGACGAGTCGCTGACCATGTTCGCGCCGGTCGTCGAGCGTGCCCGTCGTGAGGAGGTGCGCGTCCGCGCGTACCTCTCGATGTGTTTCGGTGATCCCTGGGAGGGTGAGGTGCCCGCCCAGCGGGTGGTCGACGTGGCGAAACGCCTGATGGCGATGGGGTGCACCGAGCTCAGCCTGGGCGACACCATCGGCGTGGCCACCCCCGGCCGGGTCGCCGCGCTGCTCGGCGCGCTGACTTCCGCCGGCATCGGGATCGAGACCGTCGCGGTGCACTTCCACGACACGTACGGGCAGGCGCTCGCCAACACCATGACCGCCCTCCAGCACGGCGTCACGATCGTGGACGCGTCGGCGGGCGGGCTCGGCGGCTGCCCGTACGCCAGGAGCGCCACCGGCAACCTGGCCACCGAGGACCTGCTCTGGCAGCTCACCGGGCTCGGCATCGAAACCGGCGTCGACCTGCGCAAACTGATCGACACGAGCGTCTGGATGGCGGAACACCTGGGCCGCCCCAGCCCATCACGAACCGTGACCGCCCTTGCTGAGGAGAACCGATGACCGCACATCCGGTCCTGGGCACACGCGTGGACCCGGGCGGTGACCAGTTCACCCGCAACGCCGAGGCGCACCGCGCGCTGGTCGCCGACCTGAACGCGACACTCGCGACGGCCCGGCTCGGCGGACCGGAGAAGTCCCGCGCCCGGCACGTCGAACGCGGCAAACTGCTGCCCCGCGACCGCGTCGACACCCTCGTCGACCCGTCGTCGCCGTTCCTGGAGCTGTCGCCGCTCGCCGCGCACGGCCTGTACGACGGGCAGGCGCCGGCCGCCGGGATGGTCACCGGCATCGGCCGGGTCGCCGGGCGCGAGTGCGTGATCGTGGCCAACGACGCCACGGTCAAGGGCGGCACCTACTACCCGATGACCGTGAAGAAGCACCTGCGCGCCCAGGAGGTGGCGCTGCACAACCGGCTGCCCTGCATCTATCTGGTCGACTCCGGCGGCGCGTTCCTGCCCAAGCAGGACGAGGTGTTCCCGGACCGCGACCACTTCGGGCGGATCTTCTACAACCAGGCGCAGCTGTCGGCGCGGCGGATCCCGCAGATCGCCGCCGTGCTGGGCTCGTGCACGGCCGGCGGGGCGTACGTGCCGGCCATGTCCGACGAGGCGGTCATCGTCCGCGACCAGGGCACCATCTTCCTGGGCGGGCCGCCGCTGGTGAAGGCGGCCACCGGCGAGGTCGTCACGGCCGAGGAGCTGGGTGGCGGTGACGTGCACGCCCGTACCTCCGGGGTGGTCGACCACCTGGCCGACGACGACGCCGACGCGCTGCGGATCGTCCGGTCCATCGTGTCCACGTTCGGCCCGCGGACGCCCGCGCCGTGGCAGCGGATCGGAGTCGAGGAGCCGGCCGTGGACCCGGCCGGTCTGTACGGCGCGGTGCCCACCGACCCGCGGATCCCCTACGACGTACGGGAGGTCATCGCCCGGATCGTCGACGGCTCCCGGTTCGGCGAGTTCAAACCGGACTACGGGACCACGCTGGTCACCGGATTCGCGCACATCCACGGCCACCCGGTCGGGATCGTCGCCAACAACGGGGTGCTGTTCTCCGAGTCGGCCATGAAGGGCGCGCACTTCATCGAACTGTGCGACCAGCGCGGCATCCCGCTGGTGTTCCTGCAGAACATCACCGGGTTCATGGTGGGCCGCGAGTACGAGGCGGGCGGCATCGCCAAGCACGGGGCGAAGCTGGTCACCGCGGTCGCCACCACCCGGGTCCCGAAGCTGACCGTGGTGATCGGCGGCTCGTTCGGGGCCGGGAACTACGCCATGTGCGGCCGCGCCTACTCGCCCCGGTTCCTGTTCATGTGGCCCAACGCGCGGATCTCGGTGATGGGCGGTGAACAGGCCGCCCTCGTGCTGGGGACGGTCGGGTCCGGCAACGACCCGGACGCCATCCGCGCCCAGTACGAGTCACAGGGCCACCCCTACTACTCGACCGCGCGGCTCTGGGACGACGGGGTCATCGACCCGGCCGACACCCGTACCGTCCTCGGTCTCTCCCTGTCCGTCGCCGCCAACGCGCCCCTCGCCGAACCGGCGTTCGGCGTCTTCCGGATGTGAGCGCCATGTTCTCGACAGTCCTCGTCGCCAACCGCGGTGAGATCGCCGTCCGCGTCATCCGCACGCTGCGGCGCCTCGGGATCCGCTCGGTCGCCGTCCACTCCGACGCCGACGCCGGCGCGCCGCACGTGACGGCCGCCGACCTCGCGGTCCGCATCGGCCCGGCCGCGGCCGCTTCGTCGTACCTCTCGATCGAGGCCATCGTCGCGGCGGCCCGGAACGCGGGCGCCGAGGCCGTCCACCCGGGCTACGGCTTCCTGTCCGAGAACACCGCCTTCGCGGCCGCGTGCGAGGCCGCCGGGCTGGTCTTCATCGGGCCGCCGGCCACGGCGATCGACGCGATGGGCGACAAGATCCGCGCCAAGCAGACCGTGGCGAAGGCCGGCGTGCCGGTCGTCCCCGGATCCGAGGGCGTCGGCCTGTCCGACGCGGAGCTGACCGCGGCGGTCACCGGGATCGGCTATCCGGTGCTGCTCAAACCGTCGGCCGGCGGCGGCGGCAAGGGCATGCGCGAGGTGCACCGGGCCGAGGACCTGGCGGCCGCGATCGCGAGCGCCCGGCGGGAGGCGCGGGGCTCGTTCGGCGACGACACGCTGCTGGTCGAACGGCTCGTCACCACGCCCCGGCACATCGAGATCCAGGTGCTCGCCGACCGGCACGGCAACGTCACCCACCTCGGCGAACGCGAGTGCTCGCTGCAACGCCGGCACCAGAAGATCGTCGAGGAGGCGCCGTCGCCGCTGCTCAGCGACGAGCAGCGGCAGGCCATGGGCGCGGCCGCCTGCGACGCGGCCCGAGCCTGCGGGTACGTGGGCGCCGGCACCGTCGAGTTCATCGTCGCCGGTGACCGGCCCGACCACTGGTACTTCATGGAGATGAACACCCGGCTCCAGGTCGAGCATCCGGTCACCGAGGAGGTGTACGGGGTGGATCTGGTCGAGGCGCAACTGCGCGTCGCGGCGGGCGAGGTCGCGCCGTGGCCGGCCTCGCCGCGGCCGCGCGGGCATGCGATCGAGGTTCGGGTGTACGCCGAGGACCCGGCCGCCGGATTCCTGCCGACCGGTGGCCGGATCCTGGCGCTGCGCGAACCCGCCGGTGTCCGGGTCGACTCCGGGGTGGCCGAGGGCGGGGTCGTCGGCTCCGACTACGACCCGATGCTTTCCAAGATCATTTCGTACGGGGCGGACCGTGCCGAGGCGCTGCACCGGCTCGACGCCGCCCTGGCCGAGACGGTGCTGCTCGGGCTCGGCACCAACATCGGGTTCCTGCGGGCGCTGCTCGCCGACCCCGACGTACGGGCCGGAAACCTCGACACCGGGCTCGTCGGCCGCCGCCTCGACACGCTCACCGGCCAGGACCTGCCCTCCGACGTGCTCGGCGCCGCCGTCGGGCTGGCCCTGCTCGACCTGGAACCGGCCGCGCCCGCCCTGGCCGACCCGTTCGACATCCCCGGCGGATGGCGGCTCGGCGACCGGGCCTGGACCACCCGGCGGATCGGCGCGGCCGGGCACGAGCCGGTCATGATCCGGTACCGGGGACGGGCCGCCGACGCCGAGATCAGCATCGACGGCGGGCCGCCCGTGCGGATCGCCACCCGGGCCGACGGACGGCACACGCAGGACGGGGTGACCCGCACCTACGCGTACGCCCGGGACGCGGCCGGGGTGCTGTGGATCGGGCGCGACGGGCGGGCCTGGGCACTGCACGACCACGAGGCGCTGGACGCCTCCGCCGACGGAACCGCCGGAGCGGGCGGGCCGATCCTGTCACCCATGCCCGGAACCGTCACCGTCGTCGCCGTCAGCGAGGGCGACCGGGTCACCGCCGGGCAGACCGTCGCCGTCGTCGAGGCCATGAAGATGGAACACGCCCTCACCGCCCCGGTCGACGGCACGGTCACCGAACTGCGTGCCCGGGCCGGCGCGACGGTCGCCAAGGACGCCGTCCTCCTGGTGATCGAGGCGGATTGATCCGGGCAGAACTCGTTGCCCTCGGACCGTATCGGCGCGGGCCGAGACAGCGACGCTGTCTCGGCCCAGTAGATCTTGGCGCGACACGTTTGTGACCTCCACCCCGTTGGCGGCTCACACCCTATCGCCGCCCTGCGCAATGGTCGCGCCTGACCAGGATCGGGCCGGATCAGCACCTCTGCGAATGCATCGTCCCCGCCACGGCAAGACGCCGGTCCACCGCTGCCGACCGCTGGTCGTGACGGCGGCGGTCGGCCCGAGCGCGGACAGCAGCAAATGAGGATGCCGTCGGGCCTGATGGCGACCTCCGCACCACGCTGAAAGACCACGGCGGACTCATGTCTCGTAGGCGAGCGCCTTCTGGAGGTGGAAGTCCGCAACGCCGAGCATCCACTCCCGGTTCGGGAAGTCGCCCTCGGCGATACGGAGCGGGCCGCCGACCAGGTCCAGGTGCATGACGTACTGGTAGTACTTGACGCGTTGCGGGTCGAGGTCCGGGTTGCGGAGCGCCTCGTAGTGTGGGCCGAAGCGCATCCGCATCCAACAGTGTTCCACTTCGATGTCGGTGTACATCAGGCCCTCGATGTCGATGATGACGGGTTCCCCGTCCGGCCCGACGAGCGTGTGTTCCGCGCAGAGTTCGCCGTGGACCACGCCGTGTTCCACGCGCGGGCCGAGCGCGGCGTGCAGAGTGCGGAGTTTCCCCTCCAGCATTGCCTCGCCTTCGGCCGCGCGGGAATCCGCGCCGGACCACGTGTGCCTGGCGGTCTGCCTCTCGTTTGAGCGCAGGGCGGTTCGTGCACGTCGCCTAGCATGTCCGGCGTGCCGGAGATCGAGAAGACATCGCCGAAGGAACGCATCAGGGCCGCGCGCACCACGCGGTCACCGGTCCTGGACCTGTCCCGGTGTGGTCTTGATGAGCTGCCGAACGCCGTACGCGAGCTGACCCACCTGAGGTCTCTCACGCTGCGGTTCAACAACATCGAGGACCTGCCGCACTGGCTGACCGAACTCGATCAGCTGGTCGAGCTCGACGTCCAGGCGAACGACCTGGCCGGGGTGCCCGAGGTCATCGGCGACCTGACCGGCCTCCGCGTGCTCCGGCTGGACGAGAACAACCTGGAGGACGAGCCGCTGGATCTTCTCGGCGGGCTGACGAACCTCACCCACCTCTCGCTGATCGACACGCGCTCGGACCGGCTGCCGGAGAGCATCGGCAACCTGACCCAGCTGACCGACCTGGACCTGTACCTCGACTGGTTCAACTGCACACCGGAGAGCCTGCCGGACACCCTCGGACAGCTCACCAACCTGACCCGGCTGGAACTGTCCCGCAACGGCCTGTCGACGGTGCCGGAGTGGATTCGCCGCCTGACGAACCTGCGGGTCCTCGGGCTGTGGATGAACGAGATCGACGAGTACCCGCATTGGCTCGGTGAACTGACCGCGCTCACCGAGCTCACGCTGCCCGACGAACCCGACGACGCGCTGCTCGCCATTCTTCGCCAGCTGCCTCACCTGCGGAAACTCAACGACGAAGAGGTGGATCTTCGATGACGGCCGGCGCCTTCGCCTACGTGACGTACGGGACTGAGTGCGACCCTGACGAGCTCGTGCGATTCCTCGACCACGCGATGACCGTCAACGACCGGCTGACCACCGAAGGCCGGCACCAGACTCCGGTGTGTGTATGGGGCCGGCACGGGATCGGGAAGACCGAGATCGTCGAATCCGTGGCCGCCGCCCGCCGGGTGCCGCTGGTGTCGATCGCGCCGGCGCAGTTCGAGGAGATGGGCGACCTGCTCGGCATGCCGGTGGTGGTCGACGGCGGCACGGCGACCCGCATGGCGCCGCCGGAATGGGTGCCCCGGCAGGACGGGCCGGGCATCCTGCTGATCGACGACGTCAACCGCGCCGACGACCGGATCCTGCGCGGCATGATGCAGTTGCTGCAACGGTCCGCCCTGACCTCGTGGCGACTGCCGGCACGTTGGCAGATCGTGCTCACCGCCAATCCGGACGGCGGTGACTACTCGGTGACGCCGATGGACGACGCGATGCTCACCCGGATGCTGCACGTGACGTTGCGCTTCGACGTGAAACGGTGGGCGGGCTGGGCCGAGGCGCACGACGTCGACCCGCGCGGCATCGCGTTCGTGCTGGCGTACCCCGAGACGGTGACCGGTTCACGCACCACGCCGCGCACGCTCGTACAGTTCTTCGACCGGATCCGCGACATCACCGACCTGCGGGCGAATCTCGGCCTGGTCACCATGCTCGGCGAGGCCTGTCTGGACAGTGCCACCGTGTCGGCCTTCGTCGCCTTCGTCAACCGCGGCCTCGACGTGCTGGTGACCCCCGAGGAGATCCTCGGGGCCAAACAGTTCGGCCCCGTCGCCGCACGGCTGACCGAACTGGCCGACCAGGGCGCCGAACGCCGGGTCGACATCCTCGCCGCGGTCTGTACCCGGCTGGTCAACGTCCTGGCGGCTCGCCGGACGAAGCTGACCGCGACCGAGGTGAACAACCTGCGGTCGATGCTGCGGCTCGACGCGCTGCCCGAGGACATGCGGCTGGCGCTGGCCCAGGACCTGGCCATGCTGGACGGTACGGTCGGCGCGTCGCGGGTGCTCAGCGACCCGGCCACGGCACAGATGCTGCTGATGGCGGGAACGATGCGGTGAACGAGCCGCCCAGCGTGCGGTCGGTCCGTGCCGGCGTCGACGCGGCCGCCCGGGATCTCCTGATCCGCGAGCCGTTCTTCGGGCACCTGCTGGTCGGCACGATCCGGTCGGTCGGGGCCGGCGGCTCGGCGGTCCGGCTGGCACCGACCCCGGTGGCGCCCGGCCTGGAGATCGGGACGAGCGAGTGGTCGACCCTGGCGCCCGCGGCCCGGACCGCCTCGCTCAAGCACGAACTGCTGCACCTGGCGCTCAAGCATCCGCTGCGCGGCCGGACGTACGCGTCGCGGCAGCTCTGGGACCTGGCCTGTGATCTGGTGGTCAACGAGCTGATGGACGTTTCCGACCTCCCCGGCGCGATCACCGCCGGGCAGCTTCGGCTGTCGCCGGACCGTTCCGCTGACGAGTACTACGAGCTGCTGCGGGAGCCGTTCCGGGCGGCCTGCCACGCCGACGGGGCCTGCGACAGCGGCGCGGAGGGCGCCGTGGAGGTCATCCGGCGCTGGCTGGCGGGTCCCGGGGCGGCCCGGCATCACGGGTGGCCCGAGTTCAACGCGCTGCCGTCGGCGACGCTGTCGACGTACACGCACAGCGTCGACAGCCTGGTCGCTTCGACCGTACGCCGGGCCCGGCGCCGGGGCTGGGGTTCCCTGCCCGCCGCATTGGTCGCCCAGTTGGAGTCCGTCGGCATGCCTCCGGAGATCCCGTGGCAGCGGGTGTTACGGCTGTTCGGCGCGACCAGCGAGCGGACCTTCGTGCGTAACGTGCTGTCCCGGCCGTCGAAGCGGTACGGCACCGCGCCGGGCACCCGGGTTCGCCGGCGGACCCGGCTGGTGGTCGCGGTCGACACCTCGGGCAGCGTCTCCACCGCCGACATCGCCGCGTTCTTCGCCGAGATCCACGGGATGTGGCGGCGCGGGGCGGACATCACCGTGCTGGAAGCCGACGCCGAGGTGCACCGCGAGTACCAGTACCGGGGGCGGGCACCGGCGGCGGTGACCGGGCGGGGTGGCACCTGCCTACGGCCGGTGCTGGTGCGGGCCAACGAACTCGCCGCCGACGGGTTGGTCTATCTCACCGACGGTCACGCGCCGAGCCCGTGCGAGCTGTGTGTCCGGCCCCGCATGCCGGTGCTGTGGGTGCTGACGGCCGACGGCGTGGCGCCGGGCGCCTCCCGCCTGCCCGGGCGCAGAACCCGCCTGACCCGCCCGGCCCGCACCTGACCGTTGGTCCGCGCCGTACCGGCAGGACGCCCGCGGACTCCGGACGGTGCGATGGCGTCAAGCGTTCGCCAGATCGGTCCGGACGGTGATGCCGCGTCCCCGCAGCCGGGCGATCAGGTCCCGGTTGGCAGCGTCGTCGTCGAGCGACGCACCCTCCAGCAGCAGCTGGCGCAGCTCCGGTAGGTCGACCATCCACTCCGGGAGCCGGCGCAGCCGGGTTCCGCGCAGGTTCAGCCCCACCAGGTTCGGCATCGCGCGCATGGAGTTCGGCAGCGCGGCGATGTGCTGGTGGCTGAGATCCAGATGGGCCAGCCCGATGAGCCCGTCGAACAGATCCGGCAGCGTGGTCAGGTGGGCGGGCCAGGGCGGCTTCCAGTTGGACAGGCCCAGGCTGAGCCGCACCAGATCGCCCATCGCGAACAGGACCGTCGGGACCTGTACGAGGTGATTGTTGGACAGATCCAGATGACGCAGGTTGCGCAGTTCCGCGATCCCGGCCGGCAGCGAGGTGAGCCGGTTGTGTCCCAGGTCGAGGGTGTGCAGCCCGGTGAGGCGTCCGATGTCGTCGGGCAGTTCCACAAGGTCGGCCTGCTCGACCCGGAGGTGGCCCAGGTCGGTCAGTTCCAGGACGTACGGCGGCAGGTGCGTGAACGTCATCCATCCACCACGGATGTCCAGCATCCGCCCGAACCGGTCGGGGTCCCGCCGGGCGATGAGCAGGGTGAGCAGCCGGACGCCGTCGATCGTGCCGGGGCACAGCTCGGCCAGATCGTGTGCGGCGGACATCACGTCCCATGAGGTGGCCGAGTCGCGGAACACGTTCGTCCGGGCGAACGCGCCGGCCATCGCGTCCCGCAACGCCGCCGGGGCGTGTTCGGCGAGCAGTTTCTGGGCACCGCCGCGGACCGGCCGGCCCAGCCGGGTGTCCTTCCAGACGACGATCAGCTCCTCCAGCAGCCCCGGCGGCAGGCCACCCTGCCGGGCCAGGTCCACCGCCAGCTTGATGTTGGCCTCGTCCGGCGACGTCAGCAGCGCCCGCAGCCGGGCGGCCAGTTCCTCCCCCTCGCCGGCGGCACCGGACAGCGGCTGCGGTGCGGCCCGGTCGAGCAGGTCACGCAGCTGGGACTCCAGGATCAGCGGGACGCCGGCATCCAGGTGTGCCAGCGCCCGGCCCTTGTGCTGCTCACCGGCGACGGCCAGCCGGGTCGCCGGGCCAGGCCGGCGTTGCAGGGTGGCGCCCACCTCCGCGAGCCGGTCGGCCAGCACCGCCTGGTCGGAATTGATCTTCCCTGCCAGCAGTACCCCGTCACCCGGGCGCAGGCCACCCTCCGGGGCGGTGAGCCGGTCGGCCAGCAGCCGTTTCGCGGCCTGCCGGACCGCCGGCACGCCCGAGTCCATCGCCGCCACCAGGTCGCGTACGCCGGACTGTTCCGCCGTGCCGTCGCCGGTGCCGAACAACAGCGCCACGTGCAACAGCCGCTCCGGCGCCGGCAGGTCCCGGCGCGCGAAGTCGGTTCGCAACGCCCGTACCTGACCGGGCCGGACGGCCTCGCCGCTGCGCTCGAAGGTGAACTCCTCCAGGGTCGGCACCTGGACCAGCCGAGTCAATGTGCCGGTGGGCAGCGGCCCGCGGAAGTGGGCACCCAGCTCCAGCCGGGCCAGCCTCGGCAGGTCCGCGAGCGCCGCCAGCGTTTCCTCGTCGTCGCCCCAGACGTCCACCCACTCCAGGTTGACGAACTCCCGCAGCCGGTGGCCAGGTCTCCCTCCGGCCCTGAGACGGCGTACAGCCGCGGGGCCGGCCGCGCGTGCGGCTTCCATGCCGCGGAACAGTGGCGGATCCAGGTGGGCGAACAACTCCGCGTACCCCGGATGAGGCCACATGGGGGCCAGCGCCATGTCGTCGCGGATCAACCAGAGGGAACCGTCGTTACGCTTTCCGGCGGCTACCATCTGCACCACCCGGTCCCGGTCACCCAGTTCGAAGTACACCCGGGCCGCGCAGTGGAAGATCTTCGGATACGCCGGTCCGTGCGGCAGCGCCGCGGCCAGGTAGATGCGCGCCCGTTCCGGGTCGATCGGGCCGGCATACTCGTGGTACAGCGTCTCCAGCGCCGCGCAGTAGGTCTTGGCCTGCAGATCCGGCAGGGTCACCAGGTCGTCGAAGAGAACAGGCGCCTCGGCGACACGGCCGGCGGACGCGAACCCGGCGACCTCCTCGCGCTTGCTCGCCGAGCAGGCTGCCAGGATCTCCCGCCGCTCCACGGGCTCCAGCGCCCGCCATGTCGCCGCGTGTTCCCGCTTGAGCGACCTCGCGAGCGCGGTCACCCGGCCCGTACGCAGGAATTCCCGCACCGCCGCCACGTCATGCCACATCCGTCGTACGCTCCCTGTCCGGCCTTCCGGTCGCCGAGTGTGGCACCCCGGAACAATCCTCGACATCAGGCGATCGAGCAGGATCGCCATCGTGGCCGATCTGCTCGTCAAACAGGCGTGGAAGTCGGTTACAGGCGTGCCGGAACCGCACGTGGTCAAGCATTCCGGTACCCGGCGCGACGCGTTCATAGCCGATGAGCGCGCCAGATTCGGCCGCGGACGACCTGCGCGATCAGCCGTTGTCCTGCTACGGCGAGGACATCTCCGGTGCGCTCATCGACATGATGGAGGAATAGGGCGCCGGCGTTCGGGTGCACCCGAAAGTGGATGGTCTCCTGGTGGGCTACCGGGACCTTTTCGACAGGTTCGCTGCTAGCAGCGACCGGACCAACCCTTCGAGGACCAGGCTCGCGAGCGGGTCGGCCGATTGCCGCGCTGCCAGCCGACCGTGCCGCTGAAGAAGTGAAGGATTCGTGGAGCACGCGACGCCCAGCGGGAGCCGGATTCCGTCATCGCCGGTTCGCCCGAACCGTCAGTCGAGACAGAATTCGTTGCCCTCGACGTCCTGCATCACGAGGCACGATTCGTTGAAGCCATCAGCGGTCAGTAGTCGCACGCGTACCGCGCCGAGCGCGAGCAGCCGGGCGCATTCGGCCTCAAGGGCCGCCAGGCGCTCCTCACCCACGAGCCCGGTACCGACCCGCACGTCGAGGTGCAACCGATTCTTTATGACCTTGTCTTCCGGGACGCGCTGGAAATACAGGCGCGGGCCCGCCCCGGTGGGATCGCCGCACGCGAACCAGGCGCCGCGCTTCTCCTCCGGGCGTGACTGCCAGTAGGCGTCCCAGGTGCCGAAACCGCCGGGTGGTGATGGTGGCTCATACCCGAGCACCGCACACCAGAAGCGGGCGACCCGCTCGGGATCCGCGCAGTCGAACGTGACCTGGAACTGCCTCACCGATGCCATTCGATCACCATAAAGGCCCGGCCCCGGGCGCCTTTGCGGGTCTCGCTCCGGGTGGGTGGTTGCGGTGGTGCTTGCTCGGTGCTGTTCTGGAGTCTCTTTCCCGGTTGTGGCCTGGCGTCGATGTCAGGTCGCCTGTTCGCGTGTTTCCCCGCCTTCGCCGCGAGATTCGCCCGGTCACCGCCAACCGCTCGATCCATCCGCAAACGTCGATGTAAATCTTGGGCAATCGTCGCCGACCGGCGCGATCTTGCGCGATCGTGGCCGTCCGGATGCATCCGATCACCCAAGGTCCTCCAGGGAAAATAGATCATGGGCGATGATCTACCGCCGGATGACAACCAGGAATCAAGATCGGCCCGAACGACGACCCGCCCAACGTGACCAGCGCGACGGCCGAGAGCGGGCAACCCCGGTGCCTGGCCGGCAACACCGCAACCACCCGCCCAGCGTTACCGAAAGGCGGGACGGCCGCGACCGGCGGCATGTGAGGAAGTGGCGGCCGGGCCCGGCCTGCCCGGCCACCGATCTCCGCCCGGCGGGCGCGGCACAGGCCGGAGCAGGCAGTGAGCACGCGCCGACCGGACAGGACGGCCCTGATCAGACGGGACGAGGACACGCGTACAAGAAGAAAGAGCTGGAAGTGAAACGCGGACCTCGACCACGATGGATCTCTAGCCTCGGGCGATATCGGCTACCGGCATCTTCCAGCCGGTGGCCAGACGGGACGGGTGCACGTTCGTGCCGCCGCCGAAGAAGTCGCAGAACTTCATGATCAGCGGGTCCCAGCGGTGCGGGTCGACGTAGGCGGTCCCGGGGATCAGCAGATCCTGCTCGACGTGGGTGCGCAGGACGTCCACGTGGAAGGCGGTCCCCCACGGATCCGGTGTGCCGATCGGGTGGGCGGCCGTCACCCGGCACTCCAGCTGGATCGGGCACTCCGCCACCCGCGGTGGTCTCACCAGATCCGACGGCTGCCCGGTCAGGCCCGCCTCGGCGAACTTGTCGGCCACGTGCCGGTATCCCTGGGTCAGCTTGCGGGGCGGCACCTGTGGGGCGCCGGTGGTGAGGGCGATCCGGTCCACCTCGGCGACCAGGCCGGACGGCACGAGGTTCAGCACGCATTCGCCGTACCGTCGAAGGTTTTCGGTGGTCTGGGAGGTGTTGCCGAGGCCGAGCACGGCGGTCTGGCCCAGCCACCAGGCGGACGACATCGGGGCCAGGTTCGCCGAGCCGTCCGGGTTGCGGGAGCTGATCAGCACGACCGGTGTGCCGAAGTAGAGGACCTTGAGTCCCGGAACCACATGCATGCGCTCCACCCTGTCCGCCGGCGTTCGGGGACGCTGGCGGGGATCGGACCTGGCGTTCCGGGTGGACGAGAATCTCCGGTATGCGCGCCGCCCGGCTGATCAATCTGGTTCTGCTGCTCCAGTCGCGGGGCACGATGACCGCCACCGAACTGGCGGCCGAGCTGGAGGTGTCCGAGCGGACCGTCTACCGGGACGTGCTGGCGCTGTCGGCGGCCGGGGTGCCGGTCTACGCCGAGCAGGGACGATCCGGTGGGTACCGGCTGGTCGGCGGCTACCGGACCCGGCTCACCGGGCTGAACCGGGACGAGGCGGAGGCGCTGTTCCTGGCCGGGCTGCCCGGACCGGCCCGGGACATGGGACTTGGCGAGCCGGTGCGGTCGGTGCGCCGCAAGATGCTGGCCGCGCTTCCGGCCGGACTGCGGGAGGCCTCGGAACGGGCCGGGCAACGGTTCCACCTCGACGCCCCGGGCTGGTTCGACGACACCGAACCGCCGGAGCATCTCGCCGCGCTGGCCCGGGCCGTGTGGCAGGACCGGGTGCTGACCATGCGCTACCGGCGGGACGGGGAGGTCACCCGGACGGTCTCGCCGTACGGGCTCGTGCTGAAGAACGGGGTCTGGTATCTGGTCGGCAGGGTCGGGGACGATCTGCGGTCCTACCGGGTGGACCGGATCACCGGGGTGGAGGAGGACGGCGCTTCGTTCGTACGCGAAACGGATTTTGATCTGCCGTCGTTCTGGGCGGAACGGGCGGCCGAGTTCGTGCGGCGGATGCTGCGGGAGACGATCACGATCCGGCTCAGCCCGCACGGGCAGCGGATCCTGCGGCACGTCGTCGAGCCGCCCGCCGCGCGGGAGGCCCTCGACGCGGCCGGGGAGCCGGATCCGGACGGATGGGTGCGGACCCGGCTGCCGGTCGAGTCGATCGACGTCGCCTACACGTACCTGCTGCGGTTCGGCCCGGAGGCCGAGGTGCTGGAGCCGCCCGCCCTGCGTGCCCGGCTCGCCGAGGCCGCGCGGCGCCTGAGCGATCTCTACCGGTAGCCGGTGACGTCGGCGGGCTTGCCTGGATCCTGCACCTCGACGAGATAGCGCCAGGCGTCCGGCCGGCTCCCGTCGACGTCGGTGAAGCCGTAGACCTTGGCGAGTTCGCCGCTGGACACCGACTTCCCGTTCCAGCGGGCGCGATCCGGGTCGGCCGCCAGTGCGGCGACGGCGCGGCCCACGTACGCCGGCGTCTCGGAGATCGCGAAGTGCGGCTCCTTGGCGCAGCCGTCCCGCCAGTTCTCCTCGGTGACGCCGTAGTTCTCCAGCATCATCTCCGAGCGCAGCCAGCCCGGGGTGAGCGCCACCGCGGTCGCCTGATGCCCGGCCAGTTCCCGGGACCAGCTGAAGGCGAGCCGGTTCACCGACCATTTCGCCAGGTCGTAGAAGACCGACAACCGGTAGTTCACGGCGTTGTAATCGGTGGTGCCGTCGCCGACCTCGACCACCAGGCCGCCCGGGTTGCGGATCAGCAGCGGCAGCGCGAAATGGCTTGTCACGATGTGCGAGTCGACGGCCTGGCGGAGCAGCCGGAACCCCTGGTCGAGGTCCTGCTCCCAGACCGGCTCGTTCCATGTGGTCAACGGATCCCCGCCCCAGACGTCGTTGACCAGCACGTCGAGGCGGCCCTGCTCGTCGTCGATCCGTTTCACCAGCGCGGCGACCCGGTCCTGGTCGAGATGGTCGACGGCCACCGCGATGCCGGTGCCGCCGGCAGCGGTGACCAGTTCGGCGGTCTCCTCGATCGTCTCCGGCCGGTTCATCGGCGAACGGCTCTCACGGGTGGTGCGGCCGGTCGCGTAGACGGTCGCCCCGGCCGCGCCGAGCTGCACCGCGATCTGCCGCCCGGCGCCGCGCGTCGCCCCGGCCACGAGGGCCACCTTCCCGGCCAATGCTTTCTGCGTCATGCCACCCAGGCTTCCGCCGAAACCTGACAACGGACGTCCGATTTAAAACCCGTCATCGGTACGGCGACATGCGCTCAGGCGATGTGGACGGCATCTACCTGTTCGAAGGCACCGGGTTCGTGGGTGCTTCCTGTCGACGCTGATTCAGACCGGTTCCAGGAGGATCGCGGAACCCTGGCCGCCTCCTCCACAGATGGCGGCGGCGCCCAGGCCGGTGGTGCCCGGCTCGTGGAGTTGGCGGGCCAGGGTGCCCACGATGCGGGCGCCGGAGGCGCCGATCGGGTGGCCCAGGGCGATGGCTCCGCCGTGGACGTTGACGATGCCGGGGTCGATGCCGAGGGCGTCTACCGAGGCCAGGGCCACCGACGCGAACGCCTCGTTGATCTCCACGCGGCCCAGGACGGACGGGTCGGCGCCGAGGTCCTTCACAGCCGCCTGGATGGCGGCGGCGGGTTGCAGGTGCAGGCGTACGTCCGGGCCGGCGACCATGGACGACGCCAGCACCCGGGCCAGCGGGCGGGCGCCGTGGGCGGCCGCCGCGGTCGCGCTCATCAGGACCAGTGCGGCGGCGCCGTCGGTGAGCGGGGAGGCGTTGCCCGCGGTGATCGTGCCGTCGGCCGCGAACGCGGGGCGCAGTTTCGCGAGGGTCTCCCCGGTGGTGCCGGGGCGGATGCCGTCGTCGGCGTCCAGGAGGCGGTCGCCGACGCGGCGGTCACGGACCGGGAACGGCTCGATCTCGCCGGTCAGGAAGGCGTGTGAGGCCTCGGCCCGCTGGTGGGAGCGGGCGGCCCAGGCGTCCTGTGCGGGGCGGTCCAGGCCCAGGTCGCTGTTGCCGGCCTCGGTGGACGCGCCCATCGAACGCTGCTCGAACGCGTCGGTGAGCCCGTCCTGTTCCAGGGTGTCGAGGACCTCGATCGCGCCGTAGCGGGTGCCGGCCCGGCCGCCCCGCCAGGCGTGCGGGGCCAGCGACATCGACTCCATGCCGACGGCGACGACCACGTCGGCGCGGCCGGACTCGATGGCGGCGACCCCGGCTGCGACGGCCTCCAGGCCGGACAGGCAGACGGCGTTGAGGGTGGTGGCGGGGGCGGCCAGCGGGATGCCGGCGGTCACCGCGGCCTGGCGGGCCGGGTTCTGCCCGGCCAGGCCCTGCAACACCTGGCCGGCGAAGACGCGCTGCACGGCCGCGGCCGGCACGCCGGCGCGGGACAGGGCCGCGCGGATGGCGTGGGCGCCGAGTTCGGCGGCCGGCACGGTGGCGAGAGATCCGGAGAAACGAACGAACGGGGTACGGGCATAGCCCGCGATCACGATGCTCATGTCAGCTCCATGGCGAGACCGGCTGGAGGGGTGAAGGCGGTCACGTCAACTCGACGGTGAAGTCGGCGCCGGTCACGTCGCGTAGGTCGTCGATGGACTGGTCGTCGGCGAGGCGGCGCAGGATCAGCCTGTCGCCGGCCACGTCGAGGACGGCGCGGTCGGAGATGATGCGGTCGACGACGCCGGCGCCGGTCAGCGGCAACGTGCACCTCTCGACGATCTTCGGGCTGCCGTCCTTCGCCACGTGCTCGGTGACGACGATGACGCGCGGGGTGCCGGCGACCAGGTCCATCGCGCCGCCCATGCCCTTGACGAGCTTGCCGGGAATGGTCCAGTTGGCCAGGTCGCCGTTGGCCGCCACCTGGAGCGCGCCGAGGATGGCGGTCTGCACGTGACCGCCGCGGATCATGCCGAACGAGGTGGCCGAGTCGAACACCGACGCCCCGGCCAGCAGGGTGACGGTCTGCTTGCCGGCGTTGATCAGGTCCGGGTCCTCGTCACCCTCGTACGGGAACGGCCCCATGCCGAGGATGCCGTTCTCACTCTGCAACGTCACCCGTACCCCGGCGGGCAGGTGGTTGGCGACCAGGGTGGGGATGCCGATGCCGAGGTTGACGTACTGGCCGTCGGTCAGCTCGGAGGCCGCGATCGCCGCCATGTCGTCACGCGTCCACACGGGGGCGCACCGTCCTCTGCTCGATGTCCTTGTCACGGATCTCGGTCGCCACCAGGTGCCGCACGAAGATGCCGGGGGTGTGCACGTCGTCCGGGTGCAGGTGGACGTCCTCGACGATCTCGGCCTCGGCGATGGTGGTCCGGCCGGCGGCGGCGACCAGCGGGTTGAAGTTGCGGGCGGTCAACCGGAACCGCAGGTTGCCCTCGAGGTCGGCACGATGGGCGCGCACCAGGGCCAGGTCCGCCACGATCGCGCGCTCGAGGACCGTACGCATGCCGTCGAAGTCTTTGTGGGGTTTGCCGTCGGCGACCGGGGTGCCGGCGCCGGTCGGGGTGTAGAAGGCGGGGATGCCGGCGCCGCCGGCGCGGAGGCGTTCGGCGAGGGTGCCCTGGGGGACGAACTCGACGTCCAGCTCACCGTCGAGGTACTGCTTGGCGAAGAGCCTGTTCTCGCCGACGTAGGAGGCGAGGACCCTGCGGACCTGGCGGTTCTCCAGCAGCAGGCCGAGGCCCTTGCCGTCGACGCCCATGTTGTTGCTGACGATGGTGAGGTCTCTGACGCCGCTGTCCCGCAGCGCGGTGATCAGCGAGGTGGGGATGCCGGACAGGCCGAAGCCGCCGACCGCCACGGTCATGCCGTCCCGGGCGACGGCGGCGACGGCTTTCGCCGCGCTGTCGACGAGTTTGCTCATGGCCGGGCACGCTAGGCACACCGGCCGCGCGGACCGTCACATTGATCGCTGCGTGATCGCCGTGAGCGAAGGATGCTCATAATGTGAGCATGCAGGGGTCGCAGTTGGTGGCGCGGGTGGCGGCGGTGCTGCGCCGGGTGGGTTCCGGCGCGGCGCAGGGGGTGACCACCGCGGAGGTGGCGTCGGCGACCGGGCTGCCGCGGTCGACGGCGCAGCGGGTGCTCGCGGCGCTGGCCGAGGAGGGGTTCGTCGACCGGGACGCCCGGCGTGGCCGCTGGTATCCGGGGCCCGAGTTGTTCCTGCTCGGGTCGGTGGCGGCGGAACGGTACGACGTGACGTCCACAGCCCGGGAGGTGCTGCGCTCGCTGGCCGAACGGACCGGGGAGAGCGCCTTCTTCTCGGCCCGGCGCGGCGGGGAGACGGTGTGCCTGGCCGAGGTGGAGGGCAGTTTCCCGCTGCGGTCGCACGTGCTGTACGAGGGTCTGCGGCTGCCGCTGGGGGTGGCGTCGGCGGGGCTGGCGATCCTGGCGTACCTGCCCCTGGAGGAGGCCGCGCCCCACATCGGCACGCCGGAGCTGGCGAAACGGGTGGCGGCCACCCGGCGGCGGGGGTACGCGGTGAACCCCGGCCTGATCGTCCCGGGCAGCTGGGGCGTGGGGGCGGTGGTGTTCGACCGGACCGGCGCCCCGGCCTGGGCACTGAGCCTGACCGGTGTGGAGTCCCGGTTCAACGGCGACCGGACCGCCCAGCTCGGCGCCCTGCTGCTGGAGGCGGCGCACACGCTGACCCGGCGGATCGCCCACCGGCCCTGATCCCCTATCGTTTCGCATCGATGAGGCAGCCCACCAGAGAGCCCGGACGCGGGCTGCGCGCCGAGCGGGTCGAGCACACCCGCGCCCGGATCCTCGTCGCGGCCGAGCGGCTCTTCGCCGAGCACGGCGTCTTCAACGTCTCCAACCGGCAGATCAGCGAGGCGGCCGGGCAGGGCAACAACACGGCGGTGAGCTACCACTTCGGCAGCAAGAACGACCTGGTGCGGGCGATCATCGCGCGGCACGCGGTGCCGGTGGAGGAGATCCGGCGGCAGCTGCACGACCGGTACGCGGACAGCGCCACCCTGCGGGACTGGGTCACCTGCACGGTCCGGCCGATCACCGACCACCTGGCCGCGCTGGGCAGCCCGAGCTGGTACGCCCGGTTCGCCGCCCAGCTGATGACCGAGCCGGCACTGCGACAGTTGGCGGCCGCCGAGTTCGAGGGGGTGGAGATGCTGCACCGGGTCACCGCGCGGCTGCACGACTGCCTGCCGGATCTGCCGCCGCGGGTCCGCCTGGAACGGGACGACATGGCCCGTACCCTGATCGTGCATTTCTGCGCGGAGCGGGAGCGCACCGCCGACCCGGCGTGGCAGTCGATCGCGGGCGGTCTGATCAATGCGATCGAGGGACTCTACCGAGCGCCGAACCTCTGATCACCCAGCGTCCACATCGTCCGGTGCGCCCCGGGGCCCACACTTTAAGTCAATCAGCTGATTTAAAATCCCCCTCATGTCTCACATCCCCCACCGCTACCGGCCCGCGGAACTCGACGCGCTGCGGGCGCGCTACCGGGCCGAACGCGACCGCCGGATCCGCCCGGACGCAGCGACCCGGTACCGGCGGGCGGCCGGCGAGTTCGGCTACTACGCCAAGGACCCCTACACGCCGTTCGCGGTGCGGGAGCCGAAGAACGACCGGGTGGATGCCGTGGTCGTCGGCGGCGGCTTCGGGGGTCTGCTCACCGGCGCGAAGCTGCGCGAGGCCGGCGTCCAGCGGATCCGGATGATCGACGAGGCCGGGGACTTCGGCGGAACCTGGTACTGGAACCGGTATCCCGGCGTCCACTGCGACATCGAGTCCACGGTCTACATGCCGCTGCTCGAGGAGGTCGGCTACGTCCCGAAGTGGCGGTACGCCCCGGGCGAGGAGATCCGGCGGCACTGTGTCGCCATCGCGCAACGGTACGACCTGTACGACGACACGCTGTTCCACACCCGCGTGACCGGGCTGCGGTGGGACGACGGCACATGCGAGTGGACGGTGACGACCGACCGCGGCGACGAGTTCCGTTCCCGCTACGTGGTCGTCTCCTCCGGCACCCTGACGCAGCCGAAACTCCCCGGCATCCCGGGCATCGAGACGTTCGCCGGGCACACCTTCCACACCAGCCGCTGGGACTACGGCTACACCGGCGACGACCTGTCTAAGCTGGCCGGCCTCCGCGTCGCCGTGGTCGGCACCGGCGCCACCGCCATCCAGGTGGTCCCGCACGTGGCCGAGGCGGCCGGCCGGCTGTACGTCTTCCAGCGCACCCCGTCGTCGGTCGACGTCCGCGACAACCGGCCGACCGACCCGGAGTGGGCCGCCACGCTGAAGCCGGGCTGGCAGCGGGAGCGGATGGAGAACTTCCTGACCATCGTCACCGGCGGCCACACCGGACAGGACCTGGTCGGCGACGGCTGGACCGCCACGGCCCGTCTCCAGCGGCAGATGCTGACCGGATCGCTGGACCCGAACATCTCCGCCGAGGAACGCGACCACCTCGACGAACTGGCCGACTTCCGCAAGATGGACGAGATCCGGGCCCGCGTCGAGGAGGTGGTCGACGACCCGGTGACCGCCGCGGTCCTCCAGCCCTGGTACCGGTACATGTGCAAGCGGCCCGGCTTCAGTGACCACTACCTCCAGGCGTTCAATCGGCCGAACGTCACCCTGGTCGACACCGCCGACCACGGCGGCATCACCGCGATGACGCCGTCCGCGGTCGTCGTCGGCGACCGGGAGTACGAGGTGGACTGCGTCGTCTTCGCCACCGGCTTCGAGGTCGGCGTCTCCGGCGTCGTCTCCGGAACCCTGCCGGTGTTCGGGCGCGGTGGTCTGCCGCTGCTCGGGCACTGGCGCAACGGCCCGCGTACGCTGCACGGCTTCTACAGCCACGGCTTCCCGAACCTGTTCCACCTCGGGTCGCTGCAGAACGCGGCCGCGGTCAACTTCGTCCACGTGCTCCAGGAGCAGGCCACCCACATCGGCGCGGTGGTCGCCGAGGCCACCGAGCGCGGCGTGAAGCGGATCGAGCCGACCGCCGAGGCGGAGGAACGGTGGGCCGCCACGATCCGGGAGCACGCACTGGACAACTACCGGTTCCAGGCCGAGTGCACGCCCGGCTACTACAACGGCGAGGGCAACCCTCGGCCGGTCAACCACTCCTTCGGGCCGGGCCCGGTCGTCTTCCACGAGCTGCTGCGCACCTGGCGCGGCGACGGCATGGACGAGGTGCTGGCCGGCTGACGGCGCCTACCGGGGCACCGCCCGGAACCACTCCCGCCGGTCGGCCGGATCGGGGCCACGCCGGGGCAGGACCGGCGGATCCTCACCGGTGACCGGCGCGTAGTGGTCGAAGTGGGCGGTCAGCACGGCCTCGCCGCCGGTCAGGTCGGGCAGCGCCGCCGCGATCCGCGGCACCCGGGACGACGGCAGGGTGCCGCTGACCTCCAGGTAGCCGCCGGCGTCCGCGGTGCCGTCGATGGCCGCCCCCAGCCGGCCGAGCAGGGCGGTCACCGCGTCGGCCTGCTCGTGCGGCAGGTTGACGTCGAACCGTTCGACCGGCTGGCACACCCGGGTGCCGGCCTCGCGCAGCGCGGCGGTCACCACCACCGGGGCGAGGTTGCGGAAGTCCGCCGCCACCGAGGAGATCGACTTGTCGAACTTCTGGTGCGGCCGGCTCTGCCGGGGACAGTACTGCGACGACGTCATGGTGATCACGCAGTCGGTGACCGGCCAGCCGAACCGGCCGTACCGCAGCGCGGCCCGCACGCCCTCCTCGGTGGCCGCGACGAAAGCCGGTGGCAGCCGACCCGGCTCGATGCCCGGGCGGAACTCGATGCCGTGCCCCACCGGCGCGGCCTCGACCCGCAACCCCACCCCGGCGAGGTACGGGTTGCCGCGCTCCCGGACCCGGTCCTCGGCGCCGCCGGTGCCCACCACCCGTTCGATGCAGGCGGTCAGCGTGCCGGAGAAGCGTACGCGGACGCCGTACCGTTCCTCGAGAAGCGACGCGATCACCTCCTTCTGCACCTCGCCGTGCAGCCGGATGACCGCCTCCGACCGGTGCTCGTCGAGCCGCAGGTCGACCAGCGGATCCTCGTCGGCCATGTCGGCGAGCCCGGCGAACAGCGCCAGCCGCTGCGCCGGGTCGACCGGCTCGACCAGGGCCTGCCGGGTCGGCGGTGGGAACCGGTAGAGGTGGCGGCGCGGCGGATCGCCGACGTGCTGGCCGATCCGCGCCGACAGCCCGCGCACCGCCGCGATCTGGCCGGCCGACGCCGACGCGCGGACCAGGATCCCGTCCGGCTCGCTCACCGCGATCTCGGTCACCGTCTGCGGCCGGTCACCGTTCAGAGCGACCCGATCGCGTACGCGCAGACGACCCGACCACAACCGCAGCCAGGCCCGCCGCCCGTGGCCGTCGCGGTCGACGGCGAACACGGTGCCCGCCACCGGGCCGTCCCGCTCGTCGCAGCGGGGCAGCAGGCCGGCCAGGATGTGACGCAGTTGCGGCACGCCGGCGCCGGTGATCGCCGAGCCGCACGCCACCGGCGCCAGTTCGGTGCGGCGGACCGCCCGCCGGATGGCGCGGCGCACGTCGCGGGCCCGGACCGGCTCGCCGGACAGCCACCGCCCGGCGATCGCGTCGTCGGCCTCGGCGACCGCCGCCACGACCGGTTCGGCGTCGAGGGACAGCGCCCGCACCCGGGCGTCGCGGCCGCCCTGCCCGGTGACCGTGGTGAGCATGACCGGGCAGGTGGTGAGCCGTCGCCGGATCTGGCCGAGCACCCGGTCCACGTCGGCGCCGCGCCGGTCGACCTTGTTGACGAAGAACAGCGTGGGCACGCCGATGCGGCGCAGCGCCCGCCAGATGGCGACGGTCTGCGGCTGCACGCCCTCCACGCCGGACACCACGAGCACGGCGGCGTCGAGCACCGCGAGCGAGCGCTCGACCTCGGCGATGAAGTCGGGGTGGCCCGGGGTGTCGAGCAGGTTGACGGTCAGGTCGCCGAGGTGGATCGAGGTGACGGCCGCCCGGATGGTGATGCCGCGGCGGCGCTCCAGCTCCATCGAGTCGGTGCGGGTGGTGCCGTCGTCGACGCTCCCCGGCCGGGACACCGCCCCGGCCTCGAACAGCAGCCGCTCGGTCAGGCTGGTCTTGCCGGCATCAACATGGGCGACGATCCCGAGGTTCAGCAATGGCAAAGCAGATCTCCACGGTAGGACGGGTCGGGGTCCGGAGCGTGGAAGCTGCTCGCATCGGTTTACTCCTCGGTTCGACGATGACGAAGTCGGGGTGGTCGGATGCCGTTACGGTTCCCACCCTGGCACGGGGCCTGCGGCTCCACCACCGATTTAGCCCGCCGACCCGCTCCGGCGGGCCTAGCCTGGGAGGCATGTCGTACGTCGCCGCCCGGGACGGACGCAAGAACCGCAGCGCCGCAAGCCGGGCTCCCGCTGTCCCTGACCGGATCGACGACCTGCACGGCAGCAGCCTCGGGGTGCTGGAGTTGCCGCACCACATGGCCTGTGGGCACGCCAGCCGCCGCCGCTACGACCTGGACGACCCGGTCCAGGTGCGGCACGCCTACGAGAAGGTGTTGTGCGAGGCCGCCGAGTGCAACGAGGTCGAGGATCTGATCAATCCGATGATGCTGCGCCGTGTGTGGCGCGACCTGCATCTGCCGCCCCGGATACGGGCGGCGTGGGAGATTCGGCATCCGGGCCTGCGCCGGACCGTCAACCGCCGGATCTCCGCCGACGAGGTGGTCGCCGTCCGCGGCGGATCCACCCGGCCGCCCACCATGGGGTTCGCCCGCCGGGGCCGGACCCCGGTCAACCGGACCGTCATCGCCCGCTGACCATCGGGGCTCAGGGCCTGCCCGGCTCTGAGCCCCGGTCGTTCAGTGCCGGTAGACGTCCGGGATGTCGTCGCCGTCGGAGTCGACGCGCTCCTCTGCCTGGAGGCGGCGGTAGGTGCGGTTACGCACCCGCAGCAGCACCCCGGCCACCAGGGCCGCCGCCAGCGACCCGGCCAGCACGGCGATCTTGGCGTGGCCGTCGCGGACACTGCCGGCGCCGAACGCCAGCTCCGCGATCAGCAGCGAGACGGTGAAGCCGATGCCGGCGAGCACGGCCAGGCCGGCCATGTCGATCCAGTGCAGGCCGGCGTCGATCCGGGCCCGGGTGAACCGGGCGGTCAGCCAGGTGGCGCCGAGGATTCCGATCGGCTTGCCGGCGAGCAGGCCCAGAATGATGCCGATCGCGGCCGGGTCGGACAGCGCCGAGCGCAGCCCCTCCAGCCCGCCGATGGCCACCCCGGCCGACATGAGCGCGAAGATCGGCACCGCGACGCCGGCCGAGATGGGCCGGAACCGGTGCTCGAAATGCTCGGCCAGACCGTGCTCGCCGGCGGCCGGGAGCACCGGGACGGCGAAGCCGAGCAGCACACCGGCCACCGTGGCGTGCACCCCGGAGGCGTGCACCAGCGCCCAGGCGGCGAACGCCAGCGGCAGCAGCAGCCACCAGCTCCGGACACGGCGCTGCACCAGCCAGGTGAACAGCCCGAGCGGCACCAGCGCGCCGAGCAGCGGCAGGATCGCCAGGTCATCGGTGTAGAAGACCGCGATGATCATGATGGCGAGCAGGTCGTCGACCACCGCGAGGGTGAGCAGGAAGGTGCGCATCGCGGCGGGCAGGCTGCGGCCGACGACGGCGAGCACGGCGAGCGCGAAGGCGATGTCGGTGGCGGTCGGGACGGCCCAGCCCTCGGTCGCGCCTCCCCGGTTGACGGCCAGGTAGATGATCGCGGGCGCGATCACCCCGCCGACGGCCGCGGCGACCGGCACCGCCGCCCGGCGCGGATCCCGCAGGTCGCCGGCCACGAACTCGCGTTTGAGTTCGAGGCCGGCGACGAAGAAGAAGATCGCCAGAAGGCCGTCGGCCGCCCAGGTGGCCAGTGTGAGGTCGAGGTGCAGGGCGTGCGGGCCGACGGTGAACCCGATCAGCGCCTCGTACGAGGCGGACCACGGCGAGTTCGCCCAGAGCAGGGCGATCAGCGCGCCGGCCAGCAGCAGCACGCCGCCGACGGTCTCCTTGCGGAGCACGTCGGCGATCCGGCGGGCCTCGGCCCAGGACCCGCGGCTGAGCACGATCGGGGACGGGCGGGAGTCGTCGGGCACGGGGCCTCCAGATTGAGGGTCGGTGAATCTCCCGCCGACCAGACTTCCCGGCACACCTCCGGACAGCCTAACCGGTCAGCCTCCGCCTCAGCCTCAATCGGCGTCGGCCTGCCACAGGTCGGGACCGAACACCTCGTACTGGATGTCGCGGGGTGGGACGCCACGGTCGATCAGCGCGCTGCGGATCGACTGGAGGAACGGCAGCGGCCCGCACAGGTAGTGGACGGCGCCCTCCGGCAGGTCCGCCTGCTCCAGGTTCATGGCGCCGGAGAAGACGCGGGTCACCGGCAGGTCGGTGCGCTGGTCCTGCTCGTACCAGACGTACAGGGCGGACTTGGGCAGCCGGGCCAGGTCGTCGGCGATCTGCGCGCGCAGCGGGAAGGTGGACTCGGCGGCGTCGGCGTGCAGCATCGTGACGTGCAGGTGGGAGCCGGCGGCGACCAGGTGGGACAGCATCCCGGCCATCGGCGTCACCCCGATGCCGGCGCTGGCGAACACGACCGGCCGGCCGGAGTCGTCCAGCACCACGTCGCCGTACGGGACGCTCATGGTCAGTTCGTCGCCGACCTTGACCGAGTCGTGCAGCAGGTTGGAGACCTCGCCGTCGGGTCTGCCGCCGCCGTGCACCCGTTTCACCGCGAAGTAGCGGTGCTCGCCGTCGTCGGCGCGGGTCAGGCTGTACTGCCGGGGCTGGCGTACGCCGTCCGGCATCGTCGCGAGGAGGGTGACGTACTGGCCCGGCAGGGACGTCTTGACCGGCCGGTCGTCGACGCGCCGCATCACGAAGGACACGACGTCGTCGGTCTCCCACTCCTTGGCGGCGACCCGCCACTGCCGCCACACCCGTTCCGGGGTGACGCCGCGGGCGCTGTAGAGGCCGCGTTCCTGGTGGATCAACGCGTACGCCATCAGCCAGTACACCTCGTCCCAGGCGGCCGCGACGTCCGGTGTGACGGCGTCGCCGAGCACGTCGCCGATGGCCCACATGAGGTGCTCACGGACGATGTCGTACTGGTCGGGCCGGATGCCGAGCGAGGCGTGCTTGTGCGCGATCCGGGTGAGCAGCCGCTCCGGGATCCGCGGCGGATGCGACAGCAGCCTGGTGGCGAAGACGGCGACCGATCCGGCCAGCGCCTTCGACTGCGAGCCCTCGGCCTGGTTGCCGCGGTTGAACATCCCGTCCTGGAACTCCGGGTGCTCGGCGAACATGTGCGCGTAGAACCGGTTGGCGATCTCCGCGATATGGTCGGCGACGACCGGCAGCGTGTTCTGCACGATCGGCCGTGCTTTGTCCGACAACACGGTTATACCCCCTTTGCCGATGTGCTGAGCCTAGTCACGAGCCGCCGCACGGGACTCGGAAACGGTCGCGAGCGGCACGGCCGGAAACACCGACGAGTACGGTGCCCACGCCGATGCCGGGCAGCAGCGCCAGCGCGAACCAGCAGCGCGGCGAGGATGAGGATCGCGCCCAGCCCGGTGTCGACGGTCCCCGGAGCAACCCCGCGATCGCGGCGGCCAGCAGGCCGGCCTGCTCCGCTCACACCACACCCGCGATGCCTCCCTCATCGACGTCCGCGCCTGTACCGGCGGGGAAAGTTGCCATCCGGGTTCACCTCGGTGGCCGATCGGTTCTCCGGCTCAGTGGTCATCCGGACGGGGCGATACGTCAAGCGTTTGTGCCTCGTCCCGATGGGAGTTCGAATTTTGCTCACCGCTGTTCTCGGCTGGTCCGCCGCGGCTCTGACCATCTCCCTGATGTGGCCGCAGATCTGGACGTCGTGCGTGCGGCGCCGTACCGCGGGCCTCTCACCGACCGCCACCTGGCTGGGTGTGGCGCTGCCGGCGGGCTGGATCGAGTACGGCCTGCTGATCGGCGACCCGGTGCAGATCGCCACCAACGCGGTGGGCACGGGCGCCGGGATCGCGGTCCTGGTCGCGCTGCTGGCCGCCCGGCCGGAGCTGCGGACCCGCCGGGCCGGCCTGGGCGCGGCCTCCGGCGCCGTGGCGCTGCTGCTCGCCACCGCCGCGACCGCGGGCCTGTCGAACCTGCCGGGCGCCGACCACCGGGCGCTGAGTTCGGCGCTCGGTGTGGTGCTGACCGGCGCCGTGCTGCTGGCCAACGTTCCGCAGCCCCTGGCCCTGCTGCGCGACCGCGGTCAGGACCTGTCCGGTGTCTCCGGGTCGCGCTGGGTGCTGGGGGCCGCCTCGAACCTGAGCTGGGCCGTCTACGCGGCCGCACTCGGTCAGCCGGCCGTGGTGGTGTGCTCGGTCACCGGCCTGCTCTGCTCGCTGGTGGTGTGCTTCGTCCTCGCCACGGCCCGCCGTCCGCGCGCCGCCGCCCTGGCCGCCGCCTGACACGATTCCTCCGGCAGGTCGGTGTAAGGAACCGGCTCCCCGGCGCATTACCAGGTGACAGGACCCCTTCCCTAAGGACGGCCCATCAGTGGCAGACCCTGAGAATGCGCAGGAGTTCACCGCGCTGTATGCCGAGTACCATCCCCGCGTCTACGCGTACGCGGTCGCCCGCGCCGGGCGGCCGCTCGCGGACGAGGTCGTGGCGGACACGTTCCTCGTGGCGTGGCGGCGGTTCGCACAGATGCCGGGCGGTGCGGCGCTGCCGTGGCTGCTCGGCGTCGCGCGCAACGTGATCCGCGAGCGCTACCGCGACGAGGAACGGCAGCGCGCCCTCGCCGCCGAGATGCTGGCGTGGGCGGACGACACCCCCGACGTCGCCGACGGCGTCGCCGAACGCTCGGCGATCCTGGCGGCGCTCGCCCGGCTCTCCGAGAACGACCGGGAGGTGCTGACCCTCACCGCCTGGGACGGGCTGTCCGCCCGTGCCGCGGCCCGAGTCGTGAACTGCTCCACCGCGACGTTCCTCGTACGCCTGCACCGTGCCCGCACCCGCCTCGAGCGCGCCGTCGCGGCCGCCGGCGAACCGACCACCCCCCAGCCGGCGCTCGTCAAGCCGGTCGTCATCAAGGAGCCGAGCCGATGAGCAAGCACACCGACGTCATGAAGACCCTCGCCGACGCCCGGCCGGCACGGCTGGACCCGGCCGGTACGCCGCCGCTCCCCTTCGCCCCGCGGGCCGTACCGGTGACCGGGGCCCGTCCCCGCCGGTTCCGGGCCGCCGCGCTGATCCCGGCCGGGGCGCTGGCCGCCGCCGCGGTCGCCGCCGTGGCCGTGGCCGTGGTGAACGGCGGCGCGCCGCCCGCACCGCCCGGAACCGGGTCCTCGGTCGAGGCGACCGGCCGGCTGACCGGGTCGCAGATCCTGCTGGCCGCCGCCGAGCGCAGCAGCCAGGAGGCCCCCGGCGCCGGGAGATACCTGCTGTTCCGGCACGAGAACGGGTCGGTGCTCACGGTGGGCGCCGGCACCGCGACCTTCCGGATGACGGCGAAGTCGTCGTCCGAGATCTGGCTGGCCCGCGCGGGCGACGGGCCCACCCGGGTGGTCTCCCAGCCGCTCGGCCTGACCCCGCTGACGCCCGCCGACGAGGCCGCCTGGCAGGCCGCCGGCTCCCCCGCGACGGTGCTGGTCGGCAAGCCGCTGCCGAACGGCGAGGTGGGCCCGGGGTCACCGGTCGCCACCGGCGCCGGACCGCGGACGGTGTCGACGAGCGACGCGGACGTGTACGCCTTCCTGCCCGTCCGCGACCTGGAGAAGCTGCCGACCGAGCCGGCCGCGCTGCGGGCCGCGCTGCTGAAGCACTTCGACGGCGGTGGCGGCGACATGCCCACCGACCGCGAGCAGTGGCTGCTGAACGTCGCCTCCGGCCTGATCACCGAGGTCCCGGTCAGCGGACCGGTCCGGGCGGCGGCCTTCCGCCTGATCGCCGACCTGCCCGGCACCCGTTCCCTGGGGGTGGTGACCGACCGGCACGGCCGTTCCGGTGAGGGCTTCGCGTTCACCGCCGAGAGCGCGTTCACCGGCGCGATCGAGCGCCGCTTCATCATCGACAGCGCCACCGGCCGGGCGCTCGGCCAGGAGTCCCGGGTGGTGCGGCCGGGCGGCACGACCTCGCGGCTGCGGCCCGGCGACCTCATCGGCTACAGCGTCGTGCTGGAGCAGAGCACCACCGACGCGGCGCCGCCGAAGAGGTAGGTCACCAGGTCCGCAGGCCCGGCAGCGCGGTGTTCAGCAGGTGCCGCAGCTCGGCGAGGCGCATCAGCCGCCCGGCGAGCAGGTAGCCGGCGCCGCCCGCGGCCACCGCGCCCAGCAGGGTGAACAGGGCGCCCGTCCAGGAGGCCGGGCCGGTGACCCAGACGACCAGGCCGGCGCATCCCGCGCCGGCCGCGGTCGCCACGAAGACCCGCAGATGGGTACGGACGAGGCGCCGCCCGTCGATGTGGCCGAGCCGCCGGCGCAGCACGAGGGCGGTCACGGTGAGCCCGGCCAGGTAGGCGACCGCGTACGCCACCGGGATGCCGATGACGATGTCCCGCTTCGGCAGCAGTGCCCCGGCGACGGCGCATCCGGCCACCCCGACCGCGGCGACCAGCACCGTGATCAGCGCCGACGTCCGGGTGTCCTGGAGGGCGTACAGGCCGCGCTGGAGGATCATGTAGCTGGTGAACGGCACCAGGGTGAGCCCGAACGCGGTCAGGACCAGGCCGAGCACCCGGACGGTCGCCGGATCGCTGTTGCCGTGGTCGAACAGCACCACCGCGACGGTCGGGCCGAGCAGCATGAGTGCGGCCGCGATCGGCGCCATCACCACCAGGGCGGTGCGCACCGCCCGGGACAGCCCGACGGTGACCCGCTGGTGTTCGCCGCGGGCCGCGTACTCGCTGAGCCGGGGCAGCATGGCGGTCATCACCGACACCGCGATGACCGCGAACGGCACGAGGTAGACGGCACTCGCGTTCTGGAAGGCGGTGATGCCGCCCGCCCCGCCCCAGGACGCGGCCCGGGTCGCCGCCGCGGTGAGCGTCTGCGAGGCGACGACCGCCACCAGCACCCACACGCCGAGCCTGCCGATCCGCCGGATGGCGATGCCGCGCGGATCCAGGTGCAGCCGGATCGGGAAGCCGCTGCGGCGCAGCGCCCACACCACGAGCAGCGCCTGCGCGAACACCCCGGCCGTCGTGCCGACCGCGAGCAGCAGCAGTTCCCCGGTGCTCAGGTCGGTGCCGGTGCCGCCGCCGATCGCCAGGTAGACGAGCCCCACCGCGATGACGATGACGCTGTTCACCAGGGGCGCCCACGCCTGGGTGGCGAACCGGCCGCGGATGTTGAGGATGGCGCCGGCGGTCGCGCTGACGCCGTAGAAGAGGATCTGCGGGAGGAAGAACCGGCTGAACACGATGGCCAGGTCCCGCTGGTCGCGGGTGAAGCCGGGGGCGTACAGGTCGATCAGCAGCGGCGCGACGACCACGGCCAGTACGGTGACCGCGCCGAGCACGTACACGATCAGGGACAGCAACCGCTGCGCGTAGAGCACCCCGCCGTCGGGTTCGCGCAGCGCCGCCCGGGTGAGCAGCGGCACCACGATGCTGGCCATGGTGCCGCCGACGATCAGCTCGTAGACGGCGTTCGGCACCGTGTTGGCCAGGTTGTACGTGTCGAGCAACCGGCCGCCCAGCCCCAGCGCGGCGGCGAGCACCAGGATCCGCAGGAACCCGGCGACCCGCGAGGCGAGGGTGGCGACGGCCATCCGCTGCCCGGCGCGCCCGATCGAAGATCCGTCTGTCACGTGACGTGCATACCGTCTCCCCTGCCCGCGGAGCGAATCGGGCCGCCGCGCAGGGTGCGCAGCAGGTCGGCGATGGCGAACGGCTTCTCCAGCAGCGGGGTGGCCGTGGGGCCGGCGGGCGCGATGTCGAGCAGTGGTTCGGCGTACCCGGACATGTAGATCACCCGGATGTCCGGGATCAGCTCGGCCACCCGCTGGGCCAGCTCACCGCCGTGCATCCTCGGCATCATCACATCGGTGAGCAGCACCTCGATCTCGTCGCGGTGCCGGTGCGCCAGGGTCAGGGCGGCCGGGCCGTCGGGGGCGGTCAGGACACGGTAGCCGTGGCGGGTGAGTGCCCGGGCGGTGGACTCGCGGACGCCCTCCTCGTCGTCGGCGAGCAGGATGACGTGGTGCCGTCCCGGCTCGCCGGCATCCGGGCCGCCCTCGTCCGGGACGATCTCGTCCTCCGGGTCGGTGTACGCCTCGTCGGTGGCCGGCAGCAGGACCGTCATGGTGGTGCCGGCGCCGGGACTCGACGTGACGGACAGGCAGCCGCCGGCCTGCCCGACGATCCCGTAGACGGCGGCCAGCCCGAGCCCCGTACCCGGGCTCTTGTCCTTGGTCGTGAAGAACGGCTCGAAGGCGCGCGCCGCCACGTCGGCGGACATGCCGACGCCGGTGTCGGTGACCCGCAGGCGCAGGTAGCGGCGCCCGCTTTCCGGCGGCGGCTGAAAGCCGGGGTCGTCACCGTCGGACTGGAAGTTGTCGACGGCGATGGCCACCGGGCCGCCGTCGGGCATCGCGTCCCTGGCGTTGACCGCCAGGTTGACCAGCAGCTGGTCGAGCTGCCCGGGATCGAGCAGGACCGGCCACAACCCCGGTACGGCGGTCAGCCGCAGTTCGTGGCCCGCACCGACCGCGGTGCGCAATGACGGCAGCAGCCGGTCCAGGGCGGCGCCGGGCTCCAGCACCCGTGGCCGGTTGAGGTCCCGCCGGCTGAAGGTGAGCAGCCGCTGGGTGAGCCCGGCGCCCCGCTCGGCGGCCTTCCGGATCCGGTCGAGGTCGTCGGCGAACGGCTGCCACTGCCCCGGATCGGTCCGGGCCAGGTCGGCGACCTCGTCCCCGAGCAGGTCGGTGTAGTTGGAGATGACGGCGAGCAGGTTGTTGAAGTCGTGGGCGACACCGCCGGCCAGCTGTCCGAGGGCCTCCAGCCGCTGGGTCCGCTGCCGCTGCACCTGTTCGGCGAGGCGGGCCCGTTCCTGTTCGGCGGCCACCCGCTCGGTGATGTCGCGGCCGGCGACCAGCAGCATGTGCTCGCCGGCGCTGTCGAACCGGGACACCGTGCTCTCGGTGGGCACCAGGGTCCCGTCGGCGCGGATGATGTCGACGTAGACCACGGTCGACGGCAGGTCGGACTCGAACAGCCCGGCCACCATCCGGGCGACGCGCTCCCGCTCGTACCCGGGCAGGAGCCGGTCGTAGGGCTCGTTGAGCAGCTCCTCCCGGGAGTAGCCGAGCAGCCGTTCGGTGCCCCGGTTGGCCATCACGATCCGGCCGTCGAGCGAGATCCCGGTGATCGCCTCCGGCACCGCCTCGAGCAGCGCCCGCAGCTTGTCCTCCGCCCGGTACTGCTCGGTCAGGTCGCGGGTCGCCGCGATGAGCAGCGACCCGCCGGGTTCCTCCCGCCAGCTCAGCGTCGTCTCACCGGGCAGCTCGGTGCCGTCCCGGCGCCGCAGCCGGGTCGTCAGTGTCCGGGTGCGGTCGCGCAGCCGGGGATCGGCGAGCAGGCGCGCATGCAGCTCGATCATGTCGGTGCGGGTCTCCTGGGCGAAGAGCGTCCGCGCCTGCCGGCCGGTCAGCTCCTCCGGCTGGTAACCCAGCAGCCGTTCGCAGGACCGGTTGGCGAACACGATCCGCCCTTCCCGGTCGATGCCGACGATCGCGTCCGGGGTGGCCTCCAGCAGCGCCGTCATCCGGGCCTCCGACCGGATCTCGTCGGTCAGCTCGTGGGCGACGCTGACCACGCCGCGTATCGATCCGTCGGTGCCCTCGATCGGCGAGAACGACATCCGGACCGGTACGCGCGTGCCGTCCTTGCGCAGCCGCACGGTCCGCAGTTGCCCCGTGGGAATGCCCCGGAGGGCCTTCTGAAAGATCTGCCAGTCACGCTCGGCGACGTCGGCCGGGTACAGCATCGTCACCGGCCGGCGCCGCACCTCGTCGCAGAGGTAGCCGTAGGTCCGCTCGGCCGCCGGATTCCAGGCGGTGATCAGCCCCTGCGTGTCGCAGCCGATGATGGCGTCCGCGGTGGAACTCACGACCGACGACAGGAAGCCCTCGTCATGCCTCTTCCCGGTTCGTTTCCTGCCCTGCATGACCATGAGGATCACCGTCCGTAGCGAGATCTCCGCCTGGAGCACGGACGCCCGCCGGATCGCGCCGCGACGAGTGATGTTCCCAGTCTCCCCCGGCGCAATCCGGCCGGCCCGCGTTTCGCCGGAAACGTCTGCCGGAACGTGGCCGGACGCCGCCCACCGGGGGCATGATCGACGGATGCGAATATGGGGACGGTACGGCGTGCGGGCCGTCCAGGTGCTCGGCCTCACCCCGCCGAGGGGATGAGGGCCTCGCTGAACGGGCCGGGCACGACCGGGATCTCGAGGGTGGTGGCGCCGGACCCGACCGTGATGACGTGCACGTGCTGGTAGCGCTCGTGCGGCCGGGCCCGGAGGTTGCCGATCCGGGCCCGCGGCAGGACGGTGCGGGCCAGCGAGAGGTCGTCGCCGGGGCCGGTGAACCAGTCCCGGCGGTGGATGATCTGCCACTCTCGGTCGTCGCCGACGATGATCGAGGCGGGCATGACCACCAGCCGCATCCGGTGGCGCAGATGCTGCCGGTAGGAGACGTTGAGCAGCCGCATCCCCGGTTCCCGGTCGATCAGCCGCCGGTAGTCGGTGAGCAGTCCGATGTCCTCCGGGCCGACGTGCGGATCGACGCGGTACGGGTCGGCCGGCCCCGGCGGCGCGGCCGGCAGGTACACCTCGCGGAGCACCCGGATCAGGTCGCGGACCGGGGCGCCGGCCGAGCCGTTGTACGGGATGGTCAGCGCCGGCCCGTCCAGCGTGTGGATCGTCAACTGGCCGTTGAGCAGGCGCACGCTGTCCCGGATGGCGGCGATCCGGTCGAACGGGATGCGGGCGGTGCCGTAGGTGTCCTCGTGCCGGATGAGCACGGTGAGAATCTCGTCGCCGACCGCGATCAGGTAGTCGTACAGATGCATGTGCGGGTTGGCGTTGCGGCGCTCGATGTCGCGCGGCACTTTCAGGACCAGCCGGTGGGCCAGCGGATCGAGGCCGGCGTCCCGGTAGAGGCGGGGCAGGCCGTCGACGTCGGTGACCTCGTCGATCCAGGGGCCGAAGGCGTCGAACTCGGCGGTGCTGCGCATGGTGATCAGCAAATCAGACGCCTCGTGAACGGCGGCATCGGGCGGCCCCAACGTTCGGATCATGACCAATATCGATGGACGGGACGTCAAGGACATCGGATCCGGGTACGACGCCGATCCGGGACTGTCCATGTCGCTGCGGGCGGAGGCGTACCTCGACCCGAAGTGGCTGGATCTCGAACAACGCGCCGCTGGCCGAGCAGGCGTCGTGCTCCGGCGGTGAGGGCCACGATCGTCTTCGATATCCTTCCCCGTCGTGCGCATGTTGTTCGTGACCGCGGTCGCCGTGATCGCCGCATTTCTGATCAGCCCACTGGTACGCGCCGACGAGAACTGCGCGCCCACCCCCACACCGTCGGCGCCCGGCCGTTGGACCGACGAGCAGATCGCCAACGCGCGCCTCATCGTCACCATCGGCAGCGAGCGGCGGATGCCGGAGGAGGCGCTGGTCATCGCGGTGGCGACCGCGTTGCAGGAGTCCCGGCTGCGCAATCTGCCGGGCGGCGACCGGGACTCGATCGGCCTGTTCCAGCAGCGGCCCAGCCAGGGGTGGGGCACGCCGCGGCAGCTCACCGACCCGGCGTACCAGACCGGGAAGTTCTACGACCGCCTGCTCACCGTCGACGGCTGGCAGGAGATGCGGCTCACCGAGGCCGCCCAGGCGGTGCAGGTGTCGGCGTTCCCGGAGGCCTACGCGAAACACGCGAAGACCGCGGCCCAGCTGGTGGGCGCGCTGGGCGGTCCGGGCTCCTGCTAGCGGGCGGGCCCCCGCGGTCCGTTCTGTCGCGCCCGGAATCGGCGCGGACTCCGCTGCCGATAGCATCGCCACGTGACATCGGATGACATTCCACGCCGTGAGGCGGAGCGCCTGCGCGAGCTGGACGAGACGGCCCGGGTGGCCCGGACGTTCGAGGCCATCGCGGACCGGGGCGCCCTGTGGGTGTGGGGCGACGAGGGCGACGTCCTGTTCACCGAGGACGCCCGGCGGCGCAACCTGCTGCCGATCTGGCCGTACGCGACGGTCGCCCGGCTGGAGAACGAGGGCGACGTCGACGGCGAGCACGCCATCCGCATCCCGGCCGACGTGTTCCTGCGCGAATGGCTGCCGCAGCTGGAGGAGGACGACGCCGACATCGCGGTCTTCCCGGTGGAGGAGCGGAACGCGGCGGTGCTGACGCTCGCCGAGTTCCGCTCCCGGTTGCGCTGACCTACAGCGTCACGAGCGCCGGGCTGGTCCGCGGCGTGGTGGTGCCGTCGCCGAGCTGTCCGGAGCCGTTGCCGCCCCAGCACCACAGGCTGTCATCGGTACGCATTCCGCACCCGTGGTAGTTGACGGCGGCGTCGCTGCTCCAGGTGATGGCGGTGCCGACCCGGACGGGCGCGGACCGGTGCGTGGTGGTGCCGTCGCCCAGCTGGCCGTTCGCGTTGTTGCCCCAGCACCACAGGCTGCCGTCGGCACGGGCCGCGCAGGCGGAACTGTCACCGGCGGCGACCCGTGCCCAGGTGGTGCCGGTGCCGACCCGGGTCGGGGTGGTCTGGTAGGTGCCGGTGTTGCCGAGCTGGCCGTACCCGTTCTCGCCCCAGCACCACAGCGTCCCGTCGGTACGCGTCCCGCAGGTGAAGCCGTACCCCGCGGTCACCCCGTTCCAGCTGGTCTCGGTGCCGACCCGCTCCGGGGTGGTGCGGTAGCTGAGGACGCCGATACCCAGCTGGCCGGTCGTGCCGTCGCCCCAGCACCACAGGCTGCCATCGGTGCGGGTGGCGCAGCTGTGGCCGTACCCGGTGGTGACGTCTGCCCAGGTGGTGGCGGTGCCGACCTGCACCGGGGCGGTCTCGTAGTAGTTGCTTCCGGTGCCGAGCTGGCCGAGCCGGTTGAAGCCCCAGCACCAGAGGGTGCCGCCGGTCCGGACGCCGCACGTGTGGCTGTCGCCGGCGCTCACGGTGCTCCAGGCGGCGGTGCCGACCCGTACCGGGGTGGCGCGGTTGGTGGTGGTGCCGTCGCCGAGCTGGCCGCGCAGGTTGTTGCCCCAGCACCACAGGCCGCCGTCGGCGCGAAGGCCGCAGTTGAACGAGGGCCCGGCGTCGATGGCGGTCCAGTCGGTGGCGGTGCCGACGCGTCCCGGGGTGGTGCGGGCCGTGGTGGTGCCGTCGCCGAGCTGGCCGCGCCCGTTGCCACCCCAGCACCAGAGGCTGCCGTCGGCCGGGACGGCGCAGGTGTGCGAGTAGCCGGTGGCGACTCCCACGTTCCCGGCGGCGTCCGCCGCGGCGGGGCCGGCCGTCGCGCCGAGTGCCGTCATGACGGCCGCGACAGCCGTCACGATGCCGGTTGCCCAGCGGCGCCGATGTTCACGCATGTAACGTCTCCTCACTCTGGGAGCGCTCCCACAGCGCCCCTAGAGTTCATATCATCGACACACGACGATGACCAGACCGTTACGACCGCAACCAGACCGCGCGTACCCGATCGGCCTCCGCGGCGGCCTGCGCACGACCCGCCTCGGCCGCCGGGCGACGCCGGGCCGGATCCAGGACGTTGGCGCCGATGGCGGCACGGGCCGCGGCATCCGGTGACACCACGATCGAACGCACGTCCGGCCCCAGCCCCGCCACCTGCGCCGACGGGCGGCCGAAGGACCGCACCGACTGGGTGGACGGCGCCAGCACCACGACCCGGCGGCTGCCCTCGGCCAAGTCCGCGTTGGCGACCGAACGCACCCCGCCGTCCACGTAGCGGGCCCCGTCGATCGTCACCGGCGGCCACACCAGGGGTACGGCACAGCTGGCGGCCACCGCGTCCACCAGGGAGACACCACTGTCGGCCTCGAAGATCCGCACCCGCCCGGTCTCCGCCTCCACCGCCGGAATCCGCAGCCGGACCGCCTCGGGCCACCCGGCGTCACCGATGCGCCCGGCGATCACCGCACGCCGCTCCGCCTCCGGAACGGTCCGGGCCCGCAGCGCCCGGCGGCCCAGCCAGGCGCGACCCCGAGCCGGATCGCCCGGCCACAGCCCGGCGACCAGAAACCCGAACAACACCCCCGGGCCGAGCCGTGCGGCGATCTCACCGGAGGCGTCGGCGAGCTGCGCTTCGAAAAGACCTTCCAGGGGTACGCCGGAGAGCACCTGCGCGGCCACGGACGAACCCGCCGACGTCCCGACGAACAACCCGGCGTCGGTGAGGTCGACGCCGTGTTCGGCCAGCCCGTGGAGCAGCCCGATCTCCCAGGCGACCCCGGTCACCCCGCCGCCGCCGAGCACGAGCGCCTTCCCATCGACATCCATACCCGGATCCAACCACGGGCACCGGCCGAGCCTCGCCTCCGATTGCTCGCCAGCCTGGCCGCCCCATCGAGTTCTCGCCCTCAACCCGGACCGCGCCGCCGAGTTTCTCGCGCAAGTCGGACCCCGCCTCCCGTGGCCCCTCCGCCCGGGCCGCCCGGGTCTCCGCGCTCAGGGGCCGCGCTCTTCGTAGCGCCTCAGGCCGAGCCGCGGATCAGCAACCGGGTCGGGGCCACCACGGTGGGCGGGGTGTCGCCGGCCAGGAGTCGTTCGGCCTGGGCCACGGCCAGTTCGCCCAACCCCCGCTTGTCGATGCCGACCGTGGTCAGCGGCGGTTCGAGCAGTTCACCGAAGCCGAGGCCGTCGAAGCCGATCAGCGCGATGTCGCCAGGCAGGGACAGGCCGAGACGGCGCGCGGCGCGGTGTGCGCCCATCGCGACCATGTCGTTGAAGGCCATCACCGCCGTGACGTCGGGGCGGATCTCGCGCAGCCGGGCGAGACCGGCCTCCCCGCCGGCCTGGGACTGCTCGACCTCGACGATCGCGTCCGCGGCGACGGGAGCGCCGTGCGCGGCTGCCGCGGCCAGGAGGACGTCACGCCGGGCCGGGTCGCTGGCAGCCGGGCAGTCGATCATGCCGATCCGGCGGTGCCCCCGGGCGATCAGGTGCTCCACGGCCGCCTCCACCCCGGCGCGCACGTCCACCTCGACGGCGCTGAACGCCGGATGCCGGGCGGGCCGGTTGATGACCACGAGCGGCAGGCCCTCCACCGCGCCGGCAATCACGTCCGCCGACTGGAACAGGTAGCCGATCAGGGCGTCGACCTGACCGGCGAGTGAGCGCAGCAGCTCCGGCTCGCGGCCCGGGTCGTCCTGCGTCGTGCTGATCAGCACCTTCCAGCCGCGTTGCTCGGCGGCGCTGATCACCCCGGCGATCAGCTCGGGGAAGAACGGGTTCACCACATCGGCGACGATCAACCCGATGGTGGTCGTGTCCGGCCGGACCAGCCCACGAGCGTGACGCGACGGCCGGTAACGCAGTCGCTGGACCACGTCGAGCACCCGGCGGCGGGTCTCGGGGTCGATCTCGCCCTTGTCGTTGATCGCCCGGGACACGGTCTGGTGTGACACGCCGGCGACCCGGGCGACGTCACGCAGGGTCACCCGTCGGCTGGTCTCGGGCGAACCGCCCCGGCTGTCCTTTTCCACGGTGACCGCATCGTATCCCGCCGTCACCGCCCGCGGAATGTGGATGCCGCTCGATCCCGTTACCGTTAACGTGAGCGGTAACGGCATCGATGAGGAGGCTTCATGGACATGTCAGCGGTAGTGATGAGCATTCAGATCGCGCGGCGTGACGTCGGCTCGGCGCTGCCCCACGCCCCGGTGCTGCCCCATCGGCCCCGCCGCAACCCGATCCGGTCAGCGGCCCAGCACATCAGGCGCCTGCTGAGAAGAAACGGATGATGCTCGAAGTGGGCGGGGATCGGTCAGGCGAGGAGGGCGCGGGCCACGGCGCGGCCGGAGAGCCAGGCGGTCTGGACCCGGGGGCGGCCAAAGGCGTCGCCGCAGAGCCAGACGCGGCCGTCGACGGCGTACGGGGCGTCGACGGCCTCCGGCTGGGCGCAGGGCCATCGGTGTACGTGCACCGAGGGCCGGGCGGAGAGGCCGAGCAGCTCGCCGACCGCGCCGGCGAGGACCGGGCCCGCGATGTCCGGATCATCCTGGTACCGGGCGGCCAGCGCGGCCGTCGAGTGCGCCACCAGGACGGGCGCGCCGTCGCCACGCCGGTCGCCGTCGTCGCAGACGGTGGCGAGCAGTGGGTGGTCGTTGACGAAAGCGCCACGCAGGTCGCCCCACTCCCGGGCCGGGTAGGTGAGGACGGCCGTGATCACCGGCTTCCAGATCTGTGCCCGTGCGGCGCCGGCGATCGCCGGTGGCGGTGACAGGCGCAGCGCCTGCGGGCCGGGCATGGCCAGTACGACGGCGTCCGCGTCCGCCGGGATCGTGTCCAGATCGGTCGACAACCGCACATCGAGGCCGGCGGCCAGGTCGGCGGCGAGCGAGCGCAGTCCGCCCGGCGCCGCCCATCGCACCGGGCCGGTGGTCCGCTCCCCGCCGGGGTAGACGCTGAGCGTGTCGGTCCACGGCCGGGCGAGGCCACGGGTCCGCCACGAGTGGACCTGCGCGGTGAAGCCCGGGTCGTCGGCGACCAGATAGGCGGCGCCGATGTCCACGAACCGGTCGTCGAAGCGCCTACTGGCGAGCCGGCCGCCGGCCACGCGGCTCCGCTCGACGACACGGACCCGGGCGCCGCCGTCGGTCAGCGCCCGCGCGCAGGACAGCCCGGCGACCCCGGCGCCCACCACGACGACGTCCACGGTCGCCTCACTGCTCCGCCGGCACGCGGCAGCGGGAGACCGGCGTCCACGATCGCGTCACTGCTCCGCCAGCAGGCGATAGAGGGCCCGGCGGGCGTTCTTCACGATGGCGACGGCCTGGTCGACGGTTTCCGGGGAGGCGATGGCGGACACCTGCTGGGCTGCGGCCCGCAGTTGGTGCATCTCGGTCCGCAATGGGGAATGCTCCTGCGGATCGCTCGGGAAGCCTGCCCCGAACGCGTCGACCCGCCGCTCCGCCGCCCGTTCCCGGCCGTCGCCGGTCAGATCGAAGACCTTGCGGCCAGTCGGTCTCGCTGCTGCTGACGAGCCCGGTGTCCTGGAACATCTGCAACAGCGGGTAGATCGATCCGGGGCCGGGCCGCCAGCCGCCGCCACTGAATCGCTCCAGCCGGTCCATCAGCTCGTAACCGTGGGCGGGACCGTCGAGCAGCGCGGTGAGCACCAGGTCGGGCACCGTGCCCCGGCGCATCCGGCCGCCCTCGCCGCCGCCGAACCCGCGCCGGCCTCCGTGTGGTCCCATGGTCGTCGCGCCGCCTCACCCGCCGATGTATCGCGACACTATCCCGATCCCCCGCCCTGGTCGTGGCCCGGGTGGCCGGCTCAGTTCAGCAGTCGCTGCGCCCAGTAGACCTGCCCCTCGGGCCCCACACAGATCAGGGCGACCAGCAGATCCGGCACGGCCACCGGCGCCGTGGCGATCATCGACTCCGGTGGCGTCTCCGGGTTTCTGGCATGGAGCACGGTCTGGAACGTCACCGGCGACGCGTCCAGCGAGGAGACGTGGACGACAACGCCCGAACTCCGGAAGGATCCGCCGATCTCCTGGGTCCCGGCGCCTTTCAGCCAGCGGTAACGCCGCTCGGCGGTGTCCACCGCCCCGTCCAGCCCGCTGCTGACCTGATCGGGGTTCGGCGAGGTCACGGCGATGAAGCCCGGCAGCAGATGGCGGCGCTTGTCCAGCAGCACGACCCGCAGGGAGCTGCCGTCCCGTGCCGAGGGTGGTCGTTTCCAGGCGACCCGGCCCAGCAGGATCTGGTCGCCGTCGCCGTCGGCGAACTCCGCGTTGACCGGAGCGAGGGCGGCGTTCGCGGTCGCCTGGTCGACGAGCCGCAGCGTGGCCTGGGCGCCCAGCGCCTTCGGCCCGAAGGGTGGCCGTTCATACCACCGGTGGACGGCCAGGCCGCCGACGCCCGCGACCAGCAGCGCCGCGCTCAGGATCAGACCCATCCGCCGTTTCATGGCCGACAGTAGAACACAAGGCCGCGAGCTATGCACCCGGTTTATACATCGTGTGTATAGTGGCCGGCATGTCAGTCGGTTTCGCCCTCCTGGGGCTCCTGGAGAACGGCCCACGCCACGGTTACGACCTGAAGCGCTCCTATGACGAGGCGTTCGGCCGGGACCGTGCGCTGCACTACGGCCAGGTCTATTCGACGATGGCGCGCCTGCTGAAGAACGGCCTCGTCGAGGTGGAGTCCGAGCCGGGCGACGGGCCGGAGCGCAAGATGTATGCGATCACCCACGCCGGGATCACCGACGTCGCCGAGTGGATCTCCCGGCCCGAGAAGCCCGAGCCGTACCTCCAGAGCACCCTTTACACCAAGGTCGTGCTGGCCCTGATGACCGGCCGCGACGCCACCGAGGTGCTGGATGCTCAGCGCGCCGAGCACCTACGGCTGATGCGGGTGCTCACCCGGCGCAAGAACGACGGCGACCTGGCCGACGAGCTGATCTGCGATCACGCCCTGTTCCACCTGGAGGCCGATCTGCGCTGGCTGGAGCTGACCGCGGCCCGCCTGGACCGTCTCGCCGCCCGGATCCGCCCGTGACCACCACCGTTGGGAGAGGCATGCCGCTGCTCACCGCCGACGACGTCCACCTGAGCTTCGGTGAGACCACCGCGCTGCGCGGCGCTTCGCTGCATGTGTATGCCGGTGAGGTCCTCGCCCTGATGGGCCCGTCCGGCTCCGGCAAGTCGACGCTGCTGCACTGCCTCGCCGGCATCCTGACGCCCGGCTCGGGCAGCATCCGCTACGGCGACCGCGACCTGGCGCGGATGTCCGACGCGGAACGCAGCACACTGCGGCGCGGCGAGTTCGGGTTCGTGTTCCAGTTCGGGCAGTTGGTGCCGGAGCTGACCTGCCTGGAGAACGTGGCTCTGCCCCTGCGGCTGGCCGGCGCCGGCCGGCGGGAGGCACAGCGGCGGGCGGCCACGTGGCTGGAGCGGCTGGAGGTCGCCGACCTGGCCGGAAAACGCCCCGGCCAGGTGTCCGGCGGTCAGGGCCAGCGGGTCGCGGTGGCCCGGGCGCTGGTCGCCGAGCCCGCGGTGATCTTCGCGGACGAGCCGACCGGCGCGCTGGACTCGCTCAACGGCGAGCTGGTGATGAAGCTGTTCATCGCGGCGGCCCGGGACACCGGAGCCGCCGTCGTGCTGGTCACGCACGAGCCGCGGGTGGCCGCCTGGTCCGACCGCGAGGCCGTCGTGCGGGACGGCCGGGTTCGTGAGCAGGAGCCGGCCCGGTGAGGGCCCGCAACTGGCTCTTCGAGCTCGCTCTCGGCGTCCGGATGAGTGTCGCCGGAGGCCGGGCCGGCTGGTTCCGTCTCGGCCTGATCGCGGTCGGGGTCGGTCTGGGGGTGGCGGTGCTGCTCGGCGCGGCCACCGTGCCGGCCGCCATGGCCGCGAGCAACGCGCGCACCGACGCTCGCGCCATCGACGGCTACCAGGATCTGCCGCGCGCCGACGACACCATGCTGACCAGCCATTTCACCACCCGGTTCGAGGGTTGGTCGATCAGCGGCGAGCTGTTGCGGCCGGAGGGTTCGCACCCGCCCGTGCCGCCCGGGGTGTCGTCGATCCCCGGTCCTGGCCGGATGGTGGTCTCCCCCGCGCTCGCCCGGCTGCTGGACGATCCGGCGAATGGTCTGTTGCGTGACCGCTGGGACGCCGAGGTGGTCGGGGTGATCGGTGCGGAGGGCCTGTCCGGTCCGGCCGAGCTCTTCTTCTACCTGGGCACCGACACGCTGTCCGCGGAGCACGACGGCCGGATCCGCGAGTTCGGCACCCCGGGCGCGATCGTGCGCGACCCGGTCCCGATGTTCGTGCTGTTGACCCTGGTCGGCATGGTGGTGCTGCTGATCCCGGTGATGGTGTTCATGGCCACCGCCGTCCGTTTCGGCGACGAGGCACGCGACCGCCGGCTGGCCGCGCTGCGGCTGGTCGGCGCCGACGCCGCGACGACCCGCCGGATCGCCGCCGGGGAGACCCTGGCCGGTGCCGTGCTGGGCCTGCTGATCGGCGCCGCACTGTGGGTGGGCGAGATCCTGCTGGCCCACCGGTGGGGCACCGGCGCCCTCTCCTTCTACCTGGCCGATCTGCGCCCGGTGCCGTCGCTGGTGGTCCTGATCGTGATCGCGGTGCCGGTCGTCGCCGTCGCGGTGACACTGTCGGCGATGCGCCGGGTCGTCGTCGAGCCGCTCGGCGTGACCCGGATGAGCACCCCGGTCCGCCGCCGCCTGTGGTGGCGGCTCCTCCTGCCGACCGTCGGCGTGGTGCTGCTGTGGCCGCTCTACCGGGGCATCGACGAGCACTCGGCCGGCTACGAGATCCAGGTCGTCGCCGGGATGGCCGCGCTGCTGACCGGCATCGCGCTGCTGCTGCCGTGGCAGGTCGAGGCGGTCGTGGGGCGCCTCGGCGCCGGCGGGTCCCCGGCGTGGCAACTGGCCGTGCGCCGCCTCCAGTTCGACAGCGGCACCGCGATCCGCGCCGTCTCCGGCATCGCCGTCTCGGTGGCCGGGGTGATCGCCATGCAGGGCATCGTGACCGGCATCGAGTCCCTCTACACCCGAAGTTCGGCAAGCGCGCCGGTCCGGTACGGCGTCGCCGTCCTGCCCGGCAGCAGCTTGCCCGACCGCAGCTGGACGGCGGCGCTCGACGCCACCCCGGGTGTCCACGAGTACCTGCCACTGCGGATCGTCCGCCTCGACGGGGCCACACTGCGGATCGGCGACTGCGCCCTGCTGAGCCAGCTGGCCCAGGTGGGCGGGTGCCGCGACGGCGACGTGTTCGGGCTGGACGGGGCCGTCGCCGGGACGACGTACCGGCTGGGTGACACGTCCTGGACGTCGCCGGCCACCACCCGGGCGGTGTCGCGGGCGGAGGCGGAGCCCACCTCCGGCGAGACGCTGCTGATCACCCCGGGCGCGTGGGCCGGGGTCGCCGTCCAGCCGGACGACACCACCTTCTACGTGGCCCTCGACCCCGGTGTGCCGCACGCCATGGAGCATCTGCGCAACAGCGTGGCCCGGCTGGACCTTCAGGCGTACCTGTACTCGTACGGCAACGACACGGTTCGCGCGGCCCTGGCCGGGATGCGGGACGCCCTGCTCGCCGGTGCGATCGTCCTGCTCGTCCTGATCGGCGCCAGCATGGTCGTCAACGTGGTCGAGCAACTGCGCGAACGCCGCCGGGTGCTGGCGGTCCTGGTCGCCTTCGGCACCCGCCGGCGCACCCTCGGCGGTTCGGTGTTGTTTCAGGTGGCCGTCCCCGTCGTACTGGGCATGGTTCTGGCCGTGGCCGTCGGCAGCGTGCTGGCCGGCGTCCTGATGACGGCCGTCGGCGCGCCGTTGACCGTCGACTGGTTCGGCATCGGCGCCACCTCCGGCATCGCCGCCGTGGTGGTCCTGGGCACGACGGCCGCCGGCCTGCCGATCCTGTGGCGGCTCACCCGCCCGGGAAACCTGCGCAGCGAATAGAGGGCTATCATCGCGGCATGACCTCGACGCCGCCGTAGGAACGGGCCACTCCCCCGGTTCCTGTCGCTTCGTTCGAGGAGTCTCCCTCATGCCCCGCGCCGTCGGCGTGGGAGGTTACCGTGCCGTCCTCGGCCTGCCGTTCGCGTCGCGCACCTTCGTGCCCGCGATCGGCGGGCGGCTGGCCTACGGCATCCTCCCGCTCGCCATCCTGTTCACCGTCCAGCAGGCCACCGGCTCGTATGCCGTCGCCGGTCTCGCGGCCGCCGGTTTCGGCATCACCGCCATCACCCTGCCCGTCAAAACCCGCCTCGCCGAGCGGCACGGCCAGCATGCCGTCCTGCCGCCGCTCGCGCTGGCGTGCGCCGTCGCCCTGACCGTCGCCTCCGTGGTGCGCGATCCCGCCGTACTCATCGTGGTGATCACTCTGGCCGGCTTCGCCGCGCCGCCTCTCGGTCCGTCGATGCGGGCGAGCTGGCGCCGGCTCACCGCGGGCACCTCTCTCAAACCGCGGGCGTACGGGCTGGACGCCGTCGTCGAGGAGACGCTGTACCTGGTCGGGCCGCTTGTCGCCGGTCTGCTCGTGGCGGCGGGCCCGGCCTACCGGGCGCTGCTGCTCACCGCGTTCCTGCTGCTCACCGGCACTCTCGGCATGGCCACCGCACCACCGGCCCGGCATCGGGAACCCGCGGCCCCGGGACGGCTGTTCGACCCGGGGCCGCTGCGGTCACCCGGGGTCCGCGGGCTGCTCGCCGCGGTCCTGGGGGTCGGCGCCGGGACGAGTGTGGCGTACACCTGTATCGCCGCCACCGCCCAGAACCACGGCCGTCCCGGCGCCGCCGGCCTGCTGGAGGCGGCCCTCGCCGCGGGCAGCGTCGCCGGTGGCCTGCTGTGGGCCCGCCGGGAACCCGGCCGCCACCATCTGCGGCAGCTCGCGGCGCTGGCCGGGGTTCTGGCGGCCGGTTTGACCGCCGCCTCGGCGGCGCCCGGCCTGGTCACGCTCGGTCTGGTGCTGTGCGCGACCGGGACGGCGCTGGCCCCGGTCTACGTGGTCGCCTATCTGGCCGCCGACGACCTGGCCGGCGACGGCGCGGCCGCCGAGGCGGGCACCTGGGTGAACGTCGCCACCAATGCGGGCAGCTCGGCCGGTGCCGCGCTCGCCGGCGTCATCGCCGAGTCCCGCGGCCCGGGCCCCGGCTTCCTGACCGGCGCGGCGCTGCTGGCGGTGACGGCCGCGGCGGTCGCGTTCACCGGCCGGCGTGACCGAAGCCGGCCGGAACCCGCTCGGCCATCGCTCTGAAACCCGCTCGGTGGGGCGGGCAGGCGCACACGTTGCCGGCATCGTGTGCGCCTGCCCGCCATACAGCCTTGGCCGCCGCACACGCAGGGCCTACTGTGCGCGGCCACCCGGCCAAGCGCGGCCACCCGGCCAAAGACCACCCCACCAGCCATGGCCACCCGGCCAAAGACCACCCGGCCAGGCGCGGCGAGCGCCGGTCAGTAGTGGCTGTTCATGGCGGCGCGCACCTCGGCGAGGGTGGTGTCGGCCACCGCCCGGGCCCGCTCGTTGCCCTCCCGCAGGACCGTACGAAGGTGGGCGCGGTCGCGGGCGTACTCGGCACGGCGGGCCCTGATCGGTGCCAGGTACTCGTTGACCGCCTCGGTCACCACCTTCTTCAGCGCCGCGGAGCCCGCCGCGCCGATGCCGTCGGCGACCTGCGAGGGAGTGCGGTCCAGGCAGAGGGCGGCCAGCAGGAGCAGCGACGACACCTCGGGCCGGCCGGCCGGGTCGTACGAGATGTGCCGGTCGGTGTCGGTCTTGGCCCGCTTGATCAGCCGGGCGGTCTCGTCGGCGCCGGCGGCCAGCGTGATGGCGTTGCCGCGGCTCTTGCTCATCTTGGTGCCGTCCGTGCCGAGCAGCAGCGGCGCCTTCGACAGCAGGGCCTCGGGCTCGGGGAAGACGCCGGCGCCGTACCGGTCGTTGAAGCGGCGGGCGATGGTCCGGGTGAGTTCCAGGTGCGGCAGCTGGTCCTGGCCGACCGGCACCAGGTTGGCCTTGCAGAAGAGGATGTCGGCGGCCTGGTGCACGGGGTAGGTGAACATCAGCCCGCTGACCGCGGACTGCCGCGAGTGGGCGATCTCGTCCTTGACCGTGGGGTTGCGGCCGAGTTCGGCGACCGAGACGAGGCTCAGGAAGGGCAGCAGCAGCTGGTTGAGGGCGGGGACGGCGCTGTGCGTGAAGATCGTGGCGCGGGCCGGGTCCACCCCGGCGGCCAGGTAGTCGAGCACGAGTTCCTCGACGTGCCCGGTGAGGTCGTCGGCCACGTCCCGGTCGGTCAGGACCTGGTAGTCGGCGATGACGACGTACAGTTCCACGCCGATGCCCTGGAGCCGGACCCGGTTCTGGAGGGTGCCGAAGTAGTGGCCCAGGTGCAGGCGCCCGGTGGGCCGGTCGCCGGTCAGGATCCGGTGGCGGGTGGGGTCGGTGACGGTGTCCATGGGTGTCTCCTCGGTGGGGGTCGTCGCAACTGCCGAGGACGACCGGCCCCCGTCTCCGGGACACGAAAAAGGCCGTTCGTCCGAACGGCCGCTTCATGACTGAGAGGTGCCGCTCCTAGGAGGAGCGCCACCAGCTCAGGCATGAGGAGAGATGCACGACCCCAGCATAGCCGGGTCCGCCCATCGGATCAGTTCAGGAAGGACCTGATCTGGGTGAGGGTGATGGTGTCGGTCAGGAAGCCGATGTGGGTCTGGCAGGCCACGTAGTTGTTGGTGGCCCCGCTCAGGATGGTGCTGGTGTAGGGGATGATGACGCCGTCGCACGGGGAGTACCAGGTCCCGTAGGTGGTGCTGCCCGGGGTCTCGTCGCCGGAGCTGAGCGTGTTGATGAACGACGAGCCGGGATACATCTGCTGACAGGTGACGTAGATCAGGCAGGCGCTCGCGAAGGTGGTGCCGTGGTTGGCGCCGGCGATCGACGCGAGCCGCCGGACGTACTGGGCGCCACCCAGCTGCTTGACGTACCACTGGCTGACCAGGCCACCCATCGAGTGGTTCACGATGTCGACCTTCGACGCGCCGGTGCGGGCCCGGACCTGGCTGACGTAGGTGGCCAGGCCCTGGGCGTTGGTGATGTTGTTGCCGTAGGAGTTGTACTCGTACGCGAACAGTTCGCTGCTCGAGTAGCCGCCGGAACGGAACAGCGACATCGCGGTGGTCCAGTTGGACGCGCTGCCGGTGTAGCCGTGCACGAAGACCACCGGCGTGCCCGGGGCGGCGGCCGCGGGCAGGGCCGGGCTCAGCGCGAGCGCGGCCACCACGGCGGTGACGAGGACGAGAAGACGGCGCATGAGACCTCCAGGGGAAGTTCAGGGGGGTCTCTGCATCCTTTGTGCAATAAGTTCGCCACACATCCGTGAAATCGCCAGTGATCAATGAGGGTCAGCCTCCGCTGTTGGCGGCCTCGACCGACTTCTTCAAGGCGGGCGCGACCGGCCCGCTGAGCTCGGTCAGCTCGTGGATCCGCCGCTTGTGGGTGCGCCGCGTCCGCCGGTCGAGGACGAGGCCGAGGTCGCCCGCCGCGATGACGGCCACCAGTGCGGCGTCGGCCGCGTCGACCCGGCCGACCGGCTTCTTCAGCGCGTTGCCGACCCGGCCGAGAATCTCCTTGCGGACCCGGGGATCACGCAGGGTCACCCTGGTCGCCGGGAACATCCCGAGGATCCGGTACGGCTGGAGGCGCGCCCAGCCGCCGTCGCCGAGCTGCTGCCGGACCGTCCTGGTGGCGGCGCCCTGGTGGCGGCCGACCCAGTGCTGCCACTTGCGCGGCTTGGCGGCGGCGATCTCGGCGCGGACCGCCTCCAGGAAGGGGTCGTCACTGGGGCGATGGCCACCGGCGACGACGGCGCGGCCTTTCTCGTCGGTCAGGTGGCCGCTGCCGTACAGGTCGGCGAGGGCCGCGGCGCGCAGCATGGCGCCGAGCTGGGTGGTGAACCGGACCCGGCCCTTGCCGGGGTCGTAGGCCAGCAGGTAGACACGCTGGGGAAGACTTCCGGGCACTGTCATGTCACTCCTCTTCCCGCTCGGACGACTCGAACGACTCGAACGGCTCGGACGGCTCGGACGGCTCGAACGGCTCGGACGGCTCGGACGGCTCGGACGGCTCGGACGGCTCAGGCGCGGCGGACGGCCGGCCCGGCCCCCGCATCCGGCCGACGCCACCGGGAAGGCGGCCGGCGTCGGCGAGGGCCTTGCGCAGCAGGTACTCGATCTGCGCGTTGGTGCTGCGCAGCTCGTCCCCGGCCCAGCGGGCGAGTGCGTCGTGCACCGCGGGGTCGAGCCTCAGCAGCAGCTTCTTGCGCTCGGTGGCCATCCGACTAGGAGTAGAGCGTTCCCGCGTTGACCACGGGCTGCGCGTCCCGGTCGCCGCACAGGACCACCAGCAGGTTGCTGACCATCGCGGCCTTGCGCTCCTCGTCGAGGTCGACGACGTCGTGCTCGGCGAGGCGGAGCAGGGCCATCTCCACCATGCCGACGGCGCCCTCGACGATCCGGGTCCGGGCCGCGACGATGGCGTTCGCCTGCTGCCGGCGGAGCATGGCGTGGGCGATCTCGGGCGAGTAGGCGAGGCGGGTCAGCCGGGACTCGATGATCGACACTCCGGCGGCCGCCACCCGTACCCCGATCTCCTCGGACAGCCGCGCGGTGATCTCGTCGGCGTTGTCGCGCAGCGACATCCGGGCGGTGTCGTGGGAGTCGTAGGAGTAGCTGTTGGCGATGTGCCGCACCGCGGTCTCGGTCTGGATGGCGACGAACTCGATGAAGTCGTCGACCTCGAAGACGGCGCGGGCGGTGTCCTCCACCTGCCAGACGACGACGGCGGCGATCTCGATCGGGTTGCCGTCGGCGTCGTTGACCTTGAGGACGTCGGTCTCGTGGTTGCGGATCCGGGTGGAGATCTTGTGCCGGGCGGTGAGCGGGTTGACCCAGCGGAGCCCGTCGTTGCGCACCGTTCCGGTGTACCGCCCGAGCAGTTGCAGGACGCGGGCCTCACCGGGCGCGACCGGAGTGAGACCGACCAGGGTGATCAGGGCGCCGAGCAGGAGCAGGACGCAGAAGCCACCGACAATCCCGGCCACCGCGTCGTCCCGCGGGACGACGATGAAGAAGACCACGATGCTGAGGACCACCACCACCAGGCCGACGATCATGAAAGGCCAGCCCGAGACGTCCCGGGCGGCGCGCTCGCGGACCTGCGGGGCGGGCAGGTCGAGGTGTTCGGTCATGTGGGGCTCCTTCCCAGGTTCGAAGGCTCAACAATAGCAATGTGATATCAGTTTTTTCAAACCCCTCCCCGGTACGCACAAAGCGCCGTTCCGCCCTGGCCGGGCGAAACGGCGCTGACAAGGACTAAACGGGCGTCGCCCGTACCGGAGATCTAACCGGCCGGGAGGGTGAGGGAGGCGAGGACCGCGCGGTGGTCGGAGCCGCGCACGGTGTGCACCTCGACGTCGCGCACCCCGATCCGTTCGTCGGCCAGCACGTGGTCGATGGTCACCAGCCCACGGGATCCGTCGAAGGACGGCCAGGTGGTGGTCAGGCCCCGCCCCACGGCGTCGGCCGCGTCGCGGTAGCCGGTGTCGATGAGGTCGCGCAGCTCCGCGTGGTCGAGGGTGGCGTTGAAGTCGCCGAGCAGGATGGGCGGCGGGCCATCCGTCCCGGCATGTGGCTGTTCCCGCAGGTCGGCGCTCCAGCGGGGGTACATCTCCGGGCCGACCGGCGCCAGCGGATGCACCGATTCGACGTGCACGGCGACAGCGCCGGGTGGCTGGATCGTCGCGTACGCCTGCTGGAAGCCACCGTCGTTGCGGCGGGTCGCCCGGGTGAGCATCGGGTGGCGGGAGTAGAGGCCGGAGCCGCCCGCGTCGTACGCCGGGGAAAGCTGCTGGTGGGGCAGCAGCTCGCCGATGCCGGCCGCTTTCAGGGCCGCCTCGCCGTCCGGGGTGAACTCCTGTACCGCCAGCACGGCCACGTCGTTGTCGCGGACCAGTTGGACGACCTGCGCCGGGTCGGCCTCGCCGTACAGGGTGTTGAGGGTGAGCACCCGCAGCGCCACCCCGCCGTCCGGGCCCTTGTCGAGGTCCGGCACGGCCCGGGGCAGCACGCAGGCGCCCATCCCGGCGGCGACGAGCCCGGCGACCGCGGCGGCCCGCCACCGTTTGGCGGCAAGCGCGGCGAGCAGCGGGATCAGGGTCGCGGCGGCGACGTACGGCGTGGCGGCGAACAACGTGATCAGCGGACCGCGTTCGAGCCCGAGGGCCCGGCCCACCAGCCAGAGGGCGCCGGGCGTCAGGAGCAGCCAGATCGCCACGGACAGAACGGTCCGGCCGCGGCTCGGGCGTTTCCCGGGCGGCGCATCGGTGACGGTCATGGCCGCGAAACTACCGAGCAAGCCTTACAGGAGCCTGTGACAGCGGCCGAAGTCACAACGCTCGTTGCCTCCCGGGGCCAATCCGGGCACCGGGGTTCAGCGCTCCGGGCGACCGTGCCGAAGTGATTCCTCGGGGGTGCGGCATGTCTCTGCTCCGGACCGGACTGTTCGCGCTGGCGTACGCCGTGGCCACGGTGGCCGGCCGGCTGACCGTCATGGACGACACCAACCTGAGCATGGTGTGGCCCGCGGCCGGGGTGATGTTGCTGTGGCTCTGCGCGCAACGGCACTCGCGCACTCTCGCGGTGGACGTCGCCGCGCTGGTCGCGGTCACGGTCACGGTCAACCTGGCCACCGGCGCGAGCGGCCGCTTCGTGGTGGTCGTCGTGGTCGCCAATCTCTGCCAGGTCGCGCTCACGCTTCTGCTGCTGCGCCGATGGCAGCCGGCGCAGTGGCGCGCGGACGGTCAACTGGTCCTCGCCCGGCCCCGTGACCTGTGGATCCTGATGGCCGCCACGATCGCCGGCACCGGTCTGGGCGCCGTCATGGGCGCCGCGGGGATGTGGCTGATCAACGGGAACGTCTCGGCGGCCAGTGGCGCGGTGTGGCTGATCCGCAACGCCGCCGGTGTGCTGCTGATCGTCCCGGCCGGGCTGCGGTTGTGCCGCCTCCCGGGCTGGACGCCGTGGTGGCGGGCGGTCCCCTGGTGGCGCTCGGCGGAGTGCGCGGCCCTGATCGCCGGCTCGGTGCTGGCGTACTGGTTCACGTTCGTCGTCCTGAACGGCCTGCCGGTGGCCTTCACCCTGATCGCGATCACGATCTGGGCCGGGCTGCGGATGCCGACCACCTTCGTGGCCCTGCACGGCCTGGTGGCGGGCACCGTGGCCGTGCTGTTCACCCTCGTCGGCCCCGGGCCGTTCGCCGACATCGTCGAGCACGCTCCACGGGCGCTGGTGGCACAGCTGTTCGTCAGCATGATCGCGGTGATCGGCCTGGTCCTCGCGCTGGGCCGGGACGAACGGCAGGCGCTGCTGCGGCAGCTCACCGAGGACAAGGCGGACCTGGCCCGGCAGAAGGACCAGGCTCAGCGGCACGGCCAGTTGCTGAGCGCGATCATCGACTCGATGACCGACGGCGTCACGGTGGTCGAGGCCGACGGCCGGGTGGTGCTGCGCAACGCGGCCCTGGCCCGGCTGCTGGGTGGCCGGATCACCCCGAACGACCGGGTCGCCGGCGCCTCCTTCTACGGGCTGTACCACCTCGACGGCCGGCCGATGGCCGACCACGAGACGGTGAACGCGCGCGTGCTGGCCGGCGAGGACCGGGCCTGGATCGAGATGCTGCTGCGCAACCCGGAGGTGCCGGAGGGCCGGATCGTCACCGCCACCGGCACCCGCCTGTTCGACGAGCAGGGCGCTCCGCTCGCCGTCGTGGTGCTGCACGACGCGACCGCCGAACGGCGGCACCGGGACGAGCTCACCGCGTTCGCCGGGGTGGTCGCCCACGATCTCCAGAACCCGCTGATGGCCATGCGTGCCTGGACCGAGGCGGCCGCCGACGCGCTCCAGGACGTGCCGCCGCACCCGATGGTCAGCGAGGCGGAGAGCAGCCTGCTGCGCGCGCAGCGGGCCGGCGCCCGGATGCGGGCCCTGATCGACGATCTGCTCGCCTACACCACGGCCCGGGACGCCACCGTCCGGCCGGTCGCGCTCGACCTGGAACGCCTGGTCACCGACATCGCCTCGGCGCGGGTCGATGCCGCGAGCGCCGCCGGCGGCCTGGTGCCGCGCTTCACGATCAACACCCCACATCAGGTGTACGGGGACCCGCCCCTGATCCGGCAGTTGCTGGACAACCTGATCGGCAACGCGATCAAGTACACGGCCGGGGACGTCGTACCGGCCGTCACCGTCACGTCGGCCGTGCGCGACGACCGCATCGCGGTGACGGTGGCCGACAACGGTGTCGGCATCCCGGCCGGCCAGCACGAGGCGATCTTCGGCAATTTCCACCGGGCGCACACCGGCTCCTCGTTCGCCGGCACCGGGCTCGGGCTGAGCATCTGCCAGCGGATCGTCCACCGGCACGGTGGCGTGATCAGCGCGGCCGACGACCCCGGTGGCGGCTCCCGGTTCACCTTCACGCTGCCGCCGGTTCCGCCCGGGAGCACCGGACCGGTTCACCCGGCGGAGACCCGGCACGGGCTGCCCGGCCGCCCGCATTCACCCGATCCACACCCCTGACGTGTTTCCGGTCCGTCAGTACCCGGCGTCCGACGACACGGCGCGAGAGGGACACGGATGCCGGAGAACGACGCGAACACCGCCCTGGCCGTCCTGCGCGGTTGGTGGCAACGGGTCACGGACGGCGAGACCGTCTCCGGCCCCGAACTCGACGCGGTTATCAGCCGGGGACGGCCCGCCCTGGCGGCGGACGGCGACGGTGAGGCGCACCGGCTGCTCGCGATCGCTCTCCACGAACGGTGGAACGGCGACCGTACCGGCTTCGACGACGCCGGGCGGGCCATCGCCCTCTGGCGGCACGTCCTCGACCGCACGCCGGAGGACCCGGTCGCCGCCTACCTCTGCGGCACCCTCGTCACCTTCCTGGCCGAGCGCACCCGCGACCGGGCCGACATCGCGCGGGCCGTGCACCTCGCGGACATCGCCACCCGGACCCTCGACAACGACGCCGCCTGGCACCTGTCCGGCCGGGCCCACCTGGTGCGGGCCTTCTCCGGTGGGCAGCGGGACGGTCTCGCCGTGGCGCTCGACCGGTTCGCCGAGGCGCTGCGGCGCGATCCCGGCGATCAACTGCGCTGCGAGATCGCCCGCGAACAGCTACGGGCCGCGTTCATCCGGTACGGCCGCGACGAACTCGACCGCGACGAGTTCCACGGCTACGTCGACCTCGGACACGCCGTGCTCGACGCCCCCGGCGACGCCGCCCTGGGCGACCAGGCGCTGCTGGCCGGAACCCTGGCCATGGTGGAGATCGGCACCGCCGTGCGGGAGGGCCGCGCCCACGACTTCACCCGGGTCCGGGCCCTGCTCGCCCGGTACCGCGACGTGGACCTGCCCGACCCGCACCTGCGTGCCGAGCTCGACGCCGCCCAGGCGACCCTCGACCAGATCGCCGGAACTCCCGGCGATCTCGACCGGGGCGTCGGCATCCTCGCCCGCCTCACCGGAAACGACCGCTATCCGGAGAAGAACCGCGCCGACTTCGCCGACATGCTCGCCCTCGCGCGCGGCGGCCGGGCCCTGCAAGAGGGTGATCTCGCCGCCTTCGAGAACGTCCTCACCGAGTTCGAGGACGCGTCCGACCCGGCCCTGCGGGCCCTCGCCACGGTCTTCACCGCCCGCCGCGAGGCGCTACGGCTGGCCGAGGAGGGTGACGAACTGGAGGCCGCCGCCGTGCTGCACGCGGCCGGAGAGGCGCTGCCCACCGGCAATCCCGCGACCGACCTGCTGCGCGGCATCCTCAGCGGCGCCGTGACCGGGGATCCCGCCGGCACCCCGATCACGGCTGCCGCCCGCGTCTACGCGCTGGCCAGAGCGGTGTACACCGCGGCGGTCGACGACGACACGGCTGCTCTGCGCCGGCTCGCCGCGGAGGTGGGCGGGTTGCTCGGCCACATCCCGGACGACTACGCGATGCTCAAGATCCCGGCGTACCAGACCGCGGGCTCCGCCGAACGGGAGCTGGCCCGCCGCGACCCGTCCGGTGGCGCGGCGGCGCGGGCGGCCGCCCACTACGCCGCCGCGTGCGCGCTCGCCGGTGGCCCGCACCACGCGCTCTGGCCGCAGCTGGCCGTGGCGCATGGGCAGAGCCTGCGTCTCGGTGACCGTCCGGACCAGGCCCGCGGCCGGGAACTAGGCCGGTCCGCCCTGGTCGCGCTCACCTGGCAGGCACTGATCCAGGCGGACACCGGCCGGGCCCTGGAGTCGGCGGCCGCCGCCGCCCGCCACGTGCGGACCGTCGCCGCCTGGTGTGCCGAGGACAACGCCGCCGATGAGCTGGTGGCGGTCCTCGACGCCGGTCGAGGGCTCGCCCTGCACGCCGCCACGGCGTCCCGCTCGATGCCCGAGCGGCTGATCGCCGCCGGGCACCCCGATCTCGCCACCGCCTGGCGGGAGACGAGCGGTGCCGGTGACTCACCCGACGACAATCTGCGGGTACGCGCGATGCACGCCCTCACCGCGGACTCGGACGTGCTCGCCACCGCGGATCCGGCCGGGATCCGGCAGTCGCTGACCGCGGTCGGCGCGGACGCGCTGGTCTACCTGGTCGCGGCCGACGACGACCGGCCCGGCCTGGCGGTGATCGTGCCGGTGACCGGCCCGGTCCATGTGCTGCCGCTGCCGGATCTGGCCACCGGGCGGGCCGTCGGCGGATGGATCGAGTCCGGCCGGGACCTGGTGCCGGAGGACGACGACGATCAGGACTCGTTCGACGACGTCTGCCGGTGGGCGTGGACGGCGTGCATGGGGCCGCTCACCGCGTTCACCGACCGGTGGCGGCTGGACCGGCCGGCCCGGCTGGTGCTGATCCCGACCGGCGCGCTGACCCTGGTGCCGTGGCACGCCGCCCGGTACGACGACGGCACCGGCCGGCACCACGCGATCGAGCGGCTGGTCGTCTCGTACAGCGTCTCGGCCCGGATGTTCCGGGACACCGCCGGGATGCCGCTGCGGTCCCCGGAGTCGGCGCTGATCGTCGGCGACCCCCGCGGCGACCTGCGGTACGCCGCCGAGGAGGCGCGCGACGTGCACCGCGACTTCCATCCCGGCGGCACGCTGTTGCACACGGCCACCCGGGACGACGTGCTCGACTGGATCGCCAAGCCGGGCCGCGGCCCGTCACTGCTGCACCTGGCCTGCCACGGCCACGTCGACCAGGACCGTCCGGCGGAGGCGAGCCTGGCCCTGGCCGACGGTGACCTGCCGGTGCTGGAGTTGCTCGCCCGGGCCCGCTCGGCCGGGCTCGACCTGGACCGGGTGGTGTTGTCCGCCTGCTCCACCGGGGCGGTCGGTTCGCTGCACGACGAGGCGGTCAGCCTGGCGACGGCGTTCCTGGCCGGCGGCGCGCACACCGTCTTCGGCTCGCTGTGGCCGGTGCCGGACGCCGGCACGGCACGGTTGATGCACGACATGCACCACCACCTGTCGGTGGGCGGCCACACGCCGGTGGACGCGCTGCGGCTGGCCCAGCTCGCCGCGCTGGAGGAACTGGACGAGGACGACGACGATCACGGGTGGGCGGCCTTCGTGCATCTCGGCCGTTGACGCACCCGGATCGCTCCCGGGCGGGACGGCCGGCGACACCCGGCGAGCGGAACCGTGAACGCCATGACCGCTCCGTCGCCTGCCGTTGACCTCACCGCTCTCGGTGTCGTGCCGAGCTTCACCGACGCGTTCGGTGTCGAGCGGATGCCGGCCGAGCCGACCCGCCTGGCCCTCGCCGAGCGGTTCCGGCGCAGCAGCCTGCTGGCGGCGGAGCCGCTCGTGGCGACCCCGGGCCGCCACCATCCGGCCCTGTACGGCACGCTGCGCCACGAGGACGGCACGACGACCCGGGTCACCGGCACCGTGGACCGGGCCGGCTACCACACGCTGACCGCCGACGACGGCACGGTACGCCAGGTGCTCGCCGCCGAGGAGTACCTGCCGCAGCCGCCGCGGACCGCCGGCCTGGCCGTGCAGCTTTACGCCGCCCGGACCCGCGACTCGTGGGGCATCGGCGACTTCCGGGACCTGGCGTACCTCGCCCGGTCGGTGGCGGCGCGCGGCGCGGGCGTGCTGCTGGTCAGCCCGGTGCACGCGATGGCCCCGGTCCGGCCGGCGCCGAACTCGCCGTACAGCCCGGCCAGCCGGCAGTGGCTGAACGTGCTGCACATCGCCCCCGGTGACGCTCCCGGCGCCGAGCGGGCCGACCTGGCCGACCTGGCCGCGGCGGGCCGGGCGCTGAACGCCGGCCGGCGCATCGACCGGGACGCGGTGTCACGGATCAAGCAGGAGGCGCTGGCCCGGATCTGGGCGGTGGTCCGCGACAGCGAGCCGGCCGAGTTCCGGGACTGGGCGGCCGGCCACGGCGACGACCTGCGCGCGTTCGCGACGTGGACGGTGCTGGCCGAGACCCACGGCGGCGACTGGCGCGCGTGGCCCGAGCGGTACGCGCACCCGCTGGCCCCGGCGGTGGCCGCGTTCGCCGACCAGCACGCCGACCGGGTGCGTTTCCACATGTGGTGCCAGTGGGTCGCGGACCGGCAGCTCGCGGTGGCCTGCCACAGCGGGGTGACGATCTGCCTGGACGCCGCCGTCGGTTTCGACTTCGGTTCGGCGGACGCCTGGCTCTTTCAGGATCTGCTGGCCCTGGACTTCGAGGTGGGCTGCCCGGCCGACCCGTGGAACCGGGAGGGCCAGCGCTGGGGACTGCCGCCGTTCGACCCGCACGCGCTGACGGCGGCCGGGTTCGCGCCGCTGCGGAACCTGGTCCGGTCGGCGCTGCGGCACGCCGGCGCGCTGCGCATCGACCATGTCATGCAGCTGTGGCGGCTGTTCTGGGTGCCGGCCGGCGGCCGGGTCGCCGACGGCGCCTACGTGCGGTACCCGGTGGACGCGCTGCTCGCCGTGGTGCGCATCGAGGCGTGCCGGGCCGGCGCGTGGATCGTCGGCGAGGACATCGGCACGGTCGCCGGGGAGGTCCGCGAGACGATGGCGGCGATCGGCATGCTCGGCTACCGCACCGAGACCGGTGACCGCTGCGCGTGGAACCCGGAGAACACGGTCGGCGCGACCGGCACCCACGACCAGGCCACCATCGCCGGCATCCTGACCCGCTCCGACCAGCGGGACATGGCCGGCATCGGCAAGGACTTCGACGCCGCCGACATCGAGCGGACCCGCGACGAGCTGCGCCGGGACGCAGGCATCGATCCGGCGGCGCCGGTCGGGCCGGAGCAGATCCGTGCGGCGGTGCTGGCCCAGCACCGCCGGCTGGCGGCCTGCCCGTCCCGGATCGCGCTGGCCACCCTGGACGACGCCGCCGGGGTCGCCGAGCGGCCCAACATGCCGGGCACCATCGACGAGTACCCGAACTGGCGGATCGCCCTGCCCGCTCCGGTCGAGGATCTGCTGGCCGCCCCGCTGGCCCGCGATCTGCTCGCCGAGCTGGCCGGGAGGTGAGAACCCGCCGCCCTGACCGAGGCGGACGTCGACGTTGGCATCGGAGCGCGTCCAAGAGCGGCGACCGGCTGACCCGGCCCCTCGTGCGGGAGAACGGCCGGCTGACCGAGACCGGCTGGGACACCGCGATGGGTACTCACCAGCGACGACGGCGGCGGGCATCGACGGCCGCGGCCGTGGCGGCGAGCGCGACCACCGCGAGGGTGAGCAGCACCCCGGCGGTCCCCCAGGCGACCATCGCCACCGACAGCAGCGCCCACACCACGCCGCCGACCACCGCGACGACGGCGCGGGTGGCGGGTGTCCAGCCGCGCCGGCCCGCCAGGGAGGGATAGTCGGCGGTCAGGCCCGCCACGATCTGGTCGAACTCGCGTTGCCTGTCACCGGTTCCCATGGCGTCACCTTCCCGTGCTAGACCGGCCCACCAGCGACCATTGTCCCCCTCCGGCGGGACATGTGTGCGGCCGCGGTCAGCCGGACCACTCGCCGGCCTCGCGATAGTGCCGGACCAGCAGCGGGGCCAGCAGGTACTCCTCCTCGCCGGGGAGCATGACCGGGGCGTCGCGCCAGGCCGGCCCGGCGAAGGCGGCGAGCGCTTCCTCGTCGCGCCAGCGGGACAGGTAGACCAGCTCGCCGGCCTCGTCGTCGACGAGCACCCGATGGCTCAGCAGGCCCGGGTTCTCGCCGGGGAAGGCACTCACAGCGGCCAGGATGTAGTCGGTGAACGCGGCCATCCTGCCGGGCACCACCCGGGCGGTCGAGGTGCGGACGATGACGCTCACCGGATCGGGTCCTTCGAGTGCGGGCTCGGACATCCGCCGATCCTCGCCGATCCACCGGCGCGGCGCGACCCCGGTCAGCCCGGGTCGCACCGGTGAACAGGGCATCGATCCGTCAGCGACGGTGACACCCGGGTGGTGATGCTGGTTCCGGTTCGCAGCCCGCTGACCTCCTCGACCGCGAGACCGTCCATTTCGACCGCTTGTTCCGTGCCTGGAACGCGGCTCGACTCCGAAGTCCGGCCGGCACTCCGCGTGAGCGAGGAACCCCGTCCACCGGCTCGCGTGGAAGATCGAGGTAGCCGGAGAGCCTGTTTCCTGGTTGTAGGTGGCCGCGATGTCGAGTCGCGCATTCGGGTGGCCGCGGCGTCATCCCGACTCGCCGGCGATCGTGGGTGACTGTAGTTTCGGGCCGATCTTGATTCCTGGTTGTCATCCGGACGACCACGATCGCCCAGGATCGCGCCGCTCGGCAACGATTACCCAAGATCCACATCGACGCTCGCGGACGGCTCGACCAGCCGGCGGGGACCGGCCGGGAGCGGCGTCCCGGGTGCCTGGCGAGCACCACCGCGACCACCCACCCGGAGCGAGCGGCAGCACATGCTGGGGTGTCCAACCGATCTCAGCCCGGCGGGCGCGGCACAGGCCGGAGCGGTCAGCGAGCCGCGCGGAACGGACGGGACGGTCCGAACGCGAACGGGACGAGGTCACGCGTACCGGGAAGAAGCCGGAAGCGACACGCGGAGCGAAGGGTCACCCCACCGGCGCGAGCGGGCGGCGTTTGCGGCCCAGCCCGTAGCCGATGATGCCGATGCCGATGCCGATGCCGATGCCGATGCCGATGAAGAATGGTGTCATGACGAAAGGGTCGAGGTAGCCGAGGCTCAGCGGCTGTCGCGCCGGCACGGCGATGAGCTGGAGGATCCGATCGGCGCCGGCCACGATCACGCGGCCGGCGCCGACGATATGGCCGTCATCCTGACGACCGCCGATGGGATCAGAGGGTCAGGGTCCAGCTGTTGATGTATCCGGTGTCGATGGTGGCGGCGTCCTGGACCCGCAGGGTCCAGGTGCCGTTGGCCGCCTCGGAGGACACGTTCGCCGTGTAGGTGGTGTCGATGTTGTCGGCGCTGCCACCGCTGCGGTTACGCAGGGTGTAGGCGCTGCCGTCCGGTGCGACCAGGGCCACCACCAGGTCACCGACGTACGTGTGGACGATGTGGATCTCGACGGTGCTGGTCGACGACGCGTTGCGGGCGCAGCCGCTGATCGCGATCGTGGAGGTGACGGTGGTGTTGTCCGGGATCGTCACGTCGGTGGCGTTGGTGCCGGAGCAGGTGCCGCCCGCGCCGTTGACGGTGAGGGTGAAGGACGCGGTCCGGGTCGCCGAGGTGCCGGCGCCGCTCAGGGTGACCGTGTAGGTGCCGGGCGCGGTGGCCGCCGTGGTGGCGATGGTGAGCGTCGAGGTGCCGCCCGCGGTGACCGAGGCCGGGCTGAACGAGGCGGTCGCGCCGGTCGGCAGGCCGCTCGCGCTGAACGTCACGGTCTGCGCGGAGCCGCTGGTGACGGCGGTGCCGACGGTGGCGGTGGCGGACGAGCCGGGGTTGACCGAGGCGGAGGTGGGCGACACGGTCACCGAGAAGTCGTTGCCGGTGGAGCAGGTGGCGTCGCTGCCGGCCACGTTCACGGCGGTCCAGGCGGCCTGTACGGCGCGGTACTCGGTGGAGCAGGAGCCGTACAGGTCGGTGGCGGCCCGCAGGGTGTAGGCGCGGGAGGTGTTCGCCGGGGTGGACGAGTTGACGTAGCGGGTGTTGGAGGTGAAGTAGGCGTCCAGCGCCCGGTACCAGATGGCGGCCGCCTTGTCCCGGCCGATGCCGGTCACCGCGGGCGCCGAGCCGCACACCGGCGAGGTGCCGTAGGAGGTCGCCCCGGTGCCCTCGGCCAGGTTGAAGAAGAAGTGGTTGCCCGGGCCCGACGAGTAGTGCACGTTGACGCTGTTCGTGCTGGTGGACCAGCAGCCGTGCGAGGACCCGTCCAGCGTCGGGTTGTACATGTACCGCAGCGGCGTACCGTTGCCGTTGATGTTGATCTTCTCGCCGACCTGGTAGTCACCGGGGTCGGCGCTGGTGTTGGCGTAGAACTCGACCATCGCGCCGAAGATGTCGCTGGTGGCCTCGTTCAGGCCGCCGGACTCGCCGGAGTAGGTGAGACCGCCGGAGACGACGTTCTCGGTCACGCCGTGCGACATCTCGTGGCCGGCCACGTCCAGGGAGACCAGCGGGCGGGAGTTGCCGGAGCCGTCGCCGTAGGTCATCTGGGAGCCGTCCCAGAACGCGTTGACGTACGCGTTGCCGTAGTGGACGCGGGACGGGACGCCGGTGCCGTTGCCGAAGATGCCGTTGCGGCCGTGCACGTTCTTGAAGTAGTCGAAGGTCTTGGCGGCGCCGAAGTGGGCGTCGACCGCGGCGGACTGCCGGTTCGAGGTGGCCCCGGTGCCCCACGCGTTGTCGGCGTCGGTGAAGGTCGTGCAGGTGCTGGTGCCGTTGTTCATGTCGCAGGTCCGGCCGTTGCCGTGCGACGGGTCGATCATGCTGTAGGTGGAGCCGGAGAGCGTGGTGTCGACGGCGACGCTGCCCGAGTAGATGCTCGCGCCGGTGCCGGCGACCGTCTCGATGTCGTCGAATTCACCGATGTGCGCGCCGGTGACCGCGTCGCTGATGACGTGCAGCTTCGACGGGGTCTGCCCGTCCGGCGCCCAGCCGCTGACCACGGTCTCCCAGGCCAGCACGCCGGTGCCGGTGCTCGCGTCGACGAACAGCTCGGGGGCCTGCGTACCGGTGATCCGGCCCTCGAAGTGGGCCTTGGCCGCCTTCTGCGCCTTGGCCGCGCTGACCTTCGCGGTGGTGCTCAGGCTGAGCGGGCTGTCCAGGCCGACCGAGGTGCCGTCGAAGGCGCCGCCCGGCTTGGAGTGCACGACGAAGTCGCCGCCGTAGACCCTCAGTCCCTGGTACTCGCGGTTGTACCGGACGTGCGCCGCGCCGTCGTCGTCCACGGTGGTGCGGTAGACGGAGTAGGTCTCGCCGGGCGCCGCCTCGATGGCGGCCGGGCGGGCGTCGATGTGGTCCTCGGCCGTACGGACCGCCTGTGCTTCCGAGGGCGGCGTGACGGGGGGCGTGGGCGCCGCTGAGGTGCTCGTGGCGGTGGCCACGAGGACGCTGCCGGCCAGCAGGGTGACGCCGGCCAGCGCAAGGGGTCTCTTCACTTGGTTCCTCCCCGAACCCGATATCCACGTCGAACGACGTGTCGGCCCAGTATGGAGAACATTAAGCGAAGGGCATCTATATCTTCCGAGTCATACCAGCAGCCCTGAACAGCACTTATAAGACTCAATCGATATATTCACCGCCGACGCCCCACAACGGGCGCCGGCGGTGGGCGCTATCGGTCAGCCGTCGAGGCCGTGCACCGGCGGAACGGTCAGCGTCCGCGCCTCCGGCGTGCCGCCGAGGATGATCTGGCGCAGCGCCGTGTTGTTGGTGGTGCTCAGCTCGGCGAGCTTCTTCTCCGGGTTGGCCAGCACCTGGATGTAGTAGGTGCCGTTCGGCAGATCGGTGATCTCGAACGACTGGCCGGGCCGGCTCTGGCTGTACGTGTCACCGTTGCCGATGTCCAGCACCTCACGCACCGCCACCACGGTGTCCGCCCCGCACGAGGTCTCCAGCGAGGTGTTCTCCGGCCGCCACTCGGCGCCCGCGATGGTGTAGTCGACCGCGTCCGTGTTGGCCAGGCAGAACGCCTCCTTGCCGCTGCGCACCGCCAGTTTCTGGTCGGACGAGAGCAGGTTGTACTGGGCGAAGTCGGTGAAGTGCCAGTGCTTGTGCCCCTCCCGCGGGTCCCACTCCATGGTCCCGGCCTCCTTCGACCCGACCTGGTTGCCCTTGGCGTCGAAGAAGTACTGGTAGGCGTCCATCAGATCCGTTCCGGTACGCCGGAAGCCGTCCACCAGCAGCGGAGACGTGCCGGCGTTCCAGACCGTGGCGCCGAAGTTGACGTACCACTTGCCGTCCTCGTCACTGAGGGAGATCCCCCAGGCCGGGAGCGACTTGAGGTCCGGCTTGGGCCCACCGGCCGGCACCGCCTTCAGCGTGGCCGGGCGCTTGGCCGGGGCACGGAACTCCGGCAGGTACGACGACACCTGCCGGCTCGCGTCACCCTCACCGGAGTGCAGGGCGTGCTCGCCCTCGGCCGGCGGCGCGGCGGCCGGTTCCGCCTTCCTGGCCTTGGCCATCGCGGCCTCGCCACCGGCGGACTCGTTGACCACGGTCACGCCGACCGTGGCGGTCGCCGATCCCGCCGGGATGCCGAACATCTCGCGGTAGACCGGGTTCACCGTGGCGGTGGCCGTGTACTTCCCGGGCGCCAGGTCGAACGAGGGCTTGCCCGGCGCGTAGTTCGGCTGGTCCGGCACCTGCGCGTTCCACCCGGCCTGCACGCCCCAGACGGCGCCCAGCGTGAACGGGTTGTAGCCGTTGCAGCCCGTCGGGTACGGGTTGGTCGCCGGCGCGTCCGGCCGGGTCCGCGCCGAGCCCCAGCTGTTGCCGCAGAACGCCGTCTTGTACTCGGCGATCTTCGCCCCGGACTCGTCGGCGAAACTGATCGTGGTGAAGTCCTTGAGACCGTAGAAGTCGGTGACGGTCCCGGCCGGCAGGGCCACCTTCTTCTTCTTGCCGTTCTGCACCACCAGCCGCTCGGCGGTGATCGGCTTGTCGTACCCGGCACGCTTGGCCCAGATCTCGAACGGGTCCTTGCCGGCGATCACGTGCAGGCCGAGGTCGAGCGAGAGATAGATCTCGCCGTCGTAGTCGTACCGTTCGGCGGTCACCGTGTTGCTGGCGGCCACGAAGGAGAGCGGTGGCGGCGTGGCCGCGGCCTGCGCCACCCCCACTCCGGCGGCGGTGAGCGCGAGGGCGCCGGTGACGGCACCGAGGGTCAGCAGGCGGGAACGGCGACGACGGTTCGTCGGATCGGTCATGCTGTCCTTCCGGTCGGGCGGCCGAGGGACGACCGCGGCCGGATCATCCGAATAGGACGGCTATGAAGTTCCTGTGAGGAAGATGCCGGTTGGCACGAACCCGGGAGGAAGCTAACGTGAGCTGGGAGCGCTCCCACAATCCCCTGAAGGAGCTTCCATGGCCCGTTCCCTCCGTGCCCTGTTCGCCGCCGGCCTGCTGGCCGCGACCGGGCTGACCGCCCTCACCCTGGCCACCCCCGCCCAGGCCGACACCCTCATCTGCGATCAGTACGGTTCCACCACGATCGGTGGCCGCTACATCGCGATGAACAACCGCTGGGGCACCAGCGCCGAGCAGTGCATCAACGTCACCGCCTCCGGCTTCACCATCACCAGCCAGCAGGGCACCGGCAACACCAGCGGCGCCCCGGTGTCCTACCCGGCCGTCTACTTCGGCTGCCACTACACGAAGTGCTCCCCCGGCACGAACCTGCCGATCCGGGTCGACGCGATCAGCAGCGCCACGAGCAGCATCAGCTACAACTTCGTCTCCGGCGCCACCTACAACGCCTCCTACGACATCTGGCTCGACCCGGCGCCGAGGACCGACGGGGTCAACGCGCAGGAGATCATGATCTGGTTCAACCGGCAGGGCAGCATCCAGCCGATCGGCTCCCGGATCGGCACGGCCACCGTCGGCGGCCGCACCTGGGAGGTGTGGCAGGGCAGCAACGGCGCCAACGCCGTCGTCTCCTACGTGGCGCCCTCCCCCGTCACCAGCTGGAGCTTCAGCGTCCTGGACTTCATCACCGACGTGAAGAACCGCGGCGCCATCACCGGATCGTGGTATCTGACCAGCGTCCAGGCCGGCTTCGAACCCTGGATCGGCGGCGCCGGCCTCGCGGTCAACAACTTCGCCGCGACGGTCAACGGCGGCGGCACCGTGCCGTCACCGTCCACATCGTCCACACCGTCGAGCCCGCCCACCACCGGCACGCCGGCCTGCCGGGTCACCTACGCCACCAACGTCTGGAACACCGGCTTCACCGCGAACGTCACCCTCGCCAACACCGGAGCCAGTGCCGTCAACGGCTGGGCGCTCAACTTCACGCTGCCGTCCGGCCAGTCCGTCACCGGCTCGTGGAACGCCGCCCTCAGCGGCACGTCCGGCGCGATCACCGCCCGCAACGCCGGCCACAACGGCGGCATCCCGGCCGGCGGCAGCACATCCTTCGGCTTCCAGGGCACCTACGGCGGCACGTTCACCTCACCCACCACGTTCACCCTGAACGGAACCGCCTGCACCCGGGCCTGATCACCTCCGGAGAGGCCGTCACGGCCCGGCGGTCTCTCCGAACCCCTCTCCGGTACGCACGTCGCCGCCCCCGACCGCACATCGCCGCCCCGCCGGCGCCACGCGAGCCAGGCGACCCCTCCCGGCCGTGCCGCGCCCGCCGGGCGTGAGCGCAACCCAACCCTCACCCCAGCCGAGATGTTCCGGCTGGCCGTCAGGGCTGTCTCGACCGCGCCGAGACAGCCCTCACGACCAGCTGGACAAGATCAACCACGACGCACGGCCGCCTGAAACGGACACGCCCCGTGACCGGACGTCGCGCGCCGCTCACGACCTTCCGAAGGAGAACGATGCGCAAGCTCATCGCCGCGTGCGCCGCGGCCCTGGTGGCCGGCGTCGCGGCCGGCAGCGTCCCGTCCAGCCCGGCGGGCGCCACCCACCGCGGCTCATGCACCCGCGACCTGCTCTTCTGCGAGGACTTCGACCGCCTGCCGTCCGGCGGCCCGAACACCCTGAACTGGGGCGTCGACACCCGTGACGGCACCCTCACCGTCGAACGCGCCCGCCACGGCAAGCACCTGCACATCCACACGGTCGACAACGGCCGCGCCTTCCTGCGCGTCGATGACTTCACCGCGCCCGGCACCCGCTTCTTCGGCCGGATGCGGCTGCGGGTGGACGCCTTCCCCACCGCCCCCGACTGGGCACACTTCACCCTGGTGGAGGCCACCGGAACCGGCAGCCCCGAGGTGGTCCGCCCGATCGGCGGCCAGTACGCCCCCACCGTCCCCGGCACGTTCTGGGGCATCGGCGCCGACGGGGGCCCCACCGGCGACTGGACCGAATGGCGCGAATCCGCCCCGGTGACCGAGGACTCCTGGCAGTGCTTCGAATGGTCCCTGGACCGCGCCGGCAACCGGATCACCGTCTGGATCGACGGCGTGGCCAACCCCGAACTGACCGCCTCCACCACCGACCACGGCGGCAGCGACGTCCCGTTCCTCCTGCCCACGGTCGACACCGTGAAGATCGGCTGGCAGCTCTACCAGCCGAACACCACCCCCACCGAGTTCAACCTCTGGATCGACGACATAGCCCTCTCCTCCACCCGGCTGGGCTGCTAGAGATCTTCGGTCCGTCTGTCGCTTCCGGCACTCCTGCCGGTATGCGTGCTCTCCTCGTCCTAGCTGACCTGGGCCGTCCCGGCCGTGCGCGGGATCTTCACGGCCGGCTCCCGGTGCTGACCCCGCTGGTCGATTGCCCCACTGCCATCCGCCGCCCGCGCTGTCCGGCCCGGCGGGCGCTCACGTCGCGCCGTCCGTGTGCCCGGCCTGCCGCTATGACGCGGGCGGGCGACCACGGGAACCGTTACGTGTGCGCTGGCCGGCGCAAACGAGCCGGGGGGGGGGGAACGGACAGAGGACCAACTGACCAGCAGGGTCAGCGCTGTCTCGGAGGGTGAAACCGCTCTGAGAACCAGCCGAACCCGGTGGCCCGTGCGGCGCCGGCCGCCCGGTCAGGCTCAGCCCGGCGGGCGCGGCAAAGGCTGGAGTGGCAGTCGCGGCGAAAGGGCGGAACTGTCCTGAAAGGAACCGGGCGGCGTCACGCGTACCGGGAAAGGGGCGGAAGCGAAACACGGACCTGGACCACGCGGAGCACGGCTAGCGGGCGGCGCGGCGGCGGGCGGGCGCCGGGACGGCCTCGCGGACCCGGGCGAACAGGTCGGCGACGCGCGGGTCGTCGAGGGCGCCCGGCCGGTGGATCGCGTGGAAGGTGACGCGCGGCAGGTCGGTGATCGGGCGGGCGACCAGGCCGGGTGGCGGCTCGACGCAGCCGGCGACGACGGCGAGGCCGACGCCGAGGGACGCGAAGTCGAGGGTCATCGGCAGGCCCTCGGCCTCGACCGCGATCGTCCAGCCGACGCCGGCGTCGGTGAGGGCGCGTTCCAGGTTGATCCGGTGCGGCCGGGCCGGCGGTGGGACGACGAGTTCGGCGCCGGCCAGGTCGCGCAGGCGCAGGGAGCGGCGGGACGCCAGCGGGTGTTCGGCGGGCATGAGCAGCATCTGCGGGTAGCGGGCGATCGGCACGGTGACCAGGTCGGCGGGCAGGACGTGCAGGCTGAACACACCGAGGTGGGCCTGCCCGCTCCGGACGGCCGCCTGCATCTCCTGCCGGTTGGTGTGCAGTGGCCGCAGGCTGCCGGGGCGGTCCGACAGCATGCCGCGGATCACGTCGCCGAGCAGGTAGAGGTATGCCGTGTGACCGGACGCGATGACCAGTGGCCGGGTGACCGGCACGCCGCGCAGGTCGGCGAGGAACAGTTCGAGGCGTTCCTGGTGGTCGCGGGCGAACCGGGCGACCCGCTCGCCGTCGGCGGTGAGCCGTAACCGGTTGCCGGCCCGCAGGTAGAGCGGCCGCCCCAGCTCGCGGGCCAGCGTCGCCAGTTTGGAGTGCAGCGACGGTTGGCTGATGTGCAGCTCCTTGGCCGCGCGGGTCATGTTGAGGTGGTCGGCGAAGACCGCGAAGGCGGCCAGCGCGTCGGACGAGACCCGTGGATTGGCCATAGAACGATTCTATGAGCACTCGGGCAGAACATAGTTCTACTGATGATCGGCATCCACGATCATGAACGCATGACCACATCGGACGCACAGTTGACCGTGATGCCGCTCCACGCCGTGACCGAGGTGTACGGCGAGGCCGGGCTTCGGCGCCGGCTCGACCTGGAACTGGGCCGGCTTCCACCGGAGGGCCGGACCGCCGTCGCGAGCGCCGCCGGCTGGGCGGCCCACCTGCACGCGGGGCAGCGCCGCACCCGGGAGCCGTACGTGAACCATCCGCTGCGGGTCACCCTGCGGATGCTCGTCCACTACCGGGTCACCGATCCGGACGTGCTGGTGGCGGGCCTGCTCCACGACGTCGTGGAGGACCAGCCGTGGGCCGTCACCGGCGCTGAGCGGGCCGGGCCACCACCGGTCGGGGAGGCGCTCGCGGTCATCGCGCGGCGGCACGATCCGCGGGTGGCCGCCCTGGTCGCGGCCGTGACGACGCCGCCGCGACCGGCCGGGGCCGACCGCATCCGCCACTACCTGGACCATCTCACCGCGTCGCTGGCCGGGGACCCGTGGGCGCGGGTGATCAAGTTGTCCGACTTCACCGACAACGGCGTCGGCATCATCCACTCGTCGGGGCCGATCGTGGCGCGGTCCGCCCGCAAGTACGACCCGGCCGTACCGATCCTGCGGGCACACCTCGACCGCCCGGACACCCCGCTGGCCGCCGACGTGAAGGACCACATCCGCGGGCAGCTGGACCTCGGCCGTCGCCGTTTCGCCGCGATCCTGGCGGCTTGCGCCCGTTTCCCAGACTGTGCCGTGTAACCGCGTCGTCCCACGGGGGGCCGAGCGCGCCGCGCAGTGGACGGAGTACAGCATGTGGTCTGGGCCCTTCGAGGACCCGCCGGTGATCAGCCAGGATCTCCGGCTCGCCTGGCGGGTTACCGAGCGGATCGTGGCCGATGCCCGGCTCGCGGGTGAGCCGATCGGCGTGGTGGCGCAGAACCGGGTCGTCACGCTGACCGGCGTGGTCGGCTCGGTTCGGGCGCGGGCCGTCGCGGGTGAGGTCGCCGGCGGCTTCCCGGGGGTCGCCGATGTCTGCAACCGTCTGGAGACGGCCTGCCCCGCCGGCGCCACCACGGATCCGTTCGAGCAGCTGGTGGCCCAGTGGGCGGGTGAGCGGCCGGACCCGGCCCGGCTGATCCGGGCCCGGCTGCGCAGGGAGCGGCTGCTCAAGGCGGCCGTCGTGCTGGCGGCCCTCTCGGTGGTGCTGCTGGTGCTGCTGCCCCGTCTCACCACGGGTTGAGCATCGGTCCACATCGGATACAGACCTCCGGTAACATCCCGAGATGTCTATACGGGGTGAAAGGTGCAGCGGTGACGGAACCGATCGATTCGAGCAGGCCGCATCCGGCCCGCCGGTACAACTACTGGCTGGGCGGGAAGGACAATTTCGCCGCCGACCGGGAGTCCGGTGACCAGATCGCCGCGGTGACGCCGTCGATCCGCACGGCCGCGCTGGAGAACCGGGCCTTCCTCGGCCGGGCGGCCCGGCACATCGCCGAGCAGGGGGTGCGGCAGTTCCTCGACATCGGCACCGGCATCCCGGCGCCGGGTAACACCCACGAGGTCGTCCAGGCCATCGACCCGGCGACCCGGGTGGTCTATGTCGACAACGATCCGCTGGTGCTGGCGCACGCCCGCGCGCTGCTGTCCGGGACGCCCGGCACGATCGCGTACCTGGACGCCGACCTGCGGGATCCGGCCGCCATCCTGGATCACGACGACCTGCGCGCACTGATCGACTTCTCCCGGCCGGTCGGGTTGCTGCTGATCGCGGTGCTGCATTTCGTCCGGGACGACGAGGACGTCGAGGGGGTCGTCACCAAGCTGCTCGACCGGCTCCCGGCCGGCAGCTGGGTCGCGGCCAGTCACGCGACGTACGAGTTCATGCCCGCCGAGGTGGTCGCCGGCCTGGCGAAGGCCAACCGGGACGGCCGGTTCGTCCCGCGTGACGGCGGGCGGCTGCGTGAGCTGTTCGGCGACCGGGTGGAGATCGTCGAGCCGGGTGTCGTCTCGGTGGCCCACTGGCACAACGACGACCCGGCCCGGGCGTCCGCCGCCGACGTCATGTGCAACGCGCTGGTCGCCCGTAAGCACTGAATCACGCGCTCCGGAGGGGCCTGTGGCTGACGCCACAGGCCCCTCCGCGTTCAGACAATTGAATGATCTCTATTTAGGGTAGGCTTACCTCACCCCAGATGATCTAGGAGATCCCCATGACGTTCGATCGCTTCACCGGCCCGGTCTGGTCGCTGTTCCGCATGGTCGTCGGCCTGCTCTTCGCCTGCCACGGCCTGGCCAGCCTGTTCGGCCTGCTCGGCGGCAGCAAGGGCACCGGCGAGGCCGTCCCGCTCGGCACCTGGCCCGGCTGGTATGCGGCAGTCATCCAGCTGGTCTGCGGCGGCCTGGTCCTGATCGGCCTGTTCACCCGCCCGGCGGCGATCGTGGCGTCCGGTTCGATGGCGTACGCCTACTTCGTCGTCCACCAGAAGACCGGCCTGATGCCCATCGAGAACGGCGGCGTCACCTCGGCGCTCTACGCGTGGTCGTTCCTGGCCGTGGCCGCCATCGGCGCCGGTCCCTGGTCGGTGGAGGCGCTGCTGTCCCGGCGGAAGGCAGACGCCACCGCCGAGCCGGTCACCGCCTGAGAACAGCGAGAGCCCCGCCGAAGTGATCGGCGGGGCTCTCGGCGTTCGCTGTCAGCGACCGTACCTGTCGAAGGGGACGGTCCAGTCGCCGAGGCCGTTCCAGATCGCCAGCTCACGAGGACTGTTCTTGACGTCGACGATGTCGCCGATCAGGAAGTTCTCGTACACCCACTTGGCGTCGGCGGTGCTCAGGTTGATGCAGCCGTGCGACAGGTTCGCCCGGCCCAGCGAGCCGTTCCACGGGGCGGCGTGCAGGTACTCGCCGGAGTAGGTGATCCGGGTGCAGTACTCGATGTCCTCGGAGACGTAGTAGTTCGGGTCCTTCGGGTCGCTGACGCCGTAGCTCGCCGAGGTCATCGTGTGCGTCCGCAGCCGGCCGAGCACGACGTGCGGGCCGCCGGTCGTCCAGTAGTTGATGCGCTCGCCGTTGGCCCCGGTGGTGCCGCCGCCCTTGCCGAGGCTGCTCTTCATGCTGCGGACGAGCTTGCCGTTGATGTAGACCTTCGTCATGTGCGTCCGGTTGTCACTGATCGCGATCAGCTGACGACCGATCTCGAAGTTCGTGGAGGCGTTCTTCGCGCCGTACACCGTCTTGCCGAGTTTGACGCCGAAGGCGTTGACCTTGACCTTGATCCGCGTGCCGGCGGCCCAGTACTTCGCGGGCCGCCAGTGCACGGTCTTGTCGTCTTTCCAGTAGAACTTTCCGTCGACGGACGGCGAGGTGGTGATCTCGATGGCCTTCTCGGCCGCGGCCTTGTTGACGGCGCGGCTGAACGCGACGATCACCGGCTGGCCCGCGCCGTAGGTCTGCCCGCTCTTGAGCGACGCCATGGCGTTGGCCTGGAAGGTGATCTTCGCGACGTTCTTCGGGTTCACCGTGGCGAAGCTGGAGGTGTGCTCGCTGGTCACACCCTTGCTGTCGGCGGCCGTCGCGACCACCTTGTAGGTCTTGCCGTAGTCCAGGTCCTCGGTCGACTTCCACGTGCCGTCGGCCTGGAGCGCGCCCTCGACCTTGGCCTTGCCGACCGTGACGGTGACCGACTGGAGCGTGCCCTCCTCGGCGGCCACGGTGATCGGCGTCACCGGCGACACGTCCTTGGTGCCGCTCACGGGCGTCACGTTCAGCTTGACCGGCGCGACCGGGGGCTCGATGTTGGCCACCGGCTCGACCCAGTCGGTGCCGCCTTTGTCACGCGAGGTGCACCCGGCCGCCGTGGCGGCCGCGGCCACGCCCAGTGTGCCGATGATGACCTTACGTCGCTGAATCATGGCTCTCACAATCGAGGGGGTCCCGTCGGCGCCATCCGTGGCCGCACATCCTGATGCCTTACATCTGGATGACGTGGCCGAGGCTCGGAACGTTGCCTGTCGAGTCGATCGAACTATGCAGGTGTGTTTCTGGAGAGGACATCCTGACAGATCTTGAGCCCGCCCGATACACCGCATCGGCCTTCGATCGCTCCGGAACCCCGATTCGGTGAGGAGACCTGCGTCACCCGACCTGCCGCCGGCGCCATGACGAGAGCCCGATCACCGCAAGGAACAGGGCAAACATGACAAAGGACGCAATCATCGTACGGTCGGAAGCACCGCCGCAATCGGACAGTGGATCGTCGTGGGTCAGCGCGCACACCATCACCGACGCGCGCCGCTCGCCGTACTCGTCACGCAGCGCGTCCCGCAGTTCCCGCCACTGGTGACGGCTCTCCACGACGGCGCCGGTCACCGCCTTCGCGAAGTTGGTCCCCACCCGGCCACGCGGCGTGCCCGCCTCGGTCGCCTCACCGGTGGCCGCGTCGATCAGGCCGTTGTCCTTGTTGAGGGCGGCATGGGTGATCCGCCGCTCGCAGACGCCCACCCCGGGGACCGCGTCGTGCAGGACGAAGCAGCCGGTCGCCAGGTCCGGCGGCACGCCGGGCGCCCCGGTGCCACGCAGATCGAGCACCGGACTGGGCGCGGGCAGGTTCAGGCCCGGCGGGTTGTCCGGGCCGATCGGCCGGGCCGGGTCGGCCTCGTCGGCCCAGGAGCTGTGCGCGTAGAAGTCCTGTACGCCGTGCAGCGCCCGCCCGAACTCCTCCAGGGCCGTGCACTTGGCGCGCCGCTCGCCCTGCTCGGCCAGCATGCAGCCGCCGTCCAGGAACACCTCCTCCGGCAGGATCCGGCCGTACTCGTCGAGCAGTCCCGCGGCGTCGCGCACCGCCGCCCGGAAACGGCCGCGCAGATGTTCCACGCAGGCGGTGACGGCCGCGGTGGCCTGGCCCCGGGTGCGCGGATATCCGCCGGCCAGGAAGTCGGCGTCGTCGCAGTGGGCGGCCGGGACGTTCACCTCGGTGAGGTCCGGTGACCCGACCGCGCCGAACCCCCGGCCGTCCCCGGCGAGCCGGCCGAGCGTGCCGGGTTCGAAACAGTCACGACCGGGGCAGGCCAGCGCGGCACGCGTGATGTGCTCGTGCTCGCGATGTTGCCCGCCGCCCTCGATCGTCCCGAAGCCGGCGACCGGCGCCGGGCTCACCAGGGCGGTGGCCGCCAGCAGGCACACGAGCACCACCGCCCCGGCTCTCCGCCTCATCGCCGCAGCATCTCCCGGTGCGCCCGTTCGGCGCCTCCTCCCGTACGGATGGGCCGTCGCCCTGTCGTGTTTATTAGATTATTAATCTAACATTGACACTGTTGTATGGACGGTCGCATGCTGAGCCACGTCCCTTCCCCCAAGGAGGCTCTGAATGCGACGAATCCGTCCGATGTGGGCTGTCGGCGCCGCTCTGGTGCTGCTCGGCGCGGGCCTGGCCCACCACCCCACCAAGGCCGAGGCGTTCCCGGCCACCGCGAGGACCGTGGTGATCGACTACCTCCGGTCGATCACCGGCACGTCGGTCGTCTCCGGGCAGCACAACAAGGAACCCGCGAGCAGCCCCGCCCAGTACACCCAGCAGGCGCGCAACGTCACCGGCCAGTTCCCGGGGCTGTGGGGCGGCGACATGATGTTCCGGGCCGGCGACCAGGCCGACCGGCAGCGCGTGATCGACGAGGCCAAGGCGCAGTGGGCCGCCGGCTCGCTGGTGGCGCTCACCTGGCACGCCTGCTCACCGACCGTCGGCGTCACCTGCGAGTTCGACGGCGGCGTGAAGACGCAGATCACGAACGCGCAGTTCCAGGAGATCGTCACCGGCGGCACCGCGCTCAACACCACCTGGCGCAACCGGATGGCCACCGTCGTGCCCTACCTGAGGCAGCTGAGGGACGCCGGAGTCCCGGTGCTGTGGCGGCCCTTCCACGAGATGAACGAGACCTGGAACTGGTGGGGTGGCCGCCCCGGGGCCAACGGCGGCGCCAAGATCTTCCAGCAGATGCGGGACTACTTCGACGGTCAGGGCCTGGACAACCTGATCTGGGTGTGGAACGTCCAGGACAATCCGGCCGCGAACTGGTCGCAGTACTACCCGGGCGCGAACTACGCCGACGTGGTGAGCCTCGACGTCTGGTGGAAGAGCCACCCCTCGGCCGCCGACTACCAGCAGATCCAGACGGTCGCCGCCGGTAAGCCGATCGCCGTCGCCGAGATCGGGAAGATGCCGACCGCGGCGCTGCTGACCGCCCAGCCCCGGTGGGCGTACTTCATGATGTGGTCCGAGCATCTGCTCGGGAACAACACGACCGCCGAGATCCAGGCGGCGTACAACATCCCGCGGGTGCTCAGCCGTGGCGAGATCAGTCTGTCCGGCGGCGGGAAGATCCGCGCGGTCGCCTCGGGCAGGTGCGTCGACGTCGCCGGCGCGGGTACGGCGAACGGCACCCGGGTACAGATCTACACGTGCGACTCCGGCGGCTCCGCTCAACAGTGGACGGCCGGGTCCGACGGCACCCTCCGGGCTCTCGGCAAGTGCCTGGACGTGGCGGCGAACGGCACGGCCGACGGTACGCGGATCCAGATCTGGACGTGCGACGGCGGCGACGCCCAGCGGTTCACCTACAACGCGGCCGGGCGGGACATCGTGCACGCCGGATCGGGCAAATGCCTCGACGTACGGGCGGAGGCCACCGCCGACGCCACCCCGTTGCAGCTGTGGACCTGCAACGGCAAGACGAACCAGGACTTCCTGCTGCCGTCCTGAGCCACGGGGTGGGAGGCGCGGTCAGCGCCTCCCACCCCCTTGAGAACCCGCGCCCGAAGCGCGCGGTCCCGGGACTGCTCCCCGGCGAGCAGAGCGGTCACGTCGTACCAGCCGGGCACGGTGGCCGCGATCGTGCGCCCGTCACCGTGCGGCTCCCAGGAGCCGGAGAGTTCTTGCACAGCGGTCATTTGGTAGCCCCCGCGGTGATGCCGTTGTAGATGAACCGTTGCAGCAGCAGGAAGATCACCACGGTCGGGATGATGACGATCATGGTGCAGGCGGCGATGGTCTCCCACTGCGCTCCGTACGGTCCCTTGAACCGGAACAGCGCGGTGGAGATGACGTTGAGGTCGGGCGATCGCATGTAGAGGAAGGGGATGTAGAACTCGTTGTAGATCGCGATGCCCTTGATGATCACGACGGTGGCGATGGCCGGTTTCATCAGCGGCAGGATGATCCGGCGGTAGACGGTGAACCGGGAAGCGCCGTCGATCATGGCCGCCTGGTCGAGGCTGGGCGGTATCGACTGCATGAACTGGATGAAGATGTAGATCGAGATGATGTCGGTACCCATGAACAGCGCGATCGCCGACCACGGTGTGTTGACCAGACCCATCGACTTGACGATCTGATAGGTCGCGACCTGTGTGGTGACGCCGGGAACCAGTGCCGCGACCAGGAACAGCCCCAGGATCAGGCGCTTGAACGGAAAGACGAAACGACTGATCGCGTACGCCGCGAGCGTCCCCACCAGCACGGTGCCGGCCAGCGACACCAGCAGGATCAGCGTGGTGTTCCCGAAGCCCCGCAACATGTCGCCCCCGGTCCAGGCGGTGGCGAAGTTGTCCAGGTGGAACCAGTTGTCCGGTGGCGTCAGGGGACCGCTCGTCGCGTACTCCTCATGGGTCTTGAAAGCGGCGAACAGCACCACCACCAGCGGTATGAGCACGATCATCGAGGCCAGCGCCAGCGAGCCGTACTTGGCGAGGCGCGCCACGTTTCTCATGAGAGGGTCACCTCCTCGTCGGGCAGGATCCGCCGCTGGACCCAGGTGATGAGCAGGACGAGCAGCAGCAGCACGACCGCCATCGCCGAGGCCAGACCGATCTGCCGGAACTGGAAGGCCGTCTCGTAGGCCTGGACGACGAACGTGCGGGTGCCGTTCGCGCCGCCGGTCATGATGAACGGGATCTCGAAGACCGAGAGGCTGCCGGAGATCGCCAGGATGAAGGAGAGGCTGATGATCCGGCGGATGCCCGGCACGATGATGTGCCGGAACTGGTGCCACCGGTTCGCCCCGTCGATCTCGGCGGCCTCGTAGACGTCGCCGGGGATCGACTGGATCGCGCCGAGGAACAGCACGAAGTTGAGCCCGGTGAACCGCCACACCGAGGTGCCGGCCAGCGAGAGGTTGGCGATGTCCGGATCGCCGAGCCACTGCCGGGTGTGGTCGCCGAGGCCGATCAGCCGCAGCACGGTGTCGAGGGTGCCGTCGGGCTGGAACAGGTAGAGGAAGACGAAGCCGACGGCGACCCCGTTGAGCAGGTACGGGAAGAACAGGATGCCCTTGAACAGGTTCCGGAAGCGGGTCTGGAAGGACAGGACGACCGCGAAGTAGAGGGCGATCGCGATCTGCGCGAACGAGGCGGCCAGGTAGTAGAGGCTGACCAGGAAGACCCGCCAGTACCGTTCGTCGGTGAGGACCCGCGCGTAGTTGTCCAGGCCGGCCGGCTCCATGGTGACGTCCAGGCCGTCCCATTTGTGGAAGCTGTAGAACACCATGTTGCCGACCGGGACGTAGGTGAAGGTGATCAGCAGGATCAGGGCCGGCGCCAGGTACAGCCAGGGCCGACGGGTCACTTCATGACCCGCGACTGGGCGGCGCCCCACCGCTTGTTCAGTTCGGCGAAGTAGGAGTCCTTGTCACCCTTGGCCGCGCCGCGGGCGATGTCGACCAGCTTCTGCCGGTAGATCGGGCCGGCCAGGTCGATCTCGGACTCTTTGATGATCTGGTCCTCCCGACCGGTGTTGGTGGTCGCGGCGGGAAGTTCCAGCAGTTCGACGCCGGTGGCGGTGAAGTCCTCGAGGGCCTTGGGCAGCGGCTGGCCGACCGGGGTGGGGATGGCCTGCTGGTCGGCGGCGAAGCCGGACTCGGTGACGAACCATTCCAGCCACGCCTTCGCGGTGGCCTTGTTCTCCGAGCTCTTGCTGACCGCGCCCTTGTAGTCGCCCTCGATGCGGGCGTGGAACTTCCCGCCGGTCTGGTACGGGAACGGCCAGAAGGCGATGTCCTCCGGGTTCGCGCCGGCCGCGGTGGCGGCGTCGCGCATCTGCGGGACCGCCCACGAGCCGAGCAGCATGCTGGCGACCTTGCCGGTGCCGAGCATCGGCTTGGAACCCTCCCAGTTGGTGGTGAGCGGGTCCTTCTCGCTGAGCCCCCGGTTCACGATGTCGAAGAGCAGGCCGTCGGTGAGGTGCTGGAGCTTGCCGGGCTGCCAGGGCTGCGGGTCGGCCGGGAAGGTCTCGTTGACCTGCGGGTCGGCGAGGATGGCGCGCTGGCTGTTGAAGAAGCTCAGCGGCCAGCCGTCCTTGTAGTTGGTGTAGAACGGGGTGGCGCCGGTCCTGTCCGCGACCGCCTCGAGCCCGGCCAGGAACTCTTCCGGCGTCTTCGGCGGCGCGGTGATCCCGGCTTCGGCCCAGACCCGCTTGTTGACCACGAAGCCGTTGGCGACGCCGCCCAGCGACAGGCCGTAGACCTTGCCGTCGTAGGCCTTCTCGTCGGTGAACCGGTACCTGGCCTTCATCTCGCCGACGGTGCCGAGCGGCTCGAAGAACTGGCCGAGCTGGTCGACGGCGACGGTGTTCGGGATGAGGAGCACGTCGCCGTACTCGCCGCCGCTGAGCTGGGTGGTGACGTCCTGCTCGTAGTTGGTCACGCCCTCGAACGTGACCTTCGTGCCGGGGTACTTCGCCTCGAACCTCTTGGCGTACCCGGGCAGCTTGGTGGTGACCAGGTCGGTGCGGTTGGTGAGAACCGTGATGTCGCCCTTGATCTCTCCGGAGAAGTCGGCCGGCTCGTCGCCGCCCGCGCCTCCGGTGCATCCGGCCAGCAGGACGAGGGCCGTTGCGGCCCCGGCGACGATCGCGTTCCTTCTATTGATCATGACAGCTCCCCATCTGCGCATCTCGCTTCGTTGCGTGCAGAGCATGGTGCCGCCGTTACGGCCCTGTCAAGGTTAGATTACTAATTTAAGTTGCACCTTCGCTGGTCGCGGGCTTGTGACCACGAAGGACGGGCGGCCGGGTACGGTAACGGCGAGCGAAGTGAGCAGGAGCGGAGACCCATCGGCATGGCACGTCGAGAAACGCCCGCGGCCGGCCCCGGCAGCCGCGCCCTGATCGTCGATGTGGTCCGTTCCGCGGTCACCATCAGCCGTGGCGAACTGGCCGACAAGACCGGCCTCACCCAGCCGTCCATCTCGATCATCGTGCGCGACCTGATCGCCGACGGGATCATCCACGAGATCGGCTCGACCGGCTCCACCTCCGGCCGGCCCCGCAAGCTCATCGCCATCGACCCGGCCAACCGTTTCGGCGTCGGCTTCCACCTCGGCCCGGACACGCTGACCTGCGTCGCCATCGACCTCACCGGCGGTGTCGTCGGCCGCGAGGTGGTCCCGCGCGTCCCGCACGAGATCTGGCCGGCCGACCGGCTGGCCCGGCGGTTCGACGACTTCACCGAGTGCCTCGACCTGCCGCGCGGCCGCATCGAGGGCCTCGCCGTCGTGGCGCCCGCCGCGGTCCCCGGCCAGCCCGACACCGCCCACGAACTGGGCCTGCTGCGCGCCGAGCTCACCGACCGCATCGGCGTGCCGGTCCTGGTCGAGAACGACGCCGCGGCCGCCGCCCTCGGCGAGTTCTGGAGCCGCCGGGTCTCCCGCGACCAGACCTTCGGCTGCGTCTACCTGTCCACCGGCATCGGCGCCGGGCTGGTCTTCGGCGGCGCCCTGCACCGGGGCGCCGGCTTCGACGCCGGCGAGCTCGGTCACGTGTCCATCTCGTACGACGGCCGGCCCTGCCCGTGCGGCAACCTCGGCTGCGTGGAGCAGTACGCGTCCACCTCGGCCACCGTGCGGACGGCCCGCGAGGATCCGGGACTGCGCGCCCGGCTGCCCCTGGACGGCAGCGAGCCCAGCGCCTACGACGCCATCGCCCGGGCCGCGGTCAACGGCGACCCGGCGGCGTACGCGGTGCTCGACCAGGCCGCCGTCTTCCTCAGCATGGCCGCCACCTCGATGGTCAACCTGCTGGACCTGGGCCGGCTGGTGCTCACCGGGCCGGGCGTCGCGCTGGCCGGCTCCATCTACGCCCGCCGGCTGCGCACCCACCTCGGCCGGACCGCGCACGCCCGGCACCGGCACAGTCTCACCGTCGAGCTCTCCACCCAGCCCCGCGACGCGGCCGGCATCGGCGCCGCCGCCCTGGTCGTCCAGGCGGCCATCGCCCCCGGTCACACCGCCGGTGCGGCCGCGTAGAAGGAGGAGATCGGTGTCCCAGGAACCACAGCGGGTCGGTCTGGTACTGGCACGCGCCTCGCAGGTCCTCGGGGAGGAGCCGTTCTACCACGAGTTCATCGAGGGACTGGAGCGCGTGCTCACCCCCGCCGGGGTGTCGCTGCTGGTCAAGGTGGTCACCGACCGGGCCGCGGAGACCGCCACCTACGAGCAGTGGGCCGAGCGCAAACAGGTCGCCGGTGTGATGCTGGTCGATCTCAGCCCCCACGACGAACGGGTCCCGCTGGTCCGCCGCCTCGGCATCCCGGCCGTCGTCCTCGGTGACCCGTCGACCGCGGACGGCCTCCCGACGGTGTGGACCGACGACGCCCGGTTCGCCCGCGACGCGGTCCGCTTCCTCGCCGAACGCGGCCACACCGTGGTCGGCCACGTCAGCGGCCCCCTGCTGTTCGCCCACACCCAGCTGCGCCGCGGCGGCGCCGAGACGGAGGCGGGCGAACGCGGCCTGACCCTGATCACCGCCGAGGGCGACTACTCGCAGGAGTCCGGGCGCCAGGCCACCGCGCTGGTGCTGAGCCACTCCCCCGCCCGCCCCACCGCCATCGTCTACGACAACGACATGATGGCCCTCGGCGGCCTGGAGACGATCAGCGAACGCGGCCTCCGGGTCCCGGCGGACGTCTCGGTCGTCGCCTGGGACGACTCGGCCCAGTGCCAGCTCGCCGTCCCCACACTGTCCGCGATGAGCCACGACGTGGGCCGCATCGGCGAACTCGGCGCGGGCGCCATCCTCGACGCCATGCGCGACGCCTCCGCCGACACCGTCTACGAGGCCCCGAAGGCCCAGATCGTCGAACGAGAAAGCACAACCTGAGGACCATTTCCGGTACGCCCGGCCCCGTCCCGCCCTACCAGGGCAGTTCCGCCCAGCCACGCGAGCTGACTGCCACTCCGGCCCGTGCCGCGCCCGCCGGGCTCAGATCGGTGGTCACCCCACCACAGCAAGACCCACCCCGGCGATCATGGACGCCCAACCACCGCCACCGGTGGCCAAACGTCCAAGAACACCGCCCGGCGAACGCCAGCCGACCACGGACGCTGCCCCAGCCCGGTTGAGACAACACCCGTGCCCGGCCGGGCAAGTGCGCCCGGCCGGGCAAGTGGGGAGCCGGCCGATCAAGCGCGGCAGGCTTCCCTAGAGCAGGTAGGTGGCCAGCGGGATGTTCTGGGTGCGCAGTGCGCCGGCGACGAGACCGGCGATGCGCTGGGCGCCGTACGTCTCGAAGTGGGTGTGGTCGTTGCAGAAGTACCGGCCTACCAGCCCGGCGGTGTAGTCGCCGTTGTTGGGGCAGAGCCGGACCGCGTTGTAGTGGTTCACGCTGAGCGTCTGCAGGTCGATGAGCGGGGCGCCGGTCGCGGTGGCGGCCGCCTGGGTCTGGGTGGTGAAGCCGCGGTTCTTGACCGCGGTGCTGCCCGAACAGGTGATGGCCGCCACGGCGGTGAGCAGCACCGGGTGGGCGCCCCGGGCCAGTGCCGTGCGGGCCATCATCGTCATCAGCTGCTGGTAGCGGGCGGCCCCGACGTGCCGGGGGCAGGTGGTGGAGCCGTCGTTGATGCCGAACTGGATGAACAGGTAGTCGCCGGCCTTCATGCCGTCGAGCACCCGCTGCCAGCGCGCCGACGACGTCGTCGAGTTCAGCACGCACTCGCCGTCGGTGCCGATGGTGGACGTGACGTTGCCCTCGTAGAGCCACGTCTGGATGCTGCGGCCGCCGAGGGCCAGGTTGTTGACGACGACGTCGCTGGTGAACAGCGGGTCGAACTGGGCGCCCCAGCCCACCGGGCAGGTGGCGGACGGGTTCGCCATGGTGGAGTCCCCGGCGAGCCAGACCGTGGTGGGGGCCGCGGCGGCCGCCGCGGCGGCGGGGCGGATGCCGCATCCGGGCAGCTCGGCCGAGACGGGGGCGGCCAGCAGCAGGGGTACGGCGAGAACGGTGGCGATCAGTGGGCGAAACGAGCGCATGGGACCTCCATGGGGGATGAATCGTTTCACGCACGAGCCTAAGTATCGACAAATCTCGATGTCAAGCACGAGTATGACGCTTCCCACCGGGGCTTTCCGTGGGTCTGATCCGGGCCGACCTTAAGGTTGCAGGGGCGGCGGCGCGGAGGCGCCGGGCGGGTCACACGGGAAGTTGGGGTTTCGTGAGTCAGAGCGTGTCGTCAGCAGCCACGACGGCGGGTGTCGGAGTCCAGGCGGCCAAACGGCGTACCTTCGCGGTGATCTCCCACCCGGACGCCGGAAAGTCGACGATGACCGAGGCACTCGCCCTGCACGCCCGGGTGATCGGGCAGGCCGGCGCGGTGCACGGCAAAGGCGACCGCCGGGGCGTGGTCTCCGACTGGATGGCCATGGAGCAGGAGCGCGGCATCTCGGTCACCTCGGCCGCGTTGCAGTTCTCCTACCGGGACACGGTCATCAACCTGCTGGACACCCCCGGTCACGCCGACTTCTCCGAGGACACCTACCGGGTGATCACCGCGGTGGACAGCGCCGTGATGCTGCTGGACGCCGCGAAGGGCCTCGAGCCGCAGACGCTGAAGTTGTTCGAGGTGTGCCGCCAGCGCGGCATCCCGGTGATCACCTTCATCAACAAGTGGGACCGCCCGGGCAACGACGCGCTCGCCCTGATGGACGAGATCGAGCAGCGGATCGGGCTGAAGCCGACGCCGCTGACCTGGCCGGTCGGCATCGCCGGGCACTTCCACGGCGTGATCGACCGCCGGACCGGGGTGTTCACCCGCATGCAGCGCTCCCCCGGCGGCGCCGACCTGGCGATCGAGGAGGACATGACCGTCGAGGAGGCGGCCGAGCGGTTCGGGGCGGACTGGACCACCGCCACCGAGGAGTTGGAGCTCCTCGAGATGACCGGCGCCGACCACGACCAGGAGGCGTTCCTGGCGGCGACCACCACGCCGGTGCTGTTCGGCGCGGCGGTCGCGAACCTCGGCGTACGCCAGCTGTTGAACGTGCTCGTGGAGCTGGCTCCGCCGGCGACCGCGCGGCCGACCACGGCCGGCACCGACCAGCCGGTGGACGCGCCGTTCTCCGGGTTCGTGTTCAAGATCCAGGCGAACATGAACAAGGCGCACCGCGACCAGGTGGCGTTCATGCGGGTGTGCTCCGGCAAGTTCGAGCGCGGCATGGTGGTCACCCACGGCGGCACCGGCAAGCCGTTCACCACGAAGTACGCGCAGCAGATCTTCGGGCAGGGCCGCGACACCATCGACGAGGCGTTCCCCGGCGACGTGGTCGGCCTGGTCAACGCGACGGCGCTGGGCATCGGCGACACGCTCTACGCGGGCCGCCCGGTGCGGTACCCGGCACTGCCGTCGTTCCCGCCGGAGCACTTCGCGGCGGTCCGCACCGACGACACCTCGGCCTACAAGCGGTTCCGCCGCGGCATCGAGCAGCTCGACGCCGAGGGTGTGATCCAGGTGCTGCGTTCCGAGCAGCGCGGCGACGGCACGCCGGTGTTCGCCGCCGTCGGGCCGATGCAGTTCGAGGTCGCCACCCACCGCCTCGAGGCCGAGTTCGGGGTGCGGGTGAAGCTGGAGTTCCTGCCGTACGAGATCGCCGCCGTCACCGACGCGGCCGGCCGCGAGATGCTGCGCGGCGAGTCGAACGTCGAGGTGATGACCCGGGTCCGCGACGACGCGCTGCTCGCCGTCTTCCAGCACCGCTGGCGGATGCGCACGGTGGCCGGCCGCCACCCGGGCCTCCGCCTCGACGGGGTGCTCGACGCCGGACTGTCATAGGCGACGGCCGACAGGCGTCCGGCCGCTCACAGGCCAGGGCGGCAAGGCGTCCGGCCGCTCACAGGCCAGGGCGGCAAGGCGCGCGTCCGCTCACAGGCCAGGGCGGCAAGGCGTCCGGCCGCGCCGCGCATAGGCGACGCGGATCAGCGCGCGGCCGCTCACAGGCGACGGCAGAAGAGGGCGTCCGGGGTCTTCGACGACAGGAAGCGTCCGGTGTAGGCGATTCCGGCCACGTACTCGTTGTCGGCGCACTGGCCCTTGTAGTGGCCGCTCGCGAAGTCGCCGCCCGGCCCACCGGCCGGGCGGTTGTCGCCGCGGTCGAACCACACGGTTCGGCCGCTGTCGGTGGCCGCCGCGGGCAGGGCGGTGGCGCACAGGGCGCTGGACACGGCGGCGCCCCGCACCGCGTAGCCGATCAGCACCGACGACGCCGGGCACTGCAACTTCGTGTAGCCGGACGCCCAGTCCCGGGAGACGTGCCGTTCGTCGGTCACCACCTGGTAGGCGCTCCAGACGGTCGCGCCGGACACGTCGGTGCACAGGCCGCGGTTGCCGGTGTGGCTCAACCCGATCAACCGTTGACCGTCCGGGCAGGCGGCCTTGCGGGCGCCCCGGTCCCAGTCCGGCTGTGCACGCATCAACGTTGACGCGGTGAAATCAACATGATCGGGGCTCAACATTGACCGCGACGGGACCGGATCAACGTACCCCTGTCGTGTCGTGCCATTGACCAGCCGCTGCCAGGCGGCCGACCGCCAGTCCGGACCGTCGATCAGCCCGGATCGCCGCCCCGCGGCGTCGAAGAACAGCAGCCCCCACTCGTTGCCGCTCTCCGCCCAGCCGACCACCGGCCAGTAGGCGAAGTCGGCGTCGGCCCGGATCAGGATGTCGACGAAGTTCTCGAACCAGGCCCGTTGCGGGCTGCCCGGAGCGGCGTCGGCGGCCACCCCGAACTCGCTGATCCACACCGGCGCCGTGAAGTGGTTGCCGGGCTCCCCCGCCACGAACAGGGCGTCCCGCTGGACGACCGCGGCCAGATCGGCGGCGCCCAGATCCCGGTAGCGCGGATCGGTCGTCTCGCCGGTCCCGGTGGCCCCGCTGTGATTCGGGCCGGTGTAGTCGTAGAAATGCGCCGAGTACACCAGTTTCCCGGACCGGACCAGGGTGTGCGACAGGTTGCGGACCGGCCGCAGGGTGGGCCGCTCGTGCGCGAAACCGTCGACCGGGATCCCGGTCCAGTTGATCCCCTCCACGATGATCAGCAGGTTCGGGTTGGCCTCGGCGAGGATCCGGTCGCCGGTGCGCTGCGACGCGGCGAGCCAGTCGTGGGCGTTGCCCCAGCCCCAGTTCGGGTCGTCCAGGACGGTACGCCGCACCTCGTTGTACAGATCGGCGCCGACCACCCGCGGATCGCCGGAGTAGCGCCGGGCCATGAACAGCCAGTCGTCCTCCCACTGCTGCACGCTCTGCGAGGTGTTCCAGCGCTCGTTTCCGTCGACGGCACAGCACCAGCGGGTGGTGTTGGTGTGGTTGTTGAGGATCACGGCGAGCCCGGCGCCGGTGAGCGCGGCGACGACCCGGTCGTACACCTGCAACGGTGTGAGCCCGCGCAGCTGCGGATTCGCGGCGACGGCCGGGTCGGTCACCGGGCGGGTGTCACGCAGCATCTCGTTCGAGAACGGCAGCCGGACACTGTTGAGCCCCAGCTCCCGGAATCCGGCGACGATGGTGGCCAGCGGCGCCCGGTCGAGCCCGAGCGGGATCCGCCCCGAGTTCTCCCCCGCGTGATGGTTGGCGTTGTCGGCCGTGTCGCCGGAGCCGTTCCACGTGCCGCTCGCGCCGTGCCAGTTGCCGGAGCGAAGTTTGAAACGCTGCCCGTCGGCATCGACGATGTAGCGGCCACGGGTCGACAGCGGGCCGGTCCATCCGGGTTCGGCCGCCACGGCGGACGGCGCGCCGGGCAGCAGGGCCGCGAACGACAACGACAGAATCACCAGCAGGCGTACGGCGATGACCACCCGTCCATTGAAGAACATGAACGGGTTTCAGGAAATACCTTTCGGTGACCCAGATCACCGATGAGTTCCCGGGGTGGGGCCGGTCTACCCCGCATGACCAACCCGGTGAAGGGCCCCGCCAGCTATTTTCCGTCGATCGAGAAGAAGTACGGGCAGCCGATCGCGTACTGGACCGCACTCATCCGATCGTCCCCGCTCACCCGGCACGGTGAACTGGTCTCCTGGCTGAAGACGGAGCACGGCCTCGGGCACGGGCACGCCAACGCCCTGGTCGCCTACACCCTCGCCGAGCAGCGGAACTGAGCCGATGCCGGACCGGGGTGCGCCCGGTCCGGCGACCGCACGTCAGGAGGCGTACGTCTGGAATTCGGCGATCTTGGGCGTACCGGAAGAGCTTGTGATCTTGAAGGTCAGCTTGGTGGTGGAGGTGGCCGCGAAGGTGACGGTCCCGCCGCCCGTGCCGGAGGCCAGAACCGCGCCGGTCGCGCCGTTGATCACCTGGTAGGCGCCGATCGACGAGCCGGACGCCTCGACGATGGCGATGCGGGAGACCTTGGTGGCCGCCGACCACTTGATCGAGATGTCACCGGTGGCGCCGTTCGGCGACCAGAAGGTGGCCGTGTTGCCGTCCTTCACGTTGCCGTAGCTGGTGCCGCTCGCCTTGCTGGAACCGTCCGCGCCGGCGCCGATGCTCAGGTTGACGCCGCTGGTCGCGGTCGCCGTCGGAGAAACGGTCGCGGTGGAAGAAGCGGTGGGAGAAGCGGTGGGAGAGACAGTGGCGGTGGGAGAGACGGTGGCCGAGGTGGTCGGCGCGGCGGTGGCGTTGCACCTGCCGTCCGAGACCTTCAGTCCGGTGCCGGCGCCGGCGGTGGCCGCCACGATCGACGGCACGCAGGACGCGTTGTCCAGCGCGAACGCGTACGGGATGGTGACGCTGGTGGTGGACACCAGGTCCGGGCCGGCCGGGTTGTTCTCCTCACCGGCAGCCGACCAGGTCACGTTGTCGAGGACGTTGCCGGACACCTGCCAGTAGCCGGCCGCGTCGGTGTAGAAGGTACCGAGCACGTCCTTCGAGTCCTCGAAGTAGTTGCTGTCCACCCGCGCCTTGGCGCCGGCCCGCGAGTTGATGCCCGACTCGTTGAGGCTCAGGTAGTGGTTGTTGTAGATGTGGGCGACACCACCGCGCAGCAACGGCGTACGCGAATCGATGTTCTCGTACTTGTTGTGGTGGAAGGTGATGAAGCTGTTGCCGGTGTCGGTCTCGCTGGAACCGATCAGGCCGCCACGCCCGGAGTCGCGCAGGATGCTGTAGGACAGCGTCACGTATTGGGTGTCGTCCTTCATGTCGAACAGGCCGTCGAAGCCCTCCGGCTCCCCACCCGAGGCGATCAGCGTGGCGTGGTCCACCCACACGTTGCGGACGGTGCTCTCCATGCTGATCGCGTCACCACCGTTGGACAGCGGTGAGCCGGACTTCTTGACGTTCTGCACCGTCACGTTCTGGATGACGATGTTGCTGGAGTCCCGGATGTGGATACCGAGTTGATCGAACGTGGCGCCCGCGCCCACACCGACGATCGTGACGTTGCTGATCTCCTTCAACTCGATGCGATCGGCCGCCGTGTTGCAGCTGTCACCGGACACCTTGGTCGTGTTGCCGTGATTGATCGTGCCCTCGACCTGAATGATGATCGGGGTGTCGCCGGCCGCCCGGGTGCACAGCGCGTTGTGGATCTGGGTGCCGGTGGTGGCCTTGACGGTGGTCCCGCCCGCGCCGCCGGTGGTGCCGCCGTTCTCGCTGGCGAAACCGGTGACGGTGGCCTCCGCGGCCGACGCGTCGTGCTGAGGCAGCCCGAAGGCGATGGCTCCGGCGACGCCGGCCACGCCGAGGACGGCGGAGAGTCGCAGCGCGACTGATCGTTTCATGGTCTTCACCTGTTCTCCGGGGGATGATGCGGCGGGCTCTGGGGGGATGGCCGCCGCGTCGATCACCCACTAGTGGTGACGGATCATGGATTGGTTGCTCGCCCCGGAGAAAAATCTCGTCCCGGTAGGGTCGGGCGGGTGAGCGAGCCGAGCCCGACCCAGCGCCTCCTGGATGCCACCGACATCGAACGATCGGTAGCGACGGCTCTCCCGGGACGGCGGGTGGTGGCGTCCGCGCCGCTCAGCGGGGGCGGTTTCGCCACGGTCTGGTCGGCGCGGCTGGACGACGGCGCCGAGGTGGTGCTCAAGGTGGCGCCCCGCGACGATGTGCGGTTGCTGCGCTACGAGCGGGATCTGATCGCCGCCGAGGGCCGCTACCTGCGCCGGCTGGCGGCCGAGGCGCCGGAGGTGCGGGTGCCGCGGGTGCTGCACGCGTCGCCGGATCTCCTGGTCACCGAGCGCCTGCCCGGCCGCAACCTGTTCGAGGTCCAGTCGGGTCCGGCCCCGGTGGACGACGCGCCGGTGCGGGCCGCGTTCGGCGCCGAACTGGCCCGGGTGCACCGGCTCACCGGCGACCGGTTCGGCTACGACGCCGGCCGGACCAGCGCCCCGACCTGGTCGGCCGCGTTCCTCGCGATGATCGACGACCTGCTCGACGACGCGGCCGAGTGGCAGGTCGAGACGCCCGCCCCGGCCGAGCGGATCCGCGATCTGATCATCCGGCACGCCGGGCTGCTCGACAGCGTGCGCCGCCCGGCGCTGCTGCATTTCGACGGCTGGGACGGCAACCTGCTGGTGGCGGACGGCCGCCTGACCGGGTTCGTGGACGGTGAACGGTTCCTCTACGGCGACCCGCTGCTCGACTTCACCTCGGCCGCCCTGTTCCGCCGCATCGAGGACGAACCCGGGCACCCCTTCCTCCAGGGGTACGGCGGGGTCCGTCTCGACGCACCGGCGCTGCGCCGGCTCAGCCTCTACCGGCTGCACCTCTACCTGCTGATGACCGTGGAGATGCCGAGCCGGCGGATCACCCGGGAGGCGCAGCCGGGCCGCTACGAGCGGCTGGCCGAGCTGCTCGACGAGGAGCTGACCGAACTGGCCCGCCCGGTGCCGGTTGCCGGAACCGGGGTTGACCCGGGGTCGTAAGCTCGGTCGCTCGACACGATGGAAGGCTGCCCGACATGACCGACATGACCCCGAGGCGTCTGGGGGCGCCGCTGGTCGTCGGCGCGCTCGCCGCTCTCGGGACGCTGGCGACCTATCACGTGTTCGTGCGCACCATCTCCGGGCAGTGGCTGGACACCGCCGCGATGCTCGGCACCGATGTGGAACATCCCCGGCTCGCGCAGATCCTGACCCGGGTGCTGAACGGCACCACCCTGGCCGGTCTGGTGCTGGTCTGCCTGGTCGTGGTCGCGGTCGGCGTGGTCCGGCGGCGGCCCGGCCTGGCGGTGGCGGCGGCGGTGCTGGTGCTCGGCGCCAACGGCACCACCCAGTTCCTCAAGAACGTCCTGACCCGGCCGCCCATCGACCGGCTGGAGTTCGCGAACTCGCTGCCCAGCGGCCATACGACGGCCGCCGCGTCGGTGGCGTTCGCGGTGGTCCTGGTCCTGCCCGAGGCGGTCCGCGCCACCGCCGCCCTGTGCGGGGCCGGTTACACGGCGGCCATCGCGATCGCCACCGTGTGGTCGCAGTGGCACCGGCCCAGCGACGCGGTCGCCGCCATGCTCGTGGTGCTGGGCTGGGGTGCGCTGGTGATCCTCGGCCTGCGGCTGACGAGCCGGGACCGGGCGGCCGCCACCGGCCGCCCGAGCCCGCTGGGTGTGCTGCCGCTGGCCCTGACCGGGCTGGTCACGGCGCCCGCCGCGGCCCTCGGCTTCCTCGCCGCGAAGGCGTCCGAGCCGATGACCACCACCCCGGAGCCGAGCCGTATCGCTGTCGCCTCCGGGGCGGCCGGGATCGCCGCGGTCGTCGCCGGCACCTTCCTGGTGTGGCTGTGGCTGGCGACCGACGGCGAACGCGGTCAGGACGTACGGCGGAAGGTGGCGTCGGCGCGTTCGGCGGCGGTGGAGACCGGGTCGATCCGCAGCACGTAGTTGCTGTGCCGGATGTAGCGGGTCGGGAAGTTGTACGACTGGAACGACGACCAGGAGGAGTCCGCCAGCCCGGCCACCTGACGGAAGGTGGCGTCCTGCCGGAACGTCGCCGTCCCGTTGTTCGGTTCGAGCCGCAGCACGTAGTTGTTGTGCCGCAGGTAGTGGCCGGGGAAGTTGACCGACTCGAACGAGACGGCGGTGCTGTCGGCGAGGCCGGCCACGACGCGGAACTGCGAGTCCAGCGCCGGGGTCACGTTCGCGTCGATGCGGGTGGCGTAGTTCGAGTGGCGTACGAATCGGTCCTGGAAGTTGTAGGACTGGATCCGCTGGACCGTGACCGCGCCCGGGTTGCCCAGCTCACCGGAGGGTCCGGCCAGCACCGTCGCGGTGGAGACCGGGACGCCCAGGGTGGGGGTGCCGTCGGCGTTCCAGGAGATCCGCTGGGCCCGGCTGGTACGCGTGGTGCCGCACCCCTGCGAGGTGGAGTCGTTGGCGTGGTAGACGATCCAGTCCTCGGTGCCGTCCGGTGACTTGAAGAAGCTGTGGTGGGCGGGCCCGTAGACCCCGTTGGCGTCGCTGCGCTGGAAGAGCGGGTTGGCGAGCTTGGTCCACGCGGAACGGTTGAGCGGGTCGGAGCCGGTGAGCTCGAGCGCGCCGATCTTGTAGTCGGGGGTGCCGCAGAAGCTGGCCGAGTAGGTCAGGAAGGTGCGGCCGTTGCGCTGGAGCACGTACGGCCCCTCGTTGACCGGGTTGCCGACCCTCTCCCAGGCCAGCGTCGGCTCGGAGATGATGATGCCGAGCGACGCGGGTGTCCACGGGTTGGTCAGGCGAGTGATGAAGAGGCTCTGGAGCCCGCCGTTCTCGAACCCGCCGTTGTTGTTGAAGGCGGAGAACACGAAGTAGTTGACGCCGCCGACGGTCATCACGCTGCCGTCGATCGACCAGCCGTTGTTCGGCATCAGGGTGAGCGCGCCCTTGTAGGTGTACGGCCCCATCGGGTCGGTGCCGGAGCTTTCGAGGACGTGCTGGCGCTGCCCGCCGCAGCAGGCGGACGGCCCGGCCGAGTAGTAGAGGTACCAGCGCTGCCCGTTCGGCCCGTTGAGCAGGTGCAGGCTGGGCGCCCACATGTTCGACACCGCGTTGGGCTGCGACATCGTGAACACGGTCGTCTCGGCGGCGGTCTTCAGCCCGGCCAGGGTGGTGGACCTACGGATGAGGATCTTCCCGGTCCACGTCGTGGCGGCGTAGTAGTAGTTGCCGTTGTAGTAGCTCATCCACGGGTCGGCGCTGTTGGGCGTGCCGACGACGGGGTTCTGATAGGACGCTCCCGGCGCGGCGAGGGCTGGGGTGGGCGTCACGATGAGAGCCATCGCGGTGACCAACACGGTGATCATGGCCCGTATCCGCACGGCACGCCTCCTAAAGCGTTAGCGCTCACAAAGATGACCGGCATGTTACGAGACATCCATATCCGTCACAAGGCTTGATCTCCAGCCTCTGCGACCGCCTTCTATTTCGGCGATGTTTCTTGACGTGACGGGCGATCGACGTGCATGTTAACGATCACACATCCCCGTCCCCACCCACAAGGAAGTCATCGATGGGTCTTCGTGCTCGAATCCGTCGCAAGCTCACCGTCGCGCTGGCCGTGACGGTCGTGCTGCTGGCCGGCTTCGCCTCCCCGGCGTCCGCCCAATACATCAGCGTCAAGAACCCGGTCGTCTCGCAGCGCGCCGACACCGCGATCTTCAAGCACACCGACGGCTACTACTACATGACCGCGTCGGTGCCCGACTACAAGCGCGTCGAGCTGCGCCGTGCCACCACCCTCCAGGGGCTCGGCACCGCCGCCACGAGCAACGCGTTCGTCGCCCCGTCCAGCGGCGCCCTCAGCGGCTGGATCTGGGCGCCCGACATCCAGTACATCGACGGCGCCTGGTACATGTACTTCTCGGCGTCGCCCAGCACCGCCGTCTTCGACCAGCGGCTCTACTGGATCCGCAACACCAGCGCCAACCCGATGACCGGTACGTGGAGCGCCCCGCAGCGCTTCAACACCGGCTGGGAGTCGTTCCAGCTGGACGCCGCGGTCTTCGTCAACAAGGGCGTCCGCTACTTCGCCTGGGCCCAGGACAGCCCGTCCACCAGCTTCAACAGCCACATGTACCTCGCCCGGATGAACGGCCCGACCGCGATCACCGGGACCGCCGTGGAGATCGCCCGGCCCACCGTGGCCTGGGAGAAGGAGGGCGTCGCCGGCGTCGTCGAAGGGCCGTCGCCGCTGGTCAAGAACGGCCGCGTCTACATCGCCTACTCGGCGTCCGCCACCGACTCCCGCTACAAGCTGGGCCTGCTGTCCTCGTGGGACACCAGCGATCTGCTCAGCCCGGCGTCCTGGTACAAGCACCCGAACCCGGTCTTCCAGACCGCGAACGGCGTCTACGGCCCGGGCCACGGCAGCTTCACGGTCGCCGAGGACGGCGTCACCGACATGCTGGTCTACCACGCCCGCGACTACGCCACCCCGACGCCGGACGCGCTGACCGACCCGAACCGGCACACCCGGGTGCAGCAGCTGCTGTGGCGGGAGAACGGCGACCCGTTCTTCGGCCAGCCGATCCCGAGCACCGTCACCAACCCGGGCATCCGGGGCCAGCACAGCAACCGGTGCGTCGACAACTACAACCGTGACACCACGCTGAACGCGCTGGTCCGCCTCTACGACTGCAACGGCGGCACGGCCCAGCACTTCGAGCTGACCTACAAGAACGGGTCGTACTACGAGATCCGTAACCGCAACACCGGCACCTGCCTGTCGAACATCAACGCCAGCACCGCCGCGAACGCCGACGTCGGCCTCTACACCTGCAACGGCTCCACCAGCCAGCAGTGGATCGTGCTCGACCGGGGCAGCGGCTGGTTCTCGCTGCGCAACGTCGCCGGCAACACGTGCCTGGACAACTACAACTGGGACGCCGCCAACGGCGCCCGCCTCTCCCTCTACACCTGCAACAGCCTGGCCGCCCAGAACTGGCGCCTCGGCTGACGCATCTGTTGCGGGGGCGGGTTCCCGCCCCCGCAACAACCCACTCAGCCGATCGCGAAGCTCGGGTGCGGCGGCTGGTTGTACGCGGTGTTCTGCCAGGCGACCGCCTCCCGGTACTGCCGGTCCTGCATCAGCGAGGCCCGCGAGATGCTGGTCGAATCGGTGGTCGAGTAGATCCGCAGGGCGGTGTTGTTCGTGGTCGGCCAGATGACCTCCTCCCGCCAGTCACCGAGGATGTCGGCCTGCAACGACGGGGTGGCCTTGGTGCCGTTGTTCGAGTGCACGCCGCTGGCGGTCAGCAGCCGGGTGTCGCCGCCGGTCCCGTACTTGTCGATCCGGGTCTGGTCGAGCAGCTCGCGCTGGGCGTCACCGTCCCACCAGATCACGAAGTTCGTCGACGACGGCTTGCGGCCGATGTTCGCGCCGCTGGCGCTGCGCAGCCCGTCGACCGCCGACGACCACGACTCGGCGCCCGCGCTGCCCGCGTAGATGTCGGCCGACACGCCCCGGCCGTTGTCGCAGCCGCACGACGGAGTCGACCAGATCAGAGCACCGGTGCGCGCGTCGGCCATCCACATGGCCGGCTTGCTGCCGTCCTCGGACACCTTGAAGACCTCCTGCCCCGAGCGGCTCGGGATCAGGTCGCTGACGTGGTAGGCGTCGCCGTGTCCCCGGCCCGTGGTCCACAGTCCGTAGCCGTTGTCGTCGACCGCCATGGCGCCGTACATGATCTCGTCGCGCCCGTCGGCGTCCACGTCGGCGATGGACAGCTGGTGGTTTCCCTGCCCGGCCCAGGCGGAGCCGTTGGTGGACGAGTTGCTGTCGAACGTCCACTTCCGGGTCAGCGTGCCGTTGCGGAAGTCCCAGGCGGCGATCACGCTGCGGGTGTAGTAGCCGCGGGCCATGATGATGCTCGGGTACGACCCGTTGAGGTAGGCGGTCCCGGCCAGGAACCGGTCGACGCGGTTGCCGTAGGAGTCGCCCCACGACGAGACGGTGCCGCGGGCGGGCACGTAGTCGGCGGTGGCCACGGCCCGCCCGGTCTGCCCGTTGAACACGGTCAGGAACTCGGGACCGGACAGGATGTAGCCCGACGAGTTGCGGTAGTCGGCGCTCGAACTGCCGATCACCACGCCGGCGCCGTCCTTCGTGCCGTCGGCGGTCTTCATGGCGACCTCGGCCCTGCCGTCGCCGTCGTAGTCGAACACCTGGAACTGGGTGTAGTGCGCGCCCGCCCGGATGTTGCGGCCCAGGTCGATGCGCCACAGCCGGGTGCCGTTGAGCTTGTAGGCGTCGATGAACACGTTGCCGGTGTAGCCGGACTGCGAGTTGTCCTTGGCGTTCGAGGGGTCCCACTTGAGAACGATCTCGTACTGGCCGTCGCCGTCGAGGTCGCCCACCGACGCGTCGTTGGCCGAGTAGGTGTAGGCCACCCCGTCCGGCGTGGTGCCGCCGCCCGGGATCTGGATCGGCACGTCCTGGTAGGCGGCCAGCAGCCCGACGCTGGGTTCCTCGGCGGCCAGGGTGACGGCCTCGGCGCCGTCGACGACCGGCCGCACGGTGTAGGAGGCGCCGGCCGGGGCGCCGGCGTCGGTGTAGTTCGTGCCGGCGGCGATCGGCGCGGCGTTGACCTTGACCGATCCGCGGTAGACGTTGAACGCCACCCCGGCCGGGTCCGACGCGAGCAGCCGCCACGACAGGAAGTTCCCCCGCGACGTGCGCAGAGCGATCAGACCACGATCAAGATCTTCAGTGGTACGGGCGGACGGCGCGACAGCCGCGAGGGGGCCGCTCTCGGCGGCGGCCACGGAGGTGGCGCCGCCGAGCAGGAGCAGGGTCGTGGCCGTCAGCGCGACGGCCTTTCGGGGTAGGGCAGCGATGTGCATGGGGATCCCATCGTGTGCAGGAACGGGGACACACGGACCGCGCTCGGGGAAAGCACGGGCGGAACGAGCCTCGGGGCGGCTCGCGGTTTCTTGAGTATGTTAACGATTCAATGGAGGGTCAAGCTTCGATGTCCATCGATTGAATTTCGGCACTCTCGGCCTCGCGCTGGACACGGCCGGACACCGGCCGGGATCGACGATCCGGATATCACCGCAGCTCAGAATGGTCACACGACACCGTCCGGCACGCTTCGGGCAACCCGGCACGGCATCTTCCCGCGTAGATTCCGGCGGCCGGAACGACACGGAGACCGGGGGAGACGATGCGCGACCTGAACGCGGGCGAACTGGACCGGTTGAAACGCTCGAATCACCAGCTGAAGCTCTCGGCCGTGGCGGTGGTCGTGCTGATGGGCGCGGTACCGGCGGTCGCGGTCGCCGGCGGCGCGGCCGTGCTCTACCCTCGGACGCCGGCCGGCGCCGGGATCAGAACGATCCCGGCGCCGGAGCGGGTCAGTGGGCCTCGGCCGTGTAGAGGGCGGTCACCTCCTCGTCGGTCAGGCCGCGGTCGTAGGCGTGCACCCGGTCGATCGAGCCGGACCAGAAGTCGGTGCGGTTGCCCGCGTACTTCGCCCGGCCCACCGACAGCGGGCCGGTGCTCACCACGTCCGGGCCGGCCGCCACCGTGGCGGCACGCCGGCCGTCGACGTAGAGGCGGATCTCGCCGGTGGCGTGGTCGCGGACGCCGGCCAGGTGGTACCAGCGGTTCAGTTCGGGCGTGGTGACCAGCCGGGCCCGGTTGCCGCCGGGGGTGCTGAACGCGAAGGCGCCCTGCCCGTACTGGAGATAGAAGGGGTTCTCGGTGCGGCGGCCGTCCTGACTGACCGCGGTGGCGTAGTTGCCGGGCAGTTCGTCGAGGGTCACCCAGGCCGCGATCGTGTAGTCCTTCGTGGTGTCGAGCACCGGCGCCGCCGTGTCGGCGTAGTCGCCGTCACCGTCGAACCGCAGCGCGGTGCCGCTCACGCCGGAAGCCCACGCGGTGTCGCCGGTCAGGGTGAGGTGGCTGTCGCCGCCGCTGTCGCGGGCGGTCGGGCCGCTGCCCTCGTCGAGGTCCCAGTCGCCGTGCCCGGGATACGTCCGGGCCTGACCGGACGCCGCCCCGGCCGCGATCACTTTCGCGTTCACCGCCCGTACCGCCGCGGGGTCGACCTTGATCTCTCGCCGGTCGTAGGTCCAGAGGCCGTTGAGCTCGGTCTCCAGGTCGGTGATCTGGGTGTAGACCGAGCCGGACAACTCCGCGCCGGCGGCCTCCAGGTAGAAACGCTCGGTGTTGTCGACGTACTTCGCGGTCAGTGCCGCCTTGTCGGCGACCCCGCTGTAGATGACGGCGGGCGTGCCCGGCCACATGTGCCCGGGGGTACGCAGGGTGAAGCCGCCGTGTTCACCGTCCATGGCGATGCGGGTGGCGTCCGGGTAGGGCGGATCATTGTTGACGTAGTCGTGGTGGTCGATCACGTCGCCCTTGCCGGAGTCACCCTTGGACGCGCAACAGTTGACGCCACTGTGCGCATTGACGATGCGGGACGGGTCGTCAATCTTGACGGCGGTGGCGATCTGTCCCGTCGTCGTGCGGTCCCATTCGCCCCAGCCCTCGTTGAAGACGATCCACCCGATGATCGACGGGAAGCCGTGCAGTTGGCGCATCATCTCCCGGCCCTGGCTCAGGAACGCCTCCTGACCGGCCGTGCCGTTGATGTCGGCGGAGACGAAGTCCTGCCAGACGAGCAGGCCGAGTTCGTCGGCGTGCCGGTACCAGCGGGCCGGCTCGACCTTGATGTGCTTGCGGACCGCGTTGAAACCGAGCCTCTTCGTCTCCTCCAGGTCGAAGCGCAGGGCCGCGTCGCTGGGCTGGGTGTACAGGCCGTCCGGCCAGAAGCCCTGGTCGAGGGTGGCGAGCGAGAAGATCGGCCTGCCGTTCAGCACCAGCTTCGGAAAACCACCGATGTTCTGTACGGCCACCTCGCGCAGCCCGAAGTAGCCGCGAACGGTGTCGCTGCCGAGCTTCACGTCGAGGTCGTAGAGGTAGGGGTCGTCGGGGCTCCACAGGCGGGGCTCGGCGATCTTGATTTTGAGGTCGGCGTTGGCCGTACCCGAAGCCTGTCCCGCTTTTCTGCCCTTTTTGTCCCTGGCGGTGATGGTGACCTTGGCCGCCGTCGCGGCGTTCACGCGCACGATGACCGACCCGGTCGCGACGTCGGAGGTGATGACGAGGTCGTCGACGGCGACCGGCGCGACCGGCTCCATCCAGACCGTCTGCCAGATGCCGGACGACGGCTCGTAGACGATGCCGCCCGGGTTCAGCGACTGCTTGCCCTTCGGCTGGTTCGGCCCGGTCACGTCGGTGACCGCGACGATGATCTCCTGCGGACCGTGCCCACGGAGCGCGCCGGTGATGTCGGCGGTGAACGCCGTGTAGCCGCCGGTGTGCGTGGTGACCAGCGTTCCGTTGACCCACACCTTCGCCTCGTAGTCGACGGCGCCGAAGTTGAGCCTGATCCGCTTGCCGGTCCAGTCGCGGGGAACGGTGACGAGCTTGCGGTAGAACATGTGGTCCTCGCGCCGTTCGATGCCGGACAGCAGCGACTCGACCGGGTAGGGCACGATGATCCGCTCACCGAGGGCCCGGCCGAAGACCGGCTGCTCCCCCGCCTCGGCGGCGGCGAACTCCCACGGCCCGTTCAGGTTGATCCAGTCCTTGCGGATCAACTGTGGACGCGGGTATTCGGGCAGGGGACGACGCTCGTCGACCCGGTCGCCCCACGGCGTCGTGAGCCGGTGCGTGGACGTGTTGACCGCCGAGCGGATGACCTGCGGGACGGTCTCGCCGCCGACGACGAGCCCGCCTGCGCCGTCGTAGCCGACACGGACCCGCTGGTTCTTCTGGATCTTCTCGGCGAGGGTGACGACCGCCGTGTCGCCGCGCTTGTGGACGCTCCGGATGGGGAAGACGGTGGTGTCCACCTCGACCTTGAGGTGCTCGGCCAGCGTGCCGAGGTCGTCGACGGCCGCGTCGAAGTCGGCGATCAGGGTGCGGCCGTCCGGCTGGACGGTGAACGCGACCGGGAAGATCTGGAAGCCGTCCGGCGGCGTGAAAGCGCTCTCCGGGATGATCTGCCTGTCGAGCCCGGCGCCCGACCAGCGCAGGAACAGGTTCGCGCCGCCGACGTCCTGGAACATCTCGATGCGGACGTCGTGCGCCTCCCCCGCCACCAGCGGCACCGGGGCGCTGACCTGCTCGCGGTCCCAGTCACCGACCCAGTGGTCGATCACCGGCCGCCCGTCGATCAGGAACCGGAACCCGTTGTCGCCGATCATGGAGAACGTGTAGTCACCGGTGGCCGGCGCGGTGATCCTCCCGGTCCAGCGGGCGGTGGTGTGCTCGGTGCGCCCGGTCAGCGACTCGAACGTGCCGGCCAGGCCGGGCAGGTCGATGTTCGCATCGAGAACGATCCCGCCGAGTTCGGCGAAGTCCCGGGCGCCCGGCGCGGACATCCGGAAGTACTCACCCTTGAGACCGTGCACCGGCGCCGCCGCGGAGGCGGGCGCGGCGGGTACGCCGAGAACGGAGAGAACCAGCAGGACGGCGAGGAGCAGGGTTCTCCCGGGTGATCGGGGCATCGATTGTTTCCCTTCGATCGACGAGACTGCAAACACACTGAACTATTTGCATGTATGAGGTCAACAGAAGGCAACAGCTTCGGACATGTTCGCGCGAAAGCTCGCCTCCATGAACCGGACGGCGGTCGACCGGATCACGACGGCGGTGCCGTCGGGGATGGTTACAGCGCTGCTGACGGTGTGGTCGTGCCGCCCGGCCCGGCACCGGCGCGCGGCTGTCAGTCCCGCTGAATGGGGATGCAGTTGCCGGTGTGGTAGCTGCCGTCGGCGGCCCTGGCCAGCCCGTGCCCGCTCTTGGCGATGCGGGCGCACACCTTCGGGGCATCGCCGACGGCCTCGAAGTCGGCGTCGGCGGTCCGCCGCACCGAGGGCTGCTGGTCCTCGAAGTAGTACTCGCCGTGTGCGGTCGCCTGGCTGCCCATCGTCGTCTCGTCGGGGCTCTGCCCGTCGCCGCCGTAGATATGCAGGTGGAAGCCCTTCACGGTGTCCGGGGTCTCGCCGTTCCAGTCCGCCTCGTACCAGATGGTGAACCTTCCGTCCCGGACGGTGGCCCGGGTGAGGCAGACCCAGCGAGGGCTCTGCCTCATCTGATCGGTGCACGCCTCGTCGGCCGGCACCGGGGCGGCGGCCGCGCCGGCCGGCACGCTCGCGCCCGCCGCGGCGGCCCCGCTCGGGATCGGGCTGTGCTGCGGGCTGTGCATGCCGGCCTCGGTCGTCGGAACGTCCTTCTTGCCGTCGCCGCCGAACCTGTTCAGGGCCCAGACGGCGCCGGTGACGCCGGCGAGCAACACCACCACGGCGGCAGCCAGAACAGCGCCGAGAGTCCGTACCCGAGTCGCCGCATCGGCGGGCAGCGCGACGGCGGCAGTCGGCCCGGCTACCTCCGGGGACGAGACCGGCTCCGGCGAAGACGCTGGGGAGAGCGCCACCGGAGACGGCGGGCCCGGCTGGGCGGGCCCGGCGGGAACCACGAGGGCGTCCGGCCAGGCCGGGGCGACCGCCTCCGCGGCGCCGGTCGCCCACGGGTCGACGGCCTCGGGCAGCACCAGCGCCGTCTGGGCCTCGGCGATCGAGGCACCGGCATGCCAGGCCGCGCCGAGCGCCACCGCATGCTTGGGGTGGGCGTCGACCGCGACCGGCCGCCCGAACTCCGCACCGACCAGCTGCGCGACCAGCGGAATCCGCGACGAACCGCCGACCAGCAGCACCGAGTGCAGGTCCGCCGGCTCGATCCCGGCCGACCTGACGGCCCGGCGCAGCGCCTCGATAGGGCCGCTCAGCACCGGGCGGACCATCGCCTCCAACTCGGCGCGGGTGAGCCGGACCTCGGTGGTGACGGCCGGCAGCAGCACCGGGATCGTCACGTCGGTGTCAGCCGACAGCGCCTCCTTGGCCTGCACGCACTCCTCGCGGAGCCGGGCGACCGCGGCGCTCGCCGCCGGATCCTGTTCGTCGAGGTCGTCCAGCGCGCCGTCGAGCGCCCCGGCCACGTGGGCGAAGATGGCGGCGTCGAAGTCGACGCCGCCGAGCCGCTCGATCCCCTCCGGCTTGCCGATGAGCTCGAACCCGTCCGGGGTCTTGCGCAGCACCGCCGCGTCGAAGGTGCCGCCGCCGAGGTCGTAGACGGCAACCGTCGCGTCCGGCTCCAGCCGCTGCTGCCGGGCGTAGAAGACCGCCGCGGCGTGTGGCTCGGTGATCAACTGGACCGGCTGCTCGATGCCGGCGAGGCGGATCACCTGATACAACAGATCGATCTTGTACGGCCCCCAGTTGGCGGGATGCGAGACGCAGATGGCGTTCGGCTCGCCGCCCTCTCGTGACGACACCTCGTCGATCACGGCCCGCAGCATCCGGGCCATCAGCGACTCGGCCGAGTACGGCACCCCGCCGAGCAGGATCGGCGTGGGGTCACCGAGGCGCCGCTTGAACTCGCGGGCCATCCGGTGCGGTTCGGTCAGCCCTCGCCGGCTGGCGATCTCGCCGGTCAGGATGGTCTCGTCGGCCCGCAACAGCACCACCGTCGGGACGGCCGCCGTCCTGCTGCCCAGCGAGACGATCTCGGCATGACCGGAGCGCCAGACGGCGGCGGCGGTGTAGGTGGTTCCCAGATCGATGCCGAGCGCATACATCCCGAGTACTCCGGATCCGGTCGAGGGCGTGACCTGCCTCCCCCGGGTCCGGGGGCTACCAGAATAGGGTCACGCGGACGGCCGGGCCGCCGGGAGATCTCCGGCGTGCCGGGCTTCACACCACCGGGCGAGCCGCCGGGAGGACCGGCGGGCGGCCCCGACACGCGGCTCCACCCGTGCCGTGGATGTTCGACATGGACCGGCCCCCTGCCACGGCGGCGCGTGCCGTGGCAGGGGGCCGGTCCGTTCCGAGCGTCAGAGGCCCCACCCGTACCGGATGCGGTCGCGGCCGGAGGCGTTCCGGACGGCCAGGTTGAGGTTGGTGCCGCTGCCGCTGAAGGCGAACATCGAGTAGTAGTCGAAGCCCGAGGTGCCGGTGGGCTTGCCACCCAGGGCCGGCCAGTAGGTGCCACCCATCTGGTTGTCCCGCATGACCTGGGTGACGGCGCGGATGTGGCGTACGAAATTGTCGGTGCTGTTGGCGTCGGCGTAGTTGAGCCCGGTCGACATCGGGGCGCCGAACTCGGTCACCACGGCGCGGGAGGCACAGTTGCCGAGCCGGGTCTGGACGTGGCTGCGGAAGGCGTCGTAGGTCATCGCGCTGTAGAAGAACGCGTAGTGGTGGAACGAGAGCAGCGTGCCGCTGAACCGGCTGTCGTTGCAGACGTCCCGCAGGTCCTGGCTGTACCCGGTGCCGCCGATCAGCGTCCGGCTCGGCACCGCCGAGTAGTGGTAGCTCATCCAGTTCGCCGCCACGTTGCGCCACTCCGCCGAGGTGTAGCCGTGCGGCTCGTTCATCGGCTCGAAGTAGACGCTGGTGTTCGCGCCGTATTGGTAGGTCACCTTCGACCACATGGTGTTCCAGGCCGCGATGTTGGTGATCCGGCCACCGGAGGCGGCGCCGTCCTCCCAATAGGCGAGGATCACCTTGAACCCGCGGGCGGTGGCGGCGTCGATGGCGCCCCGGTAGTTCTCCCACCACGTCGTACCGACGGTGTGCGTGTTGATCGGCAGCCGGACCGTGTTGACGCCGATCGCGGCCATGTCGTCGTACAGGGCGTTGGCCTTGGCCCGGACCGTCGCGTTGCTGTCCGACGAGCTGAGACCCTGCACGACCAGCGGGCCGGTGCTGAAGTTGTCGCCCAGCATCGCCCAGTTCATGCCGCGGAACTGGTTGGTGGCGGCGGCCGCCGGCGACGAGCCGACGGCGACGGCGCCCAGCGCGGTCAGGGCGGTCACCAGGAGGGGGGTGAGGAGCCGGCGCAACGGTGTCATCGGGGTCCTTCCGTGGATACTCCGGCCTTCGGGCCAGAAATTGAGGGGAAACGAAATGCCCTGTCGAACGGGGTACGAGTAGCCGAGCCGCTGGAAGCACGCCCGTACGGTTGTTCTATCCTGTGTGGATGGTCGCGATGGTGGAGCGCGGGTACAAGTACCGCTTCTACCCGACCCCAACCCAGGCCGAGCTGCTGACACGAACGTTCGGGTGCGTGCGGCTGGTCTACAACCTGGGGCTGCAGGCTCGTCGTGAATCCTGGAAGCAGCGGGAGGAGAAGGTCGGCTACAGCGCGACATCGGCGATGCTGACCGGCTGAAAGAAGACCGACGAGTACGGCTTCTTGAACGAAGTGTCCTGCGTGCCGCTGCAGCAGGCACTGCGTCATCTGGACGCCGCCTATACCAGGTTCTTCCAAGGGGTGGCACAGTATCCGCGGTTCAAGGCAAAGAAGAAGTCGCGGCGATCGGCTGAGTTCACCGCGAGCGCTTTCCGGTACGCCCCGGGTGAGCTGCGGCTGGCGAAGCTGCTTGACGAGCCGTTGCGAGTGGTGTGGTCTCGGCCGTTGCCCGAGGGCGTGGTGCCGTCGACGGTAACGGTGTCGCAGGACCGGGCCGGGCGATGGTTCGTCTCGCTGCGTGTCCAGGTACCCGCTGCCGTCGCCCCAGCCACAGGGAGGATGGTCGGGATCGACGCCGGCCTTCTTCACCTGCTCACCCTCTCCGATGGCGAGCAGGTGGAGAACCCACGCCACGAAAGACGCGAGCGTAAGGCGCTGTCGCGGGCACAGCGGGTGCTCGCGCGCAAGGAGAAGGATTCCCGAAATCGGGAGAAGGCGCGGGTGAAGGTGGCGCGGGTGCATGCCCGGATCGCCGACCGGCGCCGGGATCTGTTGCATCGGGTGACGACTCGGCTCGTGCGCGAGAACCAAGTGCTCGTGATCGAAGACCTCACCGTGCGCAACATGGTCCGTAACCACACCCTCGCCCGGGCGATCATCGACGCCTCGTGGCGGCTGTTCCGTCAACTGATCACCTATAAGGCTGAGGAGTACGGGCGAACGTTGATCGTGGTGCCGCGCTGGTATCCGTCGACCCGGCTCTGTTCGGTGTGTGGGGCGCTGGCGGAGAAGATGGATCTGTCGGCACGGAAGTGGACCTGCGCCGCCTGCGGTAGCAGGCATGATCGGGACGTGAACGCGGCCCGCAATATTCTGGCCGCTGGTCTGGCGGTGACAGCCTGTCGAGCTGACGTGAGACCTCAACGGGGAACCCTCCCGAGCGGGCAGCCGGCGATGAAGCAGGAAACACTCTGGGGCGACCCAGTGGAATCCCCGCCCCTTTCAGGGCGGGGAGAAGTCAACGGGGAATCGCGGTGCCGTGGCGGCAACCGGAGCAGCCGACCGCGCTCAGGCCGGTCCACGTGTTGAGGTCGGAGCTGGTCGCGGTCCAGATCCCGCCGTTGGTGTACTTGTCGATGTAGATGCGCCACCGGCCGTCGTCCAGCCGGACCAGGGACGGCCCCTCGTAGCCCGAGGCCCACAGGTTGCCCCGGTTGATCCAGCCGCCGGTGAGCCGGTCGGTGCTGGTCCAGTGCTCGATGTACTTGGTGGTCTCGTTCTTGACGAAGGAGTGCCAGGTGCTGCCGGACTTCACCACGTACGCGTCGATGTGGTTGAAGCCGAGGCCCCACATCTGCTGCGGCCCGCTCCACGAGGTGAGGTCGCTGTTCTGGGCCGTGTAGACGTACGGCCGGAAGCAGTTGGAGCAGGTCGTCTGGGCCACGTTGGTGATGATGTTGACCGTGCTGCCCTCGATGTAGAACTCCGGCGCCCAGGTGAACCGGGTGCTGCTGATCCCGGACGGGACCGTGGCGATGTTGGTCCAGTTCAGCAGGTCGGTGCTGCGGGCCACCGCGAAGTACGTCGAGTTCGTCGTCCAGGACTGCCAGGTGTAGGCGATGAAGTAGGTGCTGCCCCGCTTGATGATGCTCGGGTCGCGCAGCACCCCGGTCGGGCCCCGGAAGTTGGTGTCGTACAGGACGTTGTAGGTGGTGCCGCCGTTGGTGGACTGGTAGATCCACAGCTCCTGGTCGGCCGCGCCGTCGCCCTTGAAGGTGGCGTAGATCAGCGTCGTCGCCGCACTGGCGGGCTGGGGCAGGGCCAGGCCGCCGAGGACGAGCGCGACCAGTCCGGTCACCGCCATCAGAATGCGTTTCATCCTTGCTCCCTTCGTGGACCGCACCTGAATATGTTCAGTCGGGCAGGCACGTGTCCACGAAGCGAGCAAGGGCACTCAGAACCGTTCACAAGCGAACATGAACGGCGCCGGTGAAAGGTCAGAGCAGGCGCGGGGGCGGCGGCAGCGCCGGGCGGTCCAGCCACGCGGTGAACAGATCGTCCAGCGGCGCGGCCGTGAAGCGGGCGGCGTGCGCCTTGAACTGCGCGGTCGTCACGGTCCGGTGCCGGTGCTCGGCCACCCAGGAGCGCAGCAGCGGGAAGAACGCCTGTTCACCGACCCGTACGCGCAGGGCGTGCAGGGTCAGCGCGCCGCGCTTGTAGACGCGCGGGTCGAACATCTTGTCCACGCCCGGGTCACCGACGACGACGGTCGCCGGCTGCGCCGCCGCCCAGGCGTGCCATCGGGCCGCGTGCACATGTTCCGGCACGCCGCCGGAGACCTCGGACCACAACCATTCGGCGTACGTGGCGAAGCCCTCGTTGAGCCAGATGTGCCGCCAGTCGGCGACCGTCAGACTGTTGCCGAACCACTGATGGGCCAGCTCGTGCACGACGAGCCGCTCGTGGGTGCGCCGCCCGTCGACGTGGTTGCGCCCGAAGACGGCCATGCCCTGCGCCTCGACCGGGTCGTCCAGCTCGTCGTCGGTGACCACCACGACGTACTCGCGGAACGGGTACGGCCCCAACAGCCGCTCCAGGGCCGTCATGATCTCGCCGTGCCGGCCGAAGTCGTGCCGGAAGGCGTGCCGCACCCGCGGTGTGATCGCGGCCCGCTGGGTCACCCCGCCGGCGGCCAGCTCCACCAGGTCGTAGCGGCCGATCTGGACGCTCATCAGGTACGGGGCGGTCGGCTCGTCGCGCTCGTACACCCAGGTGGTCGAGCCGGCCCCGCGGCGGCGCGACACCAGGTCGCCGGTGACCAGCACGGTGTACGGCGACGGCGCGGTGAACCGCACCAGGAAACTGGCCTTGTCGTCGGGCCGGTCGTTGCACGGGAACCAGGACGGCGCCCCGTTCGGCTGGCTCGCCACGAGCACACCGTCGGTCAGCTCGTCCCACCCGATGTCGCCCCACCGCCCGGAGACCGGGGCGGGCTTCCCCCCGTACCGGATCTCGGTCTTGAAGGTGACGCCGTAGCCGATCGGGCGCTCCGGCTTGATCCGGAGCTTGCCCCGCCGGTGGTCGAAGCTCGCCGGGCGGCCGTCGACGCGCACCCCCTGGACCCGCATCCCGGCCAGGTCCAGGCTGAACCGCGACAGCGGCTGGACCGCCCGTGCCGTGACGATCGCCTTCCCGGCCAGCCGGTTCGACACCACCCGGTAGTCGAGGTCGAGTTCGTAGTGCAGCACCCGGTAGCCGCCGTTGCCGTGCTCCGGCAGGTAGGGATCGGGGGAACGGTCGGCGCCCGGCGTGGCCGGTGGGTTCATGCCCAGGTCGCGATCGGGTTGCCGAGCCAGCGGGTGTCGGCGGGCACGGCGTCGCCGCGGGTGACCAGCGAGCCGGGGCCCACGGTGGTCCGGGCGCCGATGCTCGCGCCGGGCAGCACGATGCCGTGTGGGCCGAGGGTGGCGCCGGCCCCGAGAGTGACCTCATCCATGCTCATGATCCGATCATGGAACAGGTGGGTCTGCACCACGCACCCCCGGTTCACGGTCGCGCCGGAGCCGAGACGGACCAGGTCGAACTCCGGCAGCCACAGCGTCTCCAGCCACACACCACGGCCGATCCGCGCGCCGAGCGTCCGCAGCCACAGGTTCAGCAGTGGCGTCCCGGTGACGAACCGGAACAGCCAGGGCGCGCCGAGCACCTCGACGAACGTGTCGGCGAGCTCGTTGCGCCAGACGAACGACGTCCACAGCGCCCGCTCGCCGGCCCGGAACCGGCCGACCAGCAGCCACTTCGCGGCCGACGCGGTGAGCGCCGCGACGATCGCGGCGGCGGACAGCACCGGCCCGGCGGCGAGCGCGGCCACCGGTCCGCCGGCGGTCCGCCAGATCAGCGTGAGCACGGCGAGCACCAGGACCGCCAGGGCGCCGGCGCAGATCACCGGGACGACCCGGCACAGTTCGATCGCGGCCCGGGCCAGCCGCAGGCGCAGCGGCGGGGCGAAGGTGCGGCCGGTGTCGGCCGCCTCGACGACGCGGCGCAGCGGCATCGGCGGGGCGCCCAGCCAGGACGAGCCCTTCTTCGCCCGGCGCGGCGCCGACGAGAGCACCCCGACCAGGCCGCGCTTGGGCACCGACCGGCCCGGCGCGGCCATCCCGGAGTTGCCGAGGAACGCCTGCTTGCCGATCCGGGCCGGGGCGACCCGCAGCCAGCCGTGGCTCAGCTCGTAGGTGGCCACCATCGTGTCGTCGGCCAGGAACGCGTGGTCGTCGACGGTGGTCATGGCCGGGACCGCCAGCACCGTGGAGATCTCCGCGCCACGGCCCACCTTCGCCCCGAGCAGGCGCAGCCACACCGGGGTGAACATGCTGGAGTAGATCGGGAACAGCGCGACCCGGGCCATCCCCATCAGGCGCTCGGTGGTCCACACCTGCCAGGCGACCCGCCCGCGGACCGGGTGGAACCCCTCCCGCAGGCCGATGCTGAGCAGGCGGACCGCCACCAGCACGAGCAGGGCGTAGGCGACCAGGTAGGCGACCGGCGCGGCCGGGACGGCGAGCAGCGCGGGCCCACCCGTGAACGCCCAGCCGACCAGGGCGAGCGCGGGCAGCGCGGCCAGTACCGGGAGGAGGCCCATAAGCTGCGCGGTGGCGCTGTAGGCGGCCACCCAGAACGGGCCGCCGAGCCGGGAGGGCTCGGGGCGGCGCTCCGGCCAGCCGGTCGCGTCCTTCCCGGCGACCGGTACGGCCGGGGAACCGGCCCAGCGCTGTCCGGCCGGCACCGTGCCGGTCACGGTAGAGCCGGCGCCGATCCGCGCGCCCCTACCGACCCGTGCGCCGGGCATCAGGGTGCTCCGGGAGCCGACCCGGGCGCCGGCGCCGACGCGCACCGTGCCGATCCGGACCACGTCACCGTCGACCCAGTAGCCGGAGAGGTCGACCTCCGGCTCGATCGCCGCGCCGCGCCCGAGTTTGAGCAGCCCGGTGACCGGCGGCGCGGAGTGCAGGTCGACGTCCCGGCCGAGCCGCGCGCCGAGCGCCTTCGCGTAGGTGATCATCCAGCCCGCCCCGGCCACCCCGGTCGCGCCGGTCAGTTCGGCGAAGCGTTCGGCAGCCCACAGTCTGAGGTGGACCTGTCCGCCGCGCGGGTAGGCGCCGGGGCCGACGCCGCGCAGCAGCAGCCGGGCGGCGGCCGCGGCCATGACGATCCGGCCCGGCGGGCTGAACAGCAGCGCCCAGGACGCCGCGATCCACCACCAGGAGACCGCCGGGAGCAGCCCCAGGATCTTCCCGAGAGCGGCGGCCACGGTGAGCCAGCGGAGCCCCACCATCGCCAGCATCGGCACCATGAGCAGGGCCTGGACGAAACCGGTCCGCCGGGGCGTGGGCCGCACCGCCCGGTGGACCGTGGTCTCGGTGCCGAGGCCGTCGAGCACGCTCGCCATCTCGGACAGTCGCGGGTTCTGGTAGACGTCGGCCACCGACACCCGCGGGTGGTCCCGCCGGATCCAGGCGACCAGCTGTGCCGCGTTCAGGCTGCTGCCGCCGCTGCTGAAGAAGTCGGCGCCGGGCTCGGCCGGGCGGACCCCGAGGATCTCCTCCCAGCCGCCGGCCAGCCACTGCTCGGTCGCGGTCAGCTCGCCGTCCGGCGATGCGCCGGGTACGGCCAGCGGCCAGGGCAGCGCCGCCCGGTCCACCTTGCCCGAGGTGCGGGTCGGCAGCCCGTCCACCACGGCCAGCAGCGGGACCAGCGCGGCCGGGAGCTGCTCGCGGATCCGCCGGTTGGCGGCGGCCAGGTCGAAGCCGTCGCCGTCGCGCGGCACCAGGTAGCCGACCAGGAGCTGGTTGCCGCCGGCGGTCCGCTGCACCGCGGCGGCCGCGCCGGCCACCCCGGACAGTGCCTGGAGAGCGGCGTCCACCTCGCCCAGCTCGATCCGGCGGCCGCCGAGTTTCACCTGCTCGTCGCCGCGGCCCAGGAACAGCAGGCCCTCCGGCTCGGCCCGGACGATGTCGCCGCTGCGGTAGGCGCGGTCCCAGTCCAGGGCGGACAGCGGCGCGAACTTCTCGGCGTCCTTGGCGGCGTCCAGGTAGCGGGCCAGGCCGACGCCGCCGATCACCAGCTCGCCGGTCTGCCCCATGGTGACCGGCTCACCGGACGGGTCGACGACGGCCAGCTCCCAGCCGGCCAGTGGCAGCCCGATCCGCACCGGGCCGTCGCCGGTCATCCGGGCGGCGCAGGCCACCACGGTCGCCTCGGTCGGCCCGTACGTGTTCCACAGCTCACGGCCCCCGACGGCCAGCCGCTCGGCCAGCTCGGGCGGGCACGCCTCGCCACCGAAGATCAGCAGCCGGACGTCCTCGAGCGCCTCGGCGGGCCACAGCGCGGCGAGCGTCGGCACCGTGGACACCACCGTGATGCGCTGCCCGGCCAGCCACGGGCCCAGGTCGACGCCGCTGCGCACCAGCGACCGCGCGGCCGGCACCAGGCAGGCGCCGTGCCGCCAGGCGAGCCACATCTCCTCACAGGACGCGTCGAAGGCCACCGACAGGCCGGCCAGGACGCGGTCGCCCGGCCCGAGCGGCGCGACGCCGTCACCGGTGAGGAACAGTTGCGCCTCGGCGTCCACGAACGCGGCGGCGGCGCCGTGCGGGACCGCCACCCCCTTCGGGGTGCCGGTGGATCCCGAGGTGAAGATGATCCAGGCGTCGTCGGCCGGGCCCGGGCGCCCGGGCCGCCCCTGGGGGGTACGCCGCGGCGACACGTCCAAGCCGTCGCCCAGGACGGCGCAGACGCCCGCCTCGGCGAAGACGAGCTCGGCGCGCTCCTCCGGGTCGTCGGCGTCCACCGGCACGTACGCGGCGCCGGCCGCCAGCACGCCGAGGATGGCCAGGTACAGCTCCGCCGTACCGGAGGAGATGCGGACGCCGACCCGGTCGCCGACGCCGATACCGTGGCCGCTCAGCGTGGCACGCAGCGCCTCCACCTCGGCGGACAGCCGCCGGTAGGTCAGCGTGCCGGCGTCGGTGCCGATCGCGGGGGAATCGGCGTGGGCCGCGATCGTCGCGTCGAGGATGTCGACCAGCGTGCGCCGGACCGGGGTGGACCGGGAGCGGAACACCGCCGGGGCCTCCGGCTCGAGAGTGAGCTCCGGAAGCTCGATCAGTCGCAGGTCGGTCGTCGCGGTCACCGGGCGCACTTCCTCTCCGCCTCGGAAACCGTCCGCGGCAGCCTTCGAAACTACGAGACGAGAACGGAGAACGACGCCGGAATGACGTATACGTGTCTACTGACACACCGCGATGCCCACATTACGCACCGATTTTTGGCACTTGCGGCGAGTGGATAGCGTCGGCCTGGTCAGAACACGTTCGAGCCCCGGACGCATTCGAGGTCGCCGATCCGGCCGGGGAAATCACCCGATGCGCTGATCCCCCGGGTGGCTGTTCCGCGACCAGAATGATCGGCGCGGCGGAGGGGGCCTCCGCCCCTTGGATGGTGGAGTGGGTCGACATGAGCAGCTGGCAGCTGTCCGGCTACACGACCGTTCGTCAGCTCGGCGCCGGCGCGTCGGGCAGCGTCGTGCTCGCCACCCACGACGAGACCGGCACCCCGGTCGCCATCAAGTACCTGGTGCACGTGCTCGGCGACGACGCCGCCTTCCGGGCCGCGTTCCGCCGGGAGGCGCGGCTGCTCGGCGAGATCGACGACCCGCACGTCTCCCGCCTCTACGAGTACGTGGAGACCGCCGACGGCGCGGCGATCGTGATGGAGCTGGTCAACGGGGTGTCCCTGCGGCAGATGCTGCGGGAGAACGGCCCGACCACCCCCGAGTCGGCGCTGGTGGTGCTGAAAGGCTCCCTCGCCGGGCTGGCCGCGGCGCACGGCCACGGCGTCGTGCACCGGGACTACAAGCCGGAGAACGTGCTGGTCACCGGCGAGGGGCTGAGCAAGCTCGCCGACTTCGGCATCGCCACGCAGGCCGGTCAGGGCACCGGCACCGTCGTCACCGGCACGCCACGCTACATGGCCCCCGAGCAGTGGACCGGCGCCCCGGCGACACCCGCCTGCGACATCTATGCCGCCACCGCCACCTTCTACGAGTGCCTCACCGGCCGGCCGCCGTACGACGGGGCGAACCTGTTCGCCCTGCACGACCAGCACGCCAACGCGCCCATCCCGACCGATCCGGCCCCGGCGCCGGTGCACGACCTGCTCCGGCAGGGCATGGCCAAGCTGCCCGCCGACCGGCCCGCACACGCCCTCGCCTTCCTCGACATCCTGGAGCGGGTGGCCGGTGCGGCGTACGGGCCGGACTGGGAGGACCGCGGGCTGCGCGAGCTGGCCCGCCGGGCCGCCCTGCTCGCCATGCTGTGGCCGTTCCCCGACCGCGCCGAGAGCGCCACCAGCCTCGCCTCCACGACGGTCGGCGCCGGCACCGCCACCGGCCGCCGCAGCCGCAGCCGCAAGGTGACCGTGTTCGCCGCGGCCGCCGTCGTCGCGACCCTGGTGATCGGCGGGGCGGGATACCGCTTCGCCGCCGCCGACGACGTCTCCCCCGTCATCGCGGCGGGTGAGGCCGGCAGCCCCACCGCGGCCGCCCCGGCATCGACCGAACCGTCCGGCACCGTCCCCCCGGCCGCGTCGGCGACACCCACGGTCACGTCGACCACGGAGAGCCCGGAGACGCCGGGCGCGACGACCGGCCCGACCGCGACGACGGCCCCGGTCACCAGGACACCGTCCCCGCCGGCCACCACGACGACCACCACCCCAGCCGCGCCGAGCCCGTCGGTCAGCACCTCCCCCACGCCTCCGCCGGACACCGTCGCGCCCACGGTCGGCGCGGTCCGGGCCGGCCCGACCAGGCTGGAGTCGGAGAAGTGCACCTACGGCAACCGGTCGAGCACCGTCACGGCCACCGTCACCGACGACGTGAGCGGGGCGGCCGACCTGAAGGTGACCTTCCGCTACACCCTGAACGGCACCACCTCGACCGTCGCGATGAGCTCGGCCGGCCGCAACCTCTTCCGGGGGACGCTCACCTCGCTGCCGATGCCCAAGGCGGCCACCCGGATCCCGATCACCGTCGTCGCCGTCGACGCCGCCGGCAACTCGGGCCCGTCGGCGAAACCGGTGTACGTGACCCTCGACAACATCTGCACCCCCGGTTAGGAGTACGCCGTGCCGGAGGAACCCTTCGACGAGCGGGCGATGCCGGAGCCCGCCGATCCGTGGCGGACCATCGGCCGCCCCGGTACTCCCGACGAGCGCACCGCCTATCTCGGTTCCTCGGACTTCGCCGGTTCCTCGGACTTCGCCGGTTCTTCGGACGAGCGCACCGCTCGTTTCGCCGACCCGGACGCGACCGTCTCCATCGGCTCGCCCGACCGGACCGTGCACCTGTCCGGGCCGCCGCTCGCCCCGACCGTCCACGCGGGCCCTCCGCCCGCGCCGACCGTCCACGCCGGCGGTGAGTCCGAGCCGACCATCCGCACCCACAGTGAGATGCGCTTCGGGCCCGGCGTGCCGGCGACCCCGGTGGCCACCCCCGCCTGGCCGGCCGCCGCCCCGGCCACCCGCCCGCGCCCGCTGCTGCGCCGGCTGGTGTCGCTGGTCTCCGGCCTGCTGACCCTCGCGCTGGTCGTGGTGGTCGGCCTCTACCTGTGGCAGCGGCTGCGCCCCCTCGAGGTGGAGGGCGCCACGGTGGCCGTGCCCCGGCCCGCCGGAAACCGCTGCGACGTCGCCGTCGACGTGGTCGCCACCGTGCGCACCAACGGCCGCGGCGGCACGATCCGCTACCAGTGGTTCCGCTCGGACGCGCCGCCGGGACCGGTGCTCACCGAGCGGGTGGGCCGCGGGCAGGACACCGCCACCCTCACGCTCACCTGGACGTTCAGCGGCGTCGGCAGGGCCACCGAGACCGCCACCGTCAACATCATCGAGCCGTCACCGGTCCAGGCCACGGCGCCGGTCGTCTACCGCTGCCGCCGCTGATGCTCCGGAGATCCTGACCCGGGCGGTCGGCCTGCTCGCCCGGGCCATGGACGGTTGATCCGCGCTCAGTCCGGCACCTCGGCGCCGGCGAGCCAGCGGCGCAGCACGTCCTTGCGGATCTTGCCGACGTGGCTGCGGGGCAGCGCGGCCGCCACCTCCAGCCGGGTCGGCCGGTACCAGCCGGTCATCCCCCGCCACGTCAGGTAGTCGCGCAGTTCGGTCAGGGTCGGGGGGACCCCGTTCGGGACGACCACCGCGCACGGCAGTTCGCCGCCCCGCTGGTCGACGTATCCCACCACCGCGACCTCGCGCACCGCGGGGTGCCGGGCCAGTTCCATCTCGACCTCCTGCACCGGGATCATGTGCGGGTGGCCGATCCGGTCGTCGACGCGCCCGGCGATGCGCATCGCCCCGCTCGTCTCGCGGGTGACGAGATCCCCGGTGGAGAACCAGCCGTCGTCGTGCTTCCAGGTCTCGCGCACAGTGAGCTGGTCGTGCCACACGCCCAGGCAGACGGACGGCCCACGGACCCGCATCGGGAAGATCTCGTCCGCCTCCCCGGTGGACACCAGATCGGTCTCCAGGCCGGTCACCGGGTACCCCACCTGGAGGTCGTCCGCCGCGGGCGGAGCGTCCGGGCGGGTGCGGATGCCCATGCCGGTCTCGGTCATCCCCCACACCCGGTGCATCGGTTTGCCGAACGCGGCCGACACCTCCTGCAACATGGCCGGTCGCATGGCTGCGCCGGTGGTGATGGCGGTCCGCAGCCGGCTGAGCGCGCGGGGCCGGCGGCGCTGGGCGGCGGCCAGCTCCTGCCAGTGCGGCGGCGCGGCGGACAGTTGGGTGACGCCCGCGCTTTCCGCCACGTCGAGCATGACCTCCGGGTCCCAGCGGTCCAGGAAGATCCCGGTGCCGCCGGAGAGGATGGGTCCCCACACCGCGAACAGCAGAGAGGTGGTGTCGTACGCCGCGAACGGTGTCGCGAACACCTCGTTCTCTCCCCAGCCCCGCTCCTGCACGGCGGCATGGGCGCCGGTCCCGCAGCGGAACGTGTTGTGGCTGTGCAGGACCGCCTTCATCTCGCCGGTGCTGCCCGAGGTGAAGACCACCATGGACGCCCGGTCGGGGTCGTCGAGGGTGAGCCGGTGCGGCGCGTCCGGCAGGTCGTGCCAGGTGTGCACGAAGAAGCCGGCGAAGTCGATCGCCCCGGTGGCGGCCGCGTCGCCGAGCACCACCCGGTGCCGCAGCCAGAGCAGCCGGGGGGCCACCTCGGCCAGCGCCTCGGCGTGCGGGAAGCCGTGCCACTGGTCGGGCACCACGCACACCGTCGCCTGGGTCATCCGCAGCACGCGCTCGAGCTCCCGTTGGCGGACCGACGGGGAGACCGGCACCGCGACCGCACCGGCACGCAGGCAGGCCAGCAGGAGGGCGATCGCCTCCCACGAGTTGGGCAGCTGGACCACCACCGGATCGCCGCGGCGGACCCCGAGGGCGAGCAGTGCCCGGGCGAAGCGGTCGACGTGCTGCACCAGCTGCGCGTACCGCATGGTGACGGTGCGGCCGGCGGCCGCCTGGTGCAGCAGGAACGCCGGCCGGTCCGGGTAGCGGGCGGCCACGAGATAGAGGTCGTGCAGGATGGTCTGCCGCCGCCACCAGCCCTCGGCATAGAACCGGTCAGCGACGTACGGCGGTGGTCGCAGCGCCCGGGCCAGCGCGGCGAAATCGCTCTGTTCCTCGACCAGGACCGGTGACGACGGCATCTCGATCTCCTCTTCTCGGTGTCAGCCGACCTCGACCGGCGTCGCCTGGACGGTCACGATCGCCGGGGCCGGATCCTGATCGTCCTGCGGCAGGGGCATCTGCCAGTCGGTCAGCTGCTGGCGGGTCAGGCCGAGGGTGTTGTGGCCGACCCACTGCTCGACGATCCGGCCGTCACGCAGCCGGAAGGTGTGGATCTCGCTCTCCACGCCCTCGGCCCCGGTGGGCGGGAAGGTCATGAACGGGCCGGTGTTGTGCCACCGGATGCTCATCCGGAGCGTGACCTTGGTGCCGTCGGCGTTGCTGAACTCGTCGTGCAGCGAGGCAGTGAGCCCCGGGTGCGCCCGGTGGAACGCCGCGAGGAAGCCCTTGATGAAGGCGACGCCGGTGTCACCGCGGCGGAACGGCGTGTAGAAGACGACGTCGTCGGCGTACATCTCGGACAGGGTGTCGTAGTCCGCGGAGGCCACCGCGGTGAGGTAGCGGACGCCGAAGCTGTCGGTCATGGTTGTGCCTTTCGGGTCGAGGTGGAACGGATCAGCGAACCCGCTGGACAGCGGTCGCCGGCTCGGTGGCGTCCTCGGTCTCCGGCCGCTCGGGGGCGGCCGGAACCGCGTCGCGGTTGGACAGCAGCAGGCAGAGGAGGGCGGCGACCACCAGGGTCGCGATGGGCAGCAGCAGCGTGGGGCGCAGCGCCTCGGCGAAGCTCCGCCCGAACACCTCGGCGGCCAGCGCGCCGACCTGCGCCCGCTGGGCCTCGGGGATGCCGAGGCGGGCCAGCGCGGCCAGCGGCGAGAAGGAGGCGCTGCCGTCGGCGATGCTGCGCATGGCGGCCACGAACCCGTCGCGCACACCCGGCGGCACCTCGCCGGCCCGGTCGGACACCGCCACGACGATCCGGCTCGACAGCTGGGACTGCAACAGCGCGCCGACGGCGGCGCCGCCGAGCACGGACCCGAACTGGCGGGCGAGGCTGATCACCCCGGAGGCCGCGCCGGCCATCTGCACGGTGACGCCCCGCATGGCCAGCGTGTTCATCGGCGCGAAGACGGCGCCCATGCCGACGCCCGCGATCAGCAGACCCGGCATCAGTGACAGGCGGGACGAGTCGGCCTCGGCGGTGGCCGCGAGGATCCCGAAGCCGGCCGCGAACAGGACCAGGCCTCCGAAGAGGATGAACTTGCCGCCGACCCGGTCGGCGAGCTTGCCCGCGAACGGGGCGATCAGCAGCTGGACGATCGACGGCGGGGCCAGCACCAGCCCGGCCTGCATCGGCGACAGGTCCAGCACCGACTGGAGGTAGAGGGTCAGCGGCAGCAGGAGCGCGGCCACGGAGAACAGGACGGCGGTCGTCACGAAGGCCATCACCGAGAAGTCGCGGCCGGCGAAGAGGCCCAGCGGCAGCAGCGGGTTGCGGTCACGGCGCCACCACTGGTCGGCGACGAAGAGTGCGAGCAGCAGCAGACCCGCGCCCAGCAGCAAGGGGATGGAGAAGACCGCGTTGATCCGGCCCCAGTCGTAGCGCTCGCCCTCGATCAGCGCGTAGATCACCGCCGTCAGGCCCGCGGTGGAGAGCAGCGCGCCCAGCGGGTCGATCGAGCGGCCGATCCGGGGTGTGGCCGGGATCACGAGCACCGCGAGGGCGAGGACCGCGATTCCGATCGGCACGTTGACGTAGAAGATCCAGCGCCAGGACGCGTTGTCGACCAGCACACCGCCCACGATCGGGCCGGCCACCGGGGCCAGGCCGGCGACACCGCTCCACACCCCGAAGGCGGTGCCCCGCTTCTCGCGCGGGAAGACCATCGTGATCAGCGCCAGCGTCTGCGGCAGCAACAGCATGCCGCCGACACCCTGCAGCGCCCGGGCGCCGATCAGCTGGGTGGAGGTCTGCGCCAGGCCGCACAGCAGCGATGCGACGGTGAAGACCAGGACACCGGTGATCAGCATCGAACGCCGGCCGAGCACGTCACCCAACCGGCTGCCGACCAGCAGCAGCGCCGCGAACACCAGGGTGTAGGCGTTGACGATCCACAGGATCTCGTCGAACGAGGCGCCCAGATCGGCGGTCAGGCTGGGGATCGCGATGTTCACGATGGTGGTGTCCAGCAGGACCATGAAGAAGCCGAGGCACAGGGTGACGAGCACTGCCCACGGATTTCCTTGCAACTTCCTCACTATCACGTCTCCTCGGATTTCGGTTCCGCGTCGGTGCGTTCGGCCCATACGACGCGGGGCACCCGTCGTCTGTGACATGCCGTGCGAAGTAAGGTGAGAACGAGATCGGTAGCCACGGCAGGAGGCCGCGCGTGTCCGGACAGACCGTGTTCACCGACGATTTCCAGCGCCATCGCGGGCTGCTCTTCCAGCTGACGTACCGGATGACCGGCAGCACCGCCGACGCCGAGGACGTGGTCCAGGAGACGTGGCTGCGCTGGCACCGGGTGGAGCCCGGGACGGTTCGTGACCCGCGCGCCTTCCTGGTGCGCACGGCCACCCGGCTGGCGATCGACCACCTCCGCCGCGAGCGGGTGCGCCGCGAGGCGTATATCGGACCCTGGCTGCCCGAGCCGCTGCCGAGCGCGCCGGGCGCCGACGAGCCGGTGGCGCGGACCGAGTCCGTCTCGATGGCCATGCTGGTGCTGCTGGAGTCGCTGTCGCCGTTGGAGCGTGCGGTCTTCGTGCTGCACGACGTCTTCGAGTTCGGTTACACCGAGGTGGCCGAGGCCGTCGGCCGTGCCGAGCCCGCGGTGCGCCAGCTCGCCGCGCGGGCCCGCGCGCACGTCCGGGAACGCCGTCCGCGGTACAACGCCGATCCCGCGCTCCGGCGGACCGTCACGGACCGGTTCCTGAAGGTCTGCCTGGGCGGCGACCTGAGCGGGCTGATGGACGTGCTCGCCCCCGACGTCGCGCTGTGGGCCGACGCGAACGGCTCCAACGAGATGCCGCGCGAGGTGCTGTACGGCTGGGACGCGGTGCTCGCGTTCTTCCGCGACTCGATCAAGCTGTTCCCGCCGGACATCGCGGCGCACCCGGCCGACCTCAACGGAGGGCCCGCCGGCCTGCTCGCCACCGCCGACGGGATCGCCGCGGCGGTCCTGCTCGACCTCGACGAGCAGGGCCGGGTGGCCGTGGTCCGGCTGGTCCGCAACCCGGAGAAACTCACCCGCCTCGGCTCGGTCCCCGGCTAGGTCACCGTCCGTTTTCCGCTCCCTTGTGGTACGCGTGTCCTCGCCCCCGTCCTGTCAGGACAGTGCCGTCCGGTCGGCGCGATCCCGCTGCCGACTGCGGCCTGTGCCGCGCCCGCCGGGCTGAGATCGGTGCCCGGGCGCTTTTCGGTCACGCTGGGCGGGTGGTCGCGGTCTTGCCGGCCAAGCACCGGGACTGCCCACTCCCGGCCATCGCGCCGGTCGCGCCGGGTGAGTGGCTGCGGTCTTGCCTCCCTGGCACCGGGGCTGCCCACTCCCGGCCATCGCGCCGGTCGCCCGGTGCGGGTGGTCGCGCTTTCGAGGGTGGGTGGGCGCACACGGCGGTGTCGTGGTCGCCTACCTGACCTATCGCCGCGATGACCTCCCACGTGGCGGCTTTCGTGTGCGTTCACCTCCGAACGCCCGGCCGGTCGGAACTCCGCGTGAGCGAGGGGCCCCGTTCACCGGCCCTTGTGGAACATCCGGGTAGCCGGAACAGCACGGATCTACCACGCACCCTCACGCACACAAGATCACGGTCACGGTGAGTGACTTCCGACGGGTTCACCGTGGCGCGACCGGCATCAAGCGCAACCACCCACCCGGCGCGACTGGCATGACGGCCGGGAGCACCACCCCCGGTTGCCTGGCAAGCACCACCGCAACCACACACCCGGCGTGAGCGGCAGCATGCGGAGGTGTCCAACCGATCTGAGCCCGGCGGGCGCGGCACAGGCCGAAGTAGGCAGCGAGATCGCGCCGCACGGACGGGACAGCCCTGATGGAACGGGGCAAGGACTCGCGTACAAGAAGAAGGAGCTGGAAGCGAAACGCGGACCTCGACCACGGGAGATCTCTAACCGCCCGCCGCATCCCCACGATCGGGGTCAGCCGGCATCGGCACGCCCGGCGACCTCGGCGTAGCCGGTGGACTCGGCGCCCCGCTGCTGCGAGATCCACTGAGCCACGTGCACCCGCGACGGCAGGTCGAGCTTGCGCATGATCTGCCGGACGTGGTTGATCACCGTCCACTCCGACAGTTCGAGGCGCTTGGCCACCTGCCGGTTCGTCATGCCCTGCCCGACGAGCATCGCGACCTGGAACTGTCGGGCGGTCAGGGTGCGGGCGCGGCTGCCGTCGAGGACCTCGACCGGCTCGGCGCCGGGCGCGGACAGCAGGTCAAGGGTCGCGGCGGCGGCGCTGGACCGGCCGCCGGTGCGCCACGCGGTCTCGAAGGCCAGGGCGCCGAGCCGGGTACGGACGTCGTCCACCGCGGTCCGCAACGCCGCCGACTCGTGGGGCAGCAGCGTGACGCCGGCACGTTCGCGCACCGCGTCGGCGGTGCCGAGCACCCGGGCGACCCGGGTCTCCTGACCGGCCACACAGGAGAGCAGCAGCAGCGCGGCGTGGGTCAGGCCGCGGCCGAGTTCGCCCTCGGCGCCGACCTCGTACAGCATGCGCAGGCTCCGGCGGTGCAGCTGGTCGGCACGTTCGACGGCGCCCTCGGCGTCGGCGATGACGGCGGCCTGCCGCAGGGCCAGGGCCTCCCCGTAGGTGTCGTCGAGACGCCGGTACGCCGCGAGGGCGGTCTCCGCGTGTTCCGCGGCGGCGGCCATGTCACCGTTGCGGATCAGGACGTCGGCGAGGCTCAGGCGGACCGCCGCGGCCGCCGCGGGCCGGGACTCGTCCAGGGCCGGCAGGATCCTGGCGGCCGGGTCGCGGCCGGTGCCGGAGCCGGCGAGCAGGCGTGCCGTGCGGCCGCGGGCCCGGGCCTGGAGCACGTCCGCGGGGTCGCCGACCGCATCGGCCAGCACGTCCACCGCCCGCTCGTGCCGGTCGGCGGCGGCGTCCGGGTCGCCGAGGGCCGTGGCCAGCTGGCCCGCCGCGTCCCGGACCCGGGCGGCGAGCGGCGGGTCGATCTCGGCGCACTGCTCGGCGGCGGCGTCGAGCAGCCGCAGTCCCTCCGCCGCGCGGGTGTCGATCAGGAAGTACCGGTGGAGGTTCAGGCTGTGCGCGGCCACCTCCCGGTGCAGGCCGCCGGCGCTCAGGTGGGTCAGGGCCGCGAGCAGATCGTCGTGGACGGTGCGCAGCCGGTTCAGGGCGGTGGCCTGGGTGGCCCCGTCGAGGGCCGGGCCGGTCCGGGCGGCGAGCGCGGCGAAGTAGCGGGCGTGGCGGTCCCGGGCGGCCTCCAGCTGTCCGGGGACCCGGGTGAGCCGGTCCCGGCAGTGCGCCGCCATGGTCCGCAGCATCCGGAACCGCGGCTCGTCGCCGGTGTGCTCGGCGGCCGTGATCAGGCTCCGGTCGGCGAGGGCCTCGACCGTGTGCTCGGCCGCCTCGGGGGTGAGCTCGCACAGCTCCTCGACGGTTCGCAGGTCGAAGCCGTCGAGGCAGAGGCTGAGCCGGTCCAGGGCCTCCCGCAGCGGCGGTTCGAGGGCGTCGAGGCTCCACTCGATGGTGGCCGTCAGGGATCGCTGGCGGGGATGCGCGGCCACATGCCCCCCGGTGAGCACACCGTTGCCGGCGCGCACCCGGGTCAGCATCGTGGCGAGGGAGAACAGCCGCAGGCGCCCCGCGCACAGCTCGATGGCCAGCGGCAGTCCGTCGAGCCGGGCGCAGAGTCGCGCGACCACCGTGGCGTTGTCCGCGGTGAGGGAGAAGGCGGGGTCGACGGTCCGGGCACGCTGCACGAAGAGCGCCACCGAGGCGTACTCCTCGAGCTCCAGCGGGTCGGCCCGGGCGCCCTGGCGCGGCGTGGGCAGCGGGTCCACCCGGAACAGGCGCTCGCCGTACACCCCCAGGGCTTCCCGGCTGGTGGCCAGCACCCGCAGCCGGGGCGCCGCGGTGAGAAGGTGGTGCAGCTCGGCGGCGAGGCCGGCGGCCCGCTCGCAGCCGTCGAGCACCAGCAGCAGCTCGTGCCCGTCGCCGGCGCCCGGCGGGAAGACCCGCTCGGCGAGGGCGGCGAGCGCCGCACGGCCGTCGGTCACCCCGGCCAGATCGGCGATGACGACGTCGACCGGCTGCTCGGCGGCGGCGAGCTCGGTGGCGGCCAGGGCCAGGCGGGTCTTGCCGACCCCACCCGGCCCGGTCAGGTTCAGGATGCGGAGGTCCGGGGAGAGCAGGTGCCCGGTGAGCGTCGCGAGTTCCTCCGTACGGCCGACGAGCGGCAGCAGCGACCCGACCGGAAGGAATCCCGAGGAGCGATCGATCGTTTCGACAACCCCCGGTAAATGGTCACGCGACACCTCATAGCCCCCGTACATCTGATGAAGATCACCAATCGGCAAGCGGGCCTTTACATCGGCCCTCGTCGTTCCATTAGATAGTTCTCCCACCTTCCGGGCGCAGATCGCCAGGCGTGATTGACATTACATAAACGTCGATCAAACCGTTGATCTCTTGCCCGCGACACCGACGGCGACGTACACCCAGCCGAAGTAGCGCTCCAGCATGCGCATGGTCTCCGCATGGCGCGCCACCTCCTCGAAGGGCTTGCGCCGCACCATCTCCAGCGTCCCGCCGAACGGCGCCACCATCGGCCCGATCGCCGGCACCGCGAAATTCGGCCACCAGCGCGGTAGCTTGTAGTCCAGCGCCACGAACCGGCCGCCGGGCGCCAGCGCATCGAACCCGTGCTGGATCACCGTGTCGAATTCCCTGATCAGGGTCAGCGAGAAACACGCGATGATGCCGGCGGTGTCCTTCGGGAAGACGAACCTGGTCAGGTCCGCCTCCTGCAACGTGACGTTGGTCAGCCCGTGCTGGCGTACCCGGTCGTCGGCCCGGGCCAGCATGGCGTCGGTCAGATCGACACCGATGACCCGCCCGGTGGGACCCACCGCCTTCGACAGCAGCGGCAGATTGTGGCCGGTGCCGCAGCCGGCGTCCACCACGGTGTCGCCCGGTTTGAGATCGAGCTGCTGGACGGCCAGATGCTTGTAGGCCATCGTGCGCTGACCGACCACGTACAGCCGGTTCGACACGATGTCGTACTTTCCCGCCAGATTGCGGTAGACATCCACCATGCGGCGGTTCTCGTCGACGGTCATGACCGCTCCCCCTCGAAGATCAGGCCCCGGTCGGCCGGGGGTGTGACGGTGTCGATGACGGTCCGGCGGGGGCCACGGAGCACCGCGGCCACGATGCCCGGCCGGAAGACCACGGTGGGCGGCGCCACCAGGTGCGTCATGTCGAACAGCGCGGTGGCCGCACGCTGGTCGTCGGTGACCACCCGGAGCAGGCGCTGCATGTACCGGCCGGCGAGCCGGTCCGGCAGCGGCTGGCTGCCCTCGCGCGCCCAGGGGTAGCCCGAGTCGGCCGCCGCCGACAGCGCCCAGGCCGCGTTCACCTCGGCCGCGATCGGTTTGCGCAGGCGGGCCGCGAGCCCGGCCGGCAGGCGGCCGGCGTTGCGTTCCCGGGCCGCGGCCATCGCCCGGCCGACCGCCACCGCGGTCCGGGCGGCCACCGAGATGCCCTGGCCGTACGAGGGGTTGAAGGAGCCGAAGGCGTCACCGGCCACGATGAACCGGTCCGGCCAGCGGGACAGCCTCTCGTAGTGCCGGCGGCGGTTCTCGGTACGGCCGGACCCGTACACCGGCGACACCGGGGTCGCGGTGCGCAGCGCCTCGTAGAGCACCGGGGTACGCAGTCCCCGCGCGAATTCCACGAAACCGTCGTGATCGTGTGGCGGGCGTTCACCGTTCATCCCGGTCACCGACACCATCCAGCGGCCGCCCTCGATCGGGTTGAGGATGCCCTGGCGCGGTTCCCGTTCGGTGGACTGGATCAGGATGCACTTCCAGTCGCGCCGCTGATCCGGCCCGGGCTCGAACACGCACGTCGCATAGGAGGTCCGGGGGTCCACCACGGACTCCTCCGGCGCGTCGTACCCGAGGGCCCGCAGCCAGGCGCCCGCCTGTGACGTACGGCCCGTCGCGTCCACCACCAGGTCGGCCCGCAGGTCGCTCTCCTCGGTGCCCCCGCCGGCGGTCCGGGTGCGGACCCGGACCCCGGCGACGCCACCGTCGTCCGCGGCGAGCAGGCCGGTCGCCTCGGTGGCCTCCAGCCAGTCGACGTTCGGGATCTCGCGCAGCCGGGACCGCACGTGATGGTCCAGCAGGTCCCGCGTTCCGGTCAGCACCACGTGCGGGCCGTCGAACCGGTTCACCCAGCCGCCGGCCACCAGCAGCAGCATGTCGCGGGGCATCCGGACCGGCACCATGCCGGCCGTGCGCAACTGGCCGGTGAGGCCGGGGAAGAGCTCGTCGAGCGCCCGTTGCCCGGCGGCGAGCAGGTTGTGGGTGTGCCGCGCCTGCGGCACACCGCGCCGCCAGGCGGGCCGGTCCGGCAGGGTGTCGCGTTCGACGATCGTCACCCGTTCGACGTGGTCGGCCATGACCCGGGCCATGACCAGGCCGGTGATGCTGGCGCCGAGCACGATCGCGTGACCGCCGGCGGCCGGGGCGGTCACCGGAGGATCCCGTCGATCCAGGCGCCGGCGGCGGTGAACCACTCCGCGGCGTTCGCGTGCACGTTCAGCGCGTGACCGGCGGCGGGGAGCACGAACACCTCCAGCCGGGCCGCGGGCGCGTAGAGCGGCCGCTCGTGCGCGAGGACCGTGGCGGCGTCACCGCCGCCGAAGATCCGGTCCTCGGCTCCCACCACCAGCATGACCGGGACCTCCACGCCGGCCGGCACCGCCGGGTCGTAGATCCGCTGGAGGGTGCCGCCCTCGCCGAGGGTGACCGTCGACTTCGTCTCCTCGTGCCACTTGCTCAGCTCGGGCGTCACCGCGCCGGGGTGCTCGTAGAAATCCGCCCGCCTACCGGGCTGGGTGGTGAGGTAGCCCTCCGGCGCGGTGTCTGCCTCGAACGCCGGGTCGAGCGCCGCCGGGTGGAGCCCGCCGGCGACCTCGTCGTGGAGTGGGCCGAAACGGTGCTGGAGCCCGGTGACCACCACGCCGTCGACGTCGCGGTGCTCGGCGGCCTCCAGCAGCGCCAGACCGGAGCCGAGCGAGTGCCCGACCACGATCACCCGGCGGAACGCGGGCAGGCCGGCGTGACCGGCCCGCAGCGCGGTGATCACCTGGTGCAGCGCCGCGAGGTTGCCGTCCACGGTGACCTCGGTGGCCGGCGGCCGGCCGCTGCGCCCGGTGCCGATCCGGTCCAGGGCCAGAACGGCGTGACCGGCCCGGACCTGGTGTGCCACGTAGTCGTTCGCACCGGGCAGCGTCCAGTACCGGCTGTCGTAGGTCAGGCCGGAGATCAGGACCTGGACGGAATCGGGGGCCGGGCCCTCGGGCAGGAAGAGCTCGGCGTGCACCGGGTACCGGACCGGATCGCCGTCGTGCAGCGCGACGTCGAACGTGATCGCACGGTTGGCTGACATGCTGTTCTCCTTAGGGGAAACGCCGGGCCGGGCGGAACTGGATCTCGATCTCCGGCTTCAGGCCCAGGTCGGGTCCGGTGACCGGCACCGGGGTGCGGATCAGCACGTTGTAGTGGTTCGGGAAGTGGCAGCCGTCGAAGCCGAGCACCGTGCCCACCACCTCGCCGCCGATCACCACCTCGTCGCCGCGGTCCAGCACGCCGGCGTTGCCGACCTCGGCGAACCCGAGGAAGCCGACCCGGTCGATCCGGGCGCCCGCGGCGGTCTCGGTGTGGTCGGTGGTGACGAGTTCGTGCACCTCGCCGGCCCGCACGCAACGGCTCGCGAACGGCTCCAGGCTCATGCCGCGGTCGTCACGCCGGTGGACCAGCGTCTTGACGACCACCGCGTGGACCGGGCGCTTCGGCCCGTCCTCGGCCGGATTCATCGCGCCTCCCGGGCGTACGTCTGCTCGACCAGCCGGAGCGCGGCGAGACCGTCCTCGGTACGGTGCGACGACGGCCCGCCCCGCACCGCCGCCGCGAAATCGGTGAGCACCGCGACGTACTCGTGCCACAGCGAGCTCTTGAACTCGGAGTGGCCGGCCAGCATGTCGGCGTACGCGGTGGTCCCGTCGGCCAGCCGTACCGTGACGTCCTTGATCTCACCGGGGTAGGCCCAGTCCAGCTCGACCCGGGCCGGAACCCCGCCGGCGGACAGCAGCTCCACGACGGCCTGCTGGTCGACGCCCGCGCCGTCCCGGGTCACCCGGACGTCCTCGACGGAGACCTCACCGAGGAAGAGCCGCACCAGGTCGTACGCGTTCGGCCCGTTGTCGGCGACGCATCCGCCACCGCACCGGCCCGGATCCAGGTACCAGCTGTCGGTGCCGGCGTGCTCCTCGATCTTCTCCAGGTACCGCACGGTCAGGTCGGCGACCGGCACCCCGGCCGGCAACCCGTCGCGCAGCCGCAGGACGTTGTCGTTGTACCGGCGGTGGAAGGCGGTGAACAGGGTGAGCCCACGGGCGCGGGCCAGATCGGACAGTTCGCGGCCCCCGGCGACGTCGAGGGCCAGCGGCTTCTCCACGCAGACCGGCAGGCCCGCGTTCAGCACGTCCCGGCAGATCTCCAGGTGCACGTCGTTCGGGGCGTTGACCACGACGGCGTCGATCCCGCCGGCAGCCAGCATCGCCCGGTGGCCGGTGTAGCGCCGCGCCCGCCCGGCGAACGGGTCGAGCACCTCCGGGCGCAGGTCGCACACCGCCTCGAGGCGGATGCCGGGCACCCCGGCGAACGCATCGACGTAGAACCGGGAGATCACGCCGAGGCCGATCACCCCCACCCGCAGGTCGCTCATCGGATCACCGCCGGGAAGGCGACGCCGGTCTCGTCGGCGACCGCGCGCAGTTCGGCCGCGAGGGCCGCGCCGAGCGGAACACCGTCTCGCTGGTATTCGCCGGCCCGCTCCGCCTCGTACCAGCCGGGATAGCGGACCCCCCGGCCGGGCCGCGTCGCCGGGCTGTCGAGCAGCGCGCCGAACAGCGCCGTGACGGTCTGCCGGAAGCCGTCCGCGCCACGCAGCTCGCCGGGTGCGACGGCCAGGGCGAAGACGCCGATGTCGTCGTCCCGGCCGGTGGGGCCGCCGTCACCGCCGAACGCCTCCGGATCGGGGCCGAGTCCGGCGCCGGCGACCGCGGCCGCCAGCACCTCCACCAGCAGCGCCAGCCCGTACCCCTTGAAGGCCCCGGTCTCCGGCGAGCCGCCGAGCCACTGCACGTAGGCCTCCCGGCGGTCCAGCGCGCCCGGGTCGGTGACCGGCCGGCCGTCGGTGTCCTCCAGCCAGCCCACCGGGATCGTCTCGCCGGCGCGCTCGGCCGCCCGGATCCGCCCGGTCGGCACCACCGTCGTGCTCATGTCCAGCACGAAGGGGTGGTGCGGGCCGGCCGGCGCGGCGATGCTCAGCGGGTTGGTGCCGAGCAGCGCGGGCCGGGCGCCCGGCGGCCGGGCGATCCGCTGCCGGCCGCAGTTGCCGGCCAGCAGGCCGACCATGTCGTGCGGGACGGCGCGGGCCGCGTGGAAGCCCGCGCAGCCGAAGTGGGTGGCGTTGCGGATCGACACCAGGCCGACACCGTGCTCGCGGGCCCGCTCGACGGCGAGGTCCACCGCCTCGGCGGCCAGCCACAGTCCCAGCGCCCGGCCGCCGTCGAGCAGCACGCTGGCGCCGCGGTCGGCGAGCACCCGCGGCTCCGCGACCGGATCGGCCCGCCCCTCGGCGAACAGGGGCAGATAGAGGCGGGTCAGATTGGCCAGCCCGTGGGATCGCACGCCGGTCAGGTCGCCGTGGCACAGCGCCTCGGCCGCCGTCCTGGCCCGCGCGGCCGGCACGCCGTGATGCTCGAAGACGCCGGTGGTGAAGGTGATCAGGTCCGGGTAGGCGACCGAGACGTCTCCGGTCACCGCCACGGTGCTTGCTGAGGTCATCGATGGTCAACTTTCGGTTCGGCTGAACTGGACCAGGACACGGCCGATCGCGGCGGCGTACCGCTCGAGATCGGCCACGTCGACGTACTCCCCCGCCGCGTGTGCCCGGTTGGCGGCGAGATCGCCGGGCCCGAACACGGCGGTGTGCGCGCCGGGCACCCCCTGCATCCAGATGGCGTCGCAGGTGAAGCCCGGCTCGTCCGCCGGCCAGCGCGGCAGGCCGGCGTGCTCCTCCAGGAGCGCCCGGGCGACCGGGTCGCCGGACGGGGTCAGCGCGGGCAGGTCGCGCTTGAGCCATTCCAGGCGGGTCACCGCGGCGGCGTCGGTCGCGGTCCGGGCGAATCCCGGCCGGCCGGCGAAGACGGTACGGAAGGCGGCGAGCCCCTCGGCCACGGCCTGTTCGGTCGCGGCCGCCAGCGCCCGGCCCGCCTCCGGGGTGCCGTACGACAGGTTGAGCAGCAGGCGGCCCGAGCCGTACACCCGGTTGTGGGCGTCGCCGGTGTGCATCCCGGCCACGCAGACCTGCCCGCCCGCGGTCTCGCCGGACAACGCCACGGCCAGGTGCTGGGCCAGGTAGCCGAGGAGCACTGTCGCGTTGTGCCCGGCGCCGGGCCGGTCGTCGATGGCGTCCTCCCCGTCGACGGACAGGCACGCGGTCATCGACGCGGTGCAGTGGTCCAGCAGCCGGCCGCCGGTCGGCTCGCAGAACAGGTTGATCCGGCCGGTGAAGCCGGCCCGCACCAGGGGCCGGGTGCCGAGGACCCCCATCGCTCCGCCCTCCTCGCCGGCCACCGCCTGGATCAGCACGGTGACCCGGTCGGTGAGCCGCGGCTCGGTCTCCAGGGCGGCGCGGACGCCGGCGAGCAGGGCGACCGCCGGGCCCTTGGCGTCCACCGCGCCGCGGCCGTGGATCCGGTCCGCCTCCTCCCTGACCGGCTCCACCCCGGCGACCGTGTCCAGGTGCACGTTGAACATCACGGTGCGGTCGGCGGACCGCGGCGGGCCGAGCCGGAGCACCAGGCTCGGCTGGCAGGCGAGGAACCCCGGGTCGGCCGCCGCCCGCCGGACCGACGCCGGCACCCCGGTCCCGGTCAGGTCGGCGGCGGTCGGCGCCTCGTGCCGGGCCACCACGAAACCCAGCTCCGCCGCCGCGGCCGCGTAGGCACGCTGGGCCTGCCACAGACCGTCCGAGAGGACCCCGGTCTCGAGCGGGCTGACCGTGTCCACGGCGAGCAGGCGCAGCAGGAGGTCACGGTCCGCGCGCCGCAGCTCCACCTGCCCGGCCGGGATCTGCGGGGCGCTCACGTGCGGACCCGTAGCCGGGGGACGGCGGTGCGCAGCAGCTCTTCGAGCCGCCGGCCGTACGCCACGAAGGCGTCCTTCCCGGCGGCCCCCGCGTCGGTCACGCCGGCGTGCGGCTGGACGTTGAGGTGCGGTTCGATGGAGCAGACCCCGGTCCAGTTCCGGTCGGCGAGCAGCCGCAGGCAGTCGGCGACCCGGCAGTCTCCGTCACCGGGATCGGTCCAGACCGGAGTGCCGGCCCGGTCGACGCCGTCCTTGACGTGCACGTGCGCCACCGCGTCGACCACCTGGGTGAGGAAGTCGTAGCCCTGGTAGCCGTACGCCAGGCCGTTGCCGATGTCGAAGACGAGCCGAAGCGCGGGGCTCTGCACCGCGTCCAGCAACCGCAGCGTCCGCTCGGCGCTCTCCCCCGCCCAGCCGGCACAGTTCTCGTGCAGCAGGACCAGTCCCTCGTCGGCCGCCTGGGCGGCGAGCAACCGGATCCGGCGGACCACCTCGGCGCCCCACTGGGCGGCGGTCAGCCCGTCGTTGGGGTAGGACATGATGCGCACGTACCGGGTGCCCAGCGCCCGGCAGCGCGGCGCGAGGGTGGCCAGCTCGGCGACGTCGGCGCCCAGGTTGCCGCTGATCGGCCGGCCCCAGTTCGCGATCCGCGAGTCCACACAGGTCACCCGCAGGCCGGCCGCGGCGATCGCGTCCCGGGCCTGCTCGAAGGCGCCGTCGCCGAGGTCGGCGAGAGCGTGGCCGTCGACGTTGCGCAGCTCGATCGCCGACCAGCCGAGCCGGGTGTGCGCCTCGATCTGCCCGGCCAGGTCCGGGGCCGCCTCGTCGCCGATGCCGCCCAGGGTGATGCCCGAGGGCGCCACGGTCAGCCGCCGCTCAGCCATGACGGGTCCCGGCGAGCGTCGGCGGCCGCGTCGCCTGCTCGGCCGCCGTGATCCGGGCCTTCGCCGCGCTGATCAGGCGTACGACGTCCATGTTGAGCAGCAGGTCGAGCTCGTGGTCGGTCTCGTCCCGGAACGCCGTGTACGCGTGCAGCATGAACTCGGTCAGCGAGTCGTCGACGAACATCTGGCGTGCGCCGGGATGGGCCAGCCCGGAGGTCCGCAGATGCGCGTAGTGGTCGGTCTCGCTGCTCGGGTAGAACCCGACGGCCTGCCCTCCGGTGAAGGTGAGGGTGATCCGCCGCTCGCGGATCGGCGAGGTGAGGTCGGTGAAGATGTGCGTACGCGTGCCGGTGGCGTGTGCCAGGGTCAGCCGGCCGGTGCCCATCCGCGGGACCACCCGGTCGCCGGCGCGCATGTCGGTCCAGCCGGCGTCGACCAGCCGGGCCGGGCCGGCCAGGCGCAGCGCCACACCGGTCGAGTGCGGCACCTCGACGTCGAGCGCGGTCGGGTGGCCGTCGCCGCGCAGCGTACGCCCGAGGCGCGGCTTGGTCTGGAGGATGTCGATGCGGCTGAGCGTGCCGAGGGTGCCGTCCGTGATCAGCCGGCGCAGGCCGGCGGTGAGGGTGCTGGCCAGCCACGGCGCCACCACCACCATGTGCAGGCCGAGGCGGCGCCGCAGGTCGAGGATCTGCTCGGCCGACGCCTCGTCGGTGGCCACCGGCTTCTCCACCAGGAACCGCCGGTAGCCCATCGCGGCCAGCTCGCGCAGGACGCGGACCCGTACCTCGGGTGGGGTGCAGAGATGCACCACGGTCTCGTCCGGCGGCGCCACGGCGGGGGCGGCGGCCAGGTCGGCGAGCGGCCGCAGATCCGGCGCGGGGGCCGGTGCGGGCGCGTACGGGTCGTGGACCGCGATCGGCGCGTCCGCGAACAGCCCGGCGTGCCGGCCCGCGCGCAACCGGCGCAGGACGGGCAGGTGCAGGCCGTGGCCGGATCGCCCGAACCCGATGATCAAGACACGGAACATGACGGTCTCCCCCTCGTCACCGGTCGCGGTAGGCGACGTGATTCGCCGTCAGCCGCAGTGCCGGATCCCAGCCGGGTGACAGGTCGATCCCGTCGAGGGCGGTTCCGGCCTCGGCCACCAGTTCGTCGATGTGCTTCTCCACCTGTTCGCGCACCCCGAGCCGGTCGAGCTCGCCGATCAGCGTCGCGGCGCCGGTCCCGGCGCCGTCGAGCAGGTCGCCGATCCGGTCGTTCTGGGCGGCCGCGAGGGCCAGGAGCAGGGTCATCTTGTGCCCGGCGACGTCGAGACGGGACGGCTTGCCCGAGGCGGCGGAGTCGCCGTACGTGTCGATCAGGTCGTCGCGGAGCTGGAACGCCTCGCCGAGCGCGTCGCCGAAGCGGGTGAACGGCTCGATCAGATCGGGCCGGCCGGCCAGGACGGCGCCGAGGGCGAGCGGCCGCTGGATGCTGTACCGGCCGGACTTGGCGATGGCGATCCAGCGGGCCAGCGGAGCGTCGAACCGGCGCCCGGCCGCCGCGCGCAGGTCGAGGAACTGCCCGACGAGGACCTCCTCGCGCAGCTCGAACCAGATCCGGCGGGCGTCGGCGGGCAGGCCGGCCGTCAGCCGGTCGGCGTAGCCGTGCGCCAGGTCGCCGGCGAGGGTCGCCACCGCCTCGCCGTAGCGGCGGGACTCACCGGCCCACCCGGCGGCACGATGCTGATCGGCGTGGTGCTCGTGAGCGGTCGGCCGGCCACGGCGCAGCGCCGAGTCGTCGAAGACGTCGTCGTGCAGCAGCAGGAAGGCGTGCAGCAGCTCGATCGCCGCGGCCGCGTCGACGACCGGCCCGGACGCCGCCTCGGCACCGCCCGCGGCGAGGTAGCCGCTGATCACGAAGGACGGCCGGAGCCGCTTGCCGCCGGAGCCGACGAGCGTCTCGATCGCCTCGACCGGGACGGCCGCCAGGTCGTGCACCGCGGACCACCGGGCGTGCTCGCCGGCCAGCAGTTCGCCGATGCGTTCGTCGGCGCGGGCGAGCAGGCGATCCCGGGCCGCGGCCGCCGCCCGGGCGGCCGCCGGCAAGCCGGTTTCCTGATCTGCGGACATAAATGAAGCCCCCGATCCACCACTGCTGAACTGAAATTGAACGCGCGGAATCCGGTCGGCTGCCGATAACCGAGTAACGCCTGAAAGGAGGCCGGATGCCGCCGGAAGAGGCCCGGCAGCGCGTCGGCTAATACGCTCGGGGACCACCGCGCACCTTGTCAAGGACATTCCGGCGTTGTCAAATAGACCGATATAACGGGCAAAGAGCACCAGGAATGCCCGAAAAATCCGGTCTGCCCCCTCCCTCAACAGGGCCCCGGCAAGGCATGGCTGGTTCTTGTTACGGCTGCCATTAGGCATTGCCAGAAGCTGTCAGTTGTCGCTGGAGATAGCCGTGACCTAGGCTTCGTCGAGGTTGCCTACGATCGACCGTGATTGACGTCGGCGAATCTTTTGAAACATTCTCCGGGTTGTCTACGACCTGTAAAGAGACTCCCTCATTCACCGATTCTGAGGAGCTGCGCGTGAAGCCAGCAACGGCGCCACCTGCCGGCGTCCCGTTCTTCACCCAGGCGAAAAGCTTCGACGCCAGATGGCCGGAGATCGCCCGGCACCTCCACGACGTCTTCGACCGCGGCAAGTTCTCGCACGGCCGCAAGGTCGAGGAGCTGGAGCAGGCGATCGCCGGCTACACCGGCGCCCGGTTCGCGGTGGCCGTCAACAACGGCACGGACGCCCTGACCCTGCTGCTGCGCGCCGCCGGGATCGGCCCGGACGACGAGGTCGTGGTGCCCGCCTTCACCTTCGTGGCGTCGGCCAGCTCGGTGGCGCTGGCACGGGCCCGCCCCACCTTCGCCGACATCGACCCGGACACCTACGGCATCGATCCCGCCTCCGCCGAGGCGGCGATCACGCCCCGGACCGCCGGGATCATGCCGGTACACCTGTTCACGCAGATGTGCGACATGGAGGGTGTGCTCCAGCTCGCCGCCCGGCACGGGATCACGGTGCTGGAGGACAGCGCCGAGGCGATCGGCATGCGCTGGGACGGGCGGCACGCCGGGCTGCTCGGCGCGGGCGGCGTGCTGTCGTTCTTCCCGACCAAGACGCTCGGCGCCATCGGCGACGCCGGGATGATCATCACGGACGACCCGGGGATCGCCGACCGGGCCGGCACGCTGCGCCACCACGGGCGGATCGGCCGGACCATCGACCACATCGCGGGGATCTCCAACCTCTCCGGCGTCTCGGGCACCAACAGCAAGACGGACGATCTGCAAGCCGCGGTCCTGCTCGCCAAACTGCCGCACCTGGACGACGACATCGCGACCCGGGCCCGGCTCGCCGAGGCCTACACCGCGCGGCTCACCGGCGTGCCGGGGGTACGCAGGACACCGCGCGTGGTGACCCGGCCGGTGCCCACCGACTCGGTCTTCTACGTCTACCTGATCGAGGTGGACCGCCGCGACGACCTGGTCGCGCACCTCACGGCCCGGGGCATCGGCACCGAGGTCTACTACCCGATCCCGCTGCACACCCAACCCGTCTTCGCCGAGCTGGGCTACCGCCAGGGTCAGTTCCCGCACGCCGAGGCGGCCTGCCGTCACGCGGTCGGCCTGCCTTTCTATCCCGACCTGAGCATCGACGACGTGGACCGGGTGTGTGACGCCGTCCGCGAGTTCTACACCGGGAGCGCCGCGTGAACCTGCCCTTCTTCCCGCCCGACCTGTTCGAGACCGACCGCGACGCGATGCTCGCCCTGGTGCACGAGGTCGGCACGACACCGGACCAGAGATTCATCCTCGGCGAGCGCACCGCCCGGCTGGAGGCCGCGCTGGCCGAGATGACCGGCGCCCGGCACGTCATCGCCTGCGGCAGCGGAACCGGCGGGCTGGAGCTGAGCGTGCGGGCGCTCGGCCTCGGCCCCGGCGACGAGGTCATCGTGCCGGCCTTCTGCTGCCAGCCGGTCGCCAGCGCGGTGGCCAACGTGGGGGCGGTGCCGGTGTTCGCCGACATCGACCCGTGGACGCTGGTCATGGACCCGTTCGAGACCGAGAAGCTGATCACGCCACGGACCAGGGCGCTGCTGCCGGCCCACGTCTTCTCGATCATGGCCGACATGCCCGCGTTCCGGGACATCGCGGCGCGCCACTCGCTGGCGCTCATCGAGGACGCCGCGGTCGCCCAGGGCGCGGTGCTCGGCGGCCACCCGGCCGGCCGCTGGGGTGACCTGGGGGTGTTCTCCTTCTTCCAGGTCAAGGCGTTCGGCACGCCGGGTGAGGGCGGCATGGTGCTCACCGACGACGACGAGCTGGCGCGGGCCTGCCGGATGATCCGCAACCACGGCCAGGACGGCGTGACCCGCTTCCTGCACCACCGGCTCGGCGTCAACAGCCGCTTCGACGAGGTGCTCGCCGCGTTCCAGCTGCACCGGCTGCCCGGCTTCGCCGACCGGCTGGAACGCCGGGCGCGGATCGCCGACTACTACACCGCGCGCTTCGCCGGGCTCGCCGACCGCGGGGTGCAGGCGCCTCCGCCCGGCCGCGACGGCCGCTGCTACTACGTCTACTCCCTGCTCGTGGACCGTCGTGACGAGATGCGGGCCTGGCTGACCGAGAAGGGCATCGGGTCGCACGTCTACTACCCGATCCCCCTGCCGGAGCAGCAGGCCTTCGCGAACTTCGCCACGCCGGACCGGGCCTGGCCGAACGCCCGCCGGGCCGGCCGCGCCAACGTCGCCATCCCGATCTGGCCGCACCTCACCGACGCCGACGTCGAGTACATCGCCGACACCGTCTGCGCGTTCGTCTCCTGAGAGCCGCCGCCCGTGACCACTGGAGCCACCGACATGAATCTGCTCGAATCCTCCACCGACGACATCTCCTCCGGCTACGTCTTCGATCCCGGCTGGGACCGCGAGACCGAACGGCTGCGCACCAACGAGGCCCTCTGGGACCCGGGAACGGTCGCTCGCTTCGACCAGATCGGTGTCGCACCCGGCTGGTCCTGCCTGGAAGTGGGCGCCGGGTACGGCTCCGCGGCCCAGTGGCTGGCCGACCGGGTCGGTCCCGGCGGCCGGGTGGTCGCCACCGATCTGGAGGTCGAGCGGCTGGGCTGGCTGAGCGGCCACCAGGTCGAGGTGTGGTGCCACGACCTGCGCTCCGACGACCTGCCGGCCGACGCGTTCGACCTGATCCACTCCCGGATGCTGATCCAGCACCTGCCGGACCGGGAGGCGGCCATCGCGCGGCTGGTCCGGGCCCTGCGCCCGGGCGGCACCCTCTTCCTGGAGGACACCGACTCGCTGCCGCTGTTCCGCAGCTTCCGCTCGACCGACTTCCTCCAGGACGTCCGGGAGGCCGGGTACGGACTGATGGCCCAGGCCGGGCACGAGCCCCGGGGCGGCCACTTCGACCTCCAGGCGGCACGCGCGCTCGGCCTGGACGCCCAGGCCGACGGGCGTGTGGTGATGGTGCGCGGCGGCTCCCCGCAGGCCCGCCACTACATGCTGTGGCTCGACTACATGCGCCCGAGGATCCTGGCGGCCGGCCTGCTCACCGCCGAGCGGATCGACGAGGCGCTGGCCGAGATGGCCGACCCGGAGAACTACTGGCTCAGCCAGATCCTCATCTCCACGATCGCCCGCCGGCCCTCCGGCTCACCGGGAGCCGGCCGATGACCGTGCTGCCCGTGACGCCACCGCTCGGCGACCGGCTGCGGGCGTACGCGAAACTGGCGAAACTCTCCTTCTACGACTACTACCTCTGCGTCTTCGTCGTCTGGACGCTGCTCACCGCGCCGGCGCGGACCGATCCGAGCACCTTCGCCGTGCTGCTGCTCTTCGATCTGGGCTGGGCCGGCGTGGTCGCGGCGACGGTCACCCTCGACGACGTGACCGGTTACCGCGACGGCAGCGACGACCGCAACTACGCGCCCGGGGCGGCGCTGCGCGACCGGGCCCGCAAGCCGCTGCTGAGCGGGGCGCTGACCGTCAGGCAGGCGGTGCGGTTCGGCTACGCGGCGGCGCTGTGGGGGGTGCTCTGCTGGACCGCGGCGATCCTGATCGCCCCGTACCAGCCGGTGGGGGCCATCGTGGCGGCCGCGTTCTCGGTGTTCATCAGCGTGCAGTACTCGTACGGTCTGCGCCTGAGCTACCGCGGCGGCCAGGAGCTGGTGATCCTGCTCAGCACGGCGCTCTGCGTCCTCATCCCGTACTGGCTGCTGGCCGGCTCGGTCAGCGGGCTGGCGCTGCTGGAGTCGTTCCTGTTCGGCCTCTGGAGCCTGCTCGTCTCGGTCTACTCGAACGTCAACGACGTCGAGGGCGACCGCGCGGCCGGCCGGCGCAACCTCGCCACCCGGGTGTCCCCGGACACCTACCGGGTGCTGATCGGCCTGCTGACCCTGCTCGAACCGGTGGCGATCGGCATCGCCGTCGCCACCGGGGCGGCGCCGTGGTGGTTCGCCGTGATCTGGCTGCCGGTGCTGCTGATCCGGCTCCGGCAGGTGGGCTTCGGCCTGCTGCGCGAGCAGCCCCTCGCCGCCCGGAAGCTGGGCATCACCGCGCACCGGACCGGGGTGGCCGTCCTCGTCGTGGCGAACCTGCTCATCTTCCACGTCCGCTGAGCACCGTACGCAATCGAACGCACGCACAAGGAGATCAGCGATGGTGACGCGCATCGAAGCCGGCCCGGCGCCGGCCACCGACGTCCACGACAGCGGCTTGCGGGTCGTCATCGTGGGCCAGGGTTACGTCGGGCTGCCACTGGCCGTCCGGGCCGCCGAGGTCGGGCACACCGTGATCGGGTACGACGTGGACGAGCGCCGGATCAAGCGGCTGGCGGCCGGCGAGTCGTACGTCGAGGACATCCCCGCCGAGCGGCTCGCCGCCGTGCTGGGCAGCGGCCGGTTCCAGCCCACGCTCGTCGAGGCCGACCTGGCCGGGTTCGACGTCGCGGTGATCACCGTGCCGACGCCGCTGCGCGACGGAGCGCCCGACCTGTCGTACATCGAGGACGCGTCGCGGACCCTGGGGCGGCATCTGCGGCCCGGCGCCCTGGTGATCCTGGAGTCCACCACCTATCCGGGCACCACCGAGGAGATCGTGGCGCCGCTGCTGACGGCGGCGTCCGGGTTGCGGCTCGACGACTTCCACCTCGGCTACAGCCCCGAGCGGATCGACCCGGGCAACCGGGAATGGCACCTGGAGAACACTCCCAAGCTGGTCTCCGGCCTCGGCGAGGCGGCACTGCGGCGGGCCGAGCAGTTCTACGGCAGCGTCGTCGAGCGCACCGTCCCGGTCAGCTCGCCGAAGGTGGCCGAACTGTCCAAACTCATCGAGAACACCTTCCGGCACGTCAACATCGGTTTCGTCAACGAGGTCGCGATGTGCGCCGAGGAGCTCGGCATCGACGTCTGGGAGGCGATCGACGCCGCCTCCAGCAAGCCGTTCGGGTTCATGCGGTTCACGCCCGGTCCCGGGGTCGGCGGCCACTGCCTGCCGATCGATCCGCATTACCTGTCCTGGCGGGTGCAGCGCAAGCTGGGCAAACGGTTCCTCTTCGTGGAACTCGCCAACGACGTCAACGAGCACATGCCCAACTACGTGGTCAACCGCCTGTTGCAGGGGCTCAACCGGCAGCGGCAGGCGATCAACGGCTCGCGGGTGCTGCTGCTCGGGCTGGCCTACAAGAAGAACACCAGTGACGTACGGGAGTCGCCCGCCGTGCGGGTCGCCGAACTGCTCGCCGCACGGGGCGCCGACGTCCGTGCCGCGGAGCCGCACGCGGTCGAGGCGCCCCCGGCGGGCGCCGGCGTCACCCGGGTCGAACTGACCCGCCATGAGGTGGAGGCGGCCGACGTCGCGGTCATCCTGACCGACCACGACGACTTCGACTACGACATGGTCGTACGCCACGCGCGGTACGTCTTCGACTGCCGGAACCGGGCGCCGGCCGGGCACGCCAATGTCGAACTCCTCTGAGCCGTCCCTGCTGCGCGACTTCTCGTTCCCGGCCGTGGTGGCCGGTCTCGTGGCCGCCCTGGTCTCCTATGCGGGCCCGCTCGTGGTCGTCATCCAGGCGGCCCGGGCGGCTCAGCTGAGCGACGAGCGGCTCGCGTCGTGGATCTGGGCGATCTCGATCGGCAGCGGGCTGGCCGGCATCGTGCTCTCCCTGCGGTACCGGATGCCGATCCTGGCGGCCTGGTCCACCCCGGGCGCCGCGCTCCTGGTGACCGGGCTCGCCGAGTACCGGTACGCCGAGGCGGTCGGCGCCTACCTGGTCGCCGGGGTGCTCACCGTCCTCGCCGGCCTGAGCGGCGTGCTGACCCGGCTGATGGCGCGCATCCCGGTGACGATCGCCGCCGCGATGCTGGCCGGCATCCTGCTGCGCTACGGCCTCGGCGCGTTCGGCGCCCTCGACAAGGCTCCATTGCTGGCGAGCGTCATGATCCTGACCTACGTGGTGGCACGTCGCCTGCTCCCCCGGTACGCCCTGGCCCTCACCCTCGCGACCGGGGTGCTCACCACGGCGGTCACCACCGGTCTGCACCTCGGCGGCGTCCGGCTGAACCCGGCCGTCCCGCTCTGGACGGCACCGCAGTTCAGCGCCGCCGCGCTGGTGGGTCTGGCACTGCCGCTCTTCGTGGTCACGATGACCTCGCAGAACGCGCCGGGCTTCGCGGTGCTGAACGCCGCCGGCTATCACCCACCGGCCGGCCGGGTGGTCCTGGCGACCGGCGTCGCGTCGGTGGCGCTCGCGCCGTTCGGCAGCCCCGGCATCAACGTCGCGGCGATCACCGCGGCGATCTGCGCGGGCCCCGACGCCCACCCGGATCCGCGCCGGCGGTACGTCGCCGGCCTGTCGACCGGTTTCTGGTACCTGCTGGTCGGCTCGGTGGGCATGGCGCTCGCCCAGGTCTTCCTGGCCCTGCCGTCGCAACTGGTGGCGCTGATGGCCGGGATCGCGCTGCTCGGCCCGCTGCTGAACGGCCTGGCCGGGGCGTTCGCCGAGCCGCAGGGCCGGGAGAGCGCACTGATCACCTTCCTGGTGAGCGGGTCGGGCATCACCGTGCTCGGCCTCGCCGCCCCCTTCTGGGGCCTGGTCCTCGGGATCCTGGCCCACCTGATCCTGACCCGGCGGCGCGTGCCCGGTCAGACCCCACATCTCATCCCGGACAGCTGGAGAAGACGATGAACCTTCGCTTGTTCACCTCCGAGTCGGTCACCGAAGGCCACCCGGACAAGATCGCTGACCAGATCAGCGACGGGATTCTCGACGCCCTGCTCGCGCAGGACCCGCGTAGCCGTGTCGCGGTGGAGACCCTGATCACCACCGGCCAGGTGCACGTGGCGGGTGAGGTCACCACCCAGGCTTACGCCGACATCCCCAAGATCGTGCGCGACACCGTCCTGAACATCGGCTACGACTCGTCGAAGAAGGGTTTCGACGGCGCCTCCTGCGGCGTGAGCGTGTCGATCGGCGGGCAGTCGCCGGACATCGCCCTCGGTGTCGACGGGGACGACCTGGACTCGCAAGGCGCCGGCGACCAGGGCATGATGTTCGGTTTCGCGTGCTCGGAGACGCCTGAGCTGATGCCGTTGCCGATCGCGCTGGCGCACCGTCTGGCCCG
>NZ_JAHXZI010000013.1:0-295241 GCF_019429605.1 Actinoplanes hulinensis | reverse complement strand
TGGATGAACAGCCCCGGCCACCGCGCCAACATCCTCAACTGCAAATCCAAGACCGTCGGCGTCGGCGTCGCCTACGCCGCCAACGGCACCCCCTACTACACCCAGGACTTCGGCTACTGACACCCCCCTCGCAAGCAGCGACGCCCCAGCCGATCCCCCTGCGGCTGGGGCGTCGCGCTGTTCGGGTGGCGTAACGCGCTTGCCACATTCACTCGGATCGCTCTATATTCTCGCACTAGGAAAGCGCTTTCCCGCATCTAGAGGCGCTCCGCGGCGGCCATCCCCAGCGTTCCACCCGCCGCCCATCCCCCATGCGCGCACCCCGATGCGCGAGAACAGGTGAAGCGAGATGAGACGATCAGTCGCTCTGCGACTCTCCGCGGTTCTGGGCGTGGCCGGCGCGGCCGGCGCGATCGCCCTGGGCCTGCCGCAGCACGAGGCCTCCGCGGCGGCGAACGCGGCCACCGGTTTCGCCAGCCAGAACGGCGGCACCACCGGCGGCGCGGGCGGGACCACCGTCAAGGCCACCACCGGCACCCAGATCCACAATGCGCTGTGCACCCGGGCGGCCAGCAACACCCCGATCATCATTCAGGTCGAGGGCACGATCAATCACGGCAACACGACCAAGGTGTCCGGCGACAGCTGCAACACCGCGGCCGACAAGATCGAGCTGAAGGAGATCAGCAACGTCACGATCGTCGGCGTCGGGGCCGGTGCGACCTTCGACCAGCTGGGCATCCACATCCGGGACTCCAGCAACATCATCATCCAGAACGTGACGGTCAAGAACGTCAAGAAGTCCGGGTCGCCGACCTCCAACGGCGGTGACGCGATCGGCATGGAGAGCACCGTCCGCAACGTCTGGGTCGACCACGCCACCCTCGAGGCCTCCGGTGGCGAGTCGGAGGGCTTCGACGGCCTCTTCGACATGAAGGACGACACCGAGTACGTGACGCTGTCCTACAGCATCCTGCGCAACTCCGGCCGGGGTGGCCTGATCGGCTCCAGCGAGAGCGACACCGGCAACAGCAACATCACGTTCCACCACAACAAATACCAGAACATCGATTCGCGTACGCCGTTGCTGCGCGGCGGGATCGCCCACATCTACAACAACCACTACGTGAGCCTCAACGAGTCGGGCATCAACTCGCGGGCCGGCGCCAAGGCCCGGGTGGACAGCAACTACTTCAAGGACTCGAAGGACGTGCTCGGCACCTTCTACACCGACGCGGCCGGCTACTGGCAGGTGTCCGGGAACATCTTCGACAACGTGACCTGGTCGGCGAAGGGCACCGACAACAACCCGGCCGGCCCGAACGTCGTGTCCAACACCAGCGTGAGCATCCCGTACTCGTTCACCGCCGACAACGCGTCCTGCGTACCGTCGATCGTCGCGGCCACCGCCGGCGCGAACACCGGCCTGAAGGTGTCGACCGGCACCTGCTCGGTGACGTCGTCGCCGAGCGCCTCGCCCACCTCGTCGCCGACCTCCAGCCCCACGTCCTCGCCGACCTCCAGCCCGACCCCGTCGCCGACCGCGACGTCCGGCACCAACCTGAGCATCGGCGCCGGCGCGGACGGTTCCAGCAAGGCCAGCGGCACCAGCTACGGAAACGTCAAGGACGGCGACGTCAGCACGTACTGGTCGCCGAGCGGCACCACCGGTGACATCTCGATCAAGTGGTCGTCGGCCACCACGGTCGGCCGCATCAACATCGTCGAGGCGTCCGGCTCGACCGGCGCGATCGGCGCGTGGCAGGTGCTCAACGGCGCGACCGGGGCGGTGCTGAAGTCGGGCACCGGGGCGGGTTCCATCTCCTTCACCGCCACCTCGACCACCAAGGTCACCTTCCGCGTCACCGGCGCGACGGCGACCCCGAAGGTCGCCGAGTTCCAGACCTTCGCCAGCTGATCCACCGAACGTGTGCCGCCCCGCCGTTTCGCCAGGCGGCGGGGCGGCACACCCCGTGAGGCAGGGCACGCCGTCCACGACGGCGCGCCCTGCCTCATTCACCGCGCCGATGGGACGACCGGGCGGAATGCGCGGCGACCGGGCCGGGCTGTGCCACGGCGGCTCTCGCCACGCCGGACGGAGACATCTGGGCCACGGCCAGGATCGCCAGCCCGCAAGCGGCGACCAGCACCCATCCGGGCCTGGTCGCCCCGGCCAACCGGTCCGGCGCCAGTCCCGCGACCATGCCCCCGGCGATCGCCACGCCGAGCGCGGCGCCGACCTGCCGGGCCGTCGAGGCGATGCCGCCGGCCAGACCGGAGCGCTCCGGCGGCAGGCCACTGACCGCGGTGTCGGTGATCGGCGCGTTCGCGAACCCCACCCCGATCCCGGCGAACAGGTAGGCGACCAGCAGAACAGCCGTCCCGGTACGGTCGCCGAGCCCGGCCAGCAGCGCCCCGCCGATCACGGTGCACGCCCCAGCCACCCGCAACGGCAGCCGCGGCCCGATCCGGCCGACCAGACGGCCGGACAGCGGCGCGCACACCGTCGCGGCCAGGGCCATCGGCAACGTGACCAGGCCCGCCTCGACCGGGCGCAGACCCCGTACCTGTTGCAGGTAGAGGGTGCCGAGCAGCAGCGTCACGTTGAGCGCCACGAAGACGGCCACCGCGCCACCGACCGCCGCGGCGAACGGCGGCCGCCGGAACAGGTCCAGGTCGATGAGCGGCTCGGCTCGCCGGGACTCGGCTCGCACGAACGCCGTCAGGGCCGCCGCGATCACGGTGTATCCAGCCAGCAGCGCCGGTGACGTCCAGCCCAGGCGCGGGCCCTCGATCAGCACCGCGACTCCTGCGCCCAGGAGCACGACCAACAGGATCTGGCCGGGCAGGTCGAGCCGCCGGGCCTTCGGGGCACGCGACTCCGGCACGAAGAGCGCGGTCAGCACCAGGACCACCGCGATGATCGGCAGGTTGGCCCAGAACACGGTCCGCCAGCCCAGCCCGGTGATCAGCGCCCCGCCGAGCACCGGCCCGGCCGCCATGCTCAGGCCGAACACCGCCGCCCACCCGCCGATCGCCCGGGCCCGCTCCCGCGGATCGGTGATCACGCTGACCACGATGGCCAGCGCCACCGGGCTCAGCATCGACCCGCCGACGCCCTGCAACGCGCGCGCCGCCACCAGGACGCCGATCGACGGGGCCAGGGCGCACGCCACCGACCCGGCGCCGAACAGCACCAGCCCGATCCGGAAGACCCGGCGACGGCCGATCCGGTCGGCCAGCGCACCCGAAGTGATCATCAAGCCGGCCAGAACCAGGGTGTACGCGTCCACCGCCCACTCCAGGTCGGCGGTCGCGAGCCGCAGGTCGTCACCGATGGCGGGCAGCGCCACGTTGACGGCCGTCGTGTCCAGTCCCACCAGGAAGATGCTGGTGGCACAGATCGCCAGCACCAGCCATCGTTGCTCTCTCATGGCGCCGATCGTCGAGCCGGCACCCCTCCCCGGCCCAGAGAACTTGCGAAGGCCGCAAAATGCTCGGGTGGACGCGGAACTGGAACGACTGCTGAACGACATCGGCCCCCGCCTGAACCGGGTGCGCCAGGATCGCGGCCTGACCCTCGACGAACTGGCCGCCGCCACCGGCATCTCGGTGAGCACCCTGTCCCGGCTGGAGTCCGGCAAGCGCCGGCCAACCCTGGACCTGCTGCTGCCGCTGGCCCGCGTCTACCGGATGTCGCTGGAGCACATGATCGGCGCCCCGCAGACCGGCGACCCGCGCGCCCACCTGACCCCGCACCACCGGGAGACCCGGACCGGCATCGACAGCGTGGTGATCCCGTTGACCACCTACCCTGGCCGGATCCAGGTGTTCAAACAGATCCTGAGCCCCACGACCGCCACGCCGACACTGGTGACGCATCCCGGGCACGCCTTCTTCTACGTACTCGCGGGCACGGTCCGGCTGCTGCTCGGCGACCGCGAACGGTTGCTGAAACCCGGCGACAACGCCGATTTCGACGCCGGCGAGCCGCACTGGTTCGGCCCCGCGGGCGACTCACCCGCCGAGATCCTCCACCTGTACGGCCCACACGGCGACCGTTTCCCGGCGGGTTGGCGACCCATGGTGGCCAAGGTCCGCGTTTCGCTTCCAGCTCCTACCGCAGAAGGAACGAAACGCTGACCTCGACCATGAACGATCTTCAGCCGCGCCGGATGTAGACGGTCACCACGCCCAGCGCACACAGCATGATCAGCGCGAAGGCCCCGACCGCGGAGTACGCGAGACCGGCGGGGATCGCCCCGTAGGCCGCGGCGCCGATGATCCCGGTCAGCCCTACGGCGGACGCCCCGGCGACGGTGAGCGAGGTCTTGATGACCCCGGCCCGATGATCGGGACTCTCCTGTCGGCGGCCCGGCCGATTGGATAACGTACTCATGTTGCTCCCCTGGTGATGGTCCTCGCACGGTCGTTTCCGGTACCGAGCAACTCGACGGCCCGCCTGCCAGCGGGCCGTCGCCTGTCCTACCGATCGGTACATCCGACCAGTCTGCCGTCCCTGACAGCCGCCGGGCCCCGTATCGGACGCCGCCTGACAAAGGTTGACCGGCGAGAATTCGCAGATGGTGACTCCCCTGAGCACGCGCTGTACCTGACCGGGCCGGTCGGCGAATCCACGGGAGCAGATGCTTAGATCCTCGATCATGGCGGATCTGCATGTTTCGAAGAAGGCGGCCGCCTTCGCGGTCACGGTGCTGGCCGTCGTCGCCGGGGCCGCGGTGTTCTGGCCGGAGCGGGAGCGGCCCGCCACCGCGACGCCGCAGCCGAGCGCCAGCGCCTCCTACCACAATCCGGAGGCCGAGGCGCGGGCCGACATCAAAGAGGTCTTCGACGCACAGGCGAAGGCGTTGCTCGCCGGGGACGAGCGAGGCTGGCTGGCGCCGCTCGACCCGGCTCTGCACGGCCGGTTCCGGATGCTCTACCGCAACCTGCGGACACTCGAGGTCAGTCACGCCCGGATCGACTTCCTCTTCCGCGAGTACGGCGAGTCTCAGGTGTCCGTCGGTGTGGAGCTCGGCTACTGCCTGAGCGCTGTCGAGTGCCCGTCCTGGGCCTCCGGCGCCGGCTTCGGCCCACCGAAGATGTTCTACACGCTGTCGATGGCGCGCCGTGCAGGCTCCTACATCGCGACCGCCGTCGGGAAGTCGCCCCTCCTCAACTATCTGGAACCGGCCCCCTGGCAGAGCGCTGATCTGCGGTTCCTCCGAGGCTCCCGGGTCATCGTCGCGGCGCCGGCCAAGTTGGCGAAGCAGCTGCCGCGGGTGCTGCGCCTCGCCGAGAAGGCCGCCGCGGTCGCCGACCGTTTCGCGGCCGCCACCGGCACCCCGCCGAAGCGTTACCGGGTCTATCTCGCCGACGACAAGGCTTGGAAGACCTGGTACGGCGGGGAGAAGAGGAAGTGGGTGGCCGGCTACCACAAGTCCCTGAACGAGACCGGAAGCGACCTCGTCCTGAACGCCGGCAAGGTGCTGGACTCCGACCGCCAGCTGCGCGAGACGATCCAGCACGAGATGGGGCACGCCGTCACCCTGCTGCCGACCGTCGACTGGCCCGATGACGATGAGGACTGGCTCGTCGAGGGCATCGCCGAGTACATCGGGTCCGCACCGGCCAAGGCGCCGAACACCGGCAGCGCCTCGGTGCTGCGCCGGTCCTTCGCCAGGCGCGGCGCCCCGAAGTCGATCGCCCTGCCCGGGCTGACCGGGAAGAGTGACGATCTGACCGTCGACACGCTGTACGCGCACAGCCACATGGCCGCGGCCTGTCTCGCCGATCGGTACGGTGAGCGCAGGCTGCTCGACTTCGCCCGCCGGGTCCTGCGGGACGGGGAGACGGCCGACGAGGCGTCGCGCGCGACGTTCGGCCGGTCCTTCACCGTCGTCGACAAGGCGTGCGTGGCCTGGATCAGAAGAAAGATCTGAACCTCCGATGAGTTCCGGCCACGGCGCCGGTCTACCCGTCGAGAGACACACGACGCGAGAGAGGCGGCACCATGGCCAAGGTCATTTCCACCCTGTTCATCTCGGCCGACGGTGTGGCGGAGATCGACCCGGACTGGCACTTCCCGTACTTCGACGAGAACATGGGCCGGGCCGTCACCGAGGACTACGAGACGGCCGACGTGCTGCTGCTGGGCCGGGAGACGTACGACAGTTTCGCCGGCGCCTGGCCGGGGCGGGAGGCCGCCGGCGGCGAGGACGCCGGGTTCGCCAAGCAGCTCGGTGACACCCGCAAGGTGGTGGCGTCCCGGCAGCGGCTGGAGTTCTCCTGGCGCAACTGCGAGCTGATCGACGGCGACCTGCTGTCGGCCGTGACGGCGCTCAAGGCCGACGCCGGGGTGAAGGGCGTGCTCATCCCCGGCTCGATCTCGGTGGTGCAGCAGCTTCTGGCCGCGGGTCTGGTCGACGAGCTGCGACTGCTGGTGCACCCGGTGGCCGCCCGTAAGGGGCGCAGGCTGTTCGACGAGGGCGGCGCGGCGTACCACCTGCGGGTGATCGCCACCGAGGTGTACCCGACCGGCGTGATCCGGGTGATCTACGCGCCCACCGAGGCGCCCGCGCCGGCCGGTTACGACGAGGCGAAGGGACAGCTCGACGCGGAGTGACGCGGTCGGCGGAGTCTACCGTCGCGCGGCCGCGGTGAGGGTGGCGTGCAGGGCGGCGAGCAGCCGGTCGGCGGTGAACGGCTTGCTGACCACGGTCACGTTCGGATCGAGCTGCCCCTGGTCGGTCATCAGCGGGTCGGCGTACCCGGACATGTAGAGCACCGGTGTGCCGGGTCGTTCCGCGGTCAGCGCCGCGGCCAGTTCCGGCCCGTTCATGTGCGGCATGACCACGTCGGTGAGCAGGGCGTCGATGGTGCCGGGATGGTCGCGGGCGACGCGCAGCGCGGCACGCCCGTCGCCGGCGGCCAGAACCGTGTAACCCGCCCGGTTCAGGATGCGCCGGGCGGCCTCGCGGACACCGTCCTCGTCGTCGGCGATCAGGATGGTCTGCCCGGTGCCGGCGGACGCGGCCGCGGGCGGCGTGGATCCGGCCGCGGGCTCGTCGGTGGCGGGCAGGTAGAGGTGCACCGTGGTGCCGTTGCCCGGCGAGGATTCCAGCACCAGTTCGCCGTGGGCCTGGCGGAGGATCCCGTACGCGGTGGCCAGCCCCAGACCCGTACCGTGGCCTTTGGGTTTGGTGGTGAAGAACGGCTCGACGGCGCGGTCCAGCACCTCGGGGCTCATGCCGTGCCCGGTGTCGTGGACGGCGATGTGCACGTTGTCCCCGTCGTTGTCGGCGGTCAGGGTGAGCGCACCGCCGTCGGGCATCGCGTCGCGGGCGTTGCTGGCGAGATTGATCAGGATCCGGGTGAGCTGGCCGCCGTCGGCGAAGATGTTGCGCACCTCCGGGTGCAGGTCGACGCTGACCGTGACGTGCCGGCCGAGCACCGGTTCGAGCAACTCGGTCACCTCGCCGAAGACGGCGTGCGGGTCGAGCACGGTGGGCTGGACGACCTCCCGACCGCCGAAGGAGAGCAGTTCGTGGGCGAGGTGCGCGGCGCGTTTGCCGGCCTGGCTGATCCGGTCCAGGTCGTCGAGCATCTCGCCGGCCCGCTCAGCGGTCAGGACGGTGCCGACGGTGTCGCGCAGCGCCTCGGCGGTGAACTCGCCGAACGACAGGATGATGTTGAGCATGTTGTTGAAGTCGTGGGCGACGGCGCCGGACAGCCGGGCGAGGCTGTCGAAGCGCTCGGCGATCCGGCGGCGCTCGGCGATCTCGTGCTCGACCACGGCGGTGACGTCGTCGACGGTGGCGACGAATCCGCCCTTCTCGTCGGTGATCTGCCGGATGGTGGTGTGCAGCCAGCGGCGGCCGCCGGGCAGGTCCTGCTCGCCGTAGAAGCTGGCCGGATCGACCGGCAGGCCGTCGTGCAGCAGATCCTCGCGGTGCCGCTGGTCGAGGCAGCACATCCAGCCGTGCCCGGCCAGCTGCTCGGGGCCGAGGCCGGTGATCTCGGCCAGACGAGGGTTGGTGTAGGTCGCGTGCAGCCCGGTGTGCCCGGAGACGATGCCGACCGGCGAGACGTCGGCGAGGGCGTGGAACCGGGCCTCGCTCGCGTCGAGGGCGAGCACCTTCTCCAACAGCTTGGCGTTCACCGTACGCAGATGCTCGGCGCCCACGTCACCGACGGCGGCCAAGCCGGTGACCGGTACGGTGTGCAGTGCGTGCTCGACCGCGGCGAGCAGGACGTCCGGGTCGGCGGACTTGGCGAGAACCTGGGTGACCCCGTACGCGGCTGCCAGCGGCAACGCCTCGTCCGGCCGGTAGTTGGCGCTGTAGAGCAGCACCGGGATGTCGGCGGTGCCCGCGTCGGCCCGCAACAGGTGGACGAACTCGTAGCCGTCCATGCCGGGCATCACCACGTCGGCGAGAACCACGTCGGGGTGCAGGCGCCGGGCCAGGTCGAGCGCCTCCGGGCCGCCGGTGGCCTCGATGACGTGGTGGCCCCCGTCGTCGAGGGTGAGGCGGGCGACCTCGCGGTTGGTGGCGCGGTCGTCAACGACGAGGACGGTGGCCATCAGAGTTCCCCCGCGCCAGGACCCGGCTGGAAGACTACGGTGCAGATGGTTCCGGCCGGTGAGGTCCGTACGGTCAGGGTGGCGCCGCAGCGGCGGGTGAGGTGCTGGGCCAGGCACAGGCCGAGCCCGGTGCCGTGCTCGTCGTGGTCGTGGGCGGCGGCGCCTCGCTCGAACGGCAGGAAGACGCGCCGCTGATCGGCGGGTGACAGGCCGGGGCCGTGGTCGGCGATCTCGACGGCCGGGCCGGTGGCCGCGTCGCCGGGGCGGACGGTGACGTGGATGTCCGGGTGGTCGGCGTACCGGACGGCGTTGGCGAGCAGCTCGGTCACCGCCTGGCGGGCGTCGTCGGGATGGGCCAGCGCACGGACCGGGCCGGCCGGCGTCCGTACGATGACGTGCCGGTCTCTCGCTGCGGCGGTCTCCCCGGTCGCGGCGACGGCGGCAGCGGCGACCGCGACGCAGTCGACCGGTTCGAGCCGGCGCTCGTCGGCCGGGGTGGCGCTGTGGGCGAAGGCGATGATCCGCTCGACCGTGCCGAGCAGCTCCGCCGCGCTGCTGTTGATCATTTCGAGCTGTCGGGCCTGCTGCGCCGGATCGGCCGTGCCGGTGGCGGCCTTGCGGGTCATCAGGCCGGTCAGGCCGATGATGCCGGTCAGCGGTCCGCGCAGCTCGTGGCCGAGCCGGGACAGGGCGTTGCCGGCGAACAGGTCGCCGGGTTCCGGCAACGCCACGACGGCGGTTGTCTGGTCCACATCTTCTCCGCGAGGTAATTTCCTAGATGCGGCTTGTATTCGCATTTTATTGGTGACGCTGGAAGTTGTGATGGTTTCTGCGGTGACCGGCGTCCGGCACCGGGTGCTGATCTGGCGGATCGCGGCGGTGGCGGCCACGGTGATCGGCGCGGCGACACTGGCCGGCCATGCGGCGCAGGCTCTCGAATGGTGGTCGATGTCGCCGACCAGTGCCGTTCTGGCCGTCACCGGCGGTGCCTCGCTGCTCTTCTCCGGCCCGGTCCGGGCCGCCGGATGGCGTCGCTGGACCGGCCGTGTCCTGGCCGTACTGATGGTGGCGATCGCGGTCAGCGCGCTGGTGGCGGCCCTCTCCGGGGCAACCACCCTCGTCGACTGGCTGTCCGGTACCGCGATGCTGCCGCCCACCGGGCCGCCGCCCGTACGTTCCCTGGTGGCGTTCGTGCTGATCGGCATGGGCCTGGTGCTGCTCGACGCCGGGCCCCGGCACGGATACCTGGCCTCGCAACTGCTGGCCGCGGCCGCCGCGCTGGTGATGGGTGTGGCGGAGCTGGCGTCGCTGTTCGGTCTGGTGTCGCTCTACTCGGACACCCTCGTATGGGTGACCCCGCCCGCCGCGCAGGCCTGCGTGCTGCTGCTGGCCTTCGGGGTGACGGTCAGCCGGCCCGGCGCGCTCGCGGTGCAGGTCTTCGGCGGCCGGTGGCTCGGCAGCCGGGCGGTGCGCCGCCTGGCGCCGGCGGTCGCGGCCGTGGTGATCCTGATCGCGTTGTCACCGGCGCTCATGGCCCGGATCGGCGTCGACGTCGAAAGCGTCGGGGCCGACATCATGGTGAGTCTGCTGCTGCTCACCCTCTATCTGGTGCTGCTGCGATCCGGCCACATGCTCAACGAGGCCGACCGGCGCCGGCAGGCGGTGATCGCCGAACTGCGCGGCCAGCGCGACTTCAACGACATCGTGCTGACCGCCCTGATCGAGGGGGTGGTGACGCTCGCCCCGGACGGCCGGGTGCTCAGCGCCAACGAGCGCTGGTCGCAGATGACCGGTTACCCGGCCGACGAGGTGATCGGAATCCACCCGCCGTACCCCTGGTGGCCGGACCGCGAACAGGATCTGCAGGTCATCCTCGGCACGGAGGGCCGGCTGGAGTTCTCCACCGACATCCGGCGCAGGGACGGCGAGAACCTGCCGATTCTCGCCACCGTCTGCCCGTTGCGCACCGACGATCACCTCAGCATGCTCATCATCACCTGCCGCGACCTGACCGACCGGGACCGGGAACAGGCGGAGCGCCGCCGGATGGCCGAGGAGCTCGACCACTTCTTCACACTCTCCGGGGACATGCTCTGCATCGCCTCGGCGGACGGCTACTTCACCCGGGTCAACCCGGCGTGGACGCGCACCTTCGGCTACAGCCTCGAGGAGGTACGCGCGCGGCCGTACCTGGCGTTCGTGCACCCGGACGACATCGACAACACCGTGCACCAGGTCCGCCTGCTGACCGAGGGCCACACATCGACGATCGATCTGGAGAACCGGTACCGCGCGCGCGACGGCAGTTACCGCTGGCTGAGCTGGAGCGCCACGCCGGCCGCGGACGGCTCGAGCATCTACGCGGTGGCCCGGGACATCACCGACCAGCGGGCCGCCGGTGAGGCGCAGGCCCGGCTCGCCGCCATCGTCGAGAGCACCGCCGACGCGATCATCGGCCGCAGCCTGGACGGCACCATCCTCAGCTGGAACCCTGCCGCCGAACGCATCTACGGCTACCCGGCCGACGACATGATCGGCCACAACGTGGACGTACTGTACCCGGCCGCCCTCCGCGACGAGCCGCAACGGATCCGGGCCCAGCTGGTCCGGGGCGAGACGGTCCACGTCCAGGACACCACCCGGGTACGCCGGGACGGCACCTCCGTGCACCTGGCGATCACCATCTCCCCGATCCGTGACCTCAACGGCAAGGTCGTCGGAGCCGCGTCCATCGCCCGCGACATCACCGACGCCAAACGGGCCGAGAAGCGGTTCCGGCAGCTCGTCCTGAGTGCTCCGGACGCCATGGTGATCGTCGGCACCGACGGCCTGATCCGGCTGGTCAACGATCAGACCGAGAGGCTGTTCGGCTATCTCGGGCACGAACTGATCGGCCGACCGGTGGAGATGCTCGTCCCGAAGCAACTGCACACCGAGCACGCCCATGATTTCCAGGAGTACCTGCGGGCGCCGGCCGCACGCCAGGTGGACCTGGGCCGGGAGCTGCTCGGGCGGCGGCAGGACGGCACGGAGTTCCCGGTGGAGATCAGCCTCGCCCCGCTGGAGACCGAGGACGGCATCCTGGTGTCCGCGGCCATCCGCGACGTGTCCGAACGCCGCCGTACCGAGCAGGCTCTGGCCACCGCCCGGGACGAGGCGCTGGCCGCGGCGCAAGCCAAGTCGCAGTTCGTGGCCATGGTCAGCCACGAGATCCGGACACCGATGAATGGCGTGATCGGCCTGACCAAGCTCCTTCTGGACACCCCGCTGGAGCCGGTCCAGCGACGATACGCCGAGTCGGTCCGCACGTCCGCCCGGGCGCTGCTGGCCATCATCAACGACATCCTGGACTTCTCCAAGATCGAGGCCGGGAAGATCACCCTGGTGGAGCAGGACTTCGCGCTCGGCGACCTGATCGAACAGGTGGTGCACGCCGCCGCGGCCGGCGCCCGGGACAAGAACATCGACGTCGTCTCCTATTACCCGGCCGACCTGCCGAGCACGGTGCGCGGCGACGAGGGCCGGCTCCGCCAGGTGCTGTTGAACCTGGTCGGCAACGCGGTCAAGTTCACCCACGAGGGGGAGGTCGTGGTCCGGTTGGACCCGCTCGGCCCGCCCCGCGACGACCGGCACCGGTTCACGTTCAGCGTCACCGACACCGGCATCGGTATCGACCCGGAACATCTGGGCCGGCTCTTCGAGCCGTTCACCCAGGCGGACAGCACGACGAGCCGCGAGTTCGGCGGCACCGGGCTGGGGCTGACCATCAGCCACCAGCTCGTCGAGTTGATGGGCGGCCACCTCCAGGTGGACAGCGAGCCCGGTCACGGCAGCCGTTTCGAGTTCACCATCACGCTCGCCGGCCCGCCGGACGGCCGGACCGGCGGGCCGTCCCGCAGTGACCTGGCCGCGCACCGGACGCTGATCGTCGACACCAACCCGATCAGCCGGCGGTTCCTCACCGAACACGTGCACGCCTGGGGCATGCAGGTCACCACCGCGGGCAGCAGCGGTGAGGCGCTCGGGCATCTGCGGACGGCCGGGGAGCGCGGGGAGCCGTACGACGTGGTGGTGCTCGACCACCGGCCCCCGGAACTGGACGCGGCCCTGCTCGGCGACGACATCGCCGCCGACCCGATGATCCGGCCGCGCCCGTTCTGCGTGCTGCTCAGCCGCGACCCGTCAGCCGAGTACCGGCTGCACGGCGACGTTCTCGCCAAACCGGTCGGCCCCTCCGCCCTCTACAACTGCCTGCTCACGCACTTCGCCGTCGACCGGGCCGCCGCTCCGGTGGTGCCACCGGAGGTGTCGGCCGGCGGTCGGGGCCGGATCCTGCTCGCCGAGGACAACGAGATCAACCAGATGGTCGCGGTCGACACGCTCAGCGCCCTCGGCTACGAGACCGACATCGCCGTCAACGGCGCCGAGGCGGTCGAACTGGCCAGCAGTCACGAATACCAGGCGATCCTGATGGACTGCCAGATGCCGCGGCTGGACGGCTACGAGGCCACCGAGCGCCTGCGCCACACCGAACAGCCCAATCAGCACACTCCGATCATCGCGATGACCGCCGGGGTGCTCGCCGAGGACCGGCAGCGAGCACTCCAGGCGGGCATGGACGACTTCCTGGCCAAACCGATCGACGCCGACAAGCTGCGCGTCACCCTGGACCGCTGGATCCACCCGGACGAGGAGCCGGCCGGCCGGAAATAGAGTCTCAGCCCCAGACCTCCGCGGCGGTCTCGGTGATCAGGCGGAGTTTGGCGACCTGCTCGTCGTAGGTGAGCGCGTTGCCCTCGACCGTGGAGGAGAACCCGCACTGCGGCGACAGCGCCAGCTGGTCGAGCGGAATGTGGCGGGCCGCCTCGTCGATGCGGCGTTTCAAGTGGTCCTTGGATTCGAGCGCGCCGCGTTTCGTGGTGACCAGGCCGAGCACGACGACCTTGCCCGGCGGGACGAACCGCAGCGGGGCGAAATCGCCGGAACGTTCGTCGTCGTATTCGAGGAAGAAGCCATCGACGGCCAGTTCCGAGAAGAGCGCCTCGGCCACGAAGTCGTAACCGCCTTCGGCCGCCCACGAGGAGCGGAAATTGCCGCGGCACATGTGGGTGGTGACGTTCAGCCCGGCGGGCCGTCCGGCGATCGCCGCGTTGATCTGCCGGATGTAGCGCAGATGCTGGTGTTCGGCGTCGTCGCCGCGTTCGGTGAGCAGCCGCCGCTGGGCCGGGTCGTTGAGGTAGGCCAGGCTGGTGTCGTCGAGTTGCAGATAGCGGCAGCCGAGGTCGGCGACCCGCCGCACCTGGTCGGCATAGGCGGCCGACAGGTCCGCCCAGAACTGTTCCTCGTCGGCGTAGACGGCCGGATCTATGGCGGCCCGGCCGCCCCGGTAATGCACCATGCTGGGCGACGGGATGGTCAGTTTCGCGGTGATCCCGGGGTCGGTCTGCGCGGCCAGGAAGGCGAAGTCGTCACCGAAGACGGTGTCCTCGAGGCGGATCGGCCCGTCCACCGCGAGGGCCGCCGATTCGAAGTCGAGTTCGCCGTTCTCGTTACGGAAATGCACCTGGATCTTCTCGTCGGTGGGCCGGATCCCACCGAGCCGGTAGATGAAGTCCATGTGCCAGGACGTGCGGCGGAATTCGCCGTCGGTGGCCGAGCGCAGACCGGCGTCGCGCTGCATGCGGACGACCTCGCGGATCGCGTCGTCCTCGACGGCCCGCAGTTCGGCCGGGGTGATCTCGCCGAGGGCGTGCTGTTCACGGGCCTTGAGCAGGCGGGGCGGGCGCAGGAGACTGCCGACGTGGTCGGCGCGGAACGGTGGCGTGTCGCGCACTGGCGTGGCTCCCTTCTTCTCCCCGCCAACCTACGCCGAACGGGTCAGAAATAGGGACAGCCGTCAATGTTCGACGCGCGACGGGTCAGGCGGAGGCCCGGAGCACCAGGGTGGGCTGGAAGATGACCGAGCGGGCCGCGCGGCCCGGTTCGTCGATGTGGGCGACCAGCAGCTGGGCCATCTCGGCGGCCATCTCCTCGACCGGCTGCCGGATCGTGGTGAGCTGCGGGCGGCACTCCAGCGCCGGGCTGCTGTCGTCGAAGCCGACGACCGCCACGTCGTCGGGGACGCGGCGGCCGCGGTCCTGCACCGCGCGCAGCGCTCCCTCGGCCATCAGGTCGCTGGCGACGAACAGGCCGTTCAGGTCGGGATGGTCGTCGAGCAGGCGGTGGGCGGCTGCCTCGCCACCGGCCCGGGTGAAGTCGCCGATCACCGCGGGGGCGTCGGCGCCGGCGGCTGTCCGGAACGCCTCCAGGCGCTCGGATCCGGCCGGGATGTCGAGCGGACCGCTGATCGTGGCCAGCCGGCGGCACCCGCGGGCGATCAGGTGCTCGGCGGCGAGCCGGGCGCCGAGGCGCTGGTCCAGGTCGACGTGGCTGACCGGCAGTGGCGCGGCCGGCCGGGACGACAGCACCGCCGGGATGCCGAGCGCGTGGACCTGGCCGGGCAGCGGGTCGTGTTCGCTGGAGCAGATCAGCAGCACCCCGTCGACGTGGCCCTGCCTCAGGTAGCGGATCACCTGATGGTGGTCGGCCGAGTCGGTGGGCACGACCACGAGGTGGACGTCGTGCGGCCGCAGCGCGCCGGTCGCGCCGGCGGTGACGCGACCGAAGTACGGGTCGGTGAAGATCCGGTTGAGGAAGGAGTGGTCGTCGGGGCGGTCCGGTTCGCTGATCACCAGGGCCACCGAGTTCGACCGGCGGGTGACCAGGCTGCGGGCGGCGACGTTGGGAACGTACCCCGTCGAAGCGATCGCGCGCTGGACCGCGTCGCGGATGCCGGGCGCCACCGAGGCCGCGTTGTTGATCACCCGGGAGACGGTGGCCCGGGAGACGCCGGCCGCGGCGGCCACCTGATCCATCGTGGGATGGTGGCCACCGCGGCCGGGTCGTGAACTCATGTGCAAAGTTCTATCAGGGCCGTCCGTCGGTCCCGCACTTGATGATCGGGCGGATGCAGTCGTTCACCCGGCGGGCCATCTCCTCGACCGGCCAGGCGTTGAAGAAGTCGCCGTGCATCGTGAATCCGCCACCGGAGGCCAGCCGCAGCCGGGCCGGGTCGCCGGTGACCGGATAGCGCATGACCTGCCGCAATTTGGGCACCACGACCGGGTGGCTGGCCGGGCAGGCGTTGTTCACCGGGTAGGCCATGTGGCTCTTGTGGTCGGTGGAGTCCAGGTTCCGGCCGTCCCAGCAGTGCGGGAAGTCGAGGTACGACTCCAGCATCGACCCGGCCGGGCAGTTGACGAAGTCCGCCGACGAGCCGACGTGCCCGGCGTGCAGGCACGACCAGCGGGAGATGGTGTTGTCCGCCGGTCCGGTGGCCTTGGCGTTTCCGGCCACGATCCGCAGGCCGAGCGGCAGCGGCTGGGTCTGGGCGATCAGGTCGTCGCGGACGCCCTCACCGAGGTAGTAGAAGATGCCGGTGACCGGTTCGACGGGCGCGTTGTCGCGGTACAGGGTGGGGATCCAGTACGAGGACTTGTCGATCGACGGGTTGCAGTTGCTGTTGGCGTTGAGCAGCGTGTCGACGGTCGAGTAGGCGTTGGTGCCGGCCGCGCCGAAGAAGCTGTGCATGTGCGAGGCGCCCGGGAGGTTCGGGAAGATGATCGGGTCGTCCGGCAGCCGGTGGCTGAACGGGCAGTCGGCCAGGAACTCGGCGACGCGAACGGCGCCCGGCGGGATGGTCGGGGTGGTTCCGCCGCCCGTCCCGTACACCTGGAACTCGTTGAGCGACACGCCCCATTGCGTGGCACGCGCGGTGGTCTCGAGCCGCACGTAGCGCGCGGTGCCGTTGACGTTGACCGTCTGTTTTCCGCCGGTGCCGGCGGCGGTGCTGTGGAGCGTGGTCCAGCTCTGCGCGTTCGCTGACGCTTTCACCGAGAAACTTCGGGCGTACGCGGACTCCCAGTCCAGCACGATCGAGGTGATCGTGGCGCTGGCGCCGAGGTCGACCTGGAGCCACTGGGGGTCGCTGAAGGCGCTGGACCAGCGGGTTCCGGCGTTGCCGTCGACGGCGTTGGACGCGGGGAAGGCGGCCGACTCGACGGACGAGGCGGTGGCGGGTTTCCCCTGGGAGAGCAGGGTGTCGGCGGCGGAGGCGGACGTGCCGGTGATGATCAGGTAGGTGGCGAGAACGGCGGCCACCGCGCCGGCGAACAGGCGTCTCATGCCGCCACCTCCGCTGCGCTCCGGCGTCGCCATGAGTTGAAGACTGAGCTGAATGATTCGCTCGCAAGCTCGCTCATTGGTAGACCCTCACGTAGTCGACGAGCATCTGGCTGGGGAACGGGGTGGTGGCGTCGATCGGGCCGGGGAAGTCGCCGCCGACGGCCAGGTTGAGGATCAGGTAGAACTTGTGGTCGTAGATCCACGGGCCGCGGGTGTTCTCCACGGTCTCCTTGGCGGCGTCGAAGACCAGGCGCCCGTCGAGGAAGAACCGGATGCCCTTGCTGTCCCACTCGGCGGCCCAGACGTGGAAGTCCTGCGAAAGGTCGACGGTCGCGTACTTCTGGCCATAGCCGCCGGCGCCGTTGTAGGCCGGGGCGTGCAGCGTGGAGTAGGCCTCGGAGGTGTTGCGGCCGAGGACCTCCATGATGTCGATCTCGCCGTTGTACGGCCACGGCCGGCCCTGCAGGAAGTCGTCGCCCATCAGCCAGAACGCCGGCCACAGCCCGTTGCCCTTGGGCACCTTGACCCGCGCCTCGATCCGGCCGTACTGGACGTGGAACTTGTTGCTGGTGTTCATCCGGTGCGACGTGTACTGGCGGCCCTGGTAGTCCTGGCGGCGGGCCTCGATGACGAGCTGGCCAGCGCCGTTCATGGACGCGTTCTCACTGTTGGGCGTGTAGTACTGGATCTCGCCGTTCTGCGGGACGCCCGGGTCCATGGTCCACTTCGCGCCGTCCGGTTTGCTGCCCGAAGCGCCGTTGAACTCGTCGGAGAAGACCAGGCGGGTGGCCGGGAAGACCGGGTCGGCGGGCTTGGCGGGCGGGGTGGTGGGGTTGCCGCCGGTGCCGTAGATGCTGAACTCCCAGAGTGAGTAGCCGTAGGCGCTGCTGCGGGCGGTGCCGTACATCCGCACGTAACGCCCGGTGCCGGTGGCGTTGATGACGTCCTTGAGGCCGTCGCCGGTCGTCGTCGAGTAGATGGGCGTCCAGTTCACGTTGTCCGCGGACACCTGGATCTGGTAGCCGCGGGCGTAGGCCGGGTCCCACTGGAGGACGACCTGGCTGATCTGGGCGGTCGCGCCGAGGTCCACCGAGATCCAGCCGGGGTCGACCCAGCCGTTGGTGGAGCTGGTGGCCCAGCGGCTGGCCGGATCGTTGTCGAACGCCTTGTCCGGGCTGCACGGGTTGCAGTTGACGTCGTTCTGCCAGGTGGAGGCCAGGGCGGGCTTGGCGTAGGAGAGCAGGCGGGCGGTTCCGGTCGGCGGAGCGTCACCGGAGTAGACCTGGAACTCCCAGAACGAGTAGCCGTACGCCTCGAGCGCCCGCTGGGTCAGGTTGATCCGCACGTAGCGGGCGGTGCCGGAGAGCGTGATGCTCTGCTGGCCGCCGGCGCCCGTCGTGGTGCTCCAGGCGTTGGTCCAGGCGCTGCCGTCGGTGGACAGCTGGATGGTGAAGGCGCGGGCGTAGGCGGCCTCCCAGTTGATCGCGACCCGGCTGACCGCGGTGGCGGCGCCGAGGTCGACCTGGAACCACTGGGTGGTCGTGAACGCGCTGGCCCAGCGGGTGCCGTTGTTGCCGTCGACCGCCTCCGGCGCCAGGTAGGCGCCGGCGATCTCGGTGGACGAGGCGGTGGCGGGCTTTCCCTGGGAGACGAGGACCTCGGCGGCGTTCGCGGGTCCGGAGGGGACCGCGACGAGCGCGGCCAGCAGCGCGGCGACGGATAACAGACGACGTCTCATGCGGGGAACTCCTCGGGGGATGTTTCACGCTTGTGAAAGCGCTCTCTTGCCGGACACTGTGAACCGGGCGTTAAAGGCTGTCAATGCTCGGCAAACCTCGGTGAAGCGCTTTCACAGCCGCCGCCGAGAGCATCGCCCCAGGTCAATGGGGTGCGCCCTCGGCGGCGGGCCGGGAAGTTCCGGAACCTCAGCTGCGGTAGACGCCGAATTCGTAGAGCGAGTAGCCGTACGCGGTGGCCCGCACCGTGCCGTTCACCCGGACGTAGCGGCCGGAACCGTTCACCGTGAGCGTGTCGAAGCCGCCGTCACCGGCCGTCGTCGAGTACACGGTCCGCCAGGTGGCGCCGTCGTCGGAGGCCTGCACGGTGTACGCCTTCGCGTACGCCGCCTCCCACGCGAGCCGCACCCGGTCGAACGACTGCACCGAGCCGAGGTCGACCTGGAGCCACGCGGAGTCCACCCATTCGCTGGCCCAGCGGGTGCCGTAGTCGCCGTCGACCGCGTACGACGGAAGCTGCGGCCCGTTCGTGCCGGTCGGCTGGAAGCTGGACGCCGACGTGGACCTGCCACGGGACAGATCCGTGCCCGGGGCCGGCGGCGGGACGACCCGGAACGAGCGCTGTTCGATGCCGACGTTGCCGTGGCCGTCGTAGGCGTACACGTACACCTTCCAGACCCCGAGCGTCTCCGGCGCCCGTACCGTGAACTGGCCGTTGCCGGTCTGACTGAAAGTCAGATGCCGCAGCCCGCGATTGGCGTTGATGTGCTTGTCACCGGCCATCAGGTTGTAGCGGATCAGATCGCCCTGCGGATCGGTGGCGGTGGCGCTGACCGTGAACGTGCCGCCCGCCGGGACCGCCGTCTGCGTGCCGACCGTCATAGCGGTGATCTCCGGTGGCGTGTTCGGCGCGGCCTGCCCGGTGTACGCCTGCCGCATGGCGTGGTAGCCGAGCCGCCGCCAGCCACCGGTCGTGGTGTTCAGCCACACCCCGCCGAAGTCGTTCTCGATGCCGTAGTGGAACTCGGTGGCGCCCAGGGCCACGCCCGGATGCCCCTTGATCGCATTCCAGCTGTACGTGTACCCGGCCTTCTTCTGCAGGTCGGTGGGCTCGTTCGGCACCCCGTTGACGTCGTTGGGCACCTCCCACTCCCCCGCCGGACCGCCCTCGGTCAATATGTACGGCTTGGTGTGTCCACCCGCGATCCAGTCACGTTTCACCGTGTCGACCGCCCCGTACGAGTTGACCGCGAGCAGATCCAGCGCCGGAGCGTGCGGCTTGTAGTAGGTCCACGCGTGGGTGTACGCGTCGGTCGAGGTGACCGGGTGGTTCGGGTCGGCCGCGTGGATCGCCTCGGCGACCTCGTTCACGAACTTGGCGTACGCCACCCGCCGCGCCTCGACCACATCGGCGGCCAGCCCGTAGTTCTGCATCTCCAGGATGACCTCGTTGCCGACGTCCCAGAGCAGCACCCCGGAGCGGCCCTTCAGCTCGTTCACCTTGGCGACGATCTCGCTCTTCACCGCCGTCTTGTACGCGCTGTCGTTCACGTAGTCGGTGCCGTGGTTCAGCCACAGCCCGACGATCACCTTGATGCCGTGCCGGGCCGCCGTGTCCAGCAGCAGTGGCGTGCTGGCGTCCGGCCCCCAGATGCGGATCGTGTTGACGCCCATGTTCCTGAGATCGCGCATGTAGCCGTCGGCCGCCGCCTGCGGCGGACCGTAGGTCATGCCCTTGACCTCCCACGGCGCCCCGTTGACGGTGAGCTGCCAGTTGCCCTGGCTGCCGGTCACCCGGACGACGCTGGGCCCGGCCGGGACCGGCGGGTCGGTCATCGCCGGGGCGGTGGTCCCGGCGGCGCGGGCGACGGTGACCGAGTCGACGCTGAGCACGCCGCCCGAGGTGGTCTCCGGGGTGGGCGTGGTGAATCCGGCGATCGCGTTCGGCAGCGACCCGCCGATCGCCAGGTCGAACCGCAGGTAGAAGCCGTGGTGGACGGCCGCCTGCCAGGCCGCGACGCCGACCTGCGACTCGCGGACCACCCAGGTCTGCCGTCCGTCGAGGTAGAAGCGGATCTCCTCGTCGGTCTTCGTGCGGTCGATGATCTGGGTGTACTCGTGGTAGCCGCTCTGGCAGCCCACGCAGGACGCGAACCCGGAGGACCGGCCGTCGTACTCGTTGCAGGGCCCGCCCGGCGCGGTGCCGCAGTGCAGCGTCTGGGAGAGCTGGTCGCGGCCGTTGACGCCGGTCATGATGTCGGTCTCGCCGACGCCGGGCCAGTTGGTGAAGTTGCCGCGGTAGGCGGCGCCGGTGGCGCGGAAGCCCGGCCAGTAGCCGGCGGCGTCGGCGACGTCCGGCTGCCTCAGCACGGCGGTGAACCTGAGCTGCTCGCCGGGCTGCGGGGCGAAATCGGCGCGCTGTGTCTCGATCCGGCCGGAGGTCCATTTCCCGGCGCTGTCACGGATCGCCTTCAAATTCAACCGACCCGCGCCGTCGAGGGAGACGTTGGCGGTCGCGTTGCTGGCGGTCTCCACCGAGCCGGTGCCCCAGTTGGCGGCGCCGCCCGGGTACTGGGTGCCGGTGCGCAGCAGCCAGTTCGCGGCGCTCGGGCCGGTGCCGGCCGGGCCGTCGAAGGTGTCGCTCCAGATCGTGGTGAACTGGTCCGGGGGTTGGGTTCCACCGCCGCCGAAGACCTGGAACTCCCACAGCGAGTAGCCGTAGCCCGTGCCACGCTGCGTTCCGGCCAGCCGCACGTAGCGGCCGGTTCCGGAGACGTTGTGTTCCTCGGTGCCTCCGGCACCGTTCGTCACGGCCTTGAGGGTGGTCCAGGAGCTGCCGTCGTTCGAGGTCTGGATCTGGTACGCCCTGCCGTACGCGCCCTCCCAGGTGAGCACGATCCGGTTGATGGCGACCGCCGATCCGAGGTCGACCTGGATCCACTGCGGATCGGCGAAGGCGCTGGACCAGCGGGTGCCGAGGTTGCCGTCGAAGGCGTTGGCCGGGCTGTAGCCGGGTCCGTCGACCTCCTGCGACGAGGCGGTGGCCGGCTTCCCCTGTGACAGCGGCACGTCGGCGGCGATGGCCGGGGACACGGCGGTGAGGCCGAGGAATGTCGCGGCGAGCGCGACGAGGAGCAGCAGCCGTCTATACATGATCACACCAATGGGTAAGGGGATGGAAAGCGCTCTCCAAGCGAGGAGATTGTTTCGCCCATGTTGCCGCGCGTCAATAAGGAAGCATTGACAGGGTTGGTTCCGGAACCGGAGACTGCGCGAGTGTTCGCTAATCCCCGATCTCTCGCATACGTCACTGCCGCCGTGTTCACGCTGGCCGGCTGCGGCGAGTCCCCCGCTCCCGTTCCGCCCGCCCCGGTGGTCTCGATGGCGGCCTTCGGCGGCACCGACCGCGGGTGGCTCGAGATCAACATCGCGATGGACGAGCAACTGCTCCCGCTGCTCGACCTGGTCCCTCGCGACTCCGCACTGGCAGGCGTGTCTGCACAGGTCAGGACGTTTACCGAGGCCGAGCTGGCCGAGCTGCGGCGGCTCGGCGCCGAGGCTGGGCTGCCCGCCGAGAACCAGCACAAGGGCATGCCGATGCCCGGCATGGTGGCACCGTCGACCGTCGCCTCGGCCTCGGCGCTGCGCGGAGAGAAGTTCGACGAACTGCTGCGCTCATGCCTGCGCGCACACCTGGAACAGAGCCGGAAACTGGCCGAAAGCGAGCAGGCCGCCGGGCTCGAACCGCGCACGACAGCCCTCGCCGCACGCATTTCCGAGACCCGGCGGACCGCCCTTTCCGCGCTCTGAGAATTCAGTTAAAAACTGTTATCAGGGAAGCTGATAGTTCTCGTTGAGGGCGGCGCCCCGCTCCGGCTTGTACTGGTCGAAGCCGCGCGGGTTGCACTGCAGCCCGCCGTTGATGCAGTGCCGCACCAGCGCCGCCAGGATCGGCGGCTCCCAGACGTTGTAGACGTCGTAGTGGAACGAGAACCCACGGCCGCTGGCGAACCGTACGTTGGCCATGTTCCCGCTGACCGGCCAGGCCATCTTGAACTCGATCATCGGGACGGCCACCGGGTGCGAGACCGGGCAGACCCCGTTGACCGGGTACGCCATGTGGCCCTTGTGGTCCGGCGAGTCCAGGTGAAGGCCGTTCCAGCAGCTCGGCGCCTGGTAGCGGACGTTCAGCTGGGTGCCGGCCGGGCAGTTCGCCGGGATGTCCCAGTTGAAGGCGCTGTTGCCGCACTCGAAGCCCTCGACCGCGCCGGGCGCGTTGCGGAACTCGTCCTGCGTGGCGGTCGGGCTGCCCACCACGTAGCGCAGCCCTGGCGGGAACGGCCGGACGCTGCGGTAGTCGATGACGCCGCTCTTGTAGTAGACGACCTGCGGTCCGTCCGGCTGAACGGCCTGGTCACCGTTGTAGAGCGTCGGCATCCAGTAGCCGGTCTTGTCCCCCGGCGTGACACAGGAGGTGCCACCGGCCTGCAACGACGCCAGGGTCGAGCCCGCGTTCGTGGTCCGGTTGCCCATGAACGTGTGCGAGTGCGACGCGCCCGGCAGGTTGGGGAAGATGATCGGGTCGTCGTTGAGGTTGGTGCGGCTCACCGAGCAGTTCGCCTGGAACTCACGGTGGGTCACCGGCGGATTCGTGGCGGGCGGGGTCTCGGTGGACGGGACCACGCCGGTGACCGGCGGGTTCGCGTAGACGTACCCCGGTCCGTCGGTCGGCGGCGGGGTGACCGTCGACGTGCCGTACACCTTGAATTCGAACAGTGAGTAGCCGTAGCCGGTGCCGCGCTGGGTGCCGTACATCCGCACGTACCGGCCGGAGCCGCTGACCGCGTGCGTCTCGGTGCCTCCGGCACCGTTGCTCACCGACTTGATCGTGGTCCAGGCGTTGCCGTCCGGTGAGGTCTGGATCTGGTACGCCCTGGCGTACGCGGTCTCCCACTGCAACACGACCTGGGTGATCGTGGCGGCGGCGCCGAGGTCGACGCGCAGCCACTGCGGGTCGGACCACTGGCTGCCCCAGCGGGTGTCGGTGCGGCCGTCGACGGCGGCGACGGCGGCGGACTCGCCGTTCTCCACCGACGAGGCGAGAGCGGGACGGCCCTGGGAGAGCAGGGTGTCCGCGGCGTGCGCGGACTGGTTACCGGCCACCACCAGCAGGCCGGCGGTGAGCAGTGCGGCGCCCAGCGGCGCCAGGATTCGTTTTCGCACGGTTGTCTCCACGGGGGTTGAGGACTGTCGGAGACTTGGAGAGCGCTTTCCAAGCGTGGGCTCCCGGCTCACGTACGTCAATGATTTGAGGTTCCGGAACCTGGCCGGGCACCCCTGTGGACAGAGACTCGGAAAGCGCTCTCCCTGTGCTATAACTTCGGGCATGCAAAGCCAGCGGCTGCCCACGCTCGAGGACGTGGCCCGTGTGGCCGGTGTCTCGCGCGCCACCGTGTCCCGTGTCATCAACGGCATCCGCAATGTCGACCCACTGCTGCACAAGCAGGTGTGGAGCGCCGTCGACCAGACCGGTTACGTGCCGAACCGGCTGGCCCGATCGCTGGTCACCCGGCGCACCGGCACCGTGGCCCTGGTCGTCTCCGACTCCGAGACCCACGACGACGACCCGTTCATGAGCCGGTTCTTCTCCGATCCCTACTTCGGGCGCGTCGTCGGCGGCCTGATGAGCGTGCTGCGCCCGGCCGGCATCCAGCTGGCCCTCCAGATGGTCGGCGCCGACGGCCACCGCCGCCTGATCGGCGACCTGCGCAACGGCCAGGCCGACGGCGCCGTGGTCCTCTCCCTGCCGGCCCGCGACCCGCTGCCCGCGCTGCTCGCCGAGGCGGCGATCCCGGCCGTCCTGATCGGGCGCCCCGCCCAGCCCGTCCCGATCAGCTACGTCGACCTGGACAACGAGGCCGGCGCCGCACTGGCCGCCGCCCGCCTCGCCGCCCACGACCGCCGCCGGCCCGCCATCATCTCCGGCCCCGCCGACGTACCGGCCAGCGTCGACCGGATCAACGGTTTCCGCCGCGCCATGGCCCGCCACGGCCACCCCTGGGTGCCGCTGGAATCCGGCAACTTCACCCAGGAGAGCGGCGAACAGGCCATGCGCGCCCTGCTGGCCGCCCATCCCGGGCTGGACGCCGTCTTCGTGGCCAACGACCTGATGGCCCTCGGCGCCCTGCTGGTACTGCGCGACGCCGGCCTCCGCGTGCCCCAGGACGTCGCCGTCGTCGGTTTCGACGACAGCAGCGCGGCCGTCGCGGCCCGGCCCGCCCTCACCACGGTCCGCCTCCCGCTGGAGGACATGGCCGCCGAGGCCGCCCGCCTCCTGCTGGCCCGCGTCGACGACCCGGACACCCGGGTCACCTCCGTGATCTACGAACCCACCCTGGTGGTCCGCGAGACGACCTGACCGGGCGCTGGAGATCTTCGTGGCCGAGGTCCGCGTGTCGCTCCTTTTGCGGTACGCGTGTCCTCGTCCCCGCCTTATCAGGGCCGTCCCGTCCGGTCGGCGCGATCTCGCTGCCCGCTGCGGCCCGTGCCGCGCCCGCCGGGCGTAGATCGGTGGCCGGGCGGGCCGACCCAGTCGCCACCGCCCCGCCTGCCGCCGCTCACGGCCGTTTTGGTCACGCTGGGCGAGTGGGCGCGATGTTGCCGACCGGGCTCCCGGCCCGCCCTCTGTCGTAGCGCCGGTCACCCAACGCGGGTGTTCACGGTCTGCTCACCAGGCACCGGGATCGCCCGCACTCGGCCGCTGCGCCGGTCACCCAACGCAGGTAGTCACGGTCTCGCTCACCAGGCACCGGGATCGCCCGCACTCGGCCGCTGCGCCGGTCACCCGGGGCGGCGGTCGCGCTTACCCGAGGGTGGGCGCGCACGGTGGCAGTGCCGTGGTCGCCGACGTGGCATATGGCCTGCCCATCACCGCGACGGCCGGCTTTCGTGCGCGCTCACCTCCGAAACCCCGACCGGCCCGGCACTCCGCGTAAGCGGCGAACCCCGTCAACCGGCACGTGTGGAAGATCGAGGTAGCCAGAGAGCCTGTTTCTCGGTTGTGGACGGCCGCGATGTCACGTCGCGCATTCGGATGACCGTGGCATCATCCCGGCTCGCCAGCGATCTTGGTCGATTGTGGCTTCGGGCCAACCTTGATTCCTGGTTGCCACCCGGCGGCACCTCATCACCCAAGATCTATTTTCCCTGGAAGATCTTGGCTATCGGATGCGCCCGGGAGCCTTCTTCTTGGGTGTTTGCGGTTCTACGTCAAGCGCCCGATCGGGCGAATCGCCGAGTGGGGGCCGCCGTCCGCCGCGCTAGGCGGAAATGGGGCTTTCGCCGGAGCTAGGCGACCGTTTCGCCCGCTCTGCATGCCGAGGTTAGGCGATCTTGGACGATTTGCCACCCGAGACGGTGGCAAATCACTCAAGGTCGCTCCGGGCGGCGCGTCCGTCGGCGAGGGATTGCGGATTCGGCCCCGTGGGCAGACAAGAAGAAGACTCCGGGGCGGCCACAATCTCACAAGATCGCGCCGCCCGACGACGATTACCCAAGATCTACATCGAAGTTTGCGGATGGCTCGGGCGGCGCCGGTGGCCGGCCGAATCTCGCAGCGAAGGCGGAAACAAGTGAACAGGCGACGTGACATCGACACCAGGCGACGACCGAGAAAGACCCCGGAACAACCCGGATCCACCACGCACCTTCACCCACAGCCACCACGGTCACGGTGAGTAACTCCCGGCAGGTTCCCATGGCGCGACCGGCATCAAGCGCCACCACCTGTCTGGAGCGAGGGGCGTGACGGCTGGGAGTGGGAACCCGGTTGCCTGGCGACCACGACCACCCACCCGGAGCGAGTGGTGTGACGGCCGGTAGCGGCACCCCGGATGCCTGCAAGCACCACCGCAACCACCCACCAAGCGCGAGCGGCAGCACATGCGGGGGTGTCCAATCGATCTACGCCCGGCGGGCGCGGCACAGGCCGCAGCAGGCAGCGAGATCGCGCCGACCGGACGGAACGGCCCTGATGAGACGGGGACGAGGACACGCGTACAAGAGAAGAGAAGCCGGAAGCGGAACGCGGGCATCGGCCACAAAGGGTTCTACGGGCGGCGCCGTTTCCCGTCGTGGGTCCGAGGCTTCGGTCAGCACCCGTGACCGTCCGCCCGGGAAGGCCACTCCCGCCCGTCAACGCCGTCGTGAAGATCGACTGCACCGGCACCGGAAGCTGATTCGGAGCAGCCACCCGGCCGGATGGGTGGGCGTCGGGAAGTTCACAGACGCCCATCCGTGGCCGGGTGGCGCCACGAATCCGGGCCGAGAACACCATCCTCGGCACGGAAGGAACCACCATGAGGGCCAACCCTCCCCGGAGCGGGCGACGGCGTACCGTGGCCGCGCTCGGCCTCGGCGTGCTGCTCACCGGGTCGCTCTACGGTCTCGGGCCGTCCACCGCCACCGCGTCCAGCCACCGCGAGGCGCCGCTGATCGCCGCCGACCCGGCGGTCGACAACACCGACCTGTACGCCTTCGTCAGCCCCGAACGCCCCGGCTATGTCACGTTCATCGCCAACTGGCAGCCGTTCGAGGAGCCCAACGGCGGCCCCAACTTCTACCCGTTCGCCACCGACGCCACGTACCACATCAAGGTCGACAACGACGGTGACGCGAAACCGGATGCCGAGTTCCGCTGGAAGTTCCGGAACGTCGACAAGCGCGGCAACAGCACCTTCCTCTACAACAACGGCCCGGTCACCTCGCTCGACGACGAGAACCTGCTGTTCCGGCAGACGTACTCGCTGGAGTCGAAATTCGACGGCGAGTCGTTCAAGACCAGGGTGCAGGACGCCCCGGTCGCACCGTCGCGGGTCGGCGCCGCGTCCATGCCGGACTACGCGACCCTGCGCCAGCAGGCCACCCAGACCCTGCCCGGCGGGTGGAAGATCTTCGCCGGGCAGGCCGACGACCCGTTCTTCCTGGATCTGCAGGTCTTCGATCTCCTGTACGGCGGGGACCTGTCGGAGACCGGGCAGGACACCCTGGCCGGCTACAACGTGAACACGATCGCCCTCCAGGTGCCGTTCGAGGACGTGGCGCTGGGCGGCGACGCCACCCGCAACCCGGTCGTCGGCGTCTGGACCACCACCGAACGCAACCGGGTCCGGATCGCCGGCGGCGGCTCGTCCGGCGACCGGGTGCAGGTGTCCCGGCTGGGGAATCCGCTGGTCAACGAGGTGGTCGTACCGGCCGGGCTGAAGGACACCTTCAACGCCACCCGCCCGGACCGGGACGCCCAGATCCCCGCGCTGGTGAACCGGGTGCTCAACCCGGAGGTGCCGAAGCTGATCGAGGCCATCTACAAGATCCCGGCGCCGGCCACCCCGCGCAACGACCTCAGCGAGATCTTCCTGACCGGCATCACCACGAAGGCCGGTGGCCCGATCAAGGCCGACCTGAACTCGCAGCTCAACAACGCCGACGTGAAGGCGTCCCGGTTCACCCCGTCCGAACAGCTGCGCCTCAACCTGACGGTGCCGGTCGCGGGCCAGCCCAACCGGCTCGGGGTGCTCGCCGGTGACCTCCAGGGCTTCCCGAACGGGCGGCGGCTCACCGACGACGTCGTCGACATCGAACTCCAGGCCCTGGTGGGTGCGGCACAGACCGGCAAACTGGTCGACGCGCTCGCGGCCGGGGACGCGGTGGACGGCAACGATCAGGACTTCACGGGCGAGTTCCCGTACGTGGCCCTGCCCAACGGGGTGTCGGTCAACAGCGCCGGCGGACAGCGGCCCGGGGCACGGCCCAGCGGCAGCGCCACGCCGAACAGCCTCACCGGCGCGCTCACCTCGGACACCGCTCAGCCCGCGCCGGCCACCGTTCCGGTGTCGTACGCGGCCGGCGCCTCCGGCCTCGGCGTCCTCGTCGTCGCGGGTGGTCTGCTCCTCTTCCTCTGGCGGCGGCGCAGGCAGCGCACCTCCGCTGATCCTGATCAGACGCTCTCGCTCTGACCCGCCGGGCCGGGCGGGCGCCGCCCGGCCCCGCAACCGCTTCCCGGATCCGTTTCCCGTCGGCGTTTCCACTGCTTTCCGGGTCAACCCACCCGGCCGGAACCTTCTGTCGCCGCAACCGCTTTCCGGATCCGTTTCCCATCAGCGTTTTCACCGCCTTCCGGGTCGGATCGATCTCCGGCCCGGCTCCCTCTGGAGAGATCATGCGACGTACGCTCGTCCGCCTCGGCCTCGCCGCAGCGCTCGCGGCCGCCCTGCTCGGCGTCGCGGCCCTGCTGACCTGGCCGCGTTCCACCACCCCGGCCGTGCCGGTCGCCGCCCGGCAGCCGGCCGACGTGCTCGCCGAGCGCATCGCCCGGACCCAGCAGCAGCTCCGTGACGTGCCCGGGGACTGGCCGACCTGGGCGGCGCTCGGCGCGGCCTACCTGGAGCGGGCCCGGGTAACCGCCGATCCCGCGTACTACCCGAAGGCCGAGCAGGCCGCCCACCGGTCACTCACGCTGCGCGCCGACGGCAACAGTGACGCGCTGGTGGTGCTCGGCGCGCTCGCCAACGCCCGGCACGACTTCCCGGCCGCCCGGGGCCACGCCGAGAAGGCGCTGACCGTCAACGATCACGACGCCGAGGCGTACGGGGTGCTCGCCGACGCGCTCACCCAGCTCGGCGACGCTGACGGCGCCACCCGGGCCGTCCAGCGGATGCTCGACCTGCGGCCGGGCCTGTCGGCGTACGCCCGCGCCTCCTACGACCTGGAGTTGCACGGCCGGGTGAGCGAGGCGGAGAACCTTATGCGGCAGGCTCTGGACAACGCCGTCGATCCGCACGACGTGGCGTTCTGCCGCGCCCAGCTCGGCGATCTCGCGTTCGGCCGCGGAGATCTGGCCACCGCCGAGACCGAGTACGGGATCGCGCTCTCCGCCGATCCGGCCACCGGAACCGCACGGCACGGCATGGCCCGGATCGCGGCCGCCCGCGGCGACCTCACCGGATACCCCGGTCTGCCGCCGTCGCTGTCCTCCATGGTGGAGTACGCCCTGCTGCTGAAGGCCGCCGACCGTGACGCGGAGGCGGCCGCCCAACTGGATCTGGCCGCGGCGGCGGACCGCTTGTTCACCGCGAACGGCGGCACCGACCGGCTGGCCACCGCCGAACTCGCCCTGGCCCAGGGCCGCCCGGCCGACGCGGTGACCGCCGCGCGCGCCGAATGGGCGGTACGGCGGCACCCCGACGTGGCCGACACCCTCGCCTGGGCGCTGCACGCCACCGGCCGCAACGCCGAGGCCCTGCCCTACGCCCAGCGCGCCGTCGCCGGCGGGGCACGGCCGGCCGTCTACTCCTACCACCTGGGCATGATCCATCTCGGCCTCGGGCAGCACGGCGCCGCGCGTACCGAATTGGAAAGCGCTCTCGCCACCAACCCGCACTTCTCCCCCGTCGATGTACCCATCGCCCGCCGCGCCCTGGCCGGCCTGCCCACCTCCGGAGGCCCCCGATGAGAATCCGTCTCGGCATGATCATGGTGATCGCCGGGCTTCTCCTCTGGCCCGCACAGCCGGCCCAGGCGCACCCGGTCGACAGTTTCTCGGTCAACCAGTACGCAGGCCTCACCCTGTACCCCGGCCGCATCGACGTGACCGCCGCGGTGGACGTCGCCGAGATCCCGACCCTTCAGGAGAAACCGCTGGTGGACGTGGACGGCGACGGCGTCCTGTCGCCCGCCGAGCGCGTCGCCCACGCGGCGGAGGAGTGTCAGCGCCTGGCCGCAGGCCTCGCGGTGTCAGCGGGCGGCGAGCGCCTGGCGTGGACCGTCGCCGATCCCCGGTACGAGGTGCTGCCCGGTTCCGGCGGTCTGTCCATCAGCCGCCTCGACTGCGCTTTGAGTGCCCCCGCCCGGCTGTCCGGCGCCACCACCGTCCAGATCGACAACGACTATCGTTCGGATCGGGTCGGATGGCGGGAGATCACGGCCAACGGCGCCGGGATAGCCCTCTCCGACTCCGCCCTGCCGGTTGAAAGCGTCACGGACGAGTTGCGCACCTATCCCGCCGATCTGCTCGCCTCACCGCTGGACATCCGCTCCGCCACGATCGGGATCGGCGGCGCAACCGGCTCAGCGGCCGTGACGGGCCATGCTCCGGCCCTCACCGGCGGCCCGCGGTGGCTGGCCACTGCACAGACCCGGGTCGAGACGGCTGTCGACGGACAGCTCACCCCGCTGGTGGTCGGCCTCGCCTTCCTGCTGGCGCTGCTGCTCGGCGCCGGCCACGCGGTCCTGCCCGGCCACGGAAAAACGATCATGGCTGCCTATTTCGCGGGCCGTCAGGGCCGCGTCCGCGACGCACTCATCGTCGGCGGCACGGTCACTTTCACCCACACCGGTACGGTCCTCGCGCTCGGCCTGCTCCTCAGCACCTCGACCGCCCTGGCCGGCGAACGAGCCCTGAGCGTCCTCGGCGTCGTGAGCGGCCTACTGGTCGTAGCGGTAGGCGCGACGATGCTGATCTCCGCCCTCCGTTCCCGCAGGTCAGGCAGCCATTCCCACGGCTGGCCCGGCCTCACCCACTCCCACGGCCCGCAAACCCACTCTCACGGCCCACACGGACACGACCACACCCACGGCCGGGATGATCACGGGCTCGCCCAACGCGACGACGCTGCTCATCTGAGCGGACATGATCACCCCCACGCCCCTCACGCCCATTCCGAGCGGGGCGAGCACGCCGGACACAGCGAGCACGGCGAGCAGGCCGAACGCGACGAACGTGGTGAGCGGGATGAATTCGACCAGCAGCGCGACCGAGCACCTCGGCCTACGCGACGCTGGCTCGGCCTCGCCGGAATCGGCCTCGCCGGCGGCCTGGTGCCCAGCCCGTCAGCCCTGGTGGTCCTGCTCGGCGCGATCGGCCTCGGCCGAGCCGGCCTCGGTGTTGCCCTCGTCATCGCCTACGGCCTAGGCATGGCCGCCACCCTGACCGCGATCGGCCTCCTGCTGGTGGTAGCCCAGAACCGCCTCTCCCATCTGATCATCATGCATGGCCGAGCAGCCCATCCGGGCACCCGGTTGTCTCGCCTCGGCGCCCGCATCTCCGCAACCGCCCCGACCGCCACCGCCGCCCTGGTCGTCATCGTCGGCCTTGGCATCGGCCTCCGAGCAGCGGCTTGAGATCCCACTCGCCGCGGCCCCAAGCCGCATAATCCATCGACATGAGCCGTCCCCGGGTGCTGCGATCGTTGGCTGGTCTGCTCTTCTTCTCGGTTGCCGGTGGCGTGCTGATCTGCCTGCCGCTGCTCGCCGCGACGGCGTTTCTGACCGCGGCCGACCCCGGGCCGGCGCCGGTCGGGCTGATCGCGATGATGGCAGGGTTCGCGCTGCTCGGGGCGTTTCTGCTGCGGCTCGCGATGGTTCGGGTGGTGCTGCACGACGACCACATCGCGCTGGTGAACCCGCTGCGGACGTTCCGGTTCTACTGGTTCGACGTGGAGGACGTCGACATCGTCTCCAGTGGTGGGTGGATCGTCCGGGTCTGGGCCGGTGGGGTGCCGCGCTGGGCGTGGGGGGTGTCGCGGATCGGACGGTTCGGGCTGCCGTTCGCGAGCGTGCACGACGGCCCGGCCCAGGACGCGCCGTGTTTCGTCCACGACGGCTATCAGGCGATACGCACCGCCTGGCAGCGAGGGCAACGTCGCCGGTGACCCGCCGGTTCTCAGCCGCCGGCGCAGGGTTGGCCCCGGCGGCTGGCGGCAAGAGAACGACGCCGGTAGCCGCCGATTCTCGGCTTGTCCATCGGGTGGGGTGAGGGCTGTGTCCGTCAGTCATCGGGTAGGAGGTGGCTTGTGGTGGCCGGTGTGGTGATCGACGGTTCCGGTTTCGAGATCGTGGCCGATGACCGGCGGATCGGGGAACGCCGGGCACTGACCGAGGCGGATGAGGCGTTGCTGTCTGCTCTCGGGGTGCGGTATCTGCGGGCGGTGCAGGCGCAGGCCACCGACGACGTGTTTCTGACCTTGGGCCGGGAGTTGTGGGCATGGCTGGATGGTGATCAAGGCCAGTTGACGGTGTTGCTGGATCGGGCTGCGGTGCCGGTGACGTTCGAGGTGCGGGGTCCGCGGTCGCCGTCGGAGCGGGTGTGGGCGGTGTTGCGGGCGCCGTTCGAGTTGCTGGCGCGGCCGGGTGGTGGGTTTCTGGCGGCGGATGCGGTGCGCCGGTTCGGTGTGGTGCGGCGGCTGGGTGAGCCTGCGGCAGCGGTGGTGGAGTCAGATGGGTTTCGGTTGGGGTTGGCGTTCATGGCGTCGTCGCCGCGGCGGCAGCATGAACTGGATTTCGAGGCCGAGGAAGCGGCGATCCTCGAGGCGGTCGGCGATGCCCGGATCGATCTCGTGGTGGAGGACACCGGGGATCCGAACCGGTTGGGGCAGCGGTTGGCGGATCTGGGTGGGATGCCGGTGGTGCATCTGTCCTGTCATGGGGTGAACAGGTATCCGGTGCGGCCGGGGCAGCCGGGTGAGCCGGTGCTGATGATGGAGGACGAGGTCGGGGGCGATCTGCCGGTCACGGCTGCTGATCTGGTGCGGGCGTTGACGCCGACGCCGCGGTTGTTGTTCGTGTCGGCGTGCCTGACCGCGACACCATCGGGTGCGGCGGGGCATCTGCCGGCTGGTGCCGGGCGGCGCGCTGGTGTGGTGGATGTCGAGCCTGAGGCGATGCCGGCGCATTCGATGGCTACGGCGTTGGTGTCGGCTGGTATTCCGGCGGTGCTGGGCTGGGATGGTTCGGTCGGTGACCGGGCGGCGACGATGTTCGCGGGGGTTCTGTATGAGCAGTTGAGTAGGCGGGTTGATCCCGTGGTGGCGGTCGGTGACGCACGGCGGACGTTGTTGAACTGCGATGAGCGAATGGTGCGGGCGGACTGGCATCTGGCCCGGTTGTGGCTGGGTCCGGCCGGTGGACGGCCGTTGGTGGCGGGGGCGGGCTGGCGGTCGCGGGTGTCGGCGGTGCAGGGTACGAAGGTGTTCCTGGACCGTAAGCGGCATGTGCCGGTGGCGGCGCCGGACATGTTCGTCGGTCGTCGCCCGGAGTTGCAGCGGGCGTTGCGGGCGTTGCGCGGGCAGGACAAGGTGGGCGTTTTGCTGCATGGGCAGGGCCGGCTCGGTAAGTCGAGTCTGGCGGCCCGAATCGTGGATCGTTGTCCGCAGTTGGCGCCGGCGGTGGTGTTCGGTGATTACAGTGCCGCCGCGATTCTGGAGGCGGTGGACGAGGCGGTCCACGCCGATAGGAACGCCCGTGAGTTGATTCGGGACCGGCGGCCTGAGGTGCGTGATCGGCCTGAGGCTCTGGGGGAGCTGTTGATCGATCTGTTGAGTGGGCCATGCGCGCAGGGCGGTGGGGGGCGGCCGCTGCTGCTGGTGATCGACGATCTCGAGCAGGTGCTGGTGCCGGATCCGAACGGCCCGCATCGGCTCGAGCCGCGGGTGGCTGCGGTGCTGGCCGGTGTCTTGCGGGCGTTCGACCCGAACCACACTGACAGCCGTCTGTTGGTGACCAGCCGGTTCCAGTTCGCTCTCGGCGGGGTGGAGGATCGGCTGGAGCAGATTGCGTTACGGCCGCTGTCGATGGTCGCCCAGCGTAAGCTGCTGAATCGTCAGCAGCAGCAGCCTCAGGTCGTTTCGCAGCGGCGGCCGGAGCGGGATGCGCTTGCTGAGCGGGCGATGGTGGTCAGCCGGGGGAATCCGGGTTTGCAGGATCTCATCGGTCTGCGCCTGGTATACAGCGATCAGGTCGATGGCGGCCGGGCTGAGGCGGCGGTCGCCGGGATGGAGGCGTATCTGCGTCAGGGCCAGACGCCCGCAGATGCCGACCTGCGAGTGTTCCTGGAGAATCTGGCTCTCGACACGTTGATCGAGCAAGCCGGTCCGGTGCATCGCGAGTTGTTGCGGGATCTGAGCCTGTTCGAGTTGCCGGTGCCGGAGCCGGTTGCCGCCGTGCTGGCTGAACGTGTCGGGGGTTCGATGGCGCGGCTGGTGGGGTTGGGGTTGCTCGACGTCTTCCCGGACGGCTATGACCCGCAGCGGCGGGCGCTGGCGGTCAACGCGCTGGTCGCCGGGCGTATCGATCCGCTCGATGCCGCCGAGATCCCTGATCTGGCGCGGGTGGTCGCGGAGCCGTTGTATGCCGCCTGGGGCGGTGACGTGGAAGGTGACCGGGATCTCGGTCTGGATCTGCAGTTGACCCGGATCGCGCTGCACGCCGACACGCCGCAGATCGTCTCCGCCTGCGCTGCTGGAGCCGTGGCCGCGCTGAGGTCCGGGCCCGCTGTCGATGCGTTTCGGCTCGGCCGAGAGGCGATCGCCCTACTCGATCGGCATCGGGTGGCGGTGCCGTTGTTGCTTCTTCGGCGTGTCGCTGACGCCGCGAAGACCAGTGGGGACGGTGACGCCACCGGGCGGTTGTATGACCGGGCGAGTCGGCAGGCACAAGCCGACGGCCCGCATCAGAGCGACCCCCTGGACCGGGCACGCGTCGCGGCAGAACACGCCACCTACCTGATCGGCCGTGGTGAACTGCAGCAGGCCGAACACTTGCTCCGGCAAGCCCACCACCTGTTCACCTCGGCCGGATCCGACCTCGAAGCTGCCGCCTGTCAAGGGACGCTCGCCGACATCCTCTACCAGCGCGGCGACTACGACGAAGCCCTGCGCATCCGCCGCGAAGTGCAGTTGCCGGTGTACGAACGGCTCGACGACGCCCGGTCGGCCGCGGTCGCCTGGGGCAATATCGCCGACATCCTCTACCACCGCGGCGACTACGACGAAGCCCTGCGCATCCGCCGCGAAGTCGAGTTGCCGGTGTACGAACGGCAAGGCGCCACCCGCGAGGCCGCCATCGCCTGGGGCAAGATCGCCGACATCCTCTACCAGCGCGGCGACTACGACGAAGCCCTGCGCATCCACAACGAGGAAGCACTGCCGGTGTTCGAGCGGCAAGGCGCCACCCGCGAGGCCGCGGTCACCTGGGGCCGGATCGCCGACATCCTCTTCGAGCGCGGCGACTACGACGAGGCTCTGCGCATCCGCCGCGAAGTACAGTTGCCGGTGTACGAACGGCTCGGCGCCACCCGCGAGGCCGCGGTCACCTGGGGCCGGATCGCGGACATCCTCTACCAGCGCGGCGACTACGACGAAGCCCTCCGCATCCGCCGCGAAGTACAGTTGCCGGTGTACGAACGGCTCGGCGACACCCGGTCGGCCGCGGTCACCTGGGGCAATATCGCCAACATCCTCTACCAGCGCGGCGACTACGACGAAGCGCTTGCCCTGCAAACCAAACGATTGCTCGTGCACGAGCAGATTGGCGACCTGGATGGTATTGCGGCCACAAAGTGGGGGCTGGCCCAAATTGACTTGGCGAGGGAAAACTACGAGGCCGCATTTCCACGGTTGGTGGAGGCGTTCCAAGCCTTCCAGCAACTACAGAGGCCCGACGGCATCGCGTTCGTCGGCAGTGCTCTGGGACGGCTCCTGCTGGCGGCCGGCCAGCAGGAACTGGCAAAATCCGTCCTGGAGGCCAGCCTGACCGCCGCCGAGAAGATCGGGGCGACACGCATAATCGAGACCGTCCGTCAATCAATTGGTCAGATTCAGAAATCCCCGTGACAACTGCTTTATTCGGCGTTGCCCCTTATATGGCGTGATCGGATGCACTCTTTTCGGCACGAGCGTGAGCCGACCACGATGCGGCCGTTACTGCGCCACCGACCCCACTCATCCCCGCGCCACCGCGATCGTCGGCGAGCGGTCGGGAACGGCATTCGATCATCAAGCGGGTCCGCGCAGTCCGGGAGCGAGCCGCCAGCGCCACGGGCGGCGGACGTCACGCCGATCACTTGTGGGCGGATCCGCCGGGCCGTCGACGAACCGGTTGAACGACGAGCTCAGCCGCCGGGGCAGGCTCGGCCGCCGCTCGTCGGGATGCAGACGGTTACCTCGGGGACGGGTTCGCGGGCGGGCGGGACGGTGCCGATCAGCGGGGCCGCGGACTGGGTCGCGGCTATGCCGTAGACGGCCAGGAACAGCAGCATTCCGGCCAGGGCGCCGAGGAAGTGGGTGCGCCAGTAGCGGTCGCGGAGCATGACCGCCACGAGCAGACCCAGCAACGGTACGGCCACGTTGAGCCCCATCGCCGTGCTCAGGTAACGGTCGGTGACGGTCGCGAAGTGTTCGGCTTCGGCGCGGGTGGCGAAAGTGGGCAGGGTGTAGCGGCGGATCAGGCCGACGATCAGCAGGAACGGCACGCCGTAGAGCCAACCGAAGAAGAGCGCGCCGAGCGTCGTACGTCTCATCGGGCGACCGCCAGGACCAGACCGCCCAGCGCGACCGCCACGGGGACCGCGACCACCGCGGTGAGGGTGCCCGCCAGCGGCGCCGAAGGCAGCCGGCGGGCGAACGGACCGGCCAGCACCAACACGATGATGATCATGGCGAGGAGGACCGGGCTGGCCAGAGTCAGGCCGAGGGTGGCGGCCTCGCCCGGGGTGAGGCACCAGGAGGTCGCGTCGTCGCACGTCTGCTCGCCCGCCGACTGCACCGCACCGGCGATCACCGCGGTCACCACCGTGACCAGCCAGCCGAGCCCGACCAGCGCGGTGGTCCGGTACGACGCCTCCCTCATGTGTCACCCCGTTCAGCACCGTCGATATGTCCGGCCGGGAGCGTAGTACCCGCGCGCCCGAGGATCAGCCCGCCCTGAACGGCCGGTGCCCGTCATACCTCCGCGGTACCCGCGTGCCCGGGGACTGGCCGGGATCCGACATGATGTCCGCAAGCGATCGGCGACCTGGGGGAACAGTGATGAGACGCGTCTGCGTGGCGGCCCTGCTCGTGCTCGCGATGGCCGGATGTGACAAGGCGGAGCCGGCGCCGACGACGACCGCGACCGCCACGACCACCGTCGCCACCACGGAACCGGCGGCGACCACCGCAGCGACGACGGCGCCGGTGGCGCTGGAGGACGGCCGGCACCCGGTCTACCTCACCAAGGTGGCCGCCGGAACGGTGACCTTCGACCTGATCGAGTTCCTGACCGGGGACAAGGCCAAGGCGCGCTGGAAGAAGGAGCATCCGGAGAACCCGGACGGGCCGGACAACGACTACATGATCGTGAACGAGAACCCGAAGCTGCGGACGCTGCCGGTCGCCGCGGACGCCGACTGCCAGGTGCTCGAGACGCTCGGCGGTGTCGACATGACGACGGTCCCCTGCAAGGACCTGGCGGCCTTCCTGAAGAAGCAGAACGAGGGGCTCGACGTCTCCCCGCCGCACATCGCGGTGCTGCCGTTCTGGCTGACGGTCGAGGACGGTTCGGTCGTACGGTTCGAGGAGCAGTTCCTGCCCTGACGTACCGATGGCGGGGGTGCTGAGCGGTTTCACCACGATCTGGGCGCTCGCGGCGCTCGGCTACGTGCTGGCCAGACTCCGGTTCCTGGGTGACCAGGCGCCACGGGTGCTGGGGCAGCTGGTGTTCTCGGTGGCGGGTCCGGCGCTGCTGTTCACGACACTGAGCCGGACCTCGCTGGACCGGATCGTGACCGGGGCGTCACTGGCGTTCGCGGCGTCGGCGATCGTGGTGGCGGTCCTGTACGCGCTGGTCGCCCGGCTGGTGTGGAGGCGGGACGCGCGGACCGTCACGATCGGCACGCTCGGCGCGTCGTATGTGAACGCCGGCAACATGGGGCTGGCGATCGCGGCCTATGTGCTCGGTGACGTGTCGCTGGTCGTACCGGTGCTGCTCTTTCAGCTCTTGATTTTCGGCCCGATCGCGCTGGCCGTGCTGGATCTGGCCAGTGGGCAGGGGCGCCCGTCGGCGGCCCGGCTGGCGCTGTTGCCGGTCCGGAACCCGCTGATGATCGCGTCGGCCGCCGGGATCCTGGTGGCGGCGACCGGCTGGCATCCGCCGGATCTGCTGCTGGAGCCGTTCGAGCTGGTCGGGGCGGCGGCGGTGCCGGCCGCGCTGCTGGCGTTCGGGATGTCGTTGCCGGGAGCGCGACCGTTGCGCGGCGGCCCGGATGCGCCGGAGCGGTATCTCGCGGTGACGTTGAAGGTGGTGGTCCAGCCGCTTCTGGCGTACCTCATCGGGCGTCTCGTCCTTGATCTGCCGGACCACCAGGTTTTCGCCGCGGTGATCACGGCGGCGCTGCCGACCGCGCAGAACGTGTTCGTGTTCGCGCTGCGTTACCGGACGGCCGAGTCGCTGGCGCGGGACGTGGTGATGCTGTCCACCCTGGTGTCGGCGCTGGTCATGGTCCTGGCGGCGGTCTTCCTGGTTTAGACATCATTCGGCGCAGAGGGCCGAACCGGTATGCCGCATTCATGGATGATCGTCGATAGAAAGGAGGGGTCCCGTTCCCCATCCCCGGAGGTAGCCATGCTGCTCCGCAGAATAGCCGCGGCCCTGGTCGCGGTCCTCGCCATCGGCGGTTTCCAGGCGGTCACCGCCGCGCCCGCCGCCGCCGCGCCGCGCGTCCTCTACTACGACGCGAGCCAGGCCCAGGAGTTCAAGTCCGTCGTCGATCAGGGCGCCCAGATCTGGAACAGCCGGGTGGCAAACGTGCGCCTGCTGCCGGTCCCGGCCGGATCAACCCCCAACATCCGGGTGTACGCCGACAACGGCTGGCCGCGCGCACAGACCACGTCCCTGGGCAACGGCCGCTGGTACATGGGCCGCCAGGCGGTGAACCAGGGCTACTACCAGCCGCGGATCGCCGCTCACGAGTTCGGGCACCTGCTCGGGCTGCCGGACCGGCGCACCGGCCTGTGCACCGACCTGATGTCCGGCAGCAGCGCGCCGGTGAGCTGCACCAACGCCTACCCGAGCACCACTGAGGCCAGCACCGTGAACCGCAACTTCGCGACCACGGCAAGCGTGCCGGCTCAGACCTTCATCTGGTCCGGCAGCCCGGCGTAGTGGGAGGGGCGCCGCTCACGGGCGGCGCCCGGCCCGTCGTGACTACTTCGCGAAGGTCTTCACCTCGAGCAGGCCCACCGAGCCGGCGCTGGAGGCGCGCAGCGACACCCGCAGGCGGGTGGTGGTGACCGGGGTGAAGGTGACCGTGTTGTAGACGTCGGCGACCGCGGGGTATCCGCTGGCCGCGGCCACGTCGGCGTACGCCGAGCCGGTCCAGTACTGAAGTGTCCAGGACGACGGCAGACGTACCCCGTTGCCGTCGTCGAAGAGGTAGACCTGGGCACGGCCGACCGTGACCGTGGACGGCCAGGTCAGCTCGGCCCACTGGCTGCCGGTCTCCGGCCACGTTCCCCAGCGCGGGTTGACCGTGTCGTTCGACGCCGCCGGTTCGAGACCGTCGTTGATGGCGCCGACCGTCTCCCACGGCGAGGTGTAGGAGGCGGATGCGGTGGCCGTACCGGAAAGGTCGGCGCCGGCCGGGGAAGCCGAGGGCGTCGGGGTGGCCGAAGGCGTCGTCGTTTCGGACAGCGCCAGGTCCGCGCTCGGGAAAGCGGTGAACGACGGGTTGACGTCGGTCTCCCCGGCCGCGCCGTCACACTTGCGGTCCGGATTGAACAGCAGGTACGTGCCGGACGAGCAGGCGAAGGCGATCTCCGCGTCGCCGCCGACCACGACGCTGCCGGACAGGTTGGCGCCGGCCTGGATGAGGGCGTTGTCCTTGACCACCGCGTTGCCGCCGACGGTGCCGCCGTTGACCCAGCCGAGGCCCTCGATCCGGGCGTTGCCGGTGACCGTGCCACCCATCACGGCGGCCTTCGGCCCGACGTACGCGGTGACCGCCACACTGGCGTTCGCCGCGATCCAGCCGCCGCCGTTGGAGTGCCAGCGGCCGCCACCGGTCGGGTTCGGCTTCACGTGGCCGGGCTCGAAACCGGACGGTGTGGCCCCGGAGACGCGGAACTCGTACGGGAACCGGCGTGCCTTGGTGTACCCGTCGAGGAAGCCGTAGTGCGGGACCGCGCTGGGTGTGGCGGTGACGACCAGCCACACCTCGCTCTCGCCGGCCTGCAACTGGAGGTCGATCCGGCCGTCGCTGCCGGTCTTGACGCCCGAGTAGCGTGGCGTGCCGTTCTTGACTGCCACCAGGCCGAACGTCCAGCCGCTGGCCCCGGTCTCGGCGTGCCCCTTGAGCCGCAACCTGACGAGCCCACCGTCAGTTGACGGCACCAGCTTGATCTTGTTGAAGCCGTAATCGGACGGCGCGACGCGACTGTTGATCTGGTAATGCCCCAGACTTGAGTTGACCGCCTCAACATTGCCGCCGTTGTACGCATTGAGGAAGCCGGCACCGTACACGTTGTTGATGAACGGCATCAATGTTGACCGGTTGCCGAAGTCGTAGGTGACCGTCCGGGTGGCGTACTCACCGAGACGCCGGTTGAGTTCGTTCTGGTCGATGCCGGCGACCCGCCGGTACACCTCAAGTGGATGCTCGGTGCTGCGGGCCTCGTTCCAGATCCGGTTGAACATGTCCAGGCCGTCACGGTCCTTGATGTACTGCGCGAGCATCCAGTTGCCGTAGTGGTGCCGGCTGGAGCTGTGGTACAGGTTCTCCGAGCGCAGCCAGCGGGTCAGATCACCGGCCGCCGTGGTGGGCAGCGCCTGCATGGCCATGAACTCGGCGCTGGTCTCCCAGAACGTGCCGGCCGAGGGGTCGGTGAAGCCGTAACCGCCGCGGCCCAGGAACGTGTAGTTCTGGAAGACGTGAGCCAGCTCGTGCGCCAGGCCCCACGATCCGGGCAGGGCCGCGCCGGGGGCGACGTTGATGACGCCCACCTTCCCGTCGACCGAGCCACCGGTGGCCCAGGCGTTGAGTTCGGTGCGGTTCCAGGTGTTCGTGACGATGACGATGATCTTGTGCTGGGCCAGCAACCCGGTCTCCGGCGTGAACCTCATGGTGTTCACGTAGAAGCCGTAGAGGTTCTCCAGCTGGCTGATCACGCTGTCCGGGTCGAAGTTGTACGGCGACGCCGCGGACTTCGGATCGGTGCCCGACCTCTCACCCCAGAGCAGGATGAAGTTGGCGGACTCCTTGGTGCGTTCGGCGGCCCAGGGCACCTCGCCGGTCTGGGTCCAGTAGGAGGGGATGTAGACGGTCTTGGTGGCCGCTGACGCGCGCGACATGATCTGGGGGATCAGACCGGCACTCGTGAGGAGCACCAGCGCGCACGCGATGACGAGCCACAGCTGCCGCCGTGATCGCGTTCGGGGGATCGGCATGAACCGGAACCATAGACCAGATCTGGAAGCGCTCCCAAACCTGCTTAGGACGGACTTTCCCGGCCCTTTCGCGTGCCTTAAGACGACAGCCCCGGCGCTCGGCGCGCCGGGGCTGCTCCTCTCAGTACTGTCAGCAGTAGAGGTTGGCGCCCGGGCTCACACCCAGGATCGCGCTGAACCGCTGATAGGCGTCCACCCGGCTCTGCACCTGCGCCGGATTGCCGCCGTTGCACTCGAGCGACCCGTTGATGCTGCGGATCGTCTCCCCGAAGCCCCGGCTGTTGACCATGGCGTCGTGCGGGGTCATGCTGCCCGGACCGCGCTGGGTCATCCAGTACCAGACGGCCGTCTGGTAGGCGACCGACGACTCGTTCTTGACCCGGTCCGGGTTGTTCAGCAGGTCGATGCCGAGCGCGTCACCGGCCGCCTTGTAGTTGAAGTTCCAGCTGAGCTGGATCGGGCCACGGCCGTGGTAGGCGCTCTGACCGGCCGGGCACCCATACGGCTGGCTGCGGTCGCAGTAGAGCGGCCAGTTCGCCTGGTTGATCTCCTCGACGTAGACCAGGCCGCCGGACTCGTGGTTGATGTTGGCGAGGAAGGCCGCGGCCTCCTGCTTCTTGACAGTGTCGCTGCCGGTGGTGGTGAACGCCGGGTACTTCTTGACGGCGTCGATCAGGCCGGCGTACGAGTAGAACGCGATCCGGCTCGGGAACATCTGGTTGAACTGGGCCTCGCTGACCGGGAAGCTTCCGGACCCGCCGCCGGGCGGCGGGGTGGTTCCGCCACCGGAGCAGGTGTACGGCGACCAGTACCAGGTGCTGATGACCGGGTCGTAGCCGGGGTTGTCGTGCGACGCCCGGTAGTACTGCCCGTTGGTGTAGCGGACGATCGACCCGGCCGCGTAGAACTGGCCGGCCACCCAGTTCGGGTGGTTGCAGGTGCCGGTGGGCGGGGTGGTGCCGCCGCCACCGCAGGCGCCGTTGTCGGCCCACACCCCGGAGCCGCCGGTGCTGGGGGTCTCGCCCTGGGTCCACCACTTGGCGGTCCAGTTGCGGCCGTTGTGGGACGCCCGCATCCCACCGGTGTAGACGGCCGAGTTGCTGTACGCGGCCACGCACGCCTCGGCCGCACTCGACGCGGTCATGGGCAGGATCGCGGCGGCGGCGCCGGCCACGGCCACGCTGACCGCCGCCAGGATCGACAGGAGCCGTTTTCTGGGCATGGTTCACCTTCCGTACATCAATGGATGTACTGGTGCGAGGGGGATATCGGGTACATCGACTTAACTAGATGCAGGACCCCCGGTCAAGATATCTGTTAAGAAAGTTCAGGATTTGTTTCGGCGGGGCGGGAAACGGCTCAGGGCCGGGGCGCGGTACGCGTCCAGGCCGCTCGCCGCGCCGGCTGGTCGCGGCCACCGAAGCCACACGCGCTCCACCGTGTTCCCACTCGCGGCCGAACATGTCAGCAGGCAACCATCCCGTTCGGTACGGCGTCGAAGGCGCGTGGACGTACTGATGCTGATGGTCGTGGGTTTGCTCGGGTATCTCACCGGACGGCGTTTTCCGCATCCGGGCGCGTGGATCGGCCGCTGGCGTGAAATGGCGGTCCGGCTACCGGGACGCCGGTGGTCGCGGCCGCTGCTCGTGGTGGGTGCGCTCCTCGCCACGGCGCCGGTGTGGCCGGGCGTCCAACCGGGGGACCCGATCGCGGACGAGATGCTGGAACCGGCCGAGGTCGCCGGGCTCGTGCCTCTCGTGCTGATGTTCCCGGTCGCCTGGGCGCTGCTGGGCCGGTCCCGGCCGTACGCCTGGCGGGTCGGCGCCGGGCTTGCCGTCTGGGTCGCCGCGTGGTCGTTATGGACCGTCACGTTCGGCACCTGGAGCACCCCGCCGACCGTGGACGACGGTCTGCGCTGGCACCTCATCGGGGCCGCTCTCGTCGTCGCGGCCGGAGCGCGGCCGCGAAAGCCGTTGACCGGGCGCTGGATGGCGGGCGCGGCCATCGCGACGATCGGAGTCGCCGCCATCTTCGCGATACCGGTCGTCGGCGATCCGCCGGTGCCGCCGCGCGACGCGATTCCGCTTCCGGCCGCGATGACCGTGCTCCGCGAGGAGACCGGGTGTGGCGCGAATTCCTGCTACCGCCGGTTCACGGTCACCGGCCTCGGCGAGGCGGACGAGGCCGCGCTGGCCCGGCGGGTCGGCTGCCGTCGGACCGGCTGGCTCAACGCGTACGAGCTGTGCCTCGACCTGCGGCACGACGAGCCCGCGCCGGCCGTGGAACTCCAGGTCACGTACTACAACGGGCGGGACCGGGTGGTCTTCTGAGGGTGGTGACCGGCGACCGGAGCGCTACCACCTCGACGCCGACCTCGCCTTCGGGCTCCTGATCCAGGTCAGCCGGCGCACCGGGACCAGGGTGGTCGACGTGGCCCGGCATCTGACCAGAACCGGCGAGTTGCGCCCGGTGTGGCCGGATGCAAAGGGGCGCTAGCATCGGGTCACGTGATCGTTTGGATCAATGGGACCCACGGGGCCGGTAAGACGACGACCAGTGCGCTCGTGCGGGCACTCATCCCGGATTCGCGGGTACTCGACGCCGAGAAGGTCGGCGAGACGCTGATGGACATCACGCCGGGGCTGCCGGAGACCGGCAACTTCCAGCACTGGCCGCCGTGGCGGCAACTCGTCGTCGAGACGGCCCGGCGGGTGCTCGACTACACCGGCGGCACCCTGGTGATGCCGATGACCGTCCTGGTCGAACCGTACTGGCGGGAGATCAGCGCGGGCCTCGCCGCACACGCCATCGAAGTGCGGCACTTCGTCCTGCACGCCGACCAGGACACCCTTCGGGGCCGGATCGCGGCGGCCTCCCCGATTCCGTCACCGTTCCGGCTCCAATACCTCGAGGCGTACGCCGAGGCGGCCCGCACCTGGCTGCACGCCGAGGCCGAGGTCGTGGACACCACGCACCGTACGCCGGCGGAGGTCGCCCGGTGGATCGCCGACGCCGTGACTCATCCGGTCCCGGCGCCGACCAATGTCCCGATACCGTAGGTGACCGCCATTCCCGCCGCGCCGCCGAGCACGAGCCGCAGCACCGCCCGCCCCGGCCGGGCGCCGCCGAGCCGTGCGCTCAGGTAGCCGGTGCCGGCGAGGGCGGCGAGCACCACCACGAACGCGACCACGATCCGGGCGCCCGGCGGCGGCAGCAGGATCGCCGCGAGCGGCAGCAGCGAACCGGTCGTGAACGCGACGGCCGACGCGACGGCGGCCTGCCACGGGTCGGTCAGCTCGTCCGGATCCAGGCGCAACTCGACGTCGGCGTGCGCGGCGAACGCGTCGCGGTCGGTCAGTTCCCGGGCCACCTGCCGGGCGGTCGCCTCCCTGAGCCCCTTGGCCTCGTAGAGCGCGACCAGCTCCTCGAACTCCTGCTCCGGGAACTCGGCCAGCTCGCCGCGTTCCTTCTCCAGCAGCGCCTTCTCGGTGTCCCGCTGGCTGCTCACCGACACGTACTCCCCCAGCGCCATCGAGACGGCGCCGGCCACCAGCCCGGCGACACCGGCGGTGGCGATCGCCCCGGTGGAGGTGGTCGCTCCCGCCACACCGATCACCAGACCGGCGGTCGACACGATGCCGTCGTTGGCGCCGAGCACACCGGCGCGCAGCCAGTTGAGCCGCCCGGCGAGGGCGGCGTCGTGCGGCTCGCCCGGATGCGGGTCCATGGTCATGGGTTCCAGGACGCGGCCGGCTCGACCGGCCGAAGTCCCACGCCTGGCAGGAACGCCCCCAGCACGTCGATCTCGCCATCTTCGACGAACGCGAGGCCGAAAACCCGATTCTCCATGTTGGCGCTCCTTTCAAACCAACATCATCTGGTACGGGCGGCGCCGTCGCCAGTTCCGGCGGGCACCAGCGCAGGAACCGCTCGATCGACAGGCACACTCCGCTGAAGTCCACGGTCGAACGTCAAGCTGGACCGAGTCCGGGGTGCTCGCCAACCGGAACTCCCACGCCGGATCACACGGCCATCCCTTGTCACCGGAGACCGCTGGTACAAGGCCGGCTTTCAACGCCTCGTCACCCCGGGCCCTGAGCCCACGAGACACCCCGCAGACGATGGAACAGGCAGCTCAGCGGCGCGTGGACCGCACCAGAGGACATTGGAAGAAGAGCGGCCGAAGCGACGCGAACGACGCCTGCGTGAAGGTGGCCATTCGCTGCCACCGTGGACCGCGGCATGCCGCCCCGCCTCTACCACCGTGCCGAACGGTCCGCCTTCATCGACGATGTCAAAGGCAGCGAGTTCAACCTCACCTGAGGTCGAACCGCATCCGGGGCAGTACACGGCCGGGGATGGACGGCGACGGAGTCGTGCCCACGGTCGTCGCCCCCATCTCGAGGTAGAAGGCTTCGGCATTCGGTTCCGCGTCGATCAGGATCGTCGCGAAACCGAGTTCCCGCGCTACCCCCATGGCGTGCTGCCACAAACTCCGGCCGATGCCGCGCTGCAGGTATTCCGGGTCAATCCAGAGATTTCCCAGTTCACCCTCGGGCGGCTGCCCGTCCAACGTATAGAAGCCGGCGATCCGGCCGTCAATCTCCACAACCGAGGTACGGCGAGAGCTCACGTCCTCCGGCAACAACGTCAGTTCGTCCCGGCAGGCCTTCAGAAACAGCTCGTCGTACCCCCAATGAGCCTTCGACCTGAGTGCCAGCTCGCTCAGAGCGCCAGCCTCCTCAACCCGCGCCAGTCGCATCAAGATCCGCACCGCCCCTTCCACCCCACGCACCCACGCACGCACCCACGCACCCACGCCGCTCGATCATCGCCCACCCCTGCCGATCTTGGACGACCGACCACCGCGGGCGGCAGAAAAACGTCCAAGAACTGGGCAAGGAGGCCGCGCCGCCCACCCCAGACCGACCTTGGACGACCGACCACCGCCCGCGGTAGGAAGACGTCCAAGATCCGAAAAGGCGGGAGGCACGCCGCCCAACTCCCGCCGACCTTGGACGACTGACCACCGCGGACGGTGGGAGAACGTCCAAGATCGGCGGGGACGGGGCGGGGACGACGGAGGGACGAAGGAGGGAGGGGACGAGGGTGAGGGTTAGGAGATGCGGAAGGTGGCGTCCTGGCGGTCGGTGGCGCTGGAGGAGGCGCTGAGGGGGTCGATGCGCAGCACGTAGTTGGAGTGGCGCAGGTAGCGGTCCGGGACGTTGTAGGAGCGGAACGACGACCACGCGGAATCCGCCAGCCCCGCCACCCGGTGGAAGGTGGCGTCGGCGCGGAACGCGGTGGTGTTGTCGTTGGGGTCGAGGCGGATGGCGTAGTTGCTGTGCCTCAGATAGCGCCCGGGATAGTTGACCGACTCGAACGAGACCCCGGCGCTGTCGGCCAGTCCGGCCACCATCCGCCACAGCTGGTCCTGGTGCGGGTCGAACGGGTAGGCGTCGATGCGGCCGATGCTGTTGGCGTGGCGTACGTACCGGTCGGGGAAGTTGGAGGACTTGAGCCGCACCCAGGCGGGCAGGCCCCAGCGGCTGACCAGGGCGCTGTACTCGGTGGCGGTGATGCCGGCGATGCTGCCGTGTTTGGCGTTCAGCGGCGGGGTGAAGGTGCGCTGGTTCGCCACGGTCCAGCTGTTGCCGCCGACGTTGCCGCTGCTCCACAGGTAGTAGTCGTTGTTGACCGGGCTGAACGAGTCGCCCCAGAGCCACCAGCCGGTGCCCGCGTTGTTCTTGATCAGGAGCGGGGCCTCCATCGAGCTGCCCTGGCGCAGGCCGCTGGTGTACGTGGTGTAGCTGTTGGCCGCGCCGGTGCTGGAGCGGGCGCCGTGGATCATGCCGGTGGTGAGGTTCTTGTAGTACAGGTAGAAGGTGGAGCCGTCGACGACGATGTCACCGTCAAGAACCGGGAAGCCGGGGCTGAAGTAGACCTGGTTCGCCGAGACGGTCCGGAAGTCGGACGTGTAGTTGACCATGAAAACGTCGGTGCCGTTGTTGGCCGAGTAGACGATGCCGTACTGGCCGCGGGCGGCGTCCCAGAACGCGGTGGGCGCCCAGGTGTGTGTGGCCAGCGTGTGCATGCGGATCCGCCGGTAGCCGGTGAAGCTGGTCAGGTTCACCGAGTCCCAGACGTGCAGGTACTGGTTGTTCTGGCCGAAGTCGGTGCCGTTGAGGTCGGTCGCCAGGATCACGAAGGTGCCGTCCTGCTTGCGCAGGATGAACGGGTCCCGCAGGCCGAGGGTGCCGGCGGTCGGGGTGACGACGGGTGCGTTCTGGTTCAGCGGCGACCAGTTCAGGCCGTCCTGGCTGACCGCCAGGTGCAGGCCGTAGTTCGCGCCGGACATGTTCGGGGTCTCGGTGAAGTAGGCGAACACGTAGGCGGTGTTCGCCGCGAGGGCCGCGGTCGGGGCGGCGCCGACCGCGGTGGCGGTCGCGGCCGCGGACAGGACGGGCAGCAGGGTGAAGGTGCGGCGGGTCAGGGACACGGTTTCACCTTTCGGGGTAAGGGTGACGTCACCGGATCAGCCCGGCGGCGGCCGACGGCCGCGCCGGGGCAGGCGGCCGCGCGCTCGCCACGGTGACGCTTCGTAGCCCGTACTAAATGATGGTCTTCTAAGCGAAGCGCCAGAGGTTGTCGGCGCTGCCGTTGTCGGGGTCCTGGACGGCCTGGACGCCCCATGCGGTGCCGCCGTTGAGGACGGCGAGGAGTTTGCCGCTGTTCACGTTGCGGATCTTGTAGAGGCCGCCGCCCTGGTCGACGAGGGTCCAGCGGTGGTCGGCCGTGCCGTTGTCGTCCCATTGCAGGACGCGCGCGTTGTCGGCGGTCGACATGTTCTCGACACCGAGGACCTTGCCGCTGTTGACGTTGCGGAAGCGGACCGCGGTGCCGTCGGTGATCCGGACCCAGCGGTGGTCGAGGGTGCCGGTGTCACCCCAGGTGACGGCGAGGCCGCCGTTGGCGGTCGACATGTCCTGTATGCCGAGGACCAGGCCGGTGGCGTTGTTGACGATCTTGTACGTGGCCGTGGTGAGCCAGTACACGCTGTAGTTGAAGCCGTGTGCGTCGTAGAACGGCACCAGGTTGACGGTGGCCCCGTTGGCGGTGGCGCTCGTCCGGGTGACGGAGGAGACGGTGAGCGCGGGCGGGGCGCTGAGGGCGGTGTCCCCGTAGTTTCCGGCCAGCACAGTCGGCCCGTAGGTGATCGCCTGGACGTCCGGGTTGTCGGGCGCCGGCCGCAGCACGATCCGCATCGGCAGCCGGACCGTGATCGTGTCGCCGGCCGCCCAGGTGCGGGTGATCGTGGCGTAGCTGCCGGGGGTGGCGGTGACCGACTGGGCGACGCCGTTGACGCTGATGGCGGCGCTGCTGGTCCACGACGGGATCCGGACACGGATGCTCCACGAGCCGCTCATCGTCCCGGAGAGGGTGAGGGTGCTGGTGTCGCCCGCCGGGAAGGTGGTGGTCTGGGTGACCGTGATCCCGCGCTGCGACCAGGTGAGCACCGACGGGGCGTAGAGGTTCACGGTCAGCGTGGTGCCGCTGTAGAAGTAGATCGACTCCATGAGCCGTGTGTTGACCTCGACGCCGGTGCCCTGGCAGCACCAGAACGTGCCGTAGTCGGTGGACCAGGTGCCGCCGCCCCAGGCCGGGCCGACACCGCGGCGGCCGCCGGACCGCAGTGGCGTGAAGTAGGTGACGTGGCCGTAGTTGGACGCCGGGTTCTGCGCGCCGAGCACGTGGTTGAGCAGCGCCTGCTCGTAGAAGTCGAAGTAGGCGGCCCGGTTCGGGTCGGTCACCCACAGTTCGCGGGTCAGCCTGAGCATGTTGACCGAGTTGCAGTGCTCGCACGTGTCGTCGGTCAGGTAGGAGGCGATCGCGTTGGCCGGCCGGAAGTGCTCCGCCTGACTGTTGCCGCCGATGGCGTAGGTGTGCGCGCCGACCGTGATGTTCCAGGCGTTGCGGGCGATGTCCAGGTAGCGGGTGGTCCCGGTGGCCTTGTACTCGCGGGCCGCGCCGATCCACTTGGGCACCTGCGTGTTGGCGTGCAGGCCGTTGAGCGCGTCGGTGCCGGCGGCGAGCGGGGTGAAGACGGATGCGTGGTCGAACCGCTGGGCGACGGTCAGCCAGCGCGCGGTGCCGGTCTGCTGGTAGAGGTCGGTGAGGACGGCGTTCATCCCGCCGAACTCGGTGCCGAGCATGGCCTGCATCCGAGAGGACGACAGAGCGGCGGTACGGGTGTCGACCCATCCGGCGAGCTTGAGCAGCACGTCGCGCGCCTGGGTGTTGCCGACGTACCGCCACACGTCGAGCAGCCCGGCCATCGTCTTGTGGATGCAGTAGTACGGCACGTTGCCGTTGGTCAGGGTGCGGTTCTCGACCGCCGTGATGTCGGCCTCCGGGAAGCCGGACAGGTAGCCGCTGGCCGCCTGGCATTTCGCCAGCTCGGCGACCATGTAGTTCGCCTTGTCGCGGCAGACGGTGTCCCCGAGGATCGCGTAAGCCTGCGCCCATGCGGTCAGGAAGTGGCCCTGCACGTGGGAGCGGAACGGGAAGGTCGGCGCGTCCCAGCCGCCGTTGGCCGCGGCGCCGCCGGTGGACTGGCCGTGGTTGGCGCGGAAGACGTAGAGCAGCCGGTCGACGTCGATGAACCGCAGGTAGTTGAGCGTGCGGGTCTGGTTGTCCATGAGCCGGCCGGCGGTGAGCCGCACCTGCCCGAGGGGGAACGGGTAGGCGGAAACGCCGAGGTCGGAGCGGGCGGGTGGCAGTTCGGCGGCCGCGGCGGGGCTGCCGGAGCCGGTCGTGGCGACGACGGCGCCGCCGAGGGCGGCGCCCAGCAGGCTGCGGCGGGTGAGGGGGAGCGGGGACATCGGGAGGACTCCGATCTGGGGCGGATTCCGGGTACGACGGCACGCGCCTTTCGGCGGTACACGGCGGGAGGCTTTGCTACCGGCCGATGTTATCGATAACAATGAAGGTGTCAAGGTTTATCGATCTAGAAACATTTTGATGCCATCACGTCCGTCACAGGACTCCGCAGATTACAGAAACGTGAATGTGATCGTTATACAAGAGGGTCGGCGCACCACCCACCTCTCAAGTGGGTCCCGGCGCGACCGATGGTCAGCCCATGGGGCCGGGTAACCGATGGTGGCGGTGGTGGACGGCGGGCGGCATGTTCGCGACCGTGGGCTACTACCTGCTGCCCGCGGACAGTCCGCTGTCAAACATCGGCTACAGTGTCGTCGGGCTCCTCGCCGGGCTGGCCATCCTGGTCGGCGTGCGCTGGAACCGGCCACCGCGCCCGGCCGCGTGGGCCCTGTTCGCGGCTGGGATATCGCTCTCCGCTCTCGGCGATCTCGTCTGGTGGTACCTGGAGTACGTCCGGCACGAGGAGCCGTACCCGTCGGTGGCCGACATCCTCTACCTCGGCGCGTACCCGCCCCTGATCGCCGGGCTGTTCCTGCTGCTGCGCGGCCGCCGCGGCCGGGACACCGGCGGCCTCATCGACGCGTCCATCGCCGCCCTCGGGCTCAGCCTGGTGCTGTGGGTGTTCGTCCTGCACCCGGTCGCCGCCGGGGAGTCGGCGTCGCTGCTGGAGAGCGGGGTCAGCACCGCCTACCCGGCACTGGACATGCTGCTGCTGGTGATGGTCGCCCGGCTGCTCCTCGGCGCCCGCGCCCGGTCGGTCAGCTCCGACCTGCTCGGCCTGGCGGCCGGGCTGCTGCTCGTGGCGGACATCGCGTTCTCCGTGCTGAGCCTGCATTTCGACTACGACGGGCGCGGACTCGACTGGACGTGGCTGCTGGCCTACGTGGTGTGGGCCGCCGCCGCGCTGCACCCGTCGATGGCGACGGCCGAGACCGGGGACCGGCCCGAGGCGGCCCCGGCGGGCCGCGGCCGCCTGGCCGTCTCCGCATGCTGCGCGGTCCTCCCGCCCACCCTGCTGTTCATCCCCACGGTCGGCGCCAACCAGGTCGACCGGGTGGTCATCGCGGCCGGCGCCATCGTGCTGTTCGCGCTCGGGGTGGCCCGGATGGCCGGCGTCATGCGCCAGGTGCACCGGCAGTCGGCCGAACTGCGGCGCCTGGCGAACCAGGACGACCTCACCGGCCTGCACACCCGGCGCCACTTCCAGCAGGCCCTCCGCGACGCGCTGGCCACCGGCCGCCCGCAGGTGATCCTGGTCGGACTCAACGACCTGAGCAGCGTCAACGACGAGCTCGGGCCGGTGGCCGGTGACCACGTCATCGTCCGGATCGCCGAGCGGGTGCGCATGCTGGCCGGCCCGCAGGCGCTGGTGGCCCGGCTCAGCGGCGACGAGTTCGCCGTGCTGCTGCGCGACGCGCCGCACGCCGAGGCGGACGCGGTCGCCGGCCGGATGATCGGCGCGGTGCACTACCCGGTCCGGTCGGACGACTACGAGGTGCTGGTCGGCGCCGCGATCGGGGTCGCCGACTCCGGCGGCGCCGACGATCCGGTGGAGGTGCTGCGCCGCGCCGGGGTGGCCATGTGCGTGGCCAGGCGGACCGGTGAGACCTACGCGCGGTGGACCCCCGCGGCCGACGAGCGGTCGTCGGAGCAGGCCCGGCTGGGCGCGCAGATCCGGCACGGGCTCGACACCGGCCAGTTCCAGGTGGTGTACCAGCCGATCGTCAGGCTGCCCGAGTGCCGGGTCGTCGCGGTGGAGGCCCTGGTCCGGTGGCGGCATCCGCAGCGTGGCCTGATCAGCCCGGCCCTGTTCATCCCGGTCGCCGAACGCAACGGCCTGATCGTGGAGCTGGGCGCGTGGATCCTGGAGACGGCGTGCGAACGGCTGGCCCGGTGGACCGCCGAACTGGGGCCGCTCGCCCCGGACCGGATAAGTGTCAACGTGTCGGCCCGTCAACTGGCCCGCTCCGGGTTCGCGACGTCGGTGGCGGCGGTGCTCGCCCGTACCGGTCTGGCTCCGCACCGTCTCACCGTGGAGGTGACCGAGACGGCCGTGTTCGAGGGCGGGCCCGCGGTGGCGGCCCTGCACGAGTTGCGGGCCCTGGGCGTACGGATCGCTCTCGACGATTTCGGCACCGGGCACTCGTCGCTCGGGCTGTTGCAGAGCGTGCCGGTCGACGTGCTGAAGATCGACAAGTCGTTCGTCGACCGGGTCACCGAAGCCGGCCGGCACGCGGTCATCGCGGAGGCGATGATGCAGGTCACCTCGGGTCTGGGGCTGGACGCGGTGGCCGAGGGCGTGGAGACCGCGGAGCAGGCCGAGGTGCTCTACCGGCTCGGTTACCGGCTGTTGCAGGGCTATCACTTCGGCCGTCCGGCCGAAGAACCGGACTTCACGGTACGGGTGGTGCACGCCTAGTCTCGTCCTATGTCGACGGGCCGGGACCGGGCGGTGGGGTTCGCGGTGGTGACGGCCGCCTACCTGGCGGCCGGGCTGGTCGCGTGGGCGGTCGTGGCCGTGGCGCGTGGCCCGCACCCGTTGCTGCTCACCTTCTACGCCGACCTGGCCGCCACCGTCGTGGTGTTCGCGGCCAGCATGCTCGTCGCCAACGCCAGCCTCTACGACCCGTACTGGAGCGTCGCCCCGGCCGTGATCGTGACCGCCTGGGTGTGGTGGCACACCGGTGGCGAGAGTTCGGCGGTGACCGGGCGGCAGACGGCCGTCCTGCTGCTGGTGCTCGCCTGGTCGATCCGGCTGACCGCCAACTGGGCGTCGTCGTGGCGCGGCCTCGACCACGAGGACTGGCGTTACGTCCGGCTGCGCGAGCGGCGACCGCGCGGCGTCCCGTGGTGGCTGGTCAACCTGGCCGGCATCCAGCTCATGCCCACGCTGGTGGTCTTCGCCGGGCTGCTCGCCGTCTGGCCCGCCGTGACGGTGACCGGCCGGTCATGGGGGCCGCTCGACGTGGTGGCCGTCGCGGTCACCGCGGCCGCCGTGCTCCTGGAGGCGACCGCCGACCGCCAGTTGCAGCGGTTCACCCGGGATCCCGCCAACCGGGGCGGCATCATCGACCGCGGCGTGTGGCGGTACTCGCGGCACCCCAACTATCTGGGCGAGATCCTCTTCTGGTGGGGGATGTGGCTGTTCGCCCTGGCCGCCGCCCCGGACTGGTGGTGGACCGTGGCCGGCCCGGTCACCATGGTGCTGCTGTTCACGTTCGTCAGCATCCCGATGATGGACGAGCGCTCACTGGTCCGCCGTCCCGCCTACGCCGAGCACATGCGCCGTGTCCCGGCGCTGCTGCCCCGCCCGGTCCGTCACCGGTAGGTCAGCAGCCGCCGGTCGGCCTCCAGGTGCGGATGCTCATTGAACGTCGACAGGGACAGACCGCGGCTCCCGGCGATCACTTTCGTCACGCCGGTGTTGACCGAAACCCGGTTGAAGGCCGCCCATCCGGCCACCGACCCGGTGGTGAGCAGCGTGGCCGCCATCGCGATCGGCCCGCCCGAGCTGACCACGAGCACCTCTCGGTGCGCACGCAGCAGCGCCTCGGCCGACGCCAGTGCGGCGGCCACCCGGCTCTGGAACGCCGGGAACGACTCGCCGTACTCCGGATCGTGGTCGCCCGACGCCCACCGCGTGGTGGCCGCCTCGAAGATCTCCTGGAAAGCCCGGTCCGGGCGTGCCTCGCGCGCCAGCTCGGCCGCCATCGCGGCGCGGTCCCGGAACAGCGGCCGGTGGATCTCCACGACGTGCTGGAAGTCGAACTCGTCCCAGCCCGGGTCGATCGCCACGTCGACCGACATGGCCAGGCCGTCGAGGATCCCGGCGGCGGTCTCGGCGTGCCGGCGCAGCGCGCCCCGCACCAGCAGGGCGGGGCGGACACCCCGATCGGAAAGCAATTTCCCGAGGGTACGGGCCTGTTCGTGCCCAAGCGGGGAAAGCGCGTCGTAGTCGTCGGCGCCGAACGACGCCTGACCGTGGCGGACGAGCAGCAGACGGGCCACCGGCACCGGTCCTTCGGATAGCGGGCGAGGGGTTCCGCTGCACCCTACGACAGGATCACCACGGGGAGTCGGGCCGCGGCGCTGGTTTCCAGGTTCCGGGTCTGAGGTGGCGAAACCGGGCATAGCCTACCTGCATCCGGAAAGGGGGCCGGACGATGAGGCGACCGAAAGTCACGCCCGGGGTCGTCGGGGCCTTCATGGCCGTGACGGTGCTGGCGGTGTTGTCCGCTCTCTCGCCGCCCCGGATGCTCATCTTCGGGGTGCTGGCGGTGGGACCGGCGCTGGCCGCCGCCACCGCCAGTCCCCCACTGGTGCTCGTCATCGGCGCCTACGCGGGTGCCGCCGCCCTCGCGATCTCCACCTGGCAGGGGATGTTCGGCTCGCCCGACCAGATCCTGCGGCTGTTGACGGTGGCCGTCGTCACGGCCATCGGCTGGCTGATCGCCCGCCATCTGCGCGCCCTGCTAACCGCCCGGTCCGCCGCGACCGGCGAACGGGAGATGCTGGGCGCCCTCGTCGAACAGTCGGCCGACGCGATCATCGTGACCGACCTCGCCGGCACCGTGCGTATCTGGAACGCCGGTGCCGAGAAGATGTACGGCTACCAGGCGAGCGAGGTCATCGGGCACAGGTTCACCAAGATCCTGCCCGCGGAGCGGCTGCCCGTCTTCGAACATGCCCAGGCCATCCTTGCCACCGGGGAACACCTGCGCCTCGACGAGAGCCGGCGGTTCCGCAAGGACGGCTCGGAGATCGTGGTGTCGGTCACGGTCGCACCGATTCGCGACGACTCGGGCAGGGTGGTCGCGACGGCCGCCACCGAACGCGACATCACCACCCAGAAGCGGCTCGAGGCCGAGGAGAAGCTGGCCATGGAACGCTCGGCGCGGGCCAAGCGGATGGAGAGCCTGGGGCAGCTGGCCGGTGGCGTGGCGCACGACTTCAACAACCTGCTGGCGATAATCCTGAACTACGCCGACTTCCTGACCGACGAGGTGACCGCCAAGGGCGACAAGGACCTGGCCCGGATCCGCAACGCCGCCGAGCGGGCCCGCGATCTGACCGGGCAGCTCCTGCTCTTCGCCAAACGGGAGCCGACCCAGGTGGAGACGGTCGATCTGAACGAGGTCGTCGGCTGTTCCGGCGAACTGCTCCGGCGCAGCATCGCCGCCAACATCCAGTTGGTCTGCCGCCGGCAACCCGAGCCACTGCCGGTCCGCGCCAACCGGGGACACCTCGATCAGATCCTGCTCAACCTGATCGTGAACGCCCGGGACGCCATGCCCGACGGCGGCGTGGTCGTGATGGAGACGGACCAGCCCTCCGGCGGCAACGCGCGGCTGACCGTCAGCGACACCGGCTGCGGCATGACCGCCGAGGTGCGCGACCGGCTCTTCGAGCCCTTCTTCACCACCAAACCCGCCGATCAGGGCACCGGGCTCGGCCTGGCCACGGTGTACGGCATCGTCACCGACGCGGGCGGGCAGATCAGCGTGGACTCGTCGCCGGGCGTCGGCACGACCTTCCAGATCCTGCTGCCGCTGGCGCCCGAACCGGCGGACCGGGTTCCCGACGTGGACGACAGCCCGGCGAACGGCCACGGCGAGCACGTGGTGGTGATCGACGACGAGGAGCACGTCCGCGATCTGGTGGTCCGGATCCTGGAACAGAACGGCTACCGCGCCACGGTGTGGCTCAACGGCTCACCACCCGGCGACGAACCGGACGACGTGGCCCTGCTCGTCACCGACATCGTGCTGCCCGGCCGCTCCGGCCCGGCGATCGCCGAGCGGTTGCGGGTCCGTCATCCGGAGCTGCCGGTGCTGTTCATGTCCGGTTACGGCGACGACGACCTGCGCCGCCGCTACGACCTGGACTCGGCCCGCATCGTCCAGAAACCGTTCACCGCCGTGGAACTGCTCGCGGCCGTCGGGGACGCGCTCTCCGGCGAGACGCTGGATCAGCAGAGCCGGGACAGCTCGTCGCGGGTCGCGTGACTCGGTTCGAACGCGTTTCCACCAGCTCCCACGGCGAGCCGGGAGCGCCAGTTCACGGGGTGGTGGCGCCCGCTGAGCGGCGACCTTCCAGGCGGGCCTGTTCCAGCAGCCGTTTCAGGCGTGCCCGCCTCATCCGGGCCAACAGGATCAGGACGGCGACGGCCGCGAGGGCGAGCACCTGCGGCCACGGGAGTGCCCAGGTGGTCACCGTGACCGTGTGGGGTTCGGCGGCGGCGCCGGGGACCACCGGCGTGAGGGTGAGGGTGGTCCGGATCCGGCCGAGGGGCCAGGACTCCGCCGCGGCCGTGGCGGTGCGGCTACCGCCGGGCAGGAGTTCGCCGAGATCGGCCCGGTTCCCGGCGACCCGGCCCTGGATTCCGGCGCGGACGTTGCCGGTGTTGGCGACGGTGTAGGCGACGTGCAGTGTGCCGGGTCGCAGCGGATTCCAGTTCGGCCGGAAACGGGTGGTCACCCCGAAGACGGCCAGCGCCGGCCGCAGCGTGCCGGAGGCGCGGAGCAGCACCCGGAAACCGACCCGGCTCTCCACCTGGACGGTGCCCCGCTTCCCGGCGATCGAGGCGGCGATCCCCGCCGGATGGTCACCGGGTGCGGCGTCGGCCGGAGCCGTGACGGTGAACGGCACCACCACGGTCCGGCCCGCCGCCACGGTCACCGTCTCCTGGACGCTGATCCAGGTTCCGCCGTCCGCCGATCTCCGGTCCGAGGGCAGCATGTTGAACCGGCCGTTCTCGGTGAGATAGCCGTCGGCGGCCTTGAGCGCGAACACCGCCGTGGCGTCGCCGAGGTTGCGGACGGCCAGATGGTCGGTGACCGTCCCGCCCGGGTCGAGGGTGTGCTCGGCCCACCGCCGCCCGTCCGGGCCGTTCGTGCCGGCGGGCTGGACGGTCCAGGTGACGGTGGCCGGCGCGGCCGCCGCCGGGGTCGCGGGTGACAGCACGGCCAGGCAGGCGAGGACGGCGACGGCACGGCGCATGGCGGCTCCTGTTCGAAAATCGGTCCAGCTCGGAAATCGGTGGTCCTGCTCGGAATCGGTCCTGCTCGGAATCGGTCCTGCTCGGAATCGGTCCTGCTCGGAATCGGTCCTACTCGAAGAGGGACAGGGTCAGGGTGGAGTGGTAGGAGCCGGCCGCCACGTCGGCCGGGGTGCGCAGGTACAGGTCGGCGTCGACGGTGTAGGCGCCGCCGGTCACCTCCGCCGAGTCGTAGGTGGACACCAGCAATTCCTGGTCGACGAGGCCGACGTTGTTGCCCGGCTGGGTGGGATCGTCGAGAACGGTCACCACCTCCTCGCCCTCGGCGACCAGCCCGGTACCGCCGCCGTCGATGAGCCTCGGCTTCCAGCCCAGGTGCCCGGCGCTGATCGGGGCCTGCCCGGCGGTTCCGGCGAAGTCGCCCGAGCTGCCGAGCACCGCCCACGACGATCCGGCGGGAATCTCCTCCAGCGTGCGGGTGTCGGTGACGGTGACCGTCGGCAGGCGGCCGGTGAACTGGCGTACCAGCAGGTCTGAGCCGTTCTCGGTGAGCGCCACGGCGTCACCGGCGACGGACAGGGCGAGCACGCCGGGTTCCTCGATCTCGGGGATTTGGACGGTCACCTCGACCTCGGCCTCACCGGGATCGGCGCTCGCGGTGGCCGGGAGAGCGGTCGCCGCGGCGAGCACCGAGCAGGCGACGGCAACCGGCATTCTTCTGATCAATTTCAGCCTCCACAGGAGTGGGCGGGATAGGTGGTGGCGGTTCCGTTGACGGTCACGGCGCCGTCCGGCACCGAGACGGCACGCGCGGGGAAGCTCTGATAGACGCTCACGCCGGGTGCGACCGCGGCGAAGACCCGTTTCCCGTACGCGGTGACGACCTCGATGTCGAGTGCCGCCGTGTGGCCGTTGCGGGCGGTGACGGCGAGATAGACCTTGCCGGCGATGCAGCGCGGCTGGGCGGTGGCGGTGAGCGCGTGTTCCGCGGCGAACGCCCGCCACTCGGTGACGGCCACCGCCGAGTACGTGCTGCCGTTGCCGTCGGCGCTGATCATGGCCCGCAGCCGGGCGGTGACCACCGGATCGAAGGTGACCCGGTTGAACGCCGTGGTGGCGGTGCCGTAGCCGGTGGCTCCGGTGACGTCCTGCCAGCCGGTGCCATCCCAGTACTGGAGGATCCAGCCGGAGGGTTCGGCGACGCCGTTTCCGGTGCCCTGGTCGACGTCCCGCCAGAACCTGATCTCGGCGCCGGTGAGCCGAACCGGCCGGGACCATTCGTACTGGATCCATTGCGACTCCGGCCGGGTGCCGGACCAGGTGCCCCAGATCTGGGCCTGTGACGGCGACGCCGGGTCGGAGTCGTCGTTGAGGGCGGTGAGGCTGTTCCATCCGGCCGTGTAGGAGGCGGTCCCGGCCGCGATCGGGCCGACGTTGCCGTTGAGTGGCTCGGACAGGTCGGCCGGGATGACCACGGTCCGCGCGGTCTCCAGGTTCCCGGCCCTGTCGACGGCCCGGTACGACACGGTGTGCTTGGCCGCGTCGGGGGCGCTGACCGGCCCGCTGTAGACGGTCCACGGTCCGGTGCCGACGGCGTATTCGACGCGGTCCACCCCGGAGGTGGCGTCGGTGGCGGTGACGGTCACCTTCCGGTCGGCCACCGCGGCGCTGCTGACCGGGTTGGTGGCGTCGACGTCGACCGTGCGGGAGACCGGAGGACTCGTGTTCCCGGCCCGGTCGGTGGCGGTCGCGGTGACCGTGTGGCGGCCGTCGCCGGTGACCGTCACCTCGGCGGAGCGGACCGGTTCGGCGGTCTGCGGTGTGCCGTCGTCGACCGTGGTGACGATCCGCATGCGGCCGCCGCGGTCGTCGGCGGCGCCCGCCCGTACCCGGACGGAGGAGCGGAACCACCCGGCGGCGCCCGCCGAACCGCTCGCGGTGAGCACGACGGACGGTGGGGTTCGATCTCCTTCGGTGTCGCCCGGCGAGATCACGGTGACCGGTGCGGTGACAGTCCCGGCCGCGTATCCGAGGACGCTGCCGCTGACGCCGAGGGTGCCCGGCTGATCAGCGGTGATCGGATCCCAGTGGACCGGGACCTGCAACGTCTCCGATCCGAACGTGACCGGAACGGACCCGGGCAGCTCGTTCTCGCCGACCTCGACGGTGATCGGCGGCGGGGTGATCGTGGCGGGCTGCGCCGCGAGGATCTTCCACTCCTCGACGGCGACGGCCGAGTAGGTGCTGCCGTTGGTGGACGCGTCGAACACGGCCCGGACCTGGGTGGTGGTGACCGGGTCGAACGTCGTGTCCTGGAAGCCCTGGGTGCCGGTCGGATGGCCACTCGGATTGGGCACGTCCGTCCACTGCCCGTTCCAGTACTGGATCTTCCAGCGGGCCGGTGCGGCGACACCGACGCCGGTGCCCTGCGGCTGATCGTTCCAGAAGTCGATCTGCGAACCGGTGATCCGCATCGGCTGGTCCCAGGTGTACTGGATCCACTGTTGAGGCGGGTTGCCGCCGGTCCAGGTGCCCCACATGTCCGGTGGCAGCGGGTTGGCGCGGACGATCTCGTCGTTGAGCGCCTTCACCCAGTACTGGGTCGGCACCGGCTCGTTGGAGACCGTCACCGTGGCGGCCTGGGCGATGTTGGCGCGCGGCGTGCGGTCGGCCTGTTTCGGTGGTGTCGGCACGACCGGCCTGATCCGCGGAGGCGACTGGGTGTCGTCCCACACGACCCGGTCGATCGCCACCGACCTGCGGAAATGACCGCCTCCGACGGCATCGGCGGTGTGGTAGACGAGATACCACTGGCCGTTGAACTCGACGAGTCCCGGGTGGCTGGTCGTGGAAGAGACAGGTGGCAGGATGATGCCGCGGTAGGTCCACGGTCCGGCCGGTGCGGTGGCGGTCGCATAGGCGATGCAGGCGTGATAGTGCGCCGGGGTACAAGCGCCGGCGTTGTTCCCGGCGTAGGCCAGGTAGTAGGTGTTCCCCCGTTTGAACAGCCAGGACGCCTCGAAGAACCCGGTCAGACCGGTGACCGCCCGCTGGGTGCCGACCGGCGTCTTCATGTCGGCGTGGAACTCCAGCATCCGCAGCTGGCCGAAAGTGCCCCAGTAGACGAAGACCCGCTGCCCCTCCACCAGGATCGTCGGGTCGATGTTCTCGATGGTGTTGGCTGTCGGGGTGCGCTGCGAGATCAGCGGTCCGCCGATGTGGTCGGTCCACGGCCCGGTCGGCGTGCCGGAGACGGCCACGCCGACGGCGAAGGTGTTTGCGGCCGTCGAGTCGCGTTCGCTGACCGGGACGTACCAGTAGTAGCGGCCGTCCGGGCCCTGCACGACCTGGCCGGCGTAGGCGCGGCCGGGGGTGGCCCAGGCGAAGACCTGCTCGGGCCGCATCAGCGACGGAAAATGCGTCCATTCGCCTTCGGCGACATCGGAGGTACGGAACGCGCCCCATTCGTTCATGACGAAGTCGTTGACCGCGGGCCCGGCCTCGTCGTGGCCGGTGTAGACGTAGAGCTGCCCGTCGGCGACCAGGGGCGCCGGGTCGGCGGAGTGGTAGGAGCCGTCACCGAGGATCGGATTGACGGTGTTGGTGAAGGTGTATGGGTCGGCCGCCCGGGCCGGTGCTGCGGGTGCTGCGAGCAGCAGCCCGGCCGCGACCAGTCCTGCGACCGCTGCTCGGAGCGGTCTCATGGCGATTCCTGTCGGAGTCGGGGTGGTGGCGCCCGCTCGTGGGCGCCACCGCAACGTGGTCAATACGGCTCCTGGTCGCGGGCGCCGCCGTGACCGGTCACCGCGGCGCCCAGGACCGGGTGCCGCGGTGACCGGGTCAACCGCAGGTGATGGCGCTGTAGGGAGCTTCGACGGAGACGGTGTCAGCCCCGCCGGTGATCCGGACGGTGGCCGTGCCGGCCGCGACCGACGCCTGCCGCGTGTTGAAGGACTGATAGGCGGCCTTGCCCGGCGCAACGTTGACGACCGTCCGTGTCCCGTACGACGTGATCAGCTCAATGTTGAGTGGTTGATCGTCAATGTTGCGTGCGTTGACGGATATATACGCGTTGGCGCCGGTGCACTGCGCCTTGGCCTGGACCGTCACGTCGAACCCGGGCTCGACAGGGGCGGGAACGTCGTACACCTCCCACTCCTGTACACCCGGTGCACCCTTGCCCTCCTCGGCGCCACTGGCGGTCAACAGTGCCCGCAGCCGGGTGGTGGTGACCTTCGTGAAGGTCACCGTGTTCCATCCGGTTGCCGAGGTGCCGTAGGCACTGGGCGAGAGAACGTCCTTGAACGCGGCCCCGTCCCAGTACTGGAGCTTCCACGCGCTCGGCGGGGCGACACCCGCACCGGTGTCGTCGAGGTCCTCGGTGAACCAGATCCGGGTGCGGTCCACGGTCACCGGCGAAGCCCAGTCGAGCTGGATCCACTGTTCACCGACTTGCGGCCAGGTGTTCCACACGTCGGTGTCGGGCCCGGACGGCCCGGCAGGTGTGACCCCGTCGGCGATGTTGTCGACGGTGAGCCACCCCGGCGTGTACGAAGCCGAGGCCGTCCCCGTCCGTGCCACATTGACCGGCGCCTGTCCAGCCGGAACGTCGATGCTCCCGGCGTCGGAGGTGTTCCCGGCCCGGTCCACCGACCGGTAGCCGACCGTGGTGGCCGCCGACCCGACCGGCACGGCCCCGTTCGCCACCGTCCAGTCCTGGGTGACGACCCCACCGACGGTGAGCCGGTACTGCACCGCCCCGATCCCGGACAGCGCGTCCGTACCGGTGATCGTCACCGCCCGCGCCCCCGAGTCGAACGAGGCCGTGGCGGTGGGCTTGGTCCGGTCGATGCCGACGATCCGCTGCGTGACCGCCGAGACGTTGCCGGCGTCGTCGGTGGCCCGCCCCTTCACCGTGGTCTCGCCCTCGGCGGTGACCGTGACCGGCCCGCCGTAGTCGTCCCACTCCCCCGCCCCGACCGCGATCTCCAGGTCCGGTGAGGAGTCCCGGTTGTCCGTAGCGGAGAGCGTGACCTTGACGTTCCCACTGGTCCAGGCGTCAGCCGGGTCGGCCGTGAGAACAGCGACCGGCGGCGCGGTGTCATCCGGTCCACCCGCCCCGACCGTGACGGCCGCGACCGCGGGCTTGTCGGTTCCGGCCACCTGGCCGGTCACCTCGAAGACGCCCGCGGCCGCATATTCGGATGGGTCGATCGCCGCCCAGGTGACCCCGATGCCGCTCTGCCGCGACCCGTCGTTGTAGCCGACCGTGACCGTGGCGGGCAGCACCGGCGCCACACCGACGCGGGTGCTCACGGCCACCGGGTCGATCGTGTTGATCTGCACCGGATCACTGCCGCGCACCCAGACATGGGCCGAGGCGGTCAAGGTGGTCCCGGCGACGAACCCGGTGACCCGGAAGTCACCGATCTCGGCCACGCGGGAGGGGTCGACGGCACTCCAGGCGACCGCCACCGGCAGGCGTGCCCCGTCGGCGTAAGTGACCTCGACGGTCGCCGGAAGAGCAGGGACGACACCCACGGGGGTACGGACGTCGACGCCCTGAATCGACGACGACGCGGCCGCGTACACCCGCCATTCCGAGACCCCGACCGCCGACCAGGCGGTACCGGCCGTGTTCGGCAGGGCGTTGAAGGTGGCCCGCAGCCGGGTGGTGGTCACCGGGTCGAAGGTGACCTCGTTGGTGCGCCCGCGAACCGCCGGGTCGAAACCGCTCGCCCCGGTGACGTCCTGCCAGTTCGCGCCGTCCCAGTACTGGATCTTCCAGGACGTGGGCACGGACACGCCGCTGCCGCCGGTGGCGCTGTCCGACCAGAAGTCGACGGACGCCCGGTCGACGCGGACACCGGCCGCGAAGTCGTACTGCAACCAGCGGGTGGCCGGCTCGTTCCCGGTCCAGGTGCCCCACAGGTCGGTCTGGGCCCCACCGGCGAACAGTGGCGGTTTCCCGTCGTTGACCGCGTTCACGTTGTTCCACCCGGCCGTGTAGCCGGCCGAGGGGGTCGCGGTCGACGCCACGTTGATCTCGCCCTCGGCCAGGGCGGTGGCGTCGACGACCACGTCCCTGGTCGACTCGCCGACGGTTAGCCGCAGCGTGTACCGCCCGGAGACGGTGAACCGGGCGACCGTGCCGGGCGTGTTCGCCGGGTCGAAGGCGACCGTGCCGCCCTCCGGCCCGTCCACCATCGACCAGACCGAGGTCAGCGCGGCGCCGGGATTCCCGTCGTCCTGGGCGAGGCCGATCAGGCGCACCGATCCGGCCTGGCTGTAGGTGGAGTCGATCCACGCGTCCGCGAGGGGCGGCACCGAGGTCGGCTCGGGTGCCGCGACACCACTGTCGAACGCCTGAATCTCCTTGATGCCGGTCTTCGCGCCGGCCGCGTGCTGCACGGTGATCCGCAGTTTCTGCGCGGTCACCGCGGGGAAGCGGATCTGATTCAAATTCCCCCGGGGGTACGAGGGGAAGCGCGACTGGCCGGAAACGGTCTTCCACCCGGTTCCGTCGTCGTATTCGACGAGCAACTGTGCGGGCGGCTCGTACCCCTGTGCCGTGGCGGTGGTGGACGACTTGTAGAAGTGAACCCGCACGTCATCGACGCGGCGTGGCTCTTGCAGGTCGACCGTGATGGCGTCGCTGCCGGTGGACGATCCCGCCGTACCCCAGAAAGGCTCGTTGATCGTGGTGCCGTCGACCGCGCCCCCTGGTCCGCGGCCGGATGCCGAGAAGGTGGCGGTGACCGGCCGTCCCGCGGCGACGTTCGTGGCCGGGTCGGCGCCGGCCTTGGCCAGCACGTCGCTGATCCGGGCGTCGCCCGCGAAGGCCACCTCCTGCGGCGCTTTCACGGCGACCGCCGCTGAAGAAGACACGGTGATGCCGGGCGCCGCGGACACCTGCCCGGTGGCCGGGTCGTAGACGATCTTCCCGAGGCCGGAGGCGGTGAACGCGAGCTGCCCGTCGAGGTAGACCGAGTAGCCGTCCGGCGCCGAGTCGTAGTGGTCGGTCCCGCCGGGCGCGTCCCAGACCACGCTCAGGTCCCGGTCGCGGTAGCGGACGTTGTTGGCGGTGAAGTGGTCCCAGCCGATGTCGATCGGGTCCAGTTCGATCTTCGCGTCGTCGCGGGGCCGCAGCCCCATGGCGTCCTCGATGACGGTGAAGTTGGTGGCGCCCAGGATGGTGTGGTGGATCCAGGACCGGTAGCCGATGCTCTGGTTCGCGGCCGATCCGTCGGCCCAGAACTCGTTCTGGTCCGGGTACCGGTTGTCGCCGTTGCCCTGGTAGTGCGCCCAGGCGTTCCAGTAGAGCAGCTTCTTGTACCACTCCGCGTCGATGTAGCCGGTCGGGTAGTTGCGCAGCACCGACGACAGCATCCGGAACGTCACCGTCGAGTTGATCACCGAGAAGTTGTTGCTGCCCGGGTCGCCCTGCGCCGCGGCGGCCGCCTTGTCGGCCTGGTTGGCCGTGGTGAACGGGAAGATCGGGTACTGGGCGGCGTCGGCGAACAGGCGCAGCCCCTCGCGGTGTTCGGCGGTGTTCGGCATCAGCCCGACCGCGTACGGGTAGTAGTTGTTGATCTCCTTCCACGGCACCAGGTCACCGGACGCGACGTGCCGGTGTTTGAGCAGGTTGCCGTAGTGGCCCATCTCGTCGGGCGTGTCCCGGGCCGGCTCCCACAGGTGTTCCAGGACAGCGGCCCTGATGCGCTCGGCGAGGGCGTCCATCTCGGCGGCCTTCGCGGGGTCCCCGGCGGTCCGGTAGGCGGCGGCCGCGGCTTTCGCGTTCGAGTACAGGTACGCGTTCTCGGTGCGGTCCAGGTAGCCGGAGCGCCAGTCGAACGACACCGCGTCGGCGTCGTTGCCGGTCATGGCGCCCCAGTTGTATTCGATCAGGTCGTTGCCGTCGAAGTCGTAGGCGTCGAGCAGACCCTCCACGTCGTACTCGGCGTACCTGGCGAGATTGCGGGCGACCGCCGGTGGACCGCCGTGCAGCTGATAGGAACGCCAGGCCGCCTCGGAGATGTACTGGGTGTAGCTGTTGGACCAGTTCGCCGGGTCGCCCGGGTTGTCGACGTACTTGCCGCTCCTGGCCACCTCCCCGGCGGAGATCCACGGCCCGTAGGAGTAGACCGGATCGCGGAAGTACTTGAGGTCGTCGACGAACATGCCGACGGTCAGCACGATCGCGTTGTTGTAGCCGAGCACGCCCTCCATCGACGTCGGGAACTGGTAGTCGTTGCCCGGCAGGTCGGCGTCGAGGAAGTTGTACCGCATCAGCCACCAGCGGTAGAACAGCGTCTTGTCGATGTTGTCCTCGGGCGTGTCCAGGTAGGGCACGTTCTGCGCCCACCACCGGTTGTAAACGGTGACGTGCTCCCGGAACGCGTCCGCCGGCCTCAGCCCGCGGAACCGGGTGTACTCGCCCGCCGACGCCGGGACCTCCCGGGCGACGAACCCGAGCTGCACCTTCACCCGCACCGACCCGCTGGCCGGAACGCTCACGGTCCGCCGCAAGCTGCCATCGGCCGGCGCGAACCCGTCGCCGGAGAATCGCGGGAACAGGTCGGTCAGCTTGTTGAAGGCGCGCACCGCGCCGGCCAGTTCAGGATCAGACCCTTCGACGGTACGGGCGAACGGTGACGAGGCGACCAGCGTGACGTCCTCGGCCGTACCGTTGCCGCTGCTCACCTCGAGGTCGGTGACCGCGACGTTGGCGTCGGTGATGTATTTGGTCTGCACCACCCGCAGCCCGGCCGCGCTGTCGGTGAACACGCCCCGCCAGTAGCTGGGCGTCTGCTTCCGCTGGGCGGGATCCTCGGTGAGGGCCACCTCGGTGCCGCCGACCGACGCGGTGATGGTGTAGGCGCCCTGGCCACCGGCGATCGACTCGATGTAGGCGACCTCGCCGCCGAACCCGAGCATGCCCGGCTGGTGGGTCTTCATGAACAGGGCGCGGCCCCGGCTGAACAGGTACTGGTTGGCGTCGCCGTTGGAGCCACCCGGCTGGTTCCCGGTGCGTGCCAGCATCCGGTCGATCCAGAAGTCGTTGTCGGTGCTGCTGCCGGCGCCGGCGGCCACGTCGGCGTCGAAGATCGCCTGGAGCTGGTTGCGGGTGTGGTAGCCGGTGCGGTCGTCGGGCACCGGATTCGCGTCGCCTTTGAAGACCGGGTACGGGGTGGCGCTGTTCGGGGCGGCCTGGGCGGCGACCGGGGACAGAACGGTCAAGATGAGCAGGGCGGCGGTCGCCCCGGCTGTGTGGCGGGGTTTCGGCATGGCTCTTCTTTCAGGAGCGAGTCTCTCAGGAGCGGGCGCGGACGTACGCGTGATAGGCGGCCGTGTCGCCGAGGTAGAACGGCTCGAACGTGACGTCCCCGGTGGTGAACGTCATCGGCCGGTCGCCGGGCTGGACGGCCGCGGCGAGGTCGGCGGGCAGTTCCGGATAGGCGGTGCTCGCCGACTTGGCCACCAGGGCGATCGGGCCGTAGAGCAGGGCGTGCAGGCCCGGGTCGTCGAGGGTGGGCTCGACGCGCAGCCGGTAGGGGAAGCTCACCTCGACCCGGTCGCCGGTACGCCAGGAGCGCTCGAAACCGGCGTAGCCGTCGCTTCCCACCCGTACCCTCTGCTTCTTGCCGTTGATCGTGACGGCGAAGCCGGACCCGGCCCACGACGGCACCCGCAGCCGCAGGTCGAAGCGCGCGTTGCCGCTGATCGTGAGGGTGGTCGCCGGGGTGCGCGGATAGTCGCCGGCCTGGGTGACCGTGACCCGGCGCTCGGCCCAGCGCAGCGTCGACGGGATGTAGAGGTTGACGTGGAGCGCGTCGTCGCGCGCCGACCGGAAGTAGACGGTGTCCTGGTATTTGGTGTGGTTCTCCAGGCCGGTGCCGCCGCAGCAGGTGCCGATGTTGCCGTAGCCGCGCCGCGCGCCCGGCCCGACCGGGACCATGTAGGTGACCAGCGGGTCAGTGGTGCTGTCGGCGTCCCGTTTCGAGGCGAGGATCTGGTTGACCAGCGTCTTCTCGTAGTAGTCGAGGAACCGGGCGTCCGGGGTGTGCGCGAACAGGTTCCGGGCCACCTTGAGCATGTTGTAGGCGGCGCAGCTCTCCGCGTTGGTGGCGCCCACGATGCTGCCGGCGATCACGTCCCGGCCGCGGAACACCTCGCCCTGGCCGGTGCCGCCGTGCACGTAGGTGCGGTGACCGGCGACCATGTCGAAGAAGTTGGCGGCCGCGGTCCGGTAGCCGGTGCCCTCGCCCTGCTCGAACAGGCGCAGGTAGCCGAGGAACTGCGGGATGTGCTGGTTGGCGTGTTTCCCGTCGAGGGTGTCGGTTCCGGCCACGCAGTCGGCGAGCAGCCCGGTGTTGTCGAAGTACCGGGCGGTGGTGAGGAAGGTGCGGTCGCCGGTGAGGGCGGCCAGGTCGGCCAGCACCTCGTTCATGCCGCCGTACTCGCCGGCGATGTAGAGCGACCACATCCGGTCGAGCTGCTCGCGGGGCAGCCTCGACAGCCGGGAGTGCACCCACTCCCCCATGCCGCGGGCCACGTCGAGGGCGATGGCGTTGCCGGTGAGGGTGTGCGCGTCCAGCAACCCGCGCATGATCTTGTGGCAGGTGTAGTAGGGCGCCCAGATCGCGGGGTAGGTGACGTACTGCTCCAGCTGGATGAACTGGGTCTCCGGGTAGGCGGCCAGAAAACCGGCGTGGCTGGGGCCGGGCGGTCCGCCGGCGCCGGTGACGACGGCCGCGTCCCAGTTCCGGCCGGACGAGTCGGCGACCGTGGTCCCGCTGGTCTCGTCGAAGCGGTACCAGGCCAGATTGCCGGTGCTCGCCGCGATCTCGCCGGCGGTCAGCGCCCGGTCGAACAGGTGGAACCCACCGACGACCGCTTTCAGGCCGGCGTCGCCGTACTGGGAGCGGCCGATCCAGTTGTTCTTGGGCGCGCCCAGGTCGGCCGGGGTGAGCGTCATGGCCGGGTTGGTGCCGGCCGCCACCCCGTTGACATACAGAACACCCACCTGGCCGTCGAGGGTGACAGCGAGGTCGACCCATTCGCCGACCGGCAACGGGGTGGCGACCGGGATCCGCTGCTCGCCGCCGCTGCCGCTGGTGGTGATGGCGAACCGGGGGCCGGTGCCGTCGTGGACGGTCAGGAACATGTTGACGGCCGGGCCGGCCCCGAAGTCGAACGCCCGCGACCACGTCCGCAACTCGTTGATCTTGAGTCGGATGACGACGGTCGCCTGGGTCAGGCCGTCGATGGTGGCGTCCGGCAGGCCCACGTACTGGCCGTCGCCGGACAGCTCCAGACCCTCGCTCGTCCAGGTGGCCGGGGGCGGCGGCGTGCCGGGTTGACCGACCTGCCCGGCCCAGGCGTCCTGGCACTGCTGGAGCGCCGTGACGATGTAGTCGAGTTTCTCTTTGAAGACAGCCTCGCCGGTGCCCGCCCACGCCTGCGCGAGCAGGGACAGGAAGTGGCCGCTGTAGTGGCCGCGCAGATTGCCGGTGGCGTCGTCCCAGCCGCCGGGCGGGTGCGCGCCGAGGGTGTCCAATCCGGCGGCCGCCCGGAAATTGGCCAGGATTCGGTCGGCCGGGTAGGCGCGGGCGTAGGCGAGGATGCGGTCGCGTTTCTCGGTGAAGATGCTCGGGGCCAGGGTGACCCGGTCCAGGTCGAACGGGACGGCCTTCCAGGATTTCGGTACGGGCAGGCCGTTGACCTTCTTTCTGGACGACGCCGGGGACGCGGCGGCGGGGACGCCGAGGGTGGTGGCGCCGGCCGCGGCCGCGCCGATCTGGAGAAGGTGTCGACGGGAGATCACGGTGGCGCTCACTTCCGGTCGAGGGGACGGGGTCAGGTGGTGGGTAGCCAGACGCGCATGGTGGACGGACCACGACGGGCCCAGCGGTGATAGGGGTGGAGCGGAATCTCCACCGAATCAGCGAGACTCGGAGCGGGGGGCGGACCGTAGGGCCAGCTCGTGTCGTGGCCAGGGTGGATGTGCCCGGTGACGATCACGGCGCCGTCGCGGTCCACCGGCTCGGCGGCGGGATCCAGGCGGACGGTGTCGACGGTCAGGCCGGGTGGCAGGTCGAGGGATTCGAGACAGTAGACGACCGGTCCGCGTTCCACGGCGGCGTTTCCGCGTACCGCGTCGATCCTGGCGTCGGGGAAGGTGAGCCGCGGCCGGACCGCCAGATCGAGCACCAGCGTGTCGCCCGCCGTGAAACGGCGACGCACCGCGGCGAGGCCCGGCGCCACCGGCACGCCGTCGAGGGTCGCCTCGGTGGCCCAGTGCGGGATCCGCAGGGTGAGCGTCCACGCCGTCTCGGGCGCGGACACCACCCGGATGGTGACCCGCCCGTCGGCCGGGTACTCGGTGTCGATGTCCAGACCGATGTCGCCCACCCGGATCGACGCCGGCGTGTACTGGTGGAGCTGCACGCCGCCGTCGTCGTCGGTGGTGGCCAGGTAGGCGGCCAGGCTGCTGAACGTGCGGGCCAGGTTGGTCATGCAGCAGGACACCGCGTACCAGGGCGCGCGCAGGCTGGACGCGGCCCGCGGGACCAGGGTGTCGGCGGCCGGTTCGATGCCGGGGACCCGCTGGTGCAGCGTGTTCGTGTAGAAGAATCGGGTGCCGTCGTCGGACGGTGACGTGGCGATGACGTTGAACAGGACCCGTTCGATCAGGTCGGCGTAGCGGGGGTTGCCCTCGGCCAGCAGCAGCCGCCAGGCCAGCATGATCGAGCCGACCCCGGCGCAGGTCTCCTGGTAGGCGCGGTCCGGCGGCAGCACGAAGTCGTCGCCGAACGCCTCGTCCTGATGGCGGGATCCGATGCCACCGGTCAGATAGGTACGCCGCGCGACCGTGGCCCGCCACTGCCGGGCGACCGCCTCCAGCAGTTCGGTGTCGCCGGTCTCGACGGCCACGTCGACCGCGCCGGACGCCAGGTAGACGGCCCGGACCGCGTGCCCGCGCAGCACCCGGGCCTCGCGGATCGGCATGTCGTCCTGGAAGTAGGCGCGGCCGAACTCGATGTCGTCGAGCACCTGCCGGCCGCGGCGCTCGACGAACAGCCGGGCCTGGTCCAGGTAGCGGCGGTTGCCGGTGACCCGGTACAGCTCGACCAGGGCGGGCTCGATCTCGGCGTGCCCGCAGACCGAACCGATGCCGTCCGGGCCGAACGTGTCGCAGACGTGGTCGGCGGCGCGCACCGCCACGGTCACCAGGTCGTCGTGACCGTGGGTGCGGGCCCGGGCCACCCCCGCCTGGATGAGGTGGCCGTAGCAGTAGAGCTCGTGGCCCCACTCCAGGTCGCTGTAGCGGGCGGCCTGGCCGGGCCGCCCGAAGTTGGTGTTGAGGTAGCCGTCCGGCTGCTGGACCGCGGCGACCCGGGCCACGATGGCGTGGAACCGGTCCTCGTACGCCGGATCGCCGGCCCAGGCCAGCGCCTCCAGGTACTTGTAGACCTCGGAGTCGGAGAACTCGCGCCCGCGGCGGCCCTCCACGGTCGCGCCGAAGTTGCCGAGCCAGCCGGCCCGTTCCAGCCAGTGCTCGATGTGGTCGAAGGAGGCGGTCCGGCTGGTGTGCTGCCGCCGTTGCCAGAACCCGGGACGCAGGGTGACCTCGTGCAGGCCCAGCGGCCGCAGCCGGCCGGCGCTCGGGGCAGCCGGAGTCCCGCCGCGCCCGGTCCATTCGCCGGACACGACGGCTTTCTCGATCGTCACGTGAGAGTCAACCCTTCAGTGCGCCGGACAGGAACCCGCGGACGTAGTGCCGCTGGAGGGCGAGGAACAGCAGGATGCAGGGCAGTGCGAGGGTGACCACCCCGGCCTCGGTGGCGCCGTAGTCGACGATGCCCATCACCTGCTGGCGCATGTTGGCGACGGCCAGCGGCAGGGGCGCCCGGTCGGAGTCGCTGATCAGCACCAGCGGGGTGATGAAGTCGTTCCAGGCGGCCAGGAACGCGAACAGGCCGACGGTGATCAGGCCGGGCCGCACCGCCGGGAGCATGATGTGCAGCAGGGCGCGGAAGCTGCCGCAGCCGTCGACCAGCGCCGACTCGCCGAGCTCCTTGGGCACCGCCTCGAAGGAGATGCGCATCATGAAGACGGCGAACGGCAGTTGGAACATGGTGAGCACCAGCGCCAGCCCGACCAGCGAGTTCTGCAGGCCGAGGTCGTTGAGCAGGACGTAGAGCGGGATCAGCAGGGTCGCGTAGGGCACCATCAGGATGGCCAGGGTGACCAGGAACAGCAGGTTCCGGCCGGGGAAGCGGAACATCGCGAACGCGTACCCGCCGAGCAGGGACACGCCCAGCGTGAACAGCACCGTGCACACCGACACGATCGTCGAGTTCAGCAGGTACTGCCCGATTCCGGCCTGGTAGTTCGCGAGGGTCTGGTAGTTGCCGAGGCCCCAGCCGGAGGTCTGCGCGGTGCCGGCCTGCGGGCTGACCGAGGCCACCGCGGCCCACACCAGCGGGGAGAGGAAGAGGACGGCGAGGCCGCCGCCGACGACGTGCTGCGGGGTGCGCATGGTCAGTCCTCCCTGCCGCGCAGGCCACGGAACTGCAGGACGTTGACGACCAGCAGAACCGCCAGGACGAGGATCGAGAGGGCGGCGGCGCGGCCCAGGTTGTTCTGGCCGTAGAAGGCCATGTTGTAGACCAGCTGGACGATGGTGATCGTGCTGTTGTCCGGGCCGCCCTTGGTGAGGATGTAGAACTGGTCGAAGGCCAGCAGCGAGCCGGTCACGCAGAGGATGGCGCACAGCGCGAGCGACGGTTTCAGCAGCGGCACCGTGATGTGCCGGAAGGTCTGCATCCGGCTGGCGCCGTCCAGGCGGGCCGCCTCGTAGACGTCACCGGAGATGCTCTGCAACCCGACCAGCAACAGCAGCATGTAGAAGCCGGCGAACCGCCAGACGATCAGCGCCACCGTGGACCAGAGCGCCGAGTTCGGGGTGCCGAGGAACGAGTCGATGCCGAGGAAGCCGAGCGGGGTGCTCTGCGGCGAGTAGAGGGCGTAGAACAGCAGCGACGCCGAGGCCAGGCCGAGCGCCGACGGCACCAGGAAGGAGCTGCGCAGGATGCCGGTCCAGCGGCTCGATTCCTGCACCAGCAGTGCCAGGGCGAGCGCCAGGCCGAGCAGGATGACGGTGGTGACGACGGTGTACTTGATCGTGAACCAGACGGCCGGCCACAGCAGCCGGTCGTCCATGACGTCCTGGTAGTTCTCCGGCGCGTTCCAGCCACGGTCGCCGGTGAACAGCCCCCAGTCGGAGACCGACATCCGCGCGACCAGGATCACCGGCACGACGAAGAAGATCAGGACGAACAACGCGGTGGGTGCCGCGTAGGCCCATCCGGTCAGCTTCGGCCTGCGACGTCGCTTCGAACCCTTCACCGGTACGGCCGGCGAGCTCCGTTGTTGTTCCAGGGTGCTGACGGGAGATGCCACGGTGGGTCGGTCCTTCGGGTTGGTGCGGCGCCCGGTTTCCGCCACCGGGCGCCGCCACTCGTCACTGGGCCAGGACTCCGGTCAGGGCCTCGTTGTCCTTCTCGAGGCTGCCGGCGTCGCCGTACACCTGATTGCGCAGAAGGGTGACCCACGGGCTGCCCGGCGCGTTGAACGCCTGCTGGAAGTTGACCGAGACCGGGGTCTTGCTCTGCGGCGAGGCCGCGGCCTTGTTGATCGTCACCACCCGCGGGTCCTTGGCCGAATACTGGTTGTCCACCAGATCGGTGCGGGCCACGCTGGAGTTGTTCTTGGCGAGCACCTCGACCTGCGCCGCCTCGGACATCAGCCAGGACATGAAGTTCCACGACTGCTGCGTCTTCTTCGAGTCCTTGGAGATGCCGATGCCATCGCCGCCGACGAACGTGGAGCCACCACCGGAGACGCCCGGGATCGCGGTGACGCCGACATCGACGGTCTGCGACGCGGTCGGCAGCAGCGTCGCCGGGTAGGGCATCACGCCGACCTTGCCCTCCTGGAAGGCCGCGACCCAGGTGGGTCCGGTCTCGTCCTTCGCGCCCGGCGCGATCGCACCCGCCGCCTGCAGTTCCCGCCAGGTGGAGTAGACCTTCTGCGCGGCCGGGCCGTTGAGCATCGACTTCGTGCCGGCCGGGTCCATCACCTCCTCACCGCTGGCCCAGACCATCGGGAACCAGGTGAAGACGTTGCAACCGCCGCAGTTGCCGCCGAAATAGGTGCCGTAGACGTCCTTCTTGCCGAGCTTCTGGACGGCGAGGGCCTGCTGTTTGAACTCGTCCAGGGTGGTCGGGCCCTTCTCCGGGTCGAGTCCCGCCTCCTTGTAGAGCCCCTTGTTCCAGAACACCACCGACAGGTCCAGAACGAAGGGCAGCACATACTTCTTGCCTTCGTAGGTGCCGGCCTGGACGTGCCCTTGGTTGATCTTGTCGGCGTAGGAGAGCTGGCCGATGCTCTCGGTCAGGTCCCAGAACAGGCCCGACTTGGTCCAGTTCGGCACGTAGACGATGTCGGCGGCGAACAGGTCGGGCAGGTCGCCGCTGCCGGCCGCCGCGCCGACCTTGGCCACGTAGTCGTCGTTCGGGACGATGGTCAGTTTCACCTGGTTCTTGTGCGAGGCGTTGTACGCCTTCACCAGGGCATTGGCTTGCAGTTCGAGGGGGGCGCGGGTCCACAGGGTCAGTTCGGAGCCGTCGTCGACCCCCTCGACGCCGGCGCCGGCCGGCGGGGCGGCTGTTCCTTTGTCGCCGTCCCCGCCACAGGCGGCCAGCCCGGTGATGAGCAGGCCTGCCAGGGCGGCGCTCAATATTCGACGCACGGAGCACCTCCGGTTTTCGGTGAGTTTCGGTGCGGGTATATTCGCGGGTACGCTCGGGACGAGTTGAGCAGTGAAGAGGTACGAGCCAGGCGTACCGAAAAGGTTTTCCGGAACGTAATACGGAGGAAAAACCGTTGTCAAGAGCTTCGATGACCCGCTCCGATGTGGAGGTGCTCCCGTGACCAACCGTCCCGTCACGCTCCGCGAAGTCGCCAAGCTCGCCGGCGTCTCCATCGCGACCGCGTCGAAGGCCCTCAACGGACAGCCCCAGGTCCGCGCCAGCACCCGTGACCGGGTGATTCGCGCTGCCGAGCAGCTGAACTTCTCGCCCAACACCCTCGCCCAGGGCTTGATCACACAGCGCAGCGGAACGGTCGGGCTGCTCACCTCCGACCTGGAGGGCCGTTTCTCCATCCCGATCCTGATGGGCGCCGAGGACGCTTTCGGATCCGACCAGACATCGGTGTTCCTCTGCGACGCCCGCGGCGACAACGTGCGCGAGAAGCACCACCTGCGGGCCCTGCTGTCGCGCCGCGTCGACGGGCTCATCGTGGTCGGCGCCCGCCCCGACGCCCGCCCGTCGCTGGGCGAGCTGCCGGTGCCGGTCATCTACGCGTACGCGCCGTCCGAGGACCCGGCCGACCTGTCCCTGGTCACCGACAACATCGGCGGCGGCCGCCTCGCCGTCGACCACCTGATCAGGCACGGCCGCCGCCGCATCGCCCACATCACCGGCGACGCCACCTACGGCGCCGCCCAGGACCGCGCCACCGGCGCCCTGGCCAGACTCACCGAGGAGGGCCTCGAACTCGCCGGCGATCAGGTGTGGTTCGGCAACTGGTCGGAGGCGTGGGGCCGCGGCGCCACCCGCATGCTGCTGCAACGCGACCCGGAGATCGACGCCGTCTTCGCCGGCTCCGACGAGATCGCCCGCGGCGTCCTCGACGTCCTCCACCAGGAGAAACTCGATGTGCCGTCCCAGGTCGCGGTGATCGGATTCGACAACTGGAACATCCTGGCCGCCAACGCCCGGCCGCCGCTGTCCACCGTCGACATGAACCTGGAACAGCTCGGCCGCCTGGCCGCCCAGCGCCTGTTCACCGCGATCGGCGGCACCCTCGGCTCCGGCACCGAGACCGTCCCGTGCCGCCTGATCACCCGCGAGTCGACCGCCCCCGTGGGTTGACCGTGGTGGCCTCGGCCAGGCGTTCGGTGAAATAGGCGCGTTCGGTCTCGTTGCCGGTCAGATCCAGGGCCCGCCGGTAGGCGTGGGCCGCCTCGGCGTTCCGGCCCAGCCGCCGCGGCAGGTCCGCCTGAACGGCCGAAAGGTGCCGGTAACCGGCCAGGCGACCGCCGAGTTCCAGCCACTCGACCTCGGCCAGCGCCGGCTCCGGCCCGTGGACCTCCGCCACCGCACGGTTCAGCGCCACCACCGGTGACGGCCACACCCCCGACAGGTCGTCGTAGAGCGTCAGGATCTGCGGCCAGTCGGCCTCGCCGGGCACCCGGAACGGGATCCGGGCGGCCGTGATCTTCTTCTTCGCCCGGGTCAGCCGGGCCGCCATCGCCGGCTCGGAGACGAGGAACGCCTGCGCGATCTCCCCGGTCCCCTATCGCCGGGCTCGGCATCACGGAGTACGAACCGGGCCCGCCCCGCTGTGCGCGCGCTGCCGGGAAACAGCCCAGAAGATCTTCGACGAATACCGCGACCAGCCGAACACGTCAGCTGTCGTCGTCTGTTCACGGCCGGACGGCACCTACGTCGACCCGGCACTGTGGGTTCCGGCCGCGCCGGTACCGCCGGCGCCGACCCCGCTACTGACCGCCGGCCACAAGGTCTGTGTGACCGGCCCGGGGCGGCCGGTGACCGGCACCGCACTGACGACGGCGCTGGCGGACGGCAACGGCGAGGAGCTGATCTATCAGTACGAGCGGCTGGGGGGCGGCGAGACGATGAACGTGGGCGGTTCCCCGCCCCTGGAGTTCCGTCCCGGCGACCTGGCGCCGGGCGCCAGTTACCGCTGGCGGGCCCGGGTCGACGACATCGCGGACCGGGCCTCCTCGCGGTACACGATCAGCCTGTCCGGCGCCCAGCGGCGCCGCCTCCGCAAGGGCACCGACATCGGCACGACCACCGCGCGGATGACCCGGACCGGCGTGCGGTGGACCGACCTCCTCTCGCAACTGGAGCAGTCGGCCTTCTTCGCGGACGAGGTGGCCATCGAGATCGGCGACGAGTCACCCCGACAGGACGGCATCGCCTACCGGCGCCTCCTCGGCGAGCTTTCCGTCGAGCTGGGCGGTCCACTCCACCCCCGTCACCTCGGCTGAGCCGCCGTCAGTCCGATTCCGCTGTCGCTATGGGGACTCGATGGCGCCCTGCCGCTCGTCTCCGGTATCGAAGAACGCGTCCAGATAGGCGTCCGGTTCGAGGGTGCTCCCACGGAGCAGGGAGAAGATCTCCGCCCCGTGACCGGGTTCGTCGGACAGGGCGTAGACCTGCGCCAAGCCGAGATATTCACCGGCCACATCGGCGGCATACGCTTTCGCTTCGGCCTCGGCCGAGGTCACTGCTTCGGCGTACGTCGACGCACGCCAGAGCGTGATCCGTTCCTCGTAAGTCGCGGGCGTCCCGTTGCCGAACCGGCAAATACACCGAACCGAGAACCATTCCATCCGCGGAGTGTGCCCTACACCGCCGGACGGCGCTTTGCCATAGTGGGAGCGGATGTCGGCGGAAGTCCTGGAGCGGCCGTGATCAGCGATGAGGCACCGATCTCCCGGTTCGACGATCGCGCGAGGCGCGTGGTGAGGCTGGCCCGGCAGCAGGCCGAGGACCGCCGCGGTGAGGCGATAGCGCCGGCACACGTTCTGCTCGCGCTGCTCGCCGTGCGGCGTGGACTGGCGGCGCGGGTGGTGGCCGGCCTCGCCGGTTCGTGTGCGCGTGCGGAGGACGCGATCGCCGAGATCCTGCCGCCCGGGCAGCGGCCGTCGCCGTCCCACATCCCGTTCACGGCGGCCGCCGAGGAGGTGATGGTCCGGGCCGCTCAGCAGGCCCGGCGGTGGGGCGACGACCACGTCGGCACCGAACACCTGCTGCTCGGTCTGCTGGCCGCGACGGACAACGCCGCCGTTGCGAGGCTCGGGGCGGTCGGGGTCGACTACGACACCGCTACTGCGGAGATCGGACGGCTGCGGGCGGCCGGCTGACCTCCGATCGGCACGGCCTCCCGATGGCTGGCCGGTCGTGACCGGTGGCCGCGCGCGGCTCGCCTTCCCAGGCCGGCGCACACGGCCGGTCGGCAGAAGCCGTGGTGGCCGCACACGGAAGACGCCGCGTGTGCGGCTGCCACGGCTGTCTGCCATGTGGGCGACCACGACACCGCCACCGTGTGTGCCCACCCACCTCGCGGGACCGCGACCACCCGCCTCGGGCGACCGGCGTGACGGCCGAAAGTGGGCAACCCGGGTGCCTGGCCGGAAAGAGCGTGACCACCCGCTCGGGGTGGCCGAATGGCGATCCGGCCGTGACCGGCGGCGCATGAGAACGCGGCGATCGGCCGGCCCGCCCGGTCACCGATCTACGCCCGGCGGGCGCGGCACAGGCGGGAGTGGGCAGCGAGATCGCGCCGACCGGACGGAACGGCCCCGATGAGGCGGGACGACGTCACGCGTACCGGGAAAGGGTCGTGAGCGAAACCTCGACCACGACGCTCTCCAGACTCCGCCGGGTGATCGTGCGAAGGGGCAATGTGGCGGATGCGCTGATGGCCGCGATCCTGGCGAAGGCCCGCGAACGGGGGCTGCTGCACGTGACCGTCCACTCCGGCCGCCGGGCGGTCGATTTCTACAGGCGTAACGGTTTCACCCGTCACCGCCAGATTCTGATCTGGGAATCGGCACCTCCGGATGCCACGATGGGCCATGCCTGAAGTACGAGTCGTCAGCACCGTCCTGCACGCGATGGCTGTGGTGATCTTCGGTCTGCTCGCGTGGAGCGGGGCCGACGGGATCCGGTCGGGTGTGCCGGAGCTCGGCGTGCCGATGCTCATCGCCGGCGTAGCGGGTTCGGTCGGCGCGCTGGTGATCCTGTCGTCGGTGCTGCGCCGGCGCCACGGGACCGCGGATCAGTGCGCGGCGCGGATCGGCATGGCCGTGGCCGCGGTGGTCACCGTCGTGGTCGGCGTCTCCCTGGCCCCGGCCGGGTGGGAACGGGGCTTCGTCATCGCGGTGAACGCCGGAGTCGGCGTCCTGCTGGCCGTTTTCGCCGCGCTCGCCGGGAAGTAGTCACCGTTCAGCCCGTCGTGACCGCTCCGAGGCGGGCCGCGACGGCGTCCCGGATCTCGGCGTCCGACGGCATCCGGACGCCCTGCTCGGCGGCCATCCGCCGTACCGAGGTCATCTCGACGTCGCGCAGGCCGCAGGCGGTGAACGTGTCGTAGACCGACATGTCCGGGTCGATGTTGAGGGCGAAGCCGTGGCTGGTGATCGTGCCGCGCACCCGCATCCCGATCGAGGCGACCTTGCGGTGGTCCGGCGTCCACACCCCGACCAGACTGGTGGCGCCGCGCGGGGTGTCCCGGCGGACGGCGGTCAGGCCGAGGTCGGCGAGCGCGGTGATGAGGCCGAGTTCCAGCCAGCGGACGATGTCGCCGGGTCCGCGCTCGCGCAGCCCCAGCACGAGGTAGCCGACGAGCTGGCCGGGGCCGTGGTAGGTGGCCAGCCCGCCCCGGTCGGTCGGCACCGCCGGGATGCCGGGGAACAGCGCGGCGAGGTGCTCCGGGCTGGTGGCCCGCCCGTAGGTGACCACCGGCGGATGGCTGAGCAGGAACAGCCGGTCCCCGGTCGCCCGCTCACGCCGCTGCCGGACCCACTCGTCCATGTCGGTCATGGCCCGCTCGTACGGCACCTCGCCGAGATCGATCCGGACCAGCGGCGGCGATGTCCTGTTCTGCCTCATCACTCCTCCATCGAAGCAGCCGTCCGGCGGTGTCGTAGCATCCACCGTCACGGCGTTGATCTTGGAGGCGGGATGGCAGGCGGATACGGCAGCGGATGGACGCCGGAACTATGGCGTCGCGTGCTGGGATCGATGCTCGCCCTGTTGGTGATTCTCCTGGTGGGCCGGAATATTCTGGCCAAGGAGCCGGCCGGGAACGAGGTCGGGAAGCAGGCGATCATCGACTCGTTCTTCACCAAGGGACGCGTTCAGGTCGCCGACCCGAACGCCCTGGACCAGTGGCTGGGTGAGCCGGTGACGGTGTTCGTGGACCAGACCGAGTTGCGAGTGACGCCCACCCGGGCCACCACGGGTACCGGGGGCTGCGCCTCGGGTCCACGGGTCACGGTCGACCTGACCGTGGAGCCGGCGGCCGATGCGGCGGTCCTGGCCCTGGGCAAGTTCCAGCTGAGGACCGCGGACGGTTCCGTGGTGGGCGCGATCACGGGATGCTCGGAGGGTTTCGGGGAGACCACCGGCCGGCTCTCCATCGTCTTCGAGGCGGAACGGCCGGACTGGCTGATCCTGGCCAACCCGACCGAGAGCCCGGAAGCGATGTGGCAGCTCCAGGCCTCCTAGGAACGTCAGCCGAAGGCGACCTTCGTCAGCAGTTCGGCAAGGGTCTTGCGCTCACGGTCGGTGAGGTTCGCGAAGCTGACGTCACCGGCCACCCGCACCGCCGTGAGCCCCTGCTCCAGAAGCTCCCGGCCGTCGGCCGTGGCGACGATGATCCGGGAGCGCCGGTCCCGCTCGTCCGGGCGGCGCTCGACCAGCCCGCGCCGCTGCAACTCGTCGACGAGAGCCACCACCTGACTGGGGTCGAGGTTCAGGAACTCGCTGAGTTCCCGCTGCGTCGGCCCCAGGTCCTGGCCGGCGAGCCACAGCACCGACAGTGACCGGACCTTGAGGTCGAGCGGCGCCAGGCGGGCGTTCGCGGCGCCGCTGGTCACCGCACGGGCACGAGCCAGCAGGAAGGCGGGGTCGGCGGCCAGGTCCGATCCGAGCAGCCGATGTTCAGACATTGAAAACCTCAATCATTGACTTTCTCAAATATACGGCGGGACGATGGCGGGCACGCGAGCCTCAGGGAGGACCTCATGCGTACCGTGAAGTGTTTGGCCTTGGCAATGACTCTGGCCGTCGCGGCCGCGCTGCCCGGCAGCCCGGCCACCGCGGCCCCACCCGCCGGAGAGCACCGCGGCACGCTTGCGAGCGGGGCCACCTGGCTGGGCCACATCCCGGACGACTGGAACGGCACGGTCCTGCTCTTCGCGCACGGCTTCGGCCCGCTGCGCCCGCAGGACGCGCCCAGCGACCGGACGCGGGAGCTGCTGCTCGCCGAGGGGTACGCCATGGTCGGCTCCTCCTATTCCGGCCCGACCATGTGGGCACTGGAAACCGCTCTCCCCGACCAGCGCGCCGCCCTGCGCGCCTTCGAGGACGTCCTCGGCACGCCGCCGAGACGGACCATCGCCATCGGACGATCAATGGGCGGCCTGGTCAGCGCACGGCAGGCGCACGACCCGCGCGGCGGCATCGACGGGGTGCTCACCACGTGCGGGATCGTGGCCGGCGGGCTGAACCTCAACAACTACCAATTGGACGGGCTGCACGCGCTCTCCGAACTGCTCGCTCCCGGCCGTACCATCCCGTTGGTCCGTTACGACAGCCCGGAGCAGGCCGCGCAGGCCGCCGCCGACATCCTCGCCGTGACCACCGAGGCGCAGGCCTCGCCCCAGGGCCGCGCCCGGATCGCGCTGGCCGCCGCCCTGTTCAACCTGTCCGGCGGGACCGGCGACCCGGCCGAGCAGCAGCAGCGGCAGTTCCTCGCGCTCACCGCCGGCGGCGCCCTCAGCCGGTACGTGACCGCCCGCCAGCAGATCGAGCTCTCCGCGGGCGGCAACAGCGCCTACAACAAGGGCGTCGACTACCGCGCCCTGCTGACCGGAAGTGTTCACTCGGTGCAGGTGCGGGCCCTCTACCGGGAGGCGGGCCTCGACCTGCGCGCCGACCTGAACCGGCTCACCGCGACGGCGGACGTGACCGCCGACCCGTGGGCGGTCGCGGACCTGCGCCACTCGTCGATGGTGAACGGACCGCTGCGGGTTCCGCACCTGACCATGCACACCCTCGTCGACGAGCTGGTCCCGGTCGAGCACGTCGCCTGGTACGCCGCGCACACCCGGCACCGCCCGGATCTTTTCCGCAGCCTCTACGTGAACGCCACCGGCCACTGCGCCTTCCAGCCCGCCGACGATCTGGCCGCGCTGCACCTGCTGGAGGCACGCCTGGACACCGGTCGCTGGCCACGGATCGCGCTCCATCACCCTGGACGGCTGGTCGGCGGACTCGGCGAACCCGGGCGGCTATAGTCAACAAATTGACTATCCCCCCGGAGGATCGATGACCACCTTCCGTAAAGCCGTGGAAGCCCGCGACGCCGCCGCCATCGAGGCGCTGCTCGCCGACGACGTCGTCTTCACCAGCCCGGTCGCGTTCAAGCCCTACGAGGGCAAGCCGATCACCGCGGCCATCCTCCGCGGCGTGCTGCGGGTCTTCGAGGACTTCCACTACGTCCGCGAGATCGCCGACGACCGTGACCACGCCCTCGTCTTCGAGGCCAAGGTCGACGGCAAGGCCATCACCGGCTGCGACTTCCTGCACTACGACGAGAACGGCCTCATCGACTCGTTCATGGTCATGGTCCGCCCGCTCTCGGCGGCACAGGCCCTGGCCGAGGCGATGGGCGCGCAATTCGACCGGATCCGCCAGGAAGCCACAAACCCCTGAACCCGTTTCCGGTACGGGCGGAGCGCCGCGAAATCAGGATGCGGCGCGCGCCCGTGCCAGTTCCTGACGCACGTGCTCGAGCGCGGCAATATGGGCATCAAGGTCCCGGTAGTCGATTTGTCGATCAAGCTCGACGGCGGACTCGAGTTCTCGGACAGCCTGATCGAGGTCGCCCGCAGCCCGATGAACCATCGCCTTGTTGAACCGGGTGATCGCCTCCCCAATCCGATCACCCATCTCCTGGCGGATGGACACCGCTCGCGCGAGGTGCCCCACCGCCCGGCGCCGATCGCCCAGGTCGCTGTACGCAAGACCGATATTGCTGAGGGTTGTCGCCTCACCCGCCCGATCGCCCACTTCGCTCTGGATCCGCAGCGCCTGTTCGCAATACTCCAGTGCCCGAAGCTGATCACCCAGTGCGCTGTACACGAGCCCGATATTGTTGAGGGCTATCGCCTCACCGGCCCGATTGCCCGAATCCCGCACGATGGGCACCACCTGCTCGAAGTAACCCAACGCCCGACGAGGATCACCCAACTCGTCGTACACGCCACCAATATTGTTGAGAGCTGCCGCTTCGCCACCCTGATCGCCGATCTCTCGCACGATGGGCACCACCTGCTCGTAGTAGCCCAACGCCCGACGTGGATCGCCCAAACGCTTGTGGACGCTACCGATGTTGTTCAGCGCAGCCGCCTCCCCTATCCGGTTTCCCGTCTCCCGGGCCAGGGGCAGAGCCTGCTCCAGGAATTCCAGCGCTAGCTGCGAGTCGCCGAGGCGGTTGTGTGCGACGCCGAGTTCGTTGAGAATGACCGCCTCGTTCGACTCGTCGCCGGCCGACCGGCACAGGACCAGGGCCTGCTCATATGAGACCAGCGACTGCCGGTGCAGGCCGATGGCGGTCTGAGCCCTGCCCAGATGATGTAGCGCAGCGGCGTCCGGGCCCAACGTCAGGGTCGAGCATGCGAGAGCCACAACATCGGTGAACCGCGACCGCTGTAGCCATGTCGGCGACAGCCGGCGTGCCAGGTCTCGGGCTATCGTCGGCTCCCCGCCGGCCACCGACAGGCGGTGCACCTCCAGCCATCGTTCAACGGACGTCATGACGTGGAATCGGACTCGGCGGGGTCGGTGACCCAGATCTTGTAGAGGGAGCGGGCGGCCGCAGCGCACGCCGCGACGTGCTCCTCGTCGGTGAGGAGCGGGCGGATCAGCGGGCGCAGGACGTTGGAGACGAAGTAGCGGGGCTGGCCGTTCTCCGGGTCGGTGCCCTCTTCGAGGAGGCCGAGATCGGCGGCCCGCCGGATGTGCTTGTCGGCGTCCGGATGGTCGTGGACGGCGCGGACCGTCTCGGCCGGCACCGGCAGCTCCACGACGTTCACCTTGGCGAGCATCCGCCGCAGATCCTCGGGCTGAGAGCTGAGCAGCTTCTTCGCCAGGATGGTCTCCCGGCGGAAACGGTCCGCCTCGGCCTGGATGGCGGTGATGAAGCCGTCGATGTCGAGGCTGGAGTCGGCGACGATCAGGTCCAGCCAGTCCAGCAGACGCGGGTTGCCGGCCGCGGCCTCGATGGCACGCTCCCGGATGCCGGGGTCGAGAGCGGAACCGGGCCGCAGGTTGGCCAGGTTGGAGATCTTCTTGTCCTGCTCGACCTGGGACAGGGTCTCCAGCGCCTCGACGACGACGGTGGTTCCGGCGGGCTCCGGGAAACGGTACCGGCTGGTGATGATGACGCGGCTGGGGCTGCCGGTCTCGCGGATCGCCTTCAGCAGCGCCGGCAGGATGTCGGCCATCTCGGCGGAGAGGACGTAGCCGCCGTTGCGCTCCTCGAGGTTGCCCTCCTCGAAGTCGTCGAACACGAAGAGGCACGGCGTCTGCGCGAGCGGCCCCTTGAACAGGAACCGCAGCCGGACGGCGAGCGGGGCCTGCTCGTTGTCGAGCAGCTTGGTGGCCTCGATCTGCTGCTCCATGGTCGGGAAATCGATCTTGTCGGTGAGTTCCCGGAACTTGGTCGGATCGACCCGGCCGTACCAGACGACACGCTGGTGGGTGGGCATCCGCTCCAGCAGCCGGGAGGAGAGACTGCTCTTGCCGAGACCGCCCATCCCCTGCAGGACGAGGGCCTCCGCGGCGCCCGGCCCACCCAGGGGCTGTTTGAGGGTCCGCAGACAGCGCTGGATGACGCGCCGCCGCCCGACGAACGCGGCCCGGGACGCCACCCGGGACAGCCGGGTCTGCGGATCCAGGAAGTCCTGGTCGGCGGAACGGATCCGCGGCAGCGCGCGCCCGAACGTCCGCAGCGGCGTGACCAGGGGCGCGAGCGGCGAACGGTCGGCGTAGACCCGCAACAGGTGCCAGTCGCAGCTCTTCTGGGCGAACAGGTGCCGGCGGGCCTCGACGATCGCCCGGTCGAGGCGCTGCCCGTCGGCGAGCGCCTGGTAGAGCTGTGCCGCGAACTCGGTCGCCGCCAGGTCACCGACCGGCAGAGCCCATCCCAGTACGGCGGGGGCACCGGCCCGTACCAGGCTCTCGCTCATCGACGGCAGCGTTCCGCCGTCGGGCGCGTTCCCGGTGAGGCAGCCGGAGACGAAGACGAGGCGGGGCCAGTACCCGGCCATGGCCTGGGCGATCTGATCAGCGGTCACATCGGAGCGCCGGCCCAGCTCGTCCTCGGCCACGAAGACGGGTTGCCCGTCCTTCCCGATGGTGGCGTGGCCGCTGAGATGCAGGACGTCGAAATAGCCCTCACCGTGGTCGAGGCTGAGGAACCGCAGACCGTCCAGGGTGCCGCTCTCCTCGACCACCAGCTCGCTGCCGGCGCGCGAGGTCGCGGCCAGGATCTCCCCCTCCTCCCGCTCGTAGTTCAGCACCGGCGTGACCCCCTCCGGGGAGGTGGCCATGAACAGCACCCGCAGGGGCCGGTTACCGGGAGCGACGGGTTCCTTGAGAGCCGCGTTGGTGCCGATGGCCCGCACCGGCAGCAGCGGCGCCGTCCCGGAGACGGTCAGATAGGCGCCGTCCCTGGCGAGCAGCTCCCAGGGCAGATGCCGGAGCCGCTCGGCCGCCGTGATCCGCAGCGTGCTGCCCGGCGGGCTGCCGAGGACGTCCTCGAGCCACCGCTCGTCGGAGTCCAGCAGTTCCGCCAGCTTCGCCCCGAGCTCCCGCAGCTGCGACGACTCGAAGAGCTTCTGAGCGATCGCATGCGGGGTGTAGACATGCTCCACCACCCCGATCAGCTCCTCGATGGCGGCCTTGTCGAGCGCCCGCGTCTTCGGCTTCCCGTCGCCGCTGGACAGCCGAAGCTCGGAGTAGTCCGAGGTCTGCTCGAAGACTTCCAGCTCGAACACATTCATCCGGCTCACGACCGATCCTCGTTCTCTCTCGCTGCCTGTTCGATGTCGCCGAGGTACCTGCGCAGCGCACCCGATGCCGGGTGTCCCATCCGCTCGGCCAGATCAACCGCTCCGCGCTGGAACTCGAGGGCTTCGTCCACCCTCCCCATCTCCACCAGCAGAGCGGCCAGATTGGATCTGACGACCACCTCGGAACTGCGATCACCGACTTCGAGGACGACCTCGAGGACCTCTTCCATGCCCTCCCTCGCCCCGTCGAGGTCGCCCAGCCCGAACAGGATCGCGCCGATGTTGTTGAGCGTGGTCGCCGCGCCCACCCGGTCGCCTATCTCCCGACGGATGGACAGTGCCTTCCGCAAGAACTCGAGCGCCCGCTCGCTCTCTCCGACGTCGCCCAGCAACACGCCGATGTTGGCGAGGGTCACCGCCTCGCCCTGCCGGTCGCCGACCTCACGCCGTAGCGACAGAGCCCGGCGGTAGTAGTCCAGCGCGCCTGGCTGGTCCCCCAGGCCGTCATGGGCGAGACCGATGTTGTTGAGCGTGGTCGCCTCGCCTGCCCGGTCACCGATGTCCCGTTGGATCGACAGCGCCTGCTGGTAGTGGTCCAGCGCCCGCTGTGGATCTCCGAGATGGCGAGAGGCGAGGCCGATGTTGCTGAGAGTCACCGCCACGCCGGCCGAGTCACCGATCTCGCGGCTGATCGGCAGAGCCTGCTGGTAGTACTCCAGCGCACGCTGCCATTCACCGAGGCCGTCATAGGCGAGACCGATGTTGTTGAGAGCGGCGGCCTCGCCCTCCCGGCCACCGACGTCCCGGGTGAGGGGCAGCGCCCGCTGGTAATAGTCCAACGCCCGCCGCCGGTCGCCGAGGCTCTCGAACACGCCACCGATGTTGTTGAGAGCGGCGGCCTCGCCTCCCCGGTCATCGGTCTCCTGGTAGAGGCGCAGCGCCTGCTCATAGCTGGACAGAGCCTGCTGAAGCCGCCCCAGGGACGATTGGGCGCCACCGAGGTGGTTGAGGGCGGGCGCATGCGGACCGAGCGTCAGGGTCAGGCGCGCGAGATCGATGACGTCGGTGAAGCGCGACCCGCGCAGCCACACCGTCGCCAGCCATCCCCCGATGTTCCGGGCGATCACCGTCTCCCGTCCCTTCACCGCCAGGCGGTGAACCTCGACCACCTGCTCGATCGAGGTCATGACGGCGCCTCTTCCGCCTGGGCTCTCGCCGCCTGTTCGATTTGAGCGAGGAGTGCCCGCAACCGATCAAGGTCTGGACGGCTCACCTGCTCGGCCAGCGCCACCGCCCGCCGCTGCAATTTGACGGCCTCGCTCAGCCTTCCCCCACTCGCGAGGACCACGTCCAGGTTGGAGTTCTCACGCTGGATGGACAGGGCCTGCCGGAGATCTCCGGTCGCGGACTCGGCCCATCCCGGATCGTAGAAGGCGCTGGCGTCCGGCCCCAGAGTCAGCGTCAGGCGCGCGAGGTTCGCAGCGTCCGTGAACCGGGACGTGAGCAGCCACTTCGGCGCCAGCACCTGCTCGAGCCGGCGGGCGATCGCCGGTTCCCGGCCGGCCACCGCAAGGCGGTGGACCTCGACCCAGCGTTCGACAGTGGTCATGACTGGGACTGACGGACAGGATGGTGACGGTCGATTGATTTTGTCTTCACAGTCGGGGAGTACGGTGATCTTCATGAGTGGCATCGGTGCTGGGCTTGAGGTCTTTCCGCTCGCCCTGGGTGGCAACACGTTCGGCTGGACCAGTGATGAGACCGCGTCGCACCAGGTGCTCGACGCCTTCGTGGAGGCCGGGGGCGACTTCCTCGACACGGCCGACGGCTACTCGGCCTGGGTGCCGGGCAATTCCGGCGGCGAGTCGGAGACGATCATCGGGGACTGGATCGCCTCGCGCGGCAGCCGGGACCGGGTGGTCATCGGCACGAAGGTCAGTCAGCACCCACAGTTCCGCGGCCTGGCCGCCGCCAACGTGCGGGCCGCCGCCGACGCCTCGCTGAAGCGGCTGCGGACCGACCACATCGACCTGTACTGGGCGCACTTCGACGACCCGAAGACGCCGCTCGAGGAGACCGCGGCCGCGTTCGACGGGCTGGTCCAGGACGGCAAGATCCGGGCGATCGGCCTGTCGAACTACACCGGTGAGCGGATCCGCGAGTGGTTCCGGATCGCCCGCCGGAACGGGCTCACCCTGCCGGTCGCCGTGCAGCCGCACTACAACCTGGTTCGCCGGGGTGGCTATGAGAGTGACAACGCCCCGGTCGTCGCCGAGGAGAATCTGGCTGTCGTGCCCTACTACGGGCTGGCCAGCGGGTTCCTCACGGGGAAGTACAAGACGGCCGAGGATCTCGACGGCGCGATCCGGGGCGGCGCCGCCGGCAACTACCTCAACGACGCGGGGCTGGCCGTCGTGAAGGTGCTGGAGGAGATCGCCCGGGACCACGGCGTCGCCCCGGCGGCCGTGGCGCTGGCCTGGCTGCGCGGGCGGCCCGGCATCGCCGCCCCGATCGCCAGCGCCCGTACCCTCGACCAGCTCCCGGCGCTGATCGCCTCCGCGACCCTGAACCTGAGCGTCGCCGATGTGGAGGCCCTCGACGAGGTCTCGGCCCGGGTCCCGCAGTAGTGGTCGGTCGATGAGACCGGCGTGGTAGGAGGCGACCATGTCCTCGTCGCCGTTTCCGCCGGGCGGCCGCCCGGCGGAAACGGTCGGCACCGGCGGCCGCGACGTCCGTTCGTACCCCATGATGGTGATCGCGGCCTGATCAGCGGCCGGTGTCGCGCTCCCGGCGCACCTGCTCCAGCATCGCGGTGTCGGATTCGAGATCCGGGTGTTCGACTTGCAGGTCGAGTTCGACGACGATCTCCAGTTCGCTGACCGCGCGGTCGAGGTCCCCCTCCTCCCGGTAGATGAGCGCCATGTTGTACCGGGTCACCGCTTCGCTCGCCCGATCGCCCACCTCCCGCTGGGTCGGCAATGCCTGTTCGTAGAACTCCAACGCCCGCCGCAGATCACTCCAGCGTTGATAGACCCCGCCGATGTTGTTCAGCGTGATCGCCTCACCCACCCGATCACCGACCTCCCGCTGAATCGCCAGGGCCTGTTCGAAGTAGGCCAGCGCTTCCTGCAGGTCACCCCGAATCTGGTACACGCCACCGATGCTGTTGAGGGTGGTCGCCTCACCCAACCGATCACCGACCTCCCGCCGGATCGGCAGGGCCTGTTCGAAGTAGGCCAGCGCCTGCCGCAGGTCACCCCGAATCTGGTACACGCCACCGATGCTGTTGAGGGTGGCCGCCTCACCCAACCGATCACCCGCCTCCCGCCAGATCGGCGACGCCTGCTGGAAGTAGGCCAGCGCGCGCCGAGAGTCGCCCAGGCGGTGATACACATTGCCGATGTTGTTGAGGGTGGCCGCCTCACCCGCCCGGTCCCCCACCGCCCGGCTGACGGGCAAGGCCTGAGCGAAGTACTCCAGCGCCAACCGCCGATCACCCAAGCCATCGTAAACGCCACCGATGTTACTGAGAGTGATCGCCTCGCTCCGCCGATCATCCACCTCCCGCCAGATCGGCAAAACCTGCTGGAAGTAATCCAGCGCGCGCTGCCGATCACCCAGGCTGTCGTGAACGTGGCCGATGTTGTTGAGGATGGCCGCTTCGGCGCCTCGGTCGCCGTCCGCCCGGCGAAGACGCCGGGCCTGCTCATAGGTAGCCAGTGCTTGCTGGGGCCGCCCGGTGGCGGACTGAGCCCAACCCAGGTGATACAAGGCGTCAGTATCCGTTCCTAATGTCAGGGTCAAGCTGGCGATGGCCTCCACGTCCCTGAACCGGGACCCGCGAAGGAACAACTCACCCAACCGGCCGCCGACGTCGCGGGCGATCGCCGGCACCTGCCCCTCGACTGCCAAACGGTGCACCTCCACCCACTGCTCTATGACGGTCATGACTGGAACTGACGGACGTGTCCATGGCGTTCGCCGGGCACGATGGCCTGAATTCAGGGGAAAGAGTCAGGACCCCGGGCGGAATACTCGCCAAGGTCATCTGCATGGAGCGGGTGGTGATCATGGGGGCGAGCATCGGGGGGCTGCTCGCCGCGCGGGGACTCAGCGGTCAATGCGGGCGGGTGACCGTCTTTGATCGGGACAGGCTTCCGGAGACCGCGTGTCCCCGGCGTGGGGTGCCGCAGAGTCGGCAGGCCCATGCCCTCCTGGCTCGTGGCAGCACCGTTCTCGACCAGCTCTTTCCCGGGTTCGTGGACGAGATGCTGGCGGCCGGCGTACCGCAGGGCGACCTGCACGACGACTGCCACTGGTATCTCGATGGCTATCCGATGCGGCGCGCGCGGTCGCCGATGCCGGTCTACGGGGTGACCCGGGCGCTCCTCGAGCACCTGATCCGAGAGCGGGTCCGCGCTCTCCCGAACGTGGAGATCATCGACGGCGCCGACGTCACCGGGCTGTTGCATGCGGGAGGCGTGCGCGGCGTACGCGTACGAATGAATGGTGTGGATAACGAGATCGAAGCGGATCTCGTCGTCGACGCGGGTGGGAGGTCGTCGCGGTCGCCGGTGTGGTTGCGGGAACTCGGCTACGGGGAGGTGCCGACGAGTACGGTGCGCACCGACGTGGTCTATTCGACCCGTCACTATCACTATGAGCCGGGTCGTATCGACTTCGCGGTGATCATGGCGCCGTACCCGGGGATGCCACGCACCGGCGTCACTATCCGTCAGGAGGGTGGCCGGGTCGTGCTGTTGCTCGCGGGCATGCACGGCGACGAACCTCCGGTCGACGACGCCGGGATTCTCGCTTTCGCTCGATCGTTTCCCGGGCCCGAGATCAAAGACTTCCTGGGTACGGCGGTCGCGCTCGATGATCCGGTCCGGATGCGCTTTCCGGCGAGCGTCCGCCACCACTACGAACGTCTGCCGCGCCGCCCGGACGGGTTCGTGGTGGTCGGTGACGCGCTGTGCAGTTTCAATCCGATCTACGGCCAGGGGATCACGGTGGCCGCGCTCCAGGCACTGCTACTGACCCGGCTGACCGAAACCGATCGCTACTTCACCGAGGCGGCCCGCCTGGTCGCCGCACCGTGGTCGCTGGCTACCGGCACCGATCTGCGGTTTCCGCAGGCGAAGGGCCCGCGGCGTGCCGTCGACAGGCCGCTCAACGCCTACCTGACGCACTATCGTGCGGCCGCGTCCCGGGATCCGGCTCTGGGCGCGGCCTTCTTGAGGGTCTCGAACATGCTGGCGCCGCCCACCCATCTGTTGACCCCGGGCCGTCTGCTGCGGGTGCTGCGCTCGGCGCCCGGAGCCCGGCGGGTCGGCGGCGGTTGAACAGTCGGCACCCGCCCCGGCGGGCCGTACGCGGTCGAACAGTCGGCGCCCGGAGCTTGGCGGGTCGCACGCGGTTGAGCAGCCGGCGCCCGGAGCCCGGCGGGTCCCAGGCGGTCGAACAGCCGGCGCCCGGAGCTTGGCGGGTCGCACCCGGTTGAGCAGCCGGCACTCAGGGCCCGGCGGGTCACAGGCGGTTGAGCAGGAGGCGGGTGTCGGCTTTGCCGTTCGGGGTGACCGGGATCGAGGGGACCTGGCGGATCGTGTCGGGGACGGCGTAGGGCGGGAGGACGGCGGCCAGGCGGCTGCGCAGCCAGGCCGGGCCACTGCCGGGTGGGGCCGTGTAGAAGAGGGCCAGTTTCTCGTAGGTGCCCGGGCGGGCGCCCGGGACCGGGACGACCACGCACTGTTTGACCTGGCCGATGCCGCTGGTGACCGCCTCGATCTCGGACGGTTCGATGCGGTTGCCACGAATCTTGACCTGGCGGTCGGCGCGGCCACGGAAGTGCAGCACCCCGTCATCATCGAGAATACCCAGGTCACCGGTACGGTAGAGCGCGTTCCGAAAGCGCTCGGCGGTGGCTCCGGGGTCGCCGAGGTAGCCCAGCGCCAGCCCGGCCCCGCCGATGTGGATCTCGCCGTCGATCAGCTCGATCGTGGTGTCCGGAACCGGGCGACCGAGCGGGATCCCGTCCGGCCGGTCCACGTCGGCCCCGACGATCGGGTGGCAGGTCGCGAAGACGCAGGTCTCCACCGGCCCGTACCCGTTGAGGAGAGCGGTCTCCGGGAACCGCCGCAGGAACCGGCCGATGTGCGGCGGTGACAGGCGTTCGCCCCCGGTGAGCACGTGGGTCAGGCCGGTGAAGCAGTCCGGTTCCAGGTCGACGAAGAGGTTGAACAGCGACGCGGTCAGCCAGGCGGTGTTCACGCCGTGGGCGGTGACGAGGTGGTGCAGCACGTGCGGCAGCAGGTGGTCGTCGGGGGCGACGACGACCGTTCCGCCGGTGGTGAGCGGCCCCCACAGTTCGAGGCTGAACGCGTCCCAGGCGGGCGGCGACGACTGGCACATCACGGTGCCAGGACCGAAGGAGAGCGGTCCCCCGGCGGCGAACAGCCGGGTGGTGGCGCGGTGTGGGGACACCACACCCTTGGGCACACCGGTGGTGCCGGAGGTGAAGAAGACGCAGGCCGGGTCGTCGGCGGTGACGTCGACCGTGGGTGGCCGCTCCCCCAGGGCCGCCCACTCGGACAGATCATGGGAGAGCGGATTCCAGTCGGACGGGCCGGCGACCACCGGCGGGTCGAGGGCATCGAGGAGCAGGCCGACGCGGTCCGGGGGCCAGCGCGGGTCGAGAGCCGCGTACGCCGCGCCGGTCTTCAGCACGGCGAGCAGCGTCATCACGAGGTGGGCGCCGCGGGGCAGGCGTACCGCCACGAAGGTTCCCGGGCCGGCGCCGTGCCGGGCCAGTTCGGCGGCGGCGGACTCGGCCGCCGCGTCGAGGGTGCGGTAGTCCACCGCGACACCCCGATCGATCACCGCGACGGCGTCCGGGCGCTCGACGGCACGCGCGGCGACCTGTTTGTTGATCATGTGGTGCGGCATTTCGAACTCCCGTGATTAATGTGGACACCGCGGTACGACGGGGAGGGCGCGGACTTGGGCGATTTCCGCTGGGAACAGCTCGGCGAGACGGCGGTGCGGGCGTACGCCTACGCGGCCGCCCGCACCGACGTCGACCGCGCCGAACTCAGCGAGGCCCTCGGCCCGCGAGACGTCACCGCAGCCGACCGCACCGACATCGAGCGCCCCGAACCCGCCGCGGCCGGTCACGCCGGCGTCGAGCAGGCCGCACCCGCCGAGGCTCTGGGGGATGTCGGTGCGGCCGTGGAACGGCTGGTCGCCGCGGGCCTGCTGCGGCCGAGTGGGGACGGCCGCCGGCTGGCCGCGGTGTCGCCGGAGATCGCCCGGACACTGCTGCTCGGGCCGGTAGAGCAGGCGATCGCCGAGCTGCGGGCCCAGGCCGACGAGGCGCGGCTGGCGCTCGACGATCTGATACCGGCGTACCGGGCCGGGCTGCCGGGCCGGGCCCCTGAACACGCGATCGAACTGGTGCAGGGGGCTGACGAGGTGAGCCGGACGGTCGCCGACCTGGCCGCCCGCTGCACCGAGGAGGTGCTGGTCTGCGAGCCGGGCGAGCCGTGGCCGGGTCTGGTCGCCGACGAGCTGCCGCGGCGCGGGGTGCGGTTGCGGATGCTGTACCGGCACGCCGACCGGTACCGCCCGCCGACCGCGGCACGGGCCGGGGACCTGACCGCACTGGGCGCCGAGATTCGCAGTTCGGCGCCGGGCGCGGCCCGGTTGCTGATCTTCGACCGTACGGTGGCGGTGGCACCGGTCCGCTCCGGCCCGGACGGTGTGGTGCTGCTGCGGGAGCCGAATCTGATCGGCTGTCTCGCCGAGCAGTTCGAGCGGTTCTGGATCGCGGCGCTGCCGTTCCCGGACCGGGCCGCGCCGGCGTTGTCGGTCACCGACGACATCCGGGCGCAGATCATCCGCCTGCTGGTCGAGGGCGAGGAGGACAAGGTGATCGCCCGGCGGATCGGGCTGTCGCTGCGCACGTGTCAACGGCATGTCGCCGAGATCATGGCCCAGCTGGGCGCCCGGAATCGTCTGCACGCGGGCTACCTACTGGCCCGCCAGGCACCGTCGACCTGAGACGCACCGTCGCCATCCGGCATGCCATGTACACGCGACCCATCGTCAAGACAAGAAGCATCGCCAGGACAAGATGCGTCATCAAGACAAGACGCATCGCCAGGACAAGATGCGTCGTCAAGACAAGACAGGTCGTCAACGTGAGACGCAGCATCAACATGGACCGCGTCGTCAACATCAGACGCAGCATCAACACGAGGCGCACCGTCAACTAAAGACGCGCCATCGAGAGATGACGCACCGTCAACAAGAGACGCGTTCTCGAAAGAAGGCGCACCGTCAAGACCAGGCGGGCTATCAACACCCCACGCGACATCGGGAGAACGCGCACCGTCAAGACGCGGCGCGCTGTAGAGGCGGGAACCGTCGAGTTCGTAGGCGAGTTCGGTCAGTGCGGTATCGAGGATCCGGATCATCTCGGCGTGGTCGGCGGCGTCACCGGTGAGCATGTCGAGTTCGTGGGTGTGCACGCCGCCGGGTAACCGCTCGCCGGGGCGGACGAACGGGCGGATCCGGTGGACTCCGGGTGTCGCGCTCACCGCAGCGATGCCGTGGATGGCGGTGACCGTGCACGGTTGTTCGGGTGCGACGGTGTTGTGCTGGAAGTACACACGATCGGGGCGAGCCCGCCGTACAGGTGGGGTCTCGCCGAGGGCGACGCGGGCGGCCAGATCCAGCAGGTCGAGGCCCGCGGCGCGGTGGGCGAGTTCGGCGATGCCACCGCCGAGCCGCCCGTTGACCTCGATGATCCGGGGCCCTGACGGGGTCAGTTTGATCTCGACGTGACTCAGGCCGGTGGTGACGCCGAGGGCCTCGACGGCGGCGACGGCCAGGGCCGCCACCTCGTCCTGTTCGGTGTCGCTCAGGTGCGACGGCCAGAATCCGCCGGTCTCCCGGAACGGTGGCAGGATGCGGAACTTGCCGGTCACCGCGAGGGCGGTGACCGTGCCGGCGGCGGCCACGCACTCGACCGACACATAATCGCCGAAGTTCGGTTCCGGGCGTCCTTGCAGGTACTCCTCGAGGACGAACGCGCCGGGCGGCAGTCCGGGCAGGATCGCGGCGGCCTGGGCCTCGTCTCGCAGCAGGTGGGTGTCGCGGCTGGCCTCGCCGTGGCGTGGTTTCACCACGGCGGGCAGGCCGGTGTGGGCGACCGCCTCCGGCCACCGGGCGGGATCGGTCAACGGCCGGTGGCGTACGGGCGTCACCCCGGCCGCGTCGAGGGCCTCGCGCTGCCGGTGCTTGTCGGTGAGCAGCGCCGCCACGTCCGGGGTGTGGAACGGCAGGCCGAGACGTTCGGCGAGCACCGCCGTGGGCACCAGCATGCGCTCGCTGAACGTGACGACGCCGTCCGCGCTCAGGTCGGCGCCGGCGAGGGTGGGGACGACGCCGCCCACCTCCACACCGGCGCCGGCGAGGGTCGTGACGTGGTCGAATTCGGCGAACATCGGCATCATGGCGGCCGCGTGCGGTGAGTCGCCCACGATCACCGCCATCGGCGCGTACCTGGCCGCCAGGAGACTTAGCTCCAGCGGCGAGGCGGCGCCGGTGTCGTAGACGACGGCGAGCCGAACGCTGCGCACGGCACTCCCTTCTCAACCCTTGCGGCGGGCCTTGATGTTCAACCGGACGTAGTCGATCACCGGCTCCGGCAGGCGGCTCGCCACGTTGTGGACGAAGCCGCGGTGTTCGGATTCGGGGAGCCGGTCGACGTACGGGCCGATGACGACCGTGCCGAGGTAGCTTTCCAGCTGCTCGCCCGGTTCCAGAGTGGCCGGGTCGTCGAGCAGGTCGACCTCGATGTCGGTGAACCCGTTCTCGCGCAGCCGCTCCACGGTCTCGTCGACGCCGGCGAAGTAGGCGGCGTCGGCGGGCTGGCCGAGCACGTCCTCGACGGCGCCGAGCACCCGCCGTACACAACCTTGGCCGCCGCATTCGGCGACGAACCAGCCGCCCGGGCGCAGCACCTGGGCGATGTTGGCGAACAGGGCGCTGTGGTCGTGGATCCAGTGGAAGGTGGCGACGCTGAACACCGTGTCGACCGGCTGCTCGACGGGCAGCGGCTTGGTCAGGTCGGCGTTGATCACGTCGACCCGGTCCAGTTTGCCGTCGAGTTTCGCCTTGAGCTGGGTGAGCATCTTGACCGAGCCGTCCACCGCCACGACCCGGCCCTCGGGGAGCAGGTCGAGCAGGGCGAGGGTGTCCCGGCCGGTTCCGGCGCCCGCGTCGAGGACGGTCTCGGTGCCGGCGAGATCCAGGCGGGCGAGGGTGCGCTTGCCCCAGAACTTGTGCGGCAGCGGCAGGGAGTCGTAGGTGGTGGCGTCCCATTCACGGGGCATCTGGTGTTCTCCGGTTCTCGATCTCGATGGATACGTCGGTGGGCTGTCGCAGCAGTTCGAGCACCGGGCCGGGGGCCGGGATCGCCGCCTCCGGGTCGAGGCACTGCACGAGGATGTCGCGCAGCCCGACCGGGGCGCCGTCGAAGCCCAGGCCGCCGCGCAGGTCCTGGCGGGCCGACACATGCACCTCACCGCCGGTGTGGATGCGGGTCTCGGCGGCCAGAGCGGCGAGCAGGCATTCCTCCGGTGACGGGCCGCGGTCGGTCCCGAACAACTGTTTCGGCCGGTCGATGACGATGGCGCGGTCGGCGGCGGTAACCGTGGACCGGGCGCCCTGCCGCCAAACGGCATGCGCCTCACCGGTGGCATCGGCACTCGACGGTCCGGCGAAGCGCACCGACGGCGAGCCAGGCGATGGCAAGCCGAGCGACGGCGAGGCAGGCGACGGTTCGGCGAAGTGGACCGGTTGCGAGCCGTCCGGGGTCACGAGCAGCAGGCGTACGGAACTCGGCTCGGCCAGGGTGCGCAGGATGACGCTGTAGCGGCGGACGTGGTCGGCGGCCGCCGCCAGTTGAGCGGATGTGACCAGGCCGGCTACGTCGAGGTGCACTCCCATTCTCGGCGCTTGCCCGGCGTACCCCCGGATGTTGATCTTTGTGGGGAGCGCGCCCTGCCGGGTGAGTGAGATGGCGACGGTGGCCGCGGTGTCGGCGGCGAGGGCGCTGAGCAGCAGCGAGACCGGATCGCCGGCGACGGTGAAGGGGCGGGCGACGCGGGACGGGCCGAGCAGCATGGGCCGCACGGTGATCTCCGGCTCGGCGGCGGAGACACTGATCGTGGCCTGCGCCTCCCAGGAGGCCCGGCGGACGGCACCGGCGAGTTCGCGCCAGCCGGCCAGGTCGACTCCGGCGATCATGCGGCGGCCTCCTGGGACAGCAGGGCACGCAGCCGCCCGATCAGCGTGGCCGCGTCGTCGTGTCCGGCCGCGACCCGGACCAGGTACGGGTCGAGACCGGGTTGTTCCCAGGCGGGCACCGTGATCGCGCCACCGGTCCGGGCCGCGTCGACCGGCTCGTGGGTGGTGAACGACAGCAGGCCGCCGAAGCCGGTGTGCGTCTCCACCGCCCACGGCGCCTCGTCGAAGCCGGCCCGGTGGACCGTCGCGACCGCCGGGTGTTTGCGCAGGAACTCGGCGATCTCGTCGGCGTGCCGGTGGTGGGCGGCCATCCGCAGGTCCAGGGTGCGCAGTGCCTGGGCCAGCATCCGGTCCGACCAGGGGTCGGGCCGCCCACCGGTACGGGCCACCTGCGCGCTGATCCGGCGCAGCAGCCGCGACGGGCCGCAAACCGCCGACAGCCCGAGTCCGGCCTGGTCGTCGAGGTAGGGGGTGCAGGTCTCGACGACGACGGTGGCGCCGAGGTCGAGGGGCCGCAACTGGGCCGGGGACAGCGCGGTGTTGTCGACGACCAGCAGCAGGTCGGTGCTGTGGGCGAGCGCCGCGAGGTCGTTGACCGGGATCGGCCGCATCCCCGGGTCGGTCATCGACTCGGTGAGGATGAGCTGGGTCCGCGGGTCGACCAGGGCGGCGACCGCGTCGAGGTCGTCGCAGTCCGCGAAGTCGACGGTCCGCCCGGATTCTCCGAACTCCTGCTCGACGTGTTCGCGGGCGGCGCCGCCGAGTCCGGCGGAGACGATCACGTGGCCGCCCGGGTTGGTGAGCGCGGCCAGGGCGTACGCGGTCGCCGCGCCCGGCCCGGACAGGACCACCGCGGTCTCGGCGCCGTGCAGGTCGCACAGCCGCCGTTCGGCGCCGCTGAGGGTGGCCGGGGCCGGCCGGTCGTCGCCGGCCAGCCACCCGGTGTCGGGGGATCCGCTCATCAACGCCTGCATACCGGGGCGTCGGACAGGCTGATCCGCTGGTGGAAGTAGTGGTAGATGATCTCCTCGTGCAGGGCCTCACCGTCCAGGGTGGGTTTCAGCGCGGCCCCGCCGTCGACCACCTCGACCAGTTTGCGGTCGATCAGGTCGGAGAACGCGGACGCGAACGGCTCGGTTTCGAGGAGGTCGGCGCCGAACTGCCGCTTGTAGCGGTCGAGGACGATCGGCTGGTTGGCCTTGAAGTTGAAGCCGAGCGCGGTGCCGATCGCCTTGTGCCCGTCGAGGCGGCGGCCGTACGCCAGCGGCAGGTCCGGCTGCGTCTGCATGTACCGCACGTACCCGGAGATGTCGGTGTCGTTGTGGGTCTGCGTGAACTCGGCGCCGTCACCGGTGAGCCACCCGTAGGCCCCGGGCCCGTGGGCGATCATCGTGTCGTAGTGCTCCCACTTGTTCTTCGAGGTCTGCGGGATGTTGCCGCCCTCGTAGGTGCCGGGCCGGCTCCACCAGCCGCACGGGCTCGGGTAGTAGTCGTGGTCGAGCAGCACCTCGACGGCCGCCTGCCGCATGGCGTAGGTGGAGGTCAGGTCCGGGAAGTAGCCCTGCTGGATGAGCCGGTCGCGGACCGCCGGGTTGTTCCAGACGGCCCGGTTGCCGATGCCCATCTCGGCCCGGTCGGCGTTGCGCAGCCGGTAGATGGTGATCGTCGGGACGCCCAGTTCGGTGAGCGCGGTGAGGTCGGCGCGCACCGACTCGGGTGTCTGGTAGGGCAGCCCGAACATCATGTCGACGTTGAACGGGCAGCCGGTGTCGAGCAGGTTCCGGACGGCGGACAGCGACTCCTCGGCCGTGTGCCGTCGTTTGGTGAACTCGTTGACCTCGTCCTGGAGTGACTGCACGCCCAGGCTGAACCGGTTGAAGCCGAGGTCCCGGGCGAGCGTCAGGTTGTCGCGGGTGAAGTTCTCCGGGTTGCCCTCGATGTTGAACTCGGCGCCGTCGGTCAGCTGATAGTGGCGGCGCACGTGCTCGACCAGCGGGGTGATCGTGCCCGCGCTGTTGAGCAGCAGGGCCGCGGTGCCGCCGCCGATGTAGAACGAGTCGATCCGGGCGTCGGACACCCAGCCGAACCGGTCCAGCCAGCGCCGGGACTCCTCGATCAGCAGGTCCTGCCACAGCCGCAGCGACGAGTCCTCTTTACCGCGGGGGACCAGGCGCTTGACGTAGTTGCAGAAGTGGCAGATGTAGTTGCACAGCGGCAGGTGGAAGTAGAGGTGGGCCGGCTGGCCGGCGCCGGGGAAGGCCGCGATCTCGTCGGTGAGTTCCGCGGGGGTGAGCCGGCCGCCCTCGTTGGAGGTGACGTTGATGTTGTACTCGTCGCGGGGAATCTGGAGCGCCGGGTTGCGCTCCAGGAGGGCTCCAAGGTCGAGTTCCAGGTCATGAACGGCCATGCGGATGTCCTTCCTAGAGGTAATAGGACTTCATGACGTCGTGCACCCAGCCGGGTTCGCGGACGGCCTCGACGGGCGGGACCATGGCGCTCAGGAACGCCTTGACGTCCAGCACGGGAGTGCCGTCGATGGCGTCGAGGCCGCGGACGTGCAGGCGCAGCCCGTCGGCGCGGATCAGCTCGCAGCGGGAGACGCCCAGGTGGTTGGGGCGGTCCTTGACCCGCTGGGCGAGCACCCCGACCTTCGGCAGGGCGGTGTTGCCGCGCGGGTGCCGGGCGCCGCGGGTGGTCCTGGCCGGGTCGCACAGATGGAAGGAGAAGACCACCTCGATGTGGGAGAACTCCTCCAGCCCGAGGGTGGCGTCGGCGTCGACTTGGGTGGCGTCGAGTTCGATCACCGAGTCGACCTTGCCCCAGTGGTCGTCCTCGGGGGTGATGCGCTCGTTGCGGACGATGCCGATCGGTGTCACTGTTCTTCCTCCGTGGTTGTGGCGGCGTCGATCAGGGCGGCGATGGTCTCCACCTGGCCGGGTTCGATCATGCTGAAGTGGTGGCCCGGCACGTCGTGGACGACGAGTTCACCGGCCCGCCGGGTCCAGTCGAGGTCACGCGGCAGCAGGACCGGCTCCATGGCGTGGTCGGTCACCCGGTAGAGGGTGACGGTGCCCGGGTAGCCGGCCGGGTCGTAGCCGACCAGGGCCTCCAGGTTGTAGCGGTACATGTCGACCATCCGCAGCAGCCGGTCGCGGTCGAAGTCGGCCGGTACGGTGCCGGCCGCGACCGCCTCGGTCAGCAGCAGCTCGGCGCGGGCGCCCGGTTCCATGGCCCGCACCTCGTCCAGGTCGAGGTCGAGCTTGAGGCCGCGGCGCAGCAGGGCGTTGAGCGCGTAGTCCTCGTCGCCGCCGGTGTCCGCGGTGGGCCGGGTGTCCAGCAGCCCGACCAGGCCGACCGGTTCCCCGGCGGCGTGCAACTGTTTGGCGATCTCGTAGGCGTAGACACCGCCCATCGAGTAGCCGGCCAGGTGCCACGGTTTCCCGGCCGGGTGAACCTTGCGGGCCCGGGCAATGAAGTCGGCGGCCACGTCCTCGACCGTGGTGAGCGGCTGCTCCCCCGGTTGGAGGCCGACCGACTGCAACGCCCAGAACGGCCGGTTGCGGGGCAGCGCCTGCATGAGCCGTACGTAGACCAGGGTGGTGCCGGAGACCGGCGGGAGCCCGTAGACCGGGGCCAGCTCCGGGTCGCCGTGCCGCAGCCGGGCCAGCGGGCTGGGCGCCTCCCCCGGGTTGCCGCCGCGGACGATCTCGGCGAGTTTCGCGATGGTGTTGGCTTCGAGGAGCTGCCCGGCGGTGACGTCCACCCCGAACAGCCGGCGGATGCCGACCACCACGCTGATCGCCAGCAGCGAGTGCCCGCCGACCTCGAAGAAGTCGTCGTGCACCCCCACCTCGGGGATGCCGATGATCTCCCGCCACAGGTCGGCGATCTGGAGTTCGGCCGGGTCACGCGGCGCGACGGTCGTCAAGGGGTGCTCCGTTCGTACTGGTGGGCGCGGGTGGTGGCCGGGCCGGTCGCCCAGCCGGCGGCCAGGAAGGCGGCGGCCAGCACGAGCCAGCCCGGCCGGCCGCCCTCGATCAGCAGCAGGGTCAGGGCGGCCGGGGCGACCATCTGCGACACGGCCGTACCGGAGTTGAAGAAGCCCTGGTACTGGCCCTGCCGGTCGGGTGGCGCGAGTTCGTAGGCGAACACCCAGGCGGCCGACGACTGGACCATCTCGCCGTAGACGTGCAGGCCCGCGGCGGCGACCAGCAGCACCGTCGCCACCACGGCGTCACGCCCGTCGGATGCCGCGAAGAACAGGCACATGCCTGCCAGGACCAGAGCAGCGGTACGGGTGGCGCGCACCGCCGTGGGCACGGTGTCGATGCCGGTCGTGACCCGCACCTGCAACAGCACGACGGTGACCGTGTTCAGCACGACCAGGGCGGCGGTCAGTGGTTTCGGCGCGTCGGTGTGCAGCACGATCCACAGCGGCAGGATCACGTCGAGCACCGGCACGTGCAGCGACATCACCATGGAGAGCAGGGTGATCGTGGCGTAGGGCCGGTCCCGCAGGACGGCCAGGCGAGGCTCGCCGGGTTGCCGAACGGCTGCGGTGGGCGGGGCGGCGGGCAGCCGGCGCAGCAGGACGGCGCAGCCGAGGAACGTCAGCGCGTCCAGGCCGAGCACGATCCGGTACGCCTGCGGGGTGTCCGCCGCCAGCGCCAGCGCCCCGACGCCGGCGCCGATCGCCATGCCGATGTTGGTGACCACGCGCAGCCGGGCGCGGGCCTGGACCAGGTCCTGCCCGGAGAGGACGGCGGCCATCAGGGCCTGCCGGGCCGCGTATCCGCCGCGGTCGAACAGCGCCCACGCGCAGGCGATCGCGACGAACGCCGGGTACGAGCCGAGGACGATGTAGCCGGCCGCCGCCACGCCGGTGAGGGCGACCAGCAGGACGGCGACGCGGCGGGCGCCGTACCGGTCGGCGAGGTGGCCGGCCGGGACACCGGCCAGCACGCCCGCGACTCCGGCGGCGGCCAGGCCGAGGCCGAGCGCCGCCGGGGAGAACCCGAGGACCTGGGTGAAGTAGAGGGCCGAGCAGGTGGCGAACGCGCCGTTGCCGATGTTGGTGACCAGCTGTGCGGTCACCAGTTTCCGGGCTGGGCCGGTCAGCATGGGCGCCCGGTGATGACCGCGGCGAGGCGGGCCGGGTCGTCGAGGCAGCCGCCGTGGTCGCCGGGGATGGTGGTGACGCGGATCCCGGCGGCGGTCATCCGGCCCCGTTCCTCCGGGCCGATCATGTCGCTGTGCTGGGCGGCGAGCACGTGCACCGGGATGCCGAGGCGCTCGACCATGCGGCCGTACCGGTACATCCACCGCAGGTAGCTGCCCTCGGCCCACTCGTCGGCCTCGTGCTGGGCCGGGTCGGCGGTGAACGACTGGTCGATCACCACGAGACTGCGGATCAGGCCGTCGCCCCAGGTGGCGGCGCATGCGGCGCCGACCAGGGCGCCGTACGAGTAGGCGATCACGTCGACCGGCGGCCGCAGCAGGTCGGCGACCCGGTGCACGTCGGCGGCGAAGTCGAGGACCGAGTAGCCCCAGGCCGGGCGGGGGCTGTCGCCGTGGGCGCGCAGCGACACGTACATCGACCGGCTCGCCTGCGGCAGCGCGTCGCCCAGCCCGCGCAGCTGGTGTTTGTCGCCGCCGAAACCGTGCAGGAACAGCCGGGACGGCCCGGCCGGCCCGGTGACCAGGTCGAAGTCGATCAGCTGAATCTCTGGTACGCCGGCCAGCGCCGGCGTTGTTGACCTGCTCAAACTGTCATCCCCGTGTTAGTTCGGTCAGGTTCGCCTCGGTCATCCTCTTTCTTCACCTCGCCGGTGAGGAAGCCCTCTCCGCTGTCGGATCTCCGCATGGCAGAGATCCGCCTGACTCGATGTGTTGATCAATGTGGACCTTTCGCCAGTCACTTGCTTTAAAGTTCGCGCGCGGCTTAGCTTTCGTTCGGCGATGCACGCCCACGGGGCCCTGTCGGAAGGGGACGTATGTCCACGACCCGCGACATCGAAGCGCTGCGCGCGAGATACCGTGCCGAGCGCGACCGCCGGATCCGGCCGGACGCCGGCGGGCAGTACCGCTCCACGGCCGGCGGCGAGTTCGGCTACTACGCGAAGGATCCGTACACCGAGCGCATCGAGCGCGATCCGGTGTCCGACCGGGTCGAGGCAACGGTGATCGGCGGCGGGTTCGGCGGTCTGCTCACCGGGGCGCGGCTGCGCCAGGCGGGTGTGCGGGACATCCGGATGATCGACGAGGCGGGCGACTTCGGCGGCACCTGGTACTGGAACCGCTACCCCGGCATCCACTGCGACATCGAGGCGACCGTCTACATGCCGCTGCTGGAGGAGGTCGGCTACGTCCCGAAGTGGCGGTACGCCCCGGGCGAGGAGATCCGGCAGCACGCGGTGGCGATCGGCAAGCGGTTCGACCTCTACCAGGACACCCTGTTCCACACCAAGGTCACGTCGCTGACCTGGGACGACGACACGTGCGAGTGGCAGGTGACCACCGACCGGGGTGACGCGTTCCGGTCCCGGTACGTGGTGATCTCCTCGGGTCTGCTGACCCAGGCGAAGCTCCCCGGCATCCCCGGCATCGACGAGTTCCGGGGCCACACCTTCCACACCAGCCGGTGGGACTACGGCTACACCGGCGGCGACCAGACCGGCGGCCTGGACGGGCTGGCCGGCAGGCGGGTGGCGGTGATCGGCACCGGCGCCACCGGGATCCAGGTGATCCCGCATCTGGCCGAGTCGGCCGGGCACCTGTTCGTCTTCCAGCGCACCCCGTCGACGGTGGACCTCCGCGACAACCGGCCCACCGACCCTTCCTGGGCCGCTGATCTGAAGCCGGGCTGGCAGCGGGAGCGGATGGACAACTTCCTGACCATCGTCAGCGGCGGGCACGCCGACGTGGACCTGATCGACGACCGGTGGACGGCGACCGCCAAGCTCCAGCGCGTGTTCCTGAGCGGCACCCACTCCGGGCTGACCGACGAGCAGCTGGAGCTGGCCGACGCGGCGACGATGGACGGCATCCGCGCCCGGGTGGACGAGGTGGTCGCCGACCCGGCCGTGGCCGAGCTGCTGAAGCCCTGGTACCGGTACATGTGCAAACGCCCCACGTTCAGCGACCACTATCTCCAGGCGTTCAACCGGCCGAACGTCACGCTGGTGGACACCGCGGACCACGGCGGCGTCACCCGGATGACGGCGACCTCGGTCGTGGTCGGCGACCAGGAGTACGAGGTGGACTGCGTCATCTTCGCCACCGGGTTCGAGGTCGGCATCTCCGGGGTGCTGTCCGGGACGTTGCGGGTGACCGGCCGCGGCGGGCGCGACATCTTCGAGCACTGGGCGACCGGCTTCCGGACGCTGCACGGGCTCACCAGCCACGGCTTCCCGAACCTGTTCCAGCTCGGGCCGATCCACAACGCGAACGCGGTGAACTTCGTCCACATCCTCCAGGAGCAGGCCACCCACATCGGCGCGATGGTCGCCGAGGCCGGCGAGCGGGGCGCCCCGCGGATCGAGCCGACGCTGGACGCCGAGGACGAGTGGGCCGCCACCATCGACCGCAACGCGCACAGCAGTTACGCGTTCCAGGCCGAGTGCACGCCCGGCTACTACAACAACGAGGGCCAGCCGATGGCGGCGACCTTCTCGTTCGGTCCGGGCCCGATCGTCTTCCATGACACCCTGCGCCGCTGGCGTACCGACGGAGGAATGGAGCAGGTGCTGTGGAACGGCTGACCGGACCCTCACCGCTGCGCGGGTCGAACGGCATCGCGTTCGGCCCGGACGGGCTGCTGTACGTGGCCGAGTACCTGGCCGGGCGGATCCGCACGGTCGACGTGCACACCGGCGAGGTGTCGGTGCTGATCGGCGCGGACGGGCCGTTGCAGTCCCCCGACGATCTGGCGTTCGACGCCGACGGCAACCTGTACGTCGTCGACCTGGCGCCCGGCCTGGTGTGGCGGCGTACCCCGGCCGGCGAGCTGAGCGTGGTGGCCGAGGGCATCCGCAACCCGAACGGCATCTGCTGCCTCGGCAACCGGCTGTTCGTCAACGAGATGGCCTTCGCCGGCCGGGTGCTGGAGATCGGCGCGGGTGAGCCGGCCGTGCTGGCCGAGGGCCTGATGCTGGGCAACGCCATGCAGGCCGGCCCGGACGGGCGCCTCTACTTCCCGCACATGTTCCCGGGTTCGGTCCACCGGGTCGGCCCCGACGGTGGCGAACCGGAGCTGTTCGCCGACGAGCTGCCGCAGACCGTGGCCGTCCGCTTCGATCGCAACGGCGTCCTGCACGTGCTGCTCGTCGACGAGAACGGCACCATCGTGCGCATCGACGGCGACCGGCGGACCACGATCGCGACCGGGGTGCCCGGCCTGGACAACGCGGCGTTCTCGGCCGACAACCGGATGTTCGTGTCCAGTTTCGCCTCGGCCGGAATCACCGAGGTGCTGCCGGACGGGACCACCCGGGAGATCGTGCCGCACGGCTTCGCGGGCCCCTACGGCGTGGCGGTGGACGACGACGGGAAGGTGCACACCGCCGACCACTACCGGATCGACCGGGCGCTGCTGCCGTTCGCGCACGGCCTGGCCGCCTCCGGCGACCAGCTGCATTTCACCTCGCAGTACGGCCAGACCGGAACCTACGACCGGATCTCCGGATCGCTGCGGATGCGCGAGGTCGCGTTGAATCACCCTCTCGGCATCGCGGTACGCCCGGACGGCGCCGTGGTGATCGCCGAGTCCGGTGCCGGCCGGGTGCTGGCGATCACCGTCGACGACACGGTCGAGGTGCTGGCCGAGGGGCTGGGCCGGCCGGCCGGGGTCGCGGTCGACGCGGAGGGCCGCTGCTATGTCAGCGACGAGGAGCACGGCGCGGTCCATCGCCTCGAGGACGGCAAGCCGGTCGCCGTGGCCGAGGGCCTGTCCGCCCCGCAGGGCCTGGCCATCGCCGACGGCCGCCCGGTGGTCGTCGAGTCGGGCCGCCGCCGCCTGATCGCGCTCGGGCCGGAACCGCGGGTGCTGGCCGAGGACCTGCCGGTCGTGCCACCCCGCGACCCGCAGCCGGCCCTCATGGTGCACGACCTGCCCGGCGTGCCGCGCCCCTTCGCGGGCCTGGCCACCGGCCCGGACGGCGCTCTCTACCTGGCCGGCAACGCGGAGGGCAGCATCCTCCGCTTCTGAAGGGCTTTCGTGGGGCGAGCTGTCTTCCGGTACGCGCGACCTCGTCCCGTTCGTTTTGGGGCCGTTCCGCCCGCCCGGCCCCTCTCGCTGCCCACTTCAGCCATTGCCGCCCCCGCCGGGCGTAGATCGGTTGGACGCCCCCGCATGTGCTACCGCTCACTCCGGGGGGTCGCGGTTGTGGCCGCCAGGCAACCGAGGCGCCACTCTCAGCCGTCACGCCACTCACGCCAGGCGGGTGGTTGCGGCAGTGCCGCGATGTCGAGTCGCGCATTCGGATGGCCGCGGCATCAGCCCGACTCGCCAGCGATCTTGGGCGATTGTGACTGTCGGGCCGATCTTGATGCCTGGTTGCCATCCGGCGGTCAATAGTCGCCCAAGATCTTCCAGGGAAGATAGATCTTGGGCAATCGGGGACGCGCGGACAGTCACGATCACTCAAGATCGCGCCACCCGGACGGGCTGGCCAGCAACACCACCCAGCGCGACTGCTGAGGGCAAGCCGGGCCGCCGACACCGCGACCACCCGCCCAGCCTGACCGAAACGGCCGGGAGCGACGACAGATGGGTGGTGGCGACCGGGCCGGCCCGCCCGGCCACCGATCTGAGCCCGGCGGGCGCGGCACAGGCCGGACCGGGCAGCGAGATCGCGTGGCAGGGCGGAACGGCCCTGATCGGAACGGGACGGGGTCGGGCGTACCGGAAACGGGTTTGGAAGATCGTGCCGGGAAAGGGTCAGCCGCCGGTGATGGACCAGTGCCAGGCCTCGGAGGGCAGGTTGACGTAGCCGTATTTCGCGGCGTTGGCGGACAGCCACTTGAAGGCCTTGGTCTTCTTGGTCAAGGTTTTGCCGTCGGAGGTGACGTCGACGGCCAGGCCGAGTTCGTGCAGGGAGCGGCCCGGGATGGCGGTCGGGACGCGGCAGGAGGAGGCCGGCGCGGTCCACACGTCGGGGCAGCCGTTGATCTTGCGGAGTTCGACCTGCCGTTGCTTGGTGCGGAAGCCGCCTCCGGAGATGGCGACACCGTCGGCGCGGGCGTCGTCGACCATCCGCTTGAAGGCGTAGGCGACGTTGCGGTGGACCGTGGTGCCGTAGACCGTGGTGGTGTCGGCCAGGGCGAACTTCGGGCGGATCTCGGTGACCACGTCGCGGCTGAGCGTGGTGGCCTGCGCGGCGAAGCCGGCCGCGGTTCCGGCGGTGGCGATGCGCTGCTCGGTCTTCGGGATCGCCGCGGCGGCGGCCTGGCGCACGGCGGCCGCCTTCTGCAGGCCGGTGGCGGCGGTCCTGGCCTGGGCCTTGGCGGCGCGCAGGACGGTGGCGGCCTCGTGCAGCCTCTTGCGGCGGGCGTCGCGGGTGGCGGTGGCCGAGGTCACGGCCTTGGTCGCACTGGTGACGGCCTTCTTGCTGCGCGGGCGCTGCTTCTTCGCGCGGGCCAGTCTGTTCTTGGTGTCAGAGAGTCCGCGTTCGGCGGTCTTGAGCCGTTCGTGTACGGCCGCGTGCGCCGTGGTGACATCGGCAAGCTTCTTCCGGGCGGCGGCGTCGGCCCTGGTGGCGGCGGTGACCTCGGTGGTACGGGTCTTGAGCGCCGCCTTCTGGACGGTCAGGGTCTTGCGCAGCGCCGCCTTGGTCGCGTCGACGGTGAGGCTGCGGTACATGAGCTTGCTGTAGTTCTGCGCGACTCCGGGGACCGCGGCGTGGGCAGTGCCGGGGGTGCCGACGATCGGGGCAGCGACCGCGATCGCCGTGGCCATCGCGGTGATGATCCGTGTCTTTCTCACCTCAGTGCGCTCCTTGCCTTCCGGTGCGTGGACGTACCACCGTGCGGTCCGGCGGGTGCGGCCGCCGATCCGGTCGGAGAGCGATCCGGTTGCGGTGCTCGAACATTGATCCCGATCCCGATAACATCCACGGACATCGAATCGATAGATGCCAGTGGGGGACTGCATGCTTCGAAGAACCGTTGCTGCGCTCGCTATCGGCGCCACCGTGGTCGGGATCACCGGCACCGCGGCCCGGGCGGAATCACCCGACGATCACGCGTACGCGCAGATCGCCGCCCTGCAGGAACTCAAGAAGTCGATGAGCCCGGACGAGCGCAAGCTCGACAGCCGGCTCGCCGTCGAACTGCGCAAACGGAACAGCAAGGTGGCCACGAGCGCGCTGCCGGCGCTCACCACCGGCGTCGAGGTCACCAAGTCCGGCACGGTCGAGGTCGAGGTGCACGCCGAGAAGGTCGGCGACGACCTGCTCGGCCGGCTCCGCAAGGCCGGCGCGGGGATCCGTTTCCCGTCCGCACAGACCGGTACGGTCCTGGTGGAGGCGCCGCTCGGCACGCTGCCGGAGATCGCCTCCTGGAAGGACGTGACCGCGGTCAACCTGGAACACGGCGCGATCACCGGCCACCAGAGGGACCCGGACGCCAAACCGAAGAACGAGTCCAAGGAGAGCAAGACCGCCCGGATCGAGACGGCTCTCAGGACGGCCCCGAAACTGACCACGGCGGCCGCCGGCTCGGTCGTCTCCGAGGGCGACCGCACACACGCCGCCGACACGGCCCGGACCAGGCACAAGGTGACCGGCGTGGGGGTGAAGGTCTGCGCCCTGTCCGACGGCGTGGACTCGCTCGCCGACTCGCAGGCCTCCGGTGACCTGCCCGCCGACGTCGACGTGCTGCCCGGCCAGGAGGGCAGCGGCGACGAGGGCACCGCGATGCTGGAGATCATCCACGACCTGGTGCCGAACGCCGAGCTGGGCTTCGCGACGGCGTTCACCAGCGAGGCCAGCTTCGCCGAGAACATCCGGGCGCTGCGCTTCACCGGCGGCTGCGACATCATCGTCGACGACGTCGTCTACTACCACGAGAGCCCGTTCCAGGACGGTCTGCCGGCGCAGGCGGTCAACGCGGTGACCGCGGACGGCGCGTACTACTTCAGCTCGGCCGGCAACGAGGGCAACACCCTCGACGGGTCCTCCGGCAACTGGGAGGGCGACTTCGCCGACTCGGGGCTGGGCCTAGGCAAGTTCGCCGGGGACGCGCACGACTTCGACCCGGGCGAGGGCGTGTCGATCCTCAACCCGCTGTCGCCGAACAGCGACGGCCGGATCACCACCCTGTGGTGGGCGGACCCGCTGGCCGGTTCGGCCAACGACTACGACCTGTACCTGATCAACTCGGCCGGCAACGTGACGTCGTTCTCCCAGGACGTGCAGGACGGCGACGACGACCCGTGGGAGATCCTCCAGACCGGCGCCACCACCGGCCAGAAGGTGGCGGTCGTCAAGTTCGCCGGCGCCGACCGGTACCTGCAGCTCACCGTGTTCCGCGGCCGGATGGGGTTCTCCACCCCGGGTGTGCTGCGCGGGCACAGCGCCGCCGAGAACGCGTTCGCCGTGGCGGCCACCCCGGCGGCCGCCGCGCTGCCGTTCGACCTGGAGACCGGCGACCCGGCGAACCCGGTCGGCCCGTACCCGAACGTGCACACCCGGCAGTCACAGCCGGAACGGTTCACCTCGGACGGGCCGCGCCGGGTGTTCTACGCCGCCGACGGCACGCCGTACACGCCGGGGAACCTCTCCTCGACCGGTGGTGTGGTGCGGGTCAAACCGCAGATCACCGCGGCCGACGGGGTGGCCACGTCACTGTCCGACTTCAACCCGTTCTTCGGCACCTCGGCGTCGGCGCCGCACGCCGCCGCGATCGCCGCGCTGGCGCTCTCCGGCAACCCGGGGATGACCGGCGAGGAGATCCGGGCCGCGTTCACGTCGACCGCCCTGGACCTGGCGCCGGCCGGGTTCGACCAGCGCACCGGCAACGGCGTGATCCGGGCCGACCTGCTGCTGCGCAACACCGGCGCCACCCCGCAGCCGCTGGTCCGGGCCGGTGAGCCGACGGTCACCCCGACCACCGGCGACGGTGACGCCCACCTGGAGCCGGGTGAGAAGGCCACGGTCACGGTGCCCGCCGTCAACGAGGGCGACGGCACGGCGACCGGGGTCAGCGTGGTGGTGTCCACCTCGGATCCGGGCGTGACGGTCACGCCGCGGTCCCGGTCGTACGGCACCATCGCGGCGGGCGCGTCCAAGACCCGGGACTACACGGTGACGCTGGCCGCCGACTACCCGCTGGGCCGGCCGGTGACGTTGCAGACCCGGGTCACCTTCGCCGGGGTGCTGTCGCCGACCGCCCGGACGGTGAACGTGCCGGTGGGACAGCCGTCGGCGACGGTGCGCGACTTCGCCTACGGCGGCGCGGTGGTGCCGATCCCGGACAACGACCCGACCGGGGCCTCCGCCGCGGTCGAGGTCAGCGGCGTCGGGTTCGCGTCGGCGCTGACCGTGTCGATCGACGGCACCGAGTGCTCCACGGCCACCGGCGCCACCACGGTCGGCGTCGACCACACCTTCGTGGGCGACCTGATCGGCACGCTGAAGGCGCCGGACGGCCGTTCGGTGACGCTGTTCTCGCGGACCGGGGGCAGCGGCAACAACCTGTGCCAGGCGGTGTTCGACGACGCGGCCGCGACACCGTTCGCGTCGGCGCTGTCCAGCAACGCGCCGTTCACCGGCAGCTGGAAGCCGGCCACCCCGCTGTCGGCGCTGCGGACCGCACCGGTCGACGGGACGTGGACGCTGCACGTCGCCGACCGGGTCGGCGCGGACACCGGGTCGATCCGGGCGTTCTCGCTGCACATCGCCGGTTACGACCCGGCCTGATGGCGGCCGTCCGGGCGTGTGCGCACGCGCCCGGGCGGTCCCCCATCAAAGGACGCACGCGCCCGGACGGTCCCCGTCACGCGTGGGCGACGCTGCCCGGGCGGGGGCGGCCCACCGAGAGCACGTCGAGCAGCAGGGCGGCGCCGGCCACCAGGGCCAGCAGGACCAGGCCCAGCGCGTACGAGTCGAACCGCTGGTAGATGCCGCCCATGACCAGCGGTGGCACGAACCCGCCGAGCCCACCCGCGGCGCCGACGATGCCGGTCACGGAACCGACCTGAGCGGCCGGCGTCAGCTGCGCGACCAGCGCGAACGTCGCACCGCTGCCCGCGCCGAGGGCGGCGGCCATGGACAGGAACGCGATCGTGCCCAGCGGCATGAGCGGCGGCGTGAACGCCTGCACCAGCGCGCCGGCCATCACCACGACCAGGGTCACGGCCAGGACCCGGGCCGGCGGCATCCGGTCGGAGAGCCAGCCGCCGACCGGCCGCATGACCACCGCGAGCAGCACGAATCCGGCCATCCGGTTGGAGGCGTCGGCCGGGGTCAGGTCGTAGGCGGTCTTCAGGTAGGCGGGCAGGTAGACCGAGAACGCCACGTAGCCGCCGAACGAGACCGCGTACAGCGCCGACGCCTGCCAGGTGATCCGCAGTCTCATCGCGGCGCCGAGGCGTTGCGCGAGCGGCGCGGTGGGCACCGTCCGGCCGGGCGCGTCCCGCAGCAGCAGCCAGGCCACGACGGCGTACGCGAACAGCGCCCCCGCCGTGATCAGGAACGGGGTGGCCGTGCTCCCGGCGTCGACCAGCTTGACCGTGGTGAGGGCGCTGATCGCGGTGCCGCCCATGCCGACGCCGAACACGCCGACCGCGAAGCCGCGCCGATCCGGCGGGAACCAGGCGTTGACGAACGGGACACCGACCGCGAAGGTGGTGCCGGCGATGCCCAGGAAGAACCCGCCGACCAGCAGCGAGACGAGGGCGTCGTGGCCGAACAGTCCCAGGTAGAGAACCGGGACGATGGTGACCATTGTGATCAGCGGGAACATGGTCCGGCCGCCGTAGCGGTCGGTGAGCGCGCCGACCGGGATGCGGCCGACCGAGCCGACCACCACCGGTACGGCCACCAGCAGCGCCTGCTGGAACGAGGTGAGGTCCAGTTCGGCCTGGAATCTGCTGGCCAGCGGGCTGAGCAGCGCCCAGGCCCAGAAGTTGAGGGCGAACCCGAGGGTGGCCAGGAACAGCATCAGGTTGGGGCGGCCGGTCGTCGGTGAAGTGCTCATCGGTCTCTCCGTGTGGGCAGTCTTCTCCGGTCAGGGTTACACAAATCCGGGGCCGGGTTCGCCATTCCGCTTGCACCGGGGCGCGGCTCGTACGAATGTGGGACCGAGGCAAATCAATCGGGAGGATCGCTCCATGGCGGACGGTTCCGGACAGGCGTTGTTGCAGTTCGGCGGTCTGATCAGGCGGGCGAAGGTCTCGCCGGACGGTCGGGCGCTCTACCAGATCGGCGGGCGGGAGGCGGACGCCTTCTACCGCGATCGCTGGTCGTACGACAAGGTGGTGCGCTCCACCCACGGGGTCAACTGCACCGGGTCGTGCTCGTGGAAGGTGTATGTCCGCGACGGCATCATCACCTGGGAGCAGCAGCAGACCGACTATCCGACCGCCGGGCCGGACCGCCCGGAGTACGAGCCACGGGGCTGCCCGCGCGGGGCGGCGTTCTCCTGGTACACCTACTCCCCCACGCGCGTGCGGTACCCGTACGCCCGAGGGGTTCTGATCGAGATGTTCCGGGAGGCGCGGCAGCGGCTCGGTGACCCGGTGGCCGCGTGGGCCGAGATCCAGAACGATCCGGCGAAGCGGCGCGCCTACCAGCTGGCCCGCGGCCAGGGTGGCCTGGTCCGGGTGAACTGGGACGAGGCCCTGGAGATGGCCGCCGCCGCCCACGTGCACGCGATCAAGGAGTACGGTCCGGACCGGATCGCCGGGTTCTCCCCGATTCCGGCCATGTCGATGGTGTCGCACGCGGTGGGCGCCCGGTTCATGAGCCTGATCGGCGGCACCATGCTGTCGTTCTACGACTGGTACGCCGACCTGCCGGTGGCCTCGCCGCAGGTGTTCGGTGACCAGACCGACGTGCCCGAGTCCGGCGACTGGTGGGACGCCTCCTACCTGCTGATGTGGGGCTCCAACATCCCGGTCACCCGGACCCCGGACGCGCACTGGATGGCCGAGGCCCGCTACCGGGGGCAGAAGGTCGTGGTGGTGAGCCCGGACTTCGCCGACAACGTGAAGTTCGCCGACGAGTGGATGCCGGCGCAGCCGGGCGCCGACGGGGCGCTGGCGATGGCGATGGGCCACGTGATCCTCAAGGAGTTCTTCGTCGACCGGCGCACCCCGCCGTTCGTCGACTACGTGCGCAGGTACACCGACCTGCCCTACCTGATCACGCTGCGGCGGCGGCCGGACGGCGCCTACCAGCCGGACCGGTTCTACGGTGACGATTTCAAGCCGGTGGTGTGGGATTCGGCCACCGGTGCGCCCGCGGTGCCGCGCGGCAGCCTCGGGCACCGGTTCGGCGACGAGCCCGGTCAGTGGAATCTCGATCTCGGCGACATCGAACCGGCGCTGACCTGCCTGGGCGCGGGCCCGGCGGTGGAGATCGTGCTGCCGCGTTTCGACCTCGACGAGCCGGGCACGGTACGCCGGAGCGTACCCACCCGCATGATCGACGGCCACCTCGTAACCAGCGTGTTCGACCTGATGCTGGCCCAGTACGGGGTGTCCCGACCGGGTCTGCCCGGGCAGTGGCCGACCGGCTACGACGACCCGGACGAGCCCTACACGCCGGCGTGGCAGGAGCCGATCACCGGTGTTCCGGCCGCCCAGGTGGCCCGGGTGGCGCGGGAGTTCGCCGACAACGCGGAACGCTCCGGCGGCCGGTCGATGATCCTGCTCGGCGCGGGCGTCAACCAGTGGTTCCACGGCGACACCACCTACCGGGCGATCCTGGCGCTGGTCACGCTGACCGGCTGCCAGGGTGTCAACGGCGGCGGCTGGGCGCACTACGTGGGCCAGGAGAAGTGCCGCCCGGTCACCGGCTGGCAGCAGCTCGCCTTCGCGCTGGACTGGGTGCGGCCGCCGCGGCAGATGATCGGCACCGCGTACTGGTACACGCACACCGACCAGTGGCGGTACGACACCTACACCGCCGACGTGATCGCGTCACCGACCGGCACCGGTCAGTTCGCCGGACGGCACACCATGGACCTGCTCGCCCAGTCGGCGCGCCTGGGCTGGATGCCGTCGATGCCGACGTTCGACCGCAACCCGCTGGACCTGGCCGACGAGGCCGGCGACGACCCGGGCTCCCACGTGGCGGGCGAGCTGCACTCCGGGCGGCTCGGGTTCGCCTGCGCCGACCCGGACGATCCGAAGAACTGGCCCCGGGTGTTCACCGCCTGGCGGGCCAACATCCTCGGCTCGTCGGCGAAGGGCAACGAGTACTTCCTCAAGCATCTGCTCGGCACCCGTTCGAACCTGCGGGCCACCGACGTGTCCGGCAAGGGTGAGGCGCCCGAGGGCAAGCTCGACCTGATGCTCAGCCTCGACTTCCGGATGACGTCGACCACGCTGCTGTCCGACATCGTGCTCCCGGCCGCCACCTGGTACGAGAAGCACGACCTGAACACCACGGACATGCACCCGTTCATCCACGCGTTCACCCCGGCGATCAGCCCGCCGTGGCAGACCCGGACCGACTTCGACATCTTCCACGGCCTGGCCCGGCACTTCTCCGCCCTGGCGAAAACCCATCTGGGGGTACGGAAGGACCTGGTGGCCGCGCCGCTGCTGCACGACACGCCGGACGCGATGGCCACCCCGTGCGGTCGGGTCGTCGACTGGCAGGAGACCGGCGAGGTGCCGGTGCCCGGCCGGACCATGCCGAAGATCGTGGTGGTGGAACGCGACTACGGGGCGGTCGCCGACCGGCTGGGCGCGCTCGGACCGCTGCTCGACACGCTCGGCACCACCGTCAAGGGCGTGCACGTCGACGTCAACCCGGAGATCGAGTACCTGCGCCGCAAGAACGGTGTGGTCCTCGGCGACCGGCCGTCGCTGCTCAAGGACGTCCACGCGTGCGAGGCGATCCTGGCGCTGTCCGGCACCACCAACGGGCGGGTCGCCACCGAGGGCTTCCACGACGTGGAGAAACGTACCGGGGTGCGGCTCGCGGACCTGGCCGCCGAGCACGAGGGCAAGCAGATCACCTTCGCCGACTGCCAGGCCCGGCCGGTTCCGGTGATCACCAGCCCGGAGTGGTCGGGCAGCGAGACCGGCGGCCGCCGCTACTCGCCGTTCACCATCAACGTGGAGCGGCTCAAACCGTGGCACACGCTGACCGGGCGGCAGCACTTCTTCCTCGACCACGACTGGATGCACGAGGCCGGTGAGGCGCTGCCGATCTTCCGGCCGCCGCTGGACATGCACAAGCTCTTCGGTGAACCGCGGCTCGGGCGCAACGGCGAGCTGGAGATCACCCTGCGCTACCTGACGCCGCACTCGAAGTGGTCGATCCACTCCGAGTACCAGGACAACCTGATCATGCTGACGCTGTCCCGGGGCGGGCCGACCATGTGGATGAGCGAGGCGGACGCCGCGAAGATCAAGGTTCGCGACAACGAGTGGATCGAGGCGGTCAACCGCAACGGCGTGGTGGTCTGCCGGGCCGTCGTGTCGCACAAGATGCCCGAGGGAACGGTGTACTTCTACCACGCCCAGGAGCGGGTGATCGACGTGCCGAAAGCCGAGATCAACGGCCGGCGCGGCGGCATCCACAACTCGCTGACCCGGCTGCTGGTCAAACCCACCCACATCATCGGCGGGTACGCCCAGTTGTCGTTCGCGTTCAACTACCTCGGCCCGACCGGCAACCAGCGCGACGAGGTGACCGTCATCCGCCGCCGGTCACAGGACGTGGAGTACTGAGATGCGCGTGATGGCCCAGATCGCGATGGTCATGAACCTCGACAAGTGCATCGGCTGCCACACCTGCTCGGTCACCTGCAAGCAGGCGTGGACCAACCGCTCCGGCGTCGAGTACGTGTGGTTCAACAACGTCGAGTCCCGCCCCGGGCAGGGCTATCCGCGCACCTACCAGGACCAGGAGCGCTGGCAGGGCGGCTGGGTGCGGACCCGGACCGGGCGGCTCAAGCCCCGCTCCGGTGGCCGGATCAAGAGGCTGTTCAGCATCTTCGCCAACCCGATCATGCCGCGGATCGGCGACTACTACGAACCCTGGACCTACGACTACGAGCACCTGCTGACCGCCCCGGCCGGTGAGGACCTGCCGGTGGCCCGGCCGAAGTCGCTGCTCACCGGCGAGGACACCAAGGTGACCTGGTCGGCGAACTGGGACGACTCGCTCGGCGGCGGCAACGAGGTCCTCCAGGGGGATCCGATCCTGCGAAAGGTGTCCGACCAGGTCCGCCAGGAGTACGAGAAGGCGTTCCTGTTCTTCCTGCCGCGCATCTGCGAGCACTGCCTCAACCCGTCGTGTGCCGCGTCCTGCCCGTCCGGCGCCATCTACAAGCGGGCCGAGGACGGGATCGTGCTGGTCGACCAGGACCGGTGCCGGGGCTGGCGGATGTGCGTGACCGGCTGCCCGTACAAGAAGGTGTATTTCAACCACCGCACCGGCAAGGCCGAGAAGTGCACGTTCTGCTTCCCACGGATCGAGATCGGCCAGCCCACCATCTGCTCCGAGACCTGCGTCGGCCGCCTCCGCTACATCGGATTGATGCTGTACGACGCGGACGCCGTCGCGAAGGCCGCCGCCGTCGAGGACGAGCACGACCTGTACGACGCCCAGCGCTCGGTCTTCCTCGACCCCTGGGACCCGGCCGTCGCGAAGGCCGCGCTCGCCGCCGGGATCCCCGAGGACTGGATCGCCGCCGCCCGCCGCTCGCCGGTCTGGGACCTGATCATGAAGTACGAGGTGGCGCTGCCGCTGCATCCGGAGTACCGCACCATGCCGATGGTCTGGTACATCCCGCCGCTGTCGCCGGTCGTCGACGTGCTGCGCGACACCGGCCACGACGGCGAGGACCCGCACAACCTGTTCGGCGCCGTGGACGCGCTGCGCATCCCGATGGAGTACCTGGCCGAGCTGTTCACCGCGGGCGACCCCGCCCCGGTCCGGGACGCCCTGAACCGGCTCGCCGCGATGCGCGCCTACCAGCGGCGGATCAACCTGGGCGAGAAGCCGGACGGCTCGATCCCGGCGGCCGTCGGGATGACGCCTGAGGAGATGGACCAGATGTACCGGCTGCTGGCGATCGCCAAGTACGAGCAGCGGTACGTCATCCCGTCCGCGCACGCCGAGGACGCCCACCGGCTGGAGGGTCTCGGCGCCGAGTGCTCACTGGACTACGAGGGCGGCCCCGGCATGTACCAGACCGGCCCGTTCGGCGAGGCGTCCGGGACACCGGTGCCGGTGCAGGTGGAGACCTTCCACATGCTGCGTGACCGGCAGACCGCCGACGAGCCGCGCCGGCTCAACCTGCTGAACTGGGACGGCAAGGGCACTCCGGAGGGCATGTTCCCGCCGCGCGAGGAGGACCGGTCGTGACCGCTCTCGCCGCCCGGGCCGCCTCCCTGCTGCTGCGCTACCCCGACGATCACGTGCTCACCGCCGTACCCCTGATCCTCGACGCCCTGCCGACGCTGCCCACCCGGGTCGCCGGATCGCTGCGGCCGGTCGCCGCCCACCGGGCCGGCGGCGAGCCGGGAGCCCTGCGCACCGAATACGTGGACCAGTTCGACTTCCGCCGCCGGTCCAGTCTGCACCTGACCTACTACACCTGCGGTGACACCCGCCGGCGCGGTGAGGCGCTGGCCGGCTTCGCCGCCGCGTTCAAGGCCTCGGGGTACGAGGTGGTCGACGGCGAACTGCCCGACTACCTGCCCGCGGTCCTCGACCTGGCGGCCGCCGACGACACCGGCTGGCGGCTGCTGCGGGAGAACCGGGTCGGCCTGGACCTGCTGGCGCGGTCGCTGGAGAAGTCCGTCTACCGGCACGCCGTCGAGGCTGTCCGCGCGCTGCTGCCGGCCGCCACGCCCGGGGAGCTCGACGCCGCCACCGCCCTGGCCCGTACCGGCCCACCGGCCGAACAGGTGGGCCTGCAACCGTTCGGGAGCAGTCGATGAACACGTTCCTGTGGGTGGTCTTCCCCTACCTGTCGATCGTGGTGCTGATCGGCGGGACCGTCTGGCGCTACCGGTACGACAAGTTCGGCTGGACCACCCGCTCCTCCCAGCTGTACGAGACGAACTACCTGCGCTGGGGCAGCCCGATGTTCCACTTCGGGGTGCTGTTCGTGCTCATCGGGCACGTCGTCGGCCTGCTCATTCCCAAGTCGTGGACCGAGGCCGTGGGCATCACCGAACACCTCTACCACCTGATGGCCGTCTTCATCGGCACGGTGGCCGGGCTGTGCACGCTGATCGGCATGGCGATCCTCATCCTCCGCCGCCGTCTCACCGGCCCGGTCTTCGCCGCCACGACCAAGAACGACAAGGCGATGTACGTGGTCCTCGCGGCCGTGATCCTGCTGGGTCTGTGGGCGACCGTGAAGGCAAACATCGCCGGCGGCGGCTACGACTACCGGGAGACCGTGTCGCCGTGGCTGCGCTCGCTGTTCACGCTGCAACCGGACGTCGCGCTGATGACCGCCGTCCCGGCCGGTTTCAAGATCCATATCATCGCCGCGTTCGTGCTGTTCGCGTGCTGGCCGTTCACCCGGTTGATACACGCGTTCAGCGCGCCGGTCGGCTACCTCACCCGCCCGTACGTGGTCTACCGCTACCGTGACCCGCGCGGTGGCCTGCGGCCCACCCGTCCCGGCTGGGAGCCGCCCCGCTGAGAGCGGCCCCGCCAGGCCACCCTCCGGTAAAACTGGAACGATTCCAGAAAAGCGGGTTAAGGTCGTGGCATGACGTCCGACCTCGAGGCGCAGTTGCGGGCCGTCTCGCTGCGGGTGACCCGGCCACGCCTGGCCGTGCTCGCCACGCTGCGCGACCACCCGCACGTCGACACCGACACGGTGATCGAGCTGGTGCGAGCGGATCTCCCGTCGGTCTCCCACCAGGCGGTCTACGATGTGCTGCGAGCGCTCACCGACACCGGCCTGATCCGGCGCATCCAGCCCGCCGGCGCGACCGCTCGCTACGAGACCCGGGTCCGCGACAACCACCATCACGTCGTGTGCCGCGGCTGCGGCACGATCGCCGACGTCGACTGCGCGGTCGGACACGCCCCCTGCCTCACCGCATCCGACGATCACGGGTTCGTGGTCGAGGAGGCGGAGGTCGTCTATTGGGGCACCTGCCCCGACTGCGTGACCAAACGTTCGGAAGAAGGTAGCTGATGAGCGACATCCAAGATCCGAAGCAGAGCGGCTGTCCGGTCGCGCACGACTCGGTGACTGCGCACGGCAGCGAGAGCGAGAACCCGGCGATCGACTCGCCGACCCCGAAGACCGGTGGCCGTCCGCGCGGCAACCGCGACTGGTGGCCCAACCAGCTCGACCTGTCGGTGCTGCACACCCACTCGTCGAAGAGCAACCCGCTCGGCCCGGACTTCGACTACGCCAAGGAGTTCGGGAAGCTCGACGTGGCGGCTCTCAAGGCCGACATCGTCACGGTCCTCACCACCTCGCAGGACTGGTGGCCGGCCGACTTCGGCCACTACGGCGGCCTGATGATCCGGCTCAGCTGGCACGCCGCCGGCACCTACCGGATCCACGACGGCCGCGGCGGCGCCGGTGACGGCGGGCAGCGGTTCGCCCCGCTCAACAGCTGGCCGGACAACGCCAACCTGGACAAGGCCCGCCGCCTGTTGTGGCCGGTCAAGGCCAAGTACGGGCAGAAGGTCTCCTGGGCCGACCTGCTGGTGCTGGCCGGCAACGTGGCCCTGGAGTCGATGGGCTTCAAGACGTTCGGCTTCGGCTTCGGCCGCCAGGACGTGTGGGAGCCGGAGGAGATCTTCTGGGGCCCGGAGGACGCGTGGCTCGGCGACGCGCGGTACGTGTCCGAGAAGACCATGTCCGAGGGCGTCGGCGCCACCGAGATGGGCCTCATCTACGTCAACCCGGAGGGCCCGCGCGGCAACGCCGACCCGCTCGCCGCGGCGCACTTCATCCGGGAGACGTTCGCCCGGATGGCGATGAACGACGAGGAGACCGTGGCGCTGATCGCCGGCGGTCACACCTTCGGCAAGACCCACGGCGCGGGCGTCGCCGACGACCACGTGGGCGCCGAGCCGGAGGGCGCGCCGCTGGAGGCGCAGGGTCTGGGCTGGCTGAGCACGCACGGCACCGGCAAGGGCGCCGACACGATCACCAGTGGGCTCGAGGTCACCTGGACCGACCGGCCGACCCAGTGGAGCAACCGCTTCTTCGAGATCCTTTTCGGGTACGAGTGGGAGCTCACCACCAGCCCTGGCGGCGCCAAGCAGTGGGTCGCCAAGGACGCCGAGGCGATCATCCCGGACGCCCACGACCCGTCGAAGAAGCACAAGCCGACCATGCTGACGACCGACCTGTCGCTGCGCATGGACCCGGCGTACGAGAAGATCTCCCGCCGCTTCCTGGCGAACCCCGACGAGTTCGCCCTCGCCTTCGCCAAGGCCTGGTACAAGCTGCTGCACCGTGACATGGGCCCGGTCCGCCGTTTCCTCGGCCCGTGGGTGCCGGAGGCGCAGCTGTGGCAGGACCCGGTCCCGGCCGTCGACCACCCTCTGGTCAGCGAGACTGATGTCGCTGCCCTGAAGTCGAAGGTCCTCGAATCCGGCCTGACCACCGACCAGCTCGTATCGGCCGCCTGGGCGTCGGCCGCGACCTTCCGGTCCACCGACAAGCGCGGCGGCGCCAACGGCGCCCGGATCCGCCTGGAACCGCAGCGCGGCTGGGAGGTCAACCAGCCGGTCATCCCGGTGATCGACGCGCTGGAGAAGATCCGGCAGGAGTTCAACGCGTCCGGCGGCGCGAAGATCTCGCTGGCCGACCTGATCGTGCTGGCCGGCGGCGCCGCCGTGGAGAAGGCCGCCGCGGACGCCGGCCACCCGGTGACCGTGCCGTTCCACCCGGGCCGCACCGACGCCTCGCAGGAGCAGACCGACGTCGAGTCGTTCAAGGTCCTGGAGCCGCGGTCCGACGGCTTCCGCAACTACCTGCGGCCGGACGAGAAGACCCCACCCGAGGTGCTGCTCGTCGAGCGGGCGTACATGCTGAACCTCACCGCGCCGGAGATGACCGTCCTGGTCGGCGGCCTGCGAGCGCTGGCCGGCGGCGCTCTCACCAACGAGTTCTTCGTCAACCTGCTCTCCCCGGGCACCCGGTGGAAGGCGTCGGAGTCCCAGGAGCACGTGTACGAGGTCCAGGACGTGACCACCGGCGAGGTCAAGTGGACCGCCACCGTGGTCGACCTGATCTTCGGCTCGAACTCGCAGCTGCGCGCCCTCTCCGAGGTCTACGCCAGCGCCGACGCCCGCGAGAAGTTCGTCAAGGACTTCGTCGCCGCATGGGTCAAGGTCATGGAGCTGGACCGCTTCGACCTGCGCTGACCCGCCTCAGTGAACCCCGGCCGGTCCGCACGACCGGCCGGGGTTCACTCGGCGTCACCCATGGCGATCACGACCGCGCCGAGCCGTTGCTCGGTCTCCACCCGGCGGTGCGCCTCGGCCGCCTGCGCCATCGGGTAGACCCGGTCGACGATCGGCCGCACGGCCCCGGCCTCGATCATCTCGGCGAGGTCGGCCAGATCCTCCCTGCCCTCCGGCGCGAACGTGACGATCACGCTCCGGCTGGTCAGCCCTCGGATCAGCACCGACAGCCGCGGGTTGCCGTTGAGATAGCGCCCGCCCGGTTCGAGCATGCCGATCAGCCGCCGGTGCGAACTCCCGGCGACCATGTCGAAGACGACGTCGAACCGGCGGCCCGTGGTCGTGACATCGACGCTGGCGTAGTCGACGAAGTCATCGGCTCCGAGACGGCGGACGAGGTCCTCCTTGATCGCGTGATCGACCGCGGTGACGTGCGCCCCCATCGAGTGGGCGATCTGGACGGCATGCGCGCCGATGCTGCCGCCCGCACCGTTGATCAGCACCCGCTCCCCCGGTTCGATGCCGGCGCGCCGCATGAAGTGCAGCGCGTTGAGCCCGCCGAGCGGAACGGCGGCCGCCTCCGCGAACGTCATGGTCCGCGGCTTGGGCGCGATCGCGGCGTCCTCGGGAACGACGACGTACTCGCCGTACCCGCCCAGCCGCAGTCCGGAGGAGCCGTAGACCGGGTCACCGGCGGCGAAATCGGTGACCCGGCCGCCCACCGACACCACCTCACCGGCGAAGTAGCCGCCCAGGATGCTCCGTCGCGGTTTCCGGATGCCGGTCGCGATTCGCAGGGGAAGCCAGAACCACTTCACCGAGAACCGGAAGGCCCGCAGCTCGCAGTCGGATTTGGTGGCCTCGGCGGCCCGCACCCTGATCAGGATCTCCCGGTCACCCGGGACCGGGTCGGGCACGTCCGTCAGGTGCAGAACGTCCGGATTCCCGTATCGGGTGTGGACGACGGCCTTCACTCCGCTATCCGATCCGCCGCCGGTCTCGCTGTCAACACCGATCGGCACACTTAGCTGATTGACATTGGTTGATATCCCGACACATTGACGTAATACTTGCCGGGAGCGCTCCCAATCCCCTGAAAGCCGAGGAATGGAGGACGTATCGTGCCCCGACACGAGTCCCGTCGATCCCACCGCCGGCCCCTCCAGGCGCTGCTGGTCGTGCTAGCCACGATGATCAGCATGCTCCCCTGGACCGGAGCGGCCCAGGCGCACGGCACCATCATCAGCCCGCAAACCCGCGCCTATCAGTGCTGGAAGACCTGGGGCAGCCAGCACACCAACCCGGCCATGCAGACCCAGGACCCGATGTGCTACCAGGCGTTCCAGGCCAACCCGGACACCATGTGGAACTGGATGAGCGCGCTGCGGGACGGGCTCGGCGGCCAGTTCCAGGCCCGTACCCCCGACGGTCAGCTGTGCAGCAACGGGCTGGCCCGCAACGACAGCCTGAACCGGACGGGCGCCTGGAAGGTCACCAACGTCAGCCGCAACATGACCGTCCAGCTGTACGACCAGGCGAGCCACGGCGCCGACTACTTCCGCGTCTACGTGAGCAAGCAGGGGTTCAACCCGGCCACCCAGAGCCTCGGCTGGGGCAACCTCGACTTCATCACGCAGACCGGTAGGTACGCCCCGGCACAGAACATCTCGTTCAACATCACCACCTCGGGTTACACCGGGCACCACATCCTCTTCGTCATCTGGCAGGCCTCGCACCTCGACCAGGCCTACATGTGGTGCAGCGACGTCAACTTCGCCTGACCGTCCCGACCCATCCGGCCCGGGATGCCCCCTCCCGGGCCGGGCACTCCCCCGAGGTGAATCATGAGGACCCGCTACATAGGGGCCGCGGTGGCGCTGCTGACGGCGGCGGCCGGTGCGGTCGCGCTGACGCGGCCCGGCACTTCGTCCCTGCAAGATCAAATAATGACCCGGATGCGTACGTCACTCGAACAGTCCAGCCCGGAACAGCACCAGCACGCCGGTCACGGCGCCCAGGCGGCGGACGCGGCGGTCATCTGCGGAGTCCGCGTCTACGGCTACGAACCGGCCGGGGCCGGCACGCTCACCGACGTGACGGCGGTCTACGGCTTCCACCTGTGCGGGGTCGCCGAACAGCAGCGGCCGTGGGACGTGGCGGTCAAACTCGCCGGCCCGGTCATCCTGAACATGTCCAGCGATCCGCCCGGCATCCAGGTGGTCGAGGCGACCGCCGAGGTGAAGTACGTCGACCGGCTGCGGCAGATGTTTCCGTCGCCGTACGCCGAAATGGCTCAAAAAGAAGCGCTGTCCACCGAGGAGATGGCCGACCTGCGCGGCCGCTACGACGCGGCCGCCGGCCTGTGAAGCACGTGGACGACCTCGTCCAGGAAGCCGACGACCACGTCGGCCCCGGTGAGGCCGGACGGATCCGGCGCGAGACCCACGACGAAGGCACCGGCGGCCCTACTCGCGGCGACACCCGTCGCACTCAACCGCGAGGTCGATCATCACAGGGCGGCCCGGACGGCGACGGCGAGTTCGTCGCGTCGCGCCTCGGACAGGCGGGCATCGGTGTCGTTCAGGTAGCGGAAGACGCCCGGCCCACGACGCTCAGCGGGCAGGTCCGGCATGCGCGGCACGAGGTGGAAATGGACGTGTGCGAAGCCCTCCTTCTCGGCGAACTGCACCACGTACGTCTTGACACAGCCGGTAACCGCCCGCAGAGCGCGCGAGAGCCGCACCTGCCAGAGCCCGAGCGTGCTCGCCTCGTCGTCGGTCAGCTCCGCGATCGAGGTCACGTGACGCCGCGGAACCAGGACGAGCCACCCGGGCAGACTGCTGTTGAAGTCGTGCGCCACCCGCCAGAACCGGTCCGCGGCCACCCGCTCCCGAGGCGGCAGTCGATCGAAGCCCTCGTTGTTACGGCAGGCATAACAGTCCACCGCCGCAGATTACCGGCCACTCACCAGCCCGGCGCGGGGTCGATCTCCGGGGCGCCCTTCGGCCAGTCGTCGCCCGGTTCGTAGGGACCCCGCACGACGACCAGCGACCATCGCTGAGCACCATCGGGCTCGACCGTGACGGCCACCGTCTCCGTTGAGCCGGCACTGTGGAGCCTGGTGACGCCATCACAGGTGCTCGTGGCCTTGGCGGTTTCGCCGCCCAGGTCGGTGCCGACGATCAATTCGCCGCCACCGGTACACCGGTACCGGACCGTGAGGTCGCCCTGACCGCCCGGCACACCCAACGACGCCCGCCAATGACCGGAGCGCCCGGCGAGCCGGGCAAGGATCTGCGGGTCTGCCGGCTCCGCGCGGACCAGCACAGACGGCGGTGAGGTGACGACGGGTACCGCCGCCGGCTCACGATCACTGCCACAGGCGGCGAGTGAAACGACGGCCAAGGCGCAAACTACTGCCGATCCCCTCAAACCACTTTCCATTCTCACCGTACGCGCACCGCAGCCGTACCTGATCTTGCCTCTGGTCCGCAGCACGCTACCCGACCACCTTCGGCGACCTCCCGCGGGAGATCCTCGACGTGGATCACAAGGCAGACAACCCCTCGAACATCCGGCTCGTCGTTCAACCTCGGGCCCTGCTCCGGCGTCACGGTGGACCAGCCTGCTACGTCACCGAGAGTGCCTACGACGGGCGATGCGGCTCCGACCGAGACAAGACCGGCTGCGCCTTCTCTGCGGCTACTTGAGAGGACGCCGCTCAGATGGGCTGGCGCTCTCCGTTGCACTATGCGATACCGTCCTTCCGCGCGCCGGGCAAAGGCACATGGGAAGGGTGCGTCATGTTCAATCATGTTGCCCAAGATGCGGGCCTCGCCCGCGGAGGCATGAGCCGGTTCGAGTCCGGTAGCCCGGCGCGCCCGCTCGGCGGCAGATGAGTCGCGAATTCGGCGGTAGCCTCCTGGCTCCGGTGGTGGGCGCGCCAATAGCCTCGGGTGATGCGGATCGGGGTTTGCCAGACGCCGGAGATCCTCGGGAATGTGGACGCCGCGGTAGAGGTGGTACAGCACTTCGCCGAGCGGGCGGCGGCCGAGGAGGTCGACCTGCTGGTGTTTCCCGAGTGCTTCCTGCAGGGATACCTCGTCACCGAGCAGCACGTCCACGGACAGGCGTTCGAACTCGGCTCCGCGGAATTCGACAGGGTGCTGGGCAGGGTGAAAGACCTCCGGCCGGTCCTGGTCCTCGGCATGATTGAACGCACCGGTCACCGCTACTACAACACCGCCGCCGTCATCGAGGACGGCCGACTCCTGGGCCGCTACCGCAAAACGTTTCTGACCAGCGGGGAGTCGATCTTCGCCCGCGGCGACGACTACCCGGTCTTCGACGTCGGCGGCATACGTTTCGGGATCAACATCTGCTACGACGCCCAGTTTCCCGAAGCAGCCGCTGCCGTGGCCGCCGGTGGAGCAAGTGTGCTTCTGTTGCCGGCGCAAAACATGATGCGCCGTGAGAAGGCCATCTGGTGGCAGGGCCGGCACAACGAGATCCGGGCCCACCGGGCCCGCGAGAACAACATGTGGCTGGCGTCCGCTGATGTCACCGGCAAGCGCGACGACCGAGTGGGCCTCGGACCAACCTGTTTCCTCAGCCCTTCCGGCGATGTGACAGCCCAAGTGCCCATCGGGGAAATCGGCATGGTCACCGCCGACATTCCGCGCCCAGGTCGTCGACCGCCGGAACGGTAACTACCACCTCTCGTGCCGCGCGTACCTCGCGGCCAGATCCGGGCGCGGCACGCTGTACCGGCTCGCATGGCCCTCTCCGGGCGCCGCCGTCCGGAACCTGCCTGGCCTGGAAGCCAAGGGCGGCCCCTGACCGCTCATCTCGCCGACGGCAACGCGGACGATCCGCCAGCGCTGGTTCGGGCGTGACCGGATCGGCTACTGAGTGGTTGAACCGGGCTCGGGTTGGTCCACGCGCTACCGTCTGCTTATCGCCGAGGCCACGCCTCAAGATCCGCAACGAGTAGCCCGGCCCTGAACAGCAGGAGGAGACACCGATGACCGACTCCACCAGTGACGCCAATCCTACCGATGACGCCGAAGCGGGACCCGAGGAGCTACCGCAGCCCTTCGAGAACCGGGCGGCACGCCGATCCAAGGGCAAGGCGACCGCCCAGCACACTGGGGGTACCGCGGGCCGCGTCCCAGGCCGTTCCGGCACCGTGCAGAGCCCTCGCCAGTACGGCAACCGTCGTAGCGGCTGATCCTCGGAGTTCCTGGCAGCGGCCATACCGAATAGGCACGGCCGCTGCCAGGTGTACAGCTGTCGCCACAGGCTCGCCGGGGCACGGTGACGGCCAGGCCATGTGCGGGCGTGCGACAGGTCGTCCGAAAGACTACGGAGCGACACCACCGTCAGGTCGACCGAAGAGCGCGGATCGCGGCAGTTGAGTGCGGTGCACAATGCGTAGTCGGGTCCGATACGCCTTTTCAGGTTGCCGTTCGTGCATCCACGCGTACGACCGCCCCGTGAGTCGCCTCGTACTGCTACCGGTTCGGCCTACGGCCTCGGGCGCCCCGGTGCGCCTGTTGTCGGGACCCCGAGATCGTCGCACACCACTCGGCAGGGCGACAGCGGGTTCCGGCGCCGCCACAGCCGCGCGATCAGCGGCAGAAGCGGACGTCTTCCGCTCCGACGCTTGAGTGTCAGTAACGAGCCGTAGCCAGGCCGAGTGGCCGCCGCTCCACGATCAATGAAAGAGGTCGAGCACCGCCAAGCTCTGTGCCTGTCCAAGATGTCGAGGACTTCCGCGACAAACGGTCGAAGCCCTTCGCCCAGGCGCCCGGTTCGCACCGGCCGCGGGCACCGCCAGGTTCGCTGGCGTGATCATCAACGTCCTGACGCTGGCGCTGGCCGTCTGGACCTGCCGAGCGCTTTTCTCTCGGCAGCGCCGACCTTGTGGTGCTATGGCATCGTTTCCGCAGTGACCATGACACCTCCGCCGCCCGCGGACTCGCGTGGAGGCGAACCCCTTGAACCGGCGCCGCTGAGCCGTCGGCTGCCAGCCCGGGTGATCGATCTGACGGTTGTCGCGGGCACGGTCGCCGTCGCCGTGGCCCTGGTCGGTTCGGCATCCCTGAGCGGGTCAACGGAAGGGTGGGCGGAACTCGGCGGGTTCCTCGCGGTGCTGTTCGGCGGAGCCGCAGCCGTCGTGATCGCTGTGCTAACGGTGATCGTCGCGCCGACCGCAGTCCACGGAGCATCCCTCGGTAAACGGCTCACTGGCATTCGCGTCGTCGACGTCAACGGCGGCCGTGCCGGTTGGTGGCGCTCGATCGTCCGGGAGGCGGCGCTTCCCGTCGCGTACGTGATCGCTGTTCTGATTCTCGACAGGCTCACCTCCTCAGCGCCGGGATCAGACCCGTCGCGCTCACTGGCCGACGACCTGCCCGTGCTGGCCGGGGCGGCGCTCCTCATTGCCGACCTGATATTTGGATGTCGCCCGGACGGCCGCACTGGCCACGACCTGATCGCCGGAACGATCGTCACCCGCTGAACTCGGGCGTTGAATGGAGACGATTTGGCGGAACGCCCAAATGGCACTTGAACAGGGAAAATAGCCTCCATCCCTAATCGGTCCTTTCCGGGACGGCACCCGCCAGCCATCCCGGGGCCGCCAGATACAGGAGTCCCTCGGGTCGGCTCGCGGGGCTGCAAGGCTCGGTACACGCGTTTGTCTGGCTCGGGCTCGACGATCCACCTGTCCTGGCCCGCACGGCAGATCAGGATGCTCACCCGACCGGAGGACGGGACGCGCCGTCCGGCCCCCGTCACACCCCCTGCGCTCATCCACAGGTATCCAGGATTGCTCTCGCCAACCGCGAACCGAATCGTCGCAGCCTGCATCACACCAAGTAAGACTCCAATGTTCCTGGACGGAAGGACACCCCCATGCGGGCGCAACCCCTGGTGATCGCTGCTTTGAGCCTTGCGGCCCTGACCGCCTGCACGGCCGCGCCTCAGCAGCTCCCCGGACAAGCGTCACCGGTGGGTGCCTGGGCGAGCGCTGCCGCCTCGGCGAGCGGTCCCGCCTCGACCATCCCCACCTCCAAGCCGACCCTTTCGCCGAGTGTCGCCGCGTCGACCTCCTCACCGAGCGCCTCGGCTTCCCCGGTCACCGGCGCCTCCACGATCAGAAAGACGGACTGGGCGAACGCGACCGTCAAGAACCTCTCATTCTGTGGTGTGTCTGGTGCTACCACTCGCTTCCGCAACGGATCGAACGGTTACGACATACCGTGCCTAATGCTGCCGCACGCCGCCAAGCCGGTGTACGCAGAATTCCTCACGGAAGAACCCGCCAACGCACCGGCCACCGAGGACGCACTCGTCCTGGTCGAACTTGGCAACCCCGATGCAGCCCGGCAACAGGCACTCGTCCCCATTCAACTCGCACCCGACGGCCGGGCCCTCCAGGCAGGGCCCGCCATCAAGGGCGACGTGCCGAGCCCTGCCGGCGACAAGGTGATGACGTTCACGTCCTACCGCGTGGACGAGGTGAAGCGGCACGTGTTCGCAACGGTGAGGACGGGCGACGGCAGATCGGAAGTACGGCGGTACCGCCAGGCATGCGCATGGGGATGCTGGGAACGCTTCTGACACTGAACGGCTTGCCCCGGATCTTGGCACGGGGTCTATGCGGCCGAGGTCAGCGGCGCCGGTGCTGCCGAGGTGCGTTCGTAACGGTCAGGACCGGCGGAGGGTGCGGAGCACCTCGTCGGTGCGGTCGGTGCCGCCGGCTTGCTTGATCTGGACGTAGATCCCGTCGACTACCACCTCGCTGTACGAGACGGCGGTGCCACCGCAGCTCGTCCACCGCCGTATCCGGGCGGTCGACCTGGCCACGGTGACCGGGCGGTCAGGCTGCCGGCGGCACTGGTCGTGGGCCGGCGGGCGCAGCTCGGAACCCCCACTGCCAGCGCGGGGCTGTACCCGACGAACACACCCGGCCGGATGCTCAGCGGATCGCTCCAGGACAGGAGGTCCGCGCCGACGAGCAGGCCGGGCCGGCGGCCGCCGGGCAGTTCGGGGCTGCATTGGCTTGACGGCGAACGGTGGCCGTCGGGCGGCTGCCGCGGCGGCCTCGGCCGGTGGGCCGACCATGTCACCCGCTGGACCTTCGACGGCCGCACTGCTGCTCGCCCAGCCCTACTCGATCAACAACGACCACCTGATCACGCTCGGCGCACTCGCGGTGAGGGATGACCTGGACTTGCACGTCGGCAACCACGGCTGATACGGCTACCGCACTACCGAGGTCGCTGTCTGGCTGGCCAACGCCTACCAGAGCGCCACACACCGCGCCATGGGTTCCAGAGTCCTCGAACGGACAACGTTCACGACGCATAGCGTGGCCTGACATCGGCTGCATGACCGCGACCTACCCTGTCAAGGTGCCGGGCTGTGGTCCCCTGTCGTGAGGTTCTCCCCGAGCGACGGCTGCCGCCCGGCACCTCGCGCGCCCGACACCCGATACACCTTTATCGCGGCAGGATAGTACATCTGGCCTTGGGCTGGCCCGGTTGTCCACATGGTTCCCCAAGGCGGGGACGGGCAACGACCTGGTGCGGTCTCTTATGCCAGATGCTGTTCGATCACAACGTGCTTGCCTGGTCGCAGCTCCCTGATGATGCGCGGGTTCACTCTTGGCTGGCTCGTGACGCTGTTGGCCCTACACCTGCTGGACGGAGCTTTCGCGCAATGGAACCTCACATCATCTATCCGATCGACATGGACGACTACGCCTGGTGGGAAACCGAGCAAAAAGGCTGGATCGAAGTCACCGTTCGCTGGGCCGCCGGCGAGCGATCGATCACCTTCTACGATGCGACGCGGCTGTCACAGAGCGTGCGCGATGGCCTCGCGCATCGCGGCTACTTCGCCGAGCGGATCGTGGTAGTTCCCAGCGTGACGAGGAACGCGTTGGAATCCGCCGTGACCAACATGGCTGAGCACGACTTCGTCGAGATGTCTTGACGCCGGGGAGCGTTGACTGCCGTCCGATCTGCGGCGAATGAGTATGGCGGAACGCTCCGTTCGGGCCGTAACGGGTCGGCGGTGCCAGATCCGGATGGGCACCCAAGCCATGCCTCAAAGGATAGGTGCCGGAGTCGTTGGCAGCCGCTTGACGAGACGCCGCGCCATGAACAGCGGAATGATGCCGAAAACACCGAAGGACATGCCAATCGCGGTCCACCGCAGCGGGATGTGCCGGGCCGGCCCGGCGATCAGTGCCAGCGGGATGATCGCAACGCAGCAGATCATTCCCCATTCGATCACCCAGATGTTGCGTACCGGGTCACGCCATGGCCCCCAGAAGGCCATCGCGATGACCAGGTGGGCGAAGGCCAGCCAATCCGTTCCGTACGCGATGAAGGGGTAGTTCGCACCGGTGGCGACCAGCCCGTCTTGAACTCGGTCGATCCAGGTGATCAGCCCGTCCGGCGCCGACACTGTATGCACTGCCTCGGATAGCAGCCGCATCTCGGCGACGAGCGGGAACACGGTCACGCCGCTGAGTACCAGTCCGATCACGAAGAGCAGCAGCCAGGAGCGAATCGCTTTCATGATCGGAACATAGAGCACGCAGGCCCACCGCGCCGCTTCGCGCACAAGACCTGGGCGAAAGCAGATGGGAAAGTGCGCCATGCTCAAGCTGAGCACCCAAGTAGTTCGGAATGAGCCGGTTCAAGTCCGGTGGCCCGGCGCGGGCCCGATCAGTGGCAAATTGATGCCTCTCCGGCACCCCGAACGTGCGATGTTTCGATTCTCTGCGTTTTCGTTCATCGCAACGGCAGTTCGATGCGTCGTCCCAGACCGATCTCACTTGCGTTCTCGTCGGTCAACATGGCGAAGGCGCCAGCCGGAACTCCGTCGAGAGAAGCCACGCGCGACGCCGCAAACAGCAGCACCGGGTCGGCCGCTCCGGTAAGGAAGAAGACGTAGGTGTCGCCGTATTCTTCGCTTTCGTCGTACACCTCCACCTGGCCTTCGTCCTCCAGATTGATCAAAAATTCGTCGATCTTGTCAATCCAGGGAAAGGCATAGGACCCTGCTGACAGGTCGCGGCCGTTGGTCAGCGGAACGTGGATTTCGACGATGCGAGTCATGGCTTCGGCATGTCCGTCCTGTGGAGTGGTTGGCTGAGACGTCGTCGGCACGTGGCTCCGCCGGTCTATGGGATCAACGACATCACCGCCGCTGCACGCGCTCAGCATTCCGAGGCATAGCCACCCAACCAACAACAGCCGAGTTCGGTGCTGGATCCGCGGCATCGAACTTAACTCGATCATGGCTGGGCACGATATGACCTGAGTACGCGGTCAAGCAATCCGGCGCACCCGGTCGTACATGCTTCGCCGTACTTATCGGCATGACCGAGTGCCCTCTCGTCGGCACGAGCGTGTGCCGGCCGACGCCCGGAGACCACGACAGCTCATCGAGCGCGGATCGCGGCAGATCCGGATGCACGGATACGAACGATGCCCGAGAGGTGCTGCACTCGGGCGGCGTTCTCCAGGTGAGGTGCGGCGTGCGAGCCGGCCCAACCGCAGTGAAGCGCGGGCTCGGCGTTGTCGACGACCGAGATGATCATCTAGCCTACGTGCCGTGGACGGGGACATCGGATCGATAGCGCTTTCATTACTGGGTGTTGCCGTGCTGTACCGGGTGATCCGGACCGCCGTTGCCCACGGCATCGCTGACGCCGAGGAAAAGCGGCGAAAGGCTGATCGGAAACCTTGATCGCGGCAAATGAGGACACCGAAACCGTGGCGACGCTTGCTGGCCAGTTTTGCCTCAAAGAGGCAGGAGGCAGAGCCCGACGCTTCCCCGATTTTCAGGCAACCGATGCGCGCAGCGGATCTGTGGGATCGATCCCGACGTCATCGAACCGTTGCTCCAGAACCTCGGTATCATGCTGCTGCCGGAATACCTTCTCGGCTGCGGTTATTGGTAGTAGCCAGAAAAGACGGGCATGGCCTTGTGGCAAAACACACAGCTCGAGGTCGGGTCCATGCAGGTATGGAAGACTGACGAGCAGGTGGTCGCACGCCGAACCCGGAAGCCAAGGACCGCCGATCGGCATCGTGTGCCAGTGATCCAGATGGTGACTCGCGTGGTAATAGGCGACCATGGCGATCAGATCAATTATGGTGGCCTCGCGCTCTCTCGACATCATCACGAATTCGATCCCGTGACCCTCGACGTTGAAAGCCGACCAGCAGCCAACGGTTACGTACGCCCAGTTACTGCTTCGAGGCCCTGGAGTGACGACCAGGACTCGGAAGTCGGGTACCCGTCTCCGACGGCCAAACCCAAGATCATAGTTGATGACTTCCACTCCATGCCCGGCGAAGAAACGTCGGACGTGAGCCTCGATCGCCTCCGCAGCCGCCAACCGGCGTTGTCGAGTCGGTGTCACCGCAGTAACTCCTTGCTAAGGCGCCGATACATTCCGGCGTCGGCCCATGACGATTCCGACCATCATGCAGGGCCAGAGTCGACGGGCGCGCCCGGGTGCCGCACTCAGAACCCGCTAAGGTCAACGCACTCTTCTCGGCACGGCAAGAGGCCGGCCCCGAAAGTCGGCCTCCGGTCGTGACTGCGGCGGCCGGTCCGAGCGCGGACAGCGGCAAATGAGTGTGGGCACCGGCTCGGGGATGAATGCCGGTATTCGGGAGCAAGTCCGGTCGTCACTCGAATGCTCGGGGAACGTGGAACGGCACTCTGCATCGTGGGCAGGTTGCGCGCCCGAAGAGATAGAGCAGCTTACCAGTGACGGCTGGTCGGCCATGGGCCTGCAAGAGGGCTTGCAGCCGGCCTTCGATTGTCGCTTCCGCATGCTTGACAGGCGCTACCGCTGTCGGTGCCAGGGAAGCGTCGCCGAAGCTCGCCATGGAGAAATCCGGACCCTCGAGGTCCAGTAACAGATGCTCGCCGCAGGACGGGCAGTCGAGTTCTGCCTCACCGTTGGCGAGCCAGTGGAGGTTCCGCTGCCATATGTCGCCATTCTCGAACGTCATGAGCGCTTCGAGCGCGTAGATGAATTCCATGTCACTGGTCGCGTACTGAAGGTTCTGAACGGCTACGGCGTGGAGAGCGGCCAGCTCGTTCTCGTACCGCTGGCGCACCACAGCCGGATCCTCCGGGCCGTCGAGGGACGCGACAATCGCGGCTGCAAGGTGCAACGCGGCAAGGTACCCGCCGGGTCCACGCCGACGACTCATCTGCGCGAGGGCGGGGAGCGCGGCGTAGCTCGCGCTATAGACCGTGCCTTGGTGACACAAACGGGTCCACAGGTTGGCCCAAGCGTCGTCAGTCTCGGTATCCGCCGCTGCGGCAGCCGCCAAGAAGGCGGGTACCTGCTCGGCGGATCCGTACGCGTCCCGCAGAGACGCCCACTCCGTCACGCCACGATTCAAGCAGAACGTGCGCGTGCTCCCGGGCTTGGCCCCACTGCCTGCTCAAGGTTGCGACCTGCCGTTACAGCTGTTCGCCCGACGCACATTTAGCGGCTGAAGTGTGCATCCGTGCTCCACAAGGCTTCCTGCAGTTCGATGGAGTCATCAGTGATCCCGGGGGAAAGATGTAGTGATGACGTCTGGGGAGCGCTTGATCGCCGGATTGGTCGCCGTCATCGGTCTGTACGCCGTCGTGCGTAATCGCTCCTTCGCGGAGGCGAGCCTGTCGGCGCAAGCGGCTCGCAGGCCGTAGCCGGTACGGGCCGGATGACCCGGCCTGCCTAGCCTGTCAGAATCCGCCGCATGGAAGCCCAAGATCTGGAGCGTGCAGTCCGAACGATGGGCGAGGTTCTCGAACCACTGGTGGCCCTCGATTGGTCGGTCACGGCCGGCACCCTGGACTGGACATGCCGGGAGACGCTTGTCCACGTCGGCCATGACCTGCTTGCCTACGCGGCTCAAGTGGCTGGCCGGGCGCAGGATGCGTACCTGCCTCTGGATCTGGTGATCCGCGACGACGCCTCGGTATCGGAGGTGTTGGCGGTCGTCGAGGCATGCGGTGGGCTGCTTGTCGCGGCGCTGCGAGCCGCGGGGCCGGACACGCGGGCCTGGCACTTCGGGCCCTGCGACGTCAGTGGTTTCGCAGCGCTCGGCGTCGCCGAGGTCGTGCTCCACACCTACGACATCACCCAGGGTCTGAATGTGAACTGGCGGATACCCGCGAAGTTCAGTACACGCGTGCTCGCTCGGTTGGCGCCGGACGCGGCCATCCAGCAGCGGCAGGAGACCGGAAAGCGGCAGCATTCCACGCAGGTCCTGCTCCGGCACACCGGACGCCTCGGCAATGTGGGCCTTTGGCGGTGGCGCATCACGCCGGACGAACGATACATGGCTACGGAAGACGCCAGGGCCGGCGGTGTTCATCACAACCATTTGGAAGCGGATCCAAACGCCCAAGACGGCCCTGCCGTAGCCCACCAGCCGACGGAGAATGCTCCCGTCCAAGACGACCCGGCCCGCCGCAGGACGGATTGGCTACACCAGTACACCTCGCTGAGGAACGTGATCGCGGCGGTCCGCGATGCTCCTTACACCTGTCCCTGCTGCGGCCACGCCACGTTGTCGGAACGAGGGAGCTACGAAATCTGCGATGAGTGCGGGTGGGAGGACGACGGTCAAGACAATCACGACAGCGCAGTCGTCAGGGGCGGACCGAACGGAAGTTTGAGCCTCGACCAGGCGCGAGTTGAATACGTCCGAAAGGGCCGCGGTCGAACGCTGCAGCCGCATTCCCCGCCGCATGAACCCAGGTAGCGCCATACTGCGACCGCGCTATCCGGCTACCTCTCATCAGCCAGATGATCGTGGCCGCTGAAACGCTTTCAATTCGAACAGGGTAGGGTCAGGTGTGGGGTTTTGTGACATCGAAGGTGCCGTATCAATTCCTTCTGATCATTCATGGTAACCGGCTTCCTGAAATTAGATGGCCGGGCTTACTGGGACGCACTCTCATCGCCAGTTCCGGATGCCGGTGGATCCGCCTACCGTCCCGCCGCACAACTTGCCTCACGGTCAGCCGGTGCGGGCGGCGTTCGGTTGAGACGTCCGGCGCTGGTGGTGCCCGGTCCTGTGGTGGGAGTTTGCCGAGCGGTAACCCAAGGCACCCTGCCACGCCCAGGGGCTGGCCGCCTTGCACCACGCGTGTGGTGATGGTCAACTTCGCCGCGGCAACACTGAGCAGGGGAAACCCGTGATCGGAACCGGCTGGACGTTCTCGCGGTGGCCGGGCAGATGGCGTACGCCGGGCGGATGTTGCGGGAGGACGAGTTCGCGGCCTTCGCGGCGATCGCCGCGCTGCCGTGGCAGGACGCCCGACGCGCTCCTGCTCCCCGTCCGCCTCGCCGGACCGAAACTTCCGGTCGAGATCCCGGTCGAACGCCGGGCCGCGCTGGTGTACCGTTTCGGACTCGGCGGCATCCGAGTGGCCACCACGCTGACCCGTACCGGCAACCCGGGCCGCGCTCGGCGTGCAGCACAGCGGGCTGACCGAGCTGCGGGCCGCGATGAGCGATCTGTTTACCACCCGGCGCCGCGCTGAAAGCCCGGACCGCGCTGGTGGCGCTGGAGCACCTGTTGGGGGCCGAGTCGCACCCGGCGACCGGTCATCGCGCCGCCGAGCGCGAGCGACTGATCGCGAACGCGCACGAGTTCCGGAGCTACGCCTGCTCATGGCGCTGCGAACGGGCCGGGTGGAGTTGCCGGCCGAGCTCGCGGTGGAGGTTCCCCGGCTGATCGGCGGGGACGGCGACGCGCACTGCGAGCGGCTCGGCATGGACCCGGACGCGCCGCCGAAGGCGCTGTGACCGGCGGCCGAGGAACGCCGCCGCGCCGGCACGGGCAGACCACCGTGGCGTCCGGCGCGGGGGCTCGCCGGGCCGCCGAGGTGTTGCTCCGCAGCTGCACCGCGATTCTCGAGGACCTGGACTGTGAGCCGGTCACCCGCGGGCCGCTCCGCGAGAAAACATTGACATTCATCGAATGTTAACCCTAGCCTTCGGTCGAAGTTCCGGATGTTCACCGAAACTTTCGATACGTTCTCTCGCTCGGAGGGGGACCGCAGATGTCCGAATTCGCCCTACTCGGGGCCGAACTTCTGGCCGTCACCGTGCTGGTGTTCGGGCTCTACTTCCCGCGGCACCGGCGCCGCGACCTGGTGGTGGCCTACTTCGCCGTCAACATCGGGGTGCTCGCCGTGGCCGACGCGCTGCGCACCAGCGACGCCGGGGCGGGCCTCGGGTTGGGGTTCGCGCTGTTCGGCGTGCTCTCCATCATCCGGCTGCGGTCCACTGAGCTGGACCAGCACGAGGTCGCCTACTTCTTCTCGGCGCTCGCGCTGGGTCTGCTGGGCGCCCTGGAGACCAGCTCGATCTGGCGCAACATCGCGCTGATGGGCCTGATCCTCGTGGTGCTGGCGATCGTCGACAACCGGTGGGTGCTGGGCCGTTACCGCCAGCAGATCATCGTCCTCGACTCGATCGTGACCAGTGAGGACGAGCTGATCCGCCGGCTCGAGGACCTGCTCGGCGCCAAGGTCTACTCCGGCCGGCTGCTGCGGGTCGACCTGATCAACGACTCCACCGTGGTCGACGTCCGGTACGCCGGCCGGCCCGGCAAGCTGATCGCCCCGGTCAGCCCGCCGACCTACGCGGGGCAGCGATGACCGCGGCCGTCGCATTCGACACGCTGGGCGCGTTGCCCGCCGTCAGCCTGGCCGAGATGGATCAGCGGGCCGCACTGCAGTGCCGGTTCGACCGCAAGTACCTCCTGCCGGCCGGTGACGCGCGCCGGTTGCTCGCCGAGCTCGCGCCGGCGGCCCGGGTACTGGAGATCGACGGGATCCGCCACTTCACTTACGAGTCGCTCTACCTCGACACTCCCGGTCTGGTCAGCTACCTGCGGACCGCGTACCGGCATCGGCGCCGTTTCAAGATCAGGACTCGGACCTATGTGGACTCCGGCTCCTGCTGGCTGGAGGCGAAGGTGCCGGGCCCGCGCGGCAGCACGGTCAAGTACCGGGCACCGCACGTGCCCGGGCAGCCGCACCCGACCGAAACCGGGCTCGCCTTCCTCGACGAGATCTTCGCCCGGCACGGCCTGTCGCCCGCCGACCGGGCCGGCCTCACCCCCGTGCTGCGCACCGCCTACCTGCGGTTCGCACTGCTCATGCCGGGCGACAGCCGGGTCACCGTGGACACCGATCTGCGCTGGATCGCCGACGGCCGCGAGCTGCGGCTGCCCGGCGTCGCGATCGTGGAGACGAAGACCGTCTCGACCGCCGCCGAGGCTGACCGCCTCCTGTGGCGCCGCGGCCACCGTCCCGTCGCCATCTCCAAGTACGCCACCGGCCTCGCCGCGCTCCGCACGGACCTGCCGGCGGCGCCGTGGCGCCGGGTCCTCCGACAGCACTTCACCCTCAGCAGAGAGGACCTGCTCCATGGGTAGGCACACGATCCGGACCGTCGCCCTTGTCATCCTGGCGATGCTGCTCACCACGGCCGGCGTCACCACCGCGGCGGCCGCCGGCGAGCCCGCCGGGGACATCACGTTCTCGGTGCCCAGCGGCACCTTCCAGGGCTCGGTGTCGGTGGCGCTGGGCACCGCGATCGCCGGTGCGGAGATCCGCTACACCACTGACGGCACCCGGCCGGCGACCGCCTCGGCGGTCTACCCTGGCCGGCCGCTGACCCTGACCGGCACCACCCAACTGCGGGCGCAGGCCTTCCTGAACGGCTCGGCCACCGGCGCCCCGGGCACTGCCCTCTACGTGGCTCGCGCCGTGGACACCCAGCACGACCTGCCGCTGCTGCTGATCGACAACTACGGCAAGGGCAAGCCGGGCCGCGACTACATGGACGCCGCCGCGATGGTCTTCGACACCACGGCCGGCCGGACCTCTCTGTCCGCCGCACCGGCCCTCGCCACCCGCACCGGCATCCACCTGCGCGGCCAGTCGTCGGCCATGTTCGAGAAAGCGCCCTACCGGCTCGAGTTCCGGGACAACGACGACGACGACGCCGACCATCCGGTGCTCGGCATGCCGGCCGACTCGGACTGGGTGCTGCGCGGGCCGTTCAGCGACAAGTCGCTGATCCGCGAGGCCCTGGTCTACGACCTCGGCCGGGAGATGGGCCTGGCGACGCCGCGCTACCGCTTCGTCGAGCTCTACCTGAACACCGATTCCACACCGGTGGCGGCCGCCGACTACCAGGGCGTCTACATGCTGGTTGAGACGATCAAGAACAGCAAGGACCGGCTCGACCTCAAGCAGCTCGAGGAGGAGGACACCACGCTGCCGAAGATCGCCGGCGGCTACATCTTCAAGTTCGAGTGGCTGGCCGCCGAGGAACCCACGCTCACCTGCACCGGCGCCACCGCGACCTGCTGGAACTTCCTCGAGGTCGAGGACCCGTCCCCGCTGAACACGCAGCAGCGTGCCTGGCTGACGCAGTACCTCCAGCAGTTCCACGACATGCTGCACAGCCCGCGGCTCACCGACCCGCAGACCGGCTACCGGACCTGGATCGACGTCGGCTCCTGGGTCGACCTGATCATCCTCAACGAGCTCAGCCGGGAGATGGACTCCTATCTGCGCAGCACCTACTTCTACAAGGACCGGGAAGGCCCGATCGTGGCCGGGCCGCTGTGGGACTACGACCTGACTTTCGGTGTCGGCGGCTTCTTCGGCAACGAGCAGACCGCCGGCTGGCAGTACCAGCAGACCCGGAGCCCGCGGGCCAACGACTGGTTCCAGATCCTGCTCGCCGACCCGGCGTTCCAGAACGACCTCAAGACCCGGTGGCAGTCGCTGCGCCGCGGCCTGCTCGCCACCACCTCGCTGACCAGCCGGGTGGACGCGCTGGCCGCACCGCTGACCGCCGCCGCCCAGCGCAACTTCCAGCGCTGGCCGAACCTGGGCAGCCGGATGGTCGGGCCGTTCATCACCGACACCACGCCGACCTGGGCCGGTCAGGTGCAGGTGATGCGTACCTGGATGACCCAGCGCGCGTCCTGGCTGGACGGCCCGTCGGCGTGGGGCGGTGCCACCACCTCGCCGTCCACGCCTCCGTCACCGTCGGCCTCGGCCTCCACACCGCCGCCCGGAGATGGATGCACCGCGACCTATACCCAGGCCGGGCAGTGGACCGGCGGCTTCCAGGGCGAGGTCCGGGTGACCGCCGGAACGAGGAGGATCAACGGCTGGACGGTCACGCTGTCCTTCGCGAACGGCCAGCGGGTCAGCCAGGTCTGGAACGGGACGATGAGCAACAGCGAGACGGGGGTGACTGTCCGCAACGCCGGCTACAACGGTGTCCTGGACGCCGGGGCAACCACGACCTTCGGTCTGCTCGGCTCCTGGAGCGGCAGCAACACCCCACCAGCGGTCACGTGCACCGCCGGTAGCGTTGGGTGATCATGACGACGCGGTCGGCCTGTGGGAACAGCACTGCTGTCTGCCGCTGTCCCCACAGGCCGACCTCGGTGAGCCGGCCCGCTACCGGCGGCCGGGCGGCAGCGAAGTATCGGTCAACGCCGCCTACGCCCCGCACAGCTACGTGGAGACCGCCGCGCTCCTGCGGCACTGGCGGCCCGGATCGCCGCGGACGACCGGTTCGGCCTGGCCAGGCGGCATCGCCGATCTCGGCACCGACCGGGTGGCCGTAGCGTTCGATCTCGAGGACTCCAGTCCCCTGGAAGGGGCGCCTGGAGCGGGTGCGCGAGTTCTACGACCTCGGCGTCCGGACCATGCTGCCGGCCTACAACAACCGGAACGCGGCCGGCGGCGGATGCCTGGAGGAGACCGACGAGGGACTGACCGGGTACGGCCGGGCCTGCATTCAGACGTGGCAGGCAGCCGGATGGACTCTGCGGCGGGTTTGGTGGTCGGGACGCCGCCACCAACCGGAGCAGACGCACTCAACCCGGCACGACAAGGCACCGGGCCGTCACAGCCGACCGGCGGGCGTGACGGCGGCGGCCAGCCCGAGCACGGACAACGGCAGTTGAGGTTGGATGATCATGGCACTGGCAGGACAGGGCGCACGGGCGTTTCGCCGACGAGATAGCCCTCGTAGGTGATTTCGGCGAGGGTCGGGTTGCGGTAGGCGGTGGCCAGGGTGATCCAGGACAAGAACGCGCCATAGCCGCCGCACAGCGCGCTGCCGCCGTCACCGCCGCACAGCACTGCCGGGTCGGTAGTGAATTCCGCCCGGTACGGGTCATCGCCGATGACGAGTCCGAAGAAGTTGGGATTCTGGATCAACGGGACATCACCGTAGGGCTCGCCGTCAGGGTATTCGTCGCCCCATCGGAACAGCGTGGTCGCTCCGGCACCGCAGTCGTATTCCCACTCGTCCGGTGTGGGCGGCCGCAGGCCTCGCCACTCCAGCCGGGCCATGACGGATTCGTGGTCGTCGGTGCCGTCATGCTCGGCTGTCAATAGCGAGTCGGCGTCAAGCGAGCGCACAGCGACCAGCCGAGCCGGCAGGGTCGCCCGGCGCATGGGGGACATCTGTTCGTCCAGGAAGCGGTGGATCGACTCGGGTACCGAGTACTCGGCTACCGCCTCCGCGAAATCTTGCAGTTGGCGAGAGGTGGGAACGAACCGTGCAGGATCACAACCGAGCTCCACCGTGCCGCCGGGCACCAACGCGTACCGGATGCCGTCACGCTCGAACAGCGCCACCCGCCCACTCCGGCCGGCAAATCCGCGGGTGCTGACCGACACCAGCGCAGCCCCGACGTCCTGAGCGATAGCGGCAGCAACGCCGTCAGCACCAGCATCGGAGAGGGCCAGCCACCCGTCCACGGTAAGATCGACATGCGACATGCAGGCATTATGCAGATAGGCAACACGCCAGCACAGGCACACGCGCATCGCGGCACGAGAGTGCAACCGGCGAGACTATCCCGACGCGCTGGCCGAGCAGTGCCCAGGAGGGTCGCTCTTTCCTTCAACTCTGGCGCGGCGCCGTCGATTGGGCTGCGACGAAACGGAGAAGCATGAGACCAGGCCGGATACCGCTGGTGGCCGCTGCGTTGGTGATGGTGCTGGGAGCAGTCGGCGCGTCGGCGGCCCCTTCTTATGAAAACGGCGACGGCTTGGTCGACAGCTGCGAGGCACTCGTTGCTGCTGGGGTGGGGGACGTGCAATGCGGCCATTTTGCTGGTATTAAGGCGACGACCTGCGCTGAGCTGGCCGAGCAGTTGCGTCAGGGGTTCGTCGATGGTTACACCATGATTGACTGCGCTGATGACAGCGACTCGCGAAGGGCTGGCCGCAGAGACTGATTGTCGTTCCAGACGCATTGAAATCGGCACGAGCGTGAGCCGCCTGTCCGTAGCACGGCCCGCGGCCGGTGAGGGCGTCACGGCAACGACCGAAGCGCGCACAGCCGATTCTGGACGACTTCCGCGGCGACGGGTCAGCCCGGGTCCGGCGGCCCGCTGGAGGCGTTGTATGCGTTCTTGGCGGCGACAACGGCAGCCTGAAGATGTTCGGGGTCGACGCCGTGCACATTCAGTGGTGGGTGCAGGCGACGGACAAGCTCGGCCTCAACGGCGACCGGTTCAGGTTCCTCCGCCCAGGTCAAGCGTAGATGCGCGTACATCCATCGGGTCAGCCGTGCCTCGTCTTCAGGCACCAGGACAACACGATCGGTCCAGTGTGTCCGATAGCCCTCGGACAGGAGCAGCCCGGCAAGCGTGCGGCGCAGAGTCGAACTGCCCGACCGTCTGAGATGGTTGCGCAGAATCCGGCCCCGCAGGTTGGTCGCCCGGCCGAGATACAGCAGCCGTAGCGACGGGACATTCTCGTTGGGCGGCCCGGGCAGATCGGGAAAGACCGCTGAGGCAGCCCACCACGCATAGACACCACTGCTGCGACTGAGCCCTTTGACGGCGACGTCCAGCTCGGCAGGAGCGCCGGCCAGCAATCGTAGGGCTTCTCCCGCGGGTGTCCAGCCGGCCGTAGCACCGGAGGACCGCTGTTCATAACTGGCCATCAGAGGTCATCTTAGGCGTCCGGGCCGGCCGGAGTCGGATTGTCGTTCCCAGAGGAGTGCATCAGCTATCTGTGAGGTGGCGTTCAACGGCTTCTCCGGTGCCGTCGTCGGCACGCCCAAGGTGCCGCTACGGTGATCAGCTGGGATCGAGGCCGAGTGCGACGGCGAAGGCGGAGAACGTGTCGGTGATGGTGCGCCATTGGTACTGGCCGGGGACGGTCCAGAGGTCGCTGCCGACGACTCGGGGGTCGGCGGGGTCGGTTCGATGGTCCAGTGCGATGGCGGTGTCGTCACCGGCGTAGTGACAGACGGCGATGAAGAAGGCGTTGCCGATGTCCAGCCAGGGCAGATCGGCGGGGCCGCGGGCAAGGCGGAAGAGCCGGGCTGTCTCGTCGTCGGCGGCCAGGTGGTCGAGGGAGCTTGATTGGCATTCCATCTCGTGCGGGCCGGCGAGGACCTGCCCGAACTGGTGCGGCGGCCGGATCCCGTTCCGGCATCACACGTAGCAGACGTCGCGGTCCCCCAGGTTGCGGGGCGGTGTTTGGATCGGTGGGGTGGCCACCGAGATCCTGATCGCCGAGGACAACCCCAAGCAGGCCGAGCTCGCCGCCGCCTATCTGCGGCGGGAAGGGCACCGGGTCACGCTGGTCGGGGACGGGCCCGCGGTGTTCGAGGCGTGCCGGCAGCGGCGGCCGGATCTCGTGGTGCTCGATGTGATGATGCCGGCGCTCGACGGGGTCACCGTCTGCCGGGTGCTGCGCGCCGAGTCGGACGTTCCGATCCTCATGTTGACGGCCCGGGCCGGCGAGGACGACATCCTGCGTGGCCTGGACGCGGGGGCCGACGACTATCTGACCAAACCGTACAGTCCGCGTGAGCTGGCGGCCCGGGTGCGGGCTCTGCTGCGCCGGTCGGGGGCGCTGCGGGACCGGGATCAGCCGGTGCTGCGTACCGGGGATCTGGAAGTCGACGTGGGGCGGTTCGAGGTCCGGGTCGGCGGGCGGCCGATCGTGCTCACCGCCAAGGAGTTCGGGATCATCGAGGTGCTGGCCGGGGCGCCGGGGCGGGTGTTCACCCGTGGCGAGATCCTGGCGAAGGCGTTCGGTTTCGACCGGTACGTTCTGGAGCGCACGGTCGACGCCCACGTGCGCAATCTGCGGCGCAAGCTCGGCGACGACCCGGACGATCCACGGTACGTGCAGACCGTCTACGGGCGCGGCTACCGGCTGGCGGCCGAGCCGTGAGTTTCCGGATCCGCGTCTTCCTGCTGGTCGCCGTCGTCGGGCTGGGCGCCACCGGGCTGACCGTGGCGCTGACCTGGTGGCAGGCCCGCGACCAGGTGGGCGAGGCGGCGTCGGCGTCCCGGGAGACGACCGACATGATCCGCGGCGAGTTGCGGGCCCAGGCGCTGCGTAACGGCACCTGGGAGGGGGTGGACCAGACCCTGAAGCGGTTGCGGGCGCAGACCGGGCAGCGGATTCGGCTGGTCGACCCGTACGGCAATGCGGTGGCCGATACCGATCACATGGACGGTCGCGCCGCCCGGCCGCCCGGCCCGGTCGCGGTGATCGTCGACCCGCTGCCCACGCTGGTGCTGCCGGACGGCGGTGACGAGCGGATGGCGACGCTCACGGCCATCGGCGCGTACCGGGAGGAGACGGTGCGGTCGGCGTGCCTGTTCCGGGCCGGCTATACGCCGCTCGGCATGGTGGGCGCGGACGGCGTACCCCGTCATGGTCTTTCCGGTGTTGATCCGGACACTCTCGACGTCTGCCGGCCCGGGCCCTTCCCGGAGGGGACGCGGGAGGCGGACCGTCTCGAGGTGGGGCAGTGTGCCGAGGCCGGCTGCCTGCGGGAGGCGTTCCGGCGGCGGATCACCGACTCGGAGGTGGCCCCGCCCACGCTGCTGCTGACGATCGGCGCCGCCAACGAGCCGGTACGGGCGCTGGACACCGGCCCGGTCCTGCTGATCACCGTGGTGGTGGCGGCGCTGGCGGTCGGCGGCGCGCTGCTGATCAGCCGGCGGGTGCTGCGCCCGATCGGCACGCTGACCGCGGCGGCCCGCCGGCTCGCCGACGGCGACCGGGCCGGGCGGGTGCCCGACGACGGCCGCGACGAGATCGGCGAGCTGGCGCGGGCCTTCAATCAGATGACCGATTCGGTACGGGCTGCGGAGGAGGATCAGCGGCGGCTCATCGCGGATGTGGCGCACGAGTTGCGTACCCCGCTGGCGAATCTGCGCGGTTACCTGGAGGCGATCCAGGACGGGGTGATCGAGCCGACGCCGGAGGTGTTCGCGTCCCTGCACGACGAGGTGATCCTGAACCAGCGGATCGTCGACGACCTCCAGGAGCTGGCGCTGGCCGAGGCCGGGGCGCTGGTCTACCACCGGGAGCCGACCGATCTGGCCGAGCTGATGGAGACGGCGCGGACCGCGCACCGGCCGGCCGCCGACGCGGTGGGCGTCCGGCTCACGGTCGAGTCGGACGGTCCGGTGTTCGCCGACGCGGACGCCGACCGGATCCGGCAGATCGTCGGGAACCTGGTCGGCAACGCGTTACGCGCCACCGCGTCCGGCGGCTCGGTCACCCTGCGCGCGCACGCCAGCGGTGACCGGGCGGTGCTCCAGGTGACCGACACCGGGGTCGGGATCGCACCGGAGCACCTGCCGCTGGTCTTCGACCGGCTGTGGCGGGCCGACCCGGCACGCGGCCGGGGCACCGGCGGCAGCGGGCTGGGGCTCGCCATCGTCCGGCAGATCGTCCACGATCACGGCGGTGAGGTGAGTGCCCGCAGCACCGAGGGCGCGGGCACCACCTTCGAGGTTTCGCTGCCGTTGACCGGTGACCGTGTCAGCGGCGCCGCGCCGGTCCGGTGACGGCGTCCTCCGCCGCGCCGTCACGCTGAGATGGCACCACCCGGCGGCGGCCGAGCAGGTCGGCGAAGAACTCCTCCCACTGCGCGACGACCACCGGCATCTCGTAGCCGGAGGCGGTCGTCCGTGCGGCGGCGCCCATCCGCTCCCGCTCGGCGGGGGCCTCGATCAGCCGGGACAGGCCGGCGGCCAGGCCGGGCACGTCCTTGGGCGGGATCAGCAGCCCGTTCACCTCGTCGTCGACCACGTCGGCCGGGCCGGTCGGGCAGTCGAACGACACCACCGGCAGCCCGGCGCTCATGGCTTCGAGCAGCACCATCGGCAGGCCCTCCTTGCGGGAGGAGAGCGCGAAGATCGACGCCTTGGCGAACTCGGCGTCGAGGGTGCGGGTCACGCCGCGCAGCCGGACGACGTCGGTGAGGCCGCGTTCGGCGATCCGGGCGGTGAGCCGGTCCCGTGCCTGGCCCGCGCCGAAGATGTCCAGCCGCCAGTCCGGGTGCTGCTCGTGGACCAGGGAGAAGGCGTCGATCAGCATGTCGAAGCCTTTCTGCCGGCCCAGCCGCCCGGCGGCGATCACGGTCCGGGTGCGGTCCGGCTCGGCCGTCGGAGTCCGTGGCGGAATGCCGTTGGGGATCCGGAACAGTCGCGCCTCGCCTCCGAGCGCCTCCCGGTAGGTGGCCAGGTCGGCGCGGGTCAGCACGGTGACGGCGTCCAGGCGCGGGTAGGCGCGGACGATCCGCTTCTGCAGGCCCTTGCGGTAGCTGCTGAAGTTCATGTGGTCCTGGCCGATCCGGATCAGCCGGCCCGGCGCGAACCAGGCGGACAGCAGGTTGAGCGCCGGCCGGGTGCTGAACAGGACCCCGTCCTTCTGGGCGCGCATGTACCGGATGATCCGCAGGTCGACCATCGGGTCCCAGCGGTGGTACCGGAAGTCCCGGCCGTGCGGCAGCGGGTTGCGCAGGGCCCGGGTCCGGCGCAGCAGCCGGCGGGGCGGGCCGTTCCACCTGGTGCCGTCGGTGCGCAGGTCGGTCAGCGAGACCAGCCGCACCCGTGGGTCCAGCGTGAAGGCTGGAGTCTCCGCGGTGCGGTACACACTGGCGATCTCGACGTCGTGGGTGGCGCACAACGCGTTGGCCTGATTGAAGACCGTACGGATCGTTCCACCGACTCCGTACGCGTTGTGCAGTAGATACCTTATCTTCACGCGCACAACCTAGGTCGCGGTGTCAATCATGGATCGTCCACATGTACGGCTATCGTCGTGACCATGGACAAACGGCACCCGACCCTGGCCGATGTCGCCCGCGTGGCCGGCGTGTCGAAGACCACCGCCTCCCGCGCGATCAACGGGGTGTACGGTACGTCGCCGACCGTTCGTGATCACGTTCGCGCGGTGGCGGCCCGGCTCGGTTTCGAGCCGCACACAGCGGCTCGCGCCCTGGCCACCGGGCGCGGCGGCCCGCACCGGCGGGACCGCATCGAGGTGCTGATCGTCGACCCGGATCCGGCCGCGATGAGTGCCAAACCCTTCTACGGGCGGGTGCTGGCCGGCGCGATGCGCGCGCTCGGCGGTGAGGATCTCTCCCTGGAGGTACGCCGGGTGGCCGCTGCCCCCTCCGATGAGGACGACGCGCCGTTCGGCCGCCTGCTGATCAACCTGCCCGGCGCGGCCGGCGCCGCCCTGGCCCGCCGGTCGCGGACCGTGGCGCTGGGCCGCTCCGCGCCCGGGGTGGTGTTCGTGGCGCCCGACAACGACAGTGGCGGGAGCCAGGCGGCCGCCCATCTGGTCGCCACCGGCCGGGCCAGGATCGGGGCGGTGTTCGGCCCGTCCACGCCGTGCGCCGACGAGCGCAAGGCCGGGTTCCTGCGGGTGATGGCCGGCGCGGGCCTGCCGGTGGTGTCGGTGGACGGCGATTTCACCCGGCCCACCGCCTACGCGGCCACCCGGGAGCTGCTGCTGCGTGAACCGGAGCTCGACGCGGTGTTCGCGGCCTGCGACGTGACCGCGATGGGCGTGTTGCAGGCGCTGCGTGAGACCGGTCGCCGGGTGCCGCACGATGTGGCGGTCGTCGGTTTCGACGGCAGCGCCCTGGCCGAGGCCGCCGACCTGTCGTCGGTCTACATGCCGGTCGAGGAGGAGGCCGCGTCGGCGGTGCGGCGTCTGCTCGATCCGGCCCTGCCGCCGGCCGGCCGGCTGCCGACCTCCCTGACGGTCCGCGGCTCCAGCTGAGAGGGTGGTCCGGTCAGGTGGTGCGGCGGGAGTGGACCAGCAGGAGCCAGCCCAGGTAGATGCCGCCGACGCCGGCGGTCACCACGCCGACCGGGAGTTCGCTGGGGGCGACCGCCCGCCGGGCGATCAGGTCGCTGGCGACCAGCAGCAGCGCGCCCATGAGGCCCGCCGCGGTCAGCCCCGCGCCGGGTGAGCGGGTGAGCCGTCGGGCCAGCTGCGGCCCGGCCAGGGCCACGAAACCGATCGGCCCGGTGGAGGCGGTGGCGATCGCGGTGAGCCCGACCGCGACCACGACCAGCCCGAGACGGGCCCGTTCCAGCGGTACGCCGAGGGCGGCGGCCGCGTCGTCGCCGAGTTCGAGCATCGGCAGGTAGCGGGACAGGATCACGGTGATCGGGATGAGCAGCAGCAGCCCGAACCCGACCAGCTGCACGTCACCCCACCGGCGTTCGAAGAGGCTGCCGACGATCCACACCGTGGCGGCCCGGGCGTCGCGCAGGTCGGCCCGGCTGACCAGGTAGTTGATGATCGCGATGAGGATCGCGCTGACGCCGATGCCGACGAGCACGAGCCGCAGCCCGTTGACGCCGTTGCGGTAGGCGAGCAGGTAGACCGCGATCGCCGCGATCAGCCCGCCGGCGAAGGCGCCGGTGGCGGTGAGCAGCGCCCCGCCGCCGTAGAAGAGGATGACCAGGATGGCCCCCACCGACGCGCCGTAGCCGAAGCCGATGACGTCGGGGCTGCCCAGCGGGTTGTGGGTGAGACGCTGGAAGATCGCGCCGCTGACCCCGAAGGCGATGCCGGCGACCACGGCGACCAGGGCGCGCGGGAGGCGCCGCTGGACGACGAACAGCTCGGCGAGCCGGCTGCCGTCCCCCCGCAACGACTTGATCACCTCGGGGAACGGCACCGGATAGTCGCCGACGCTCAGCGACACCAGCACCAGCCCGGCGGTGACCAGGATCAGAATCAGACAGACCACGAGGGTACGGGGTTCGACGCGGAACGAGACGCGGTCGGCGGCGAGGCGGACGTCCTTGATCGAGCGGGCCGGCGAGAGAGTCCTCACAGCGGCACCACCTGACGGCGGCGGACCAGGGCGATGAGGACGGGCGCGCCGACCAGGGCGGTGACGATGCCGGCCTCCAGTTCGCTCGGGGTGATCACGACCCGGCCGACGACGTCCGCGCCGAGCAGCAGGACCGGGGCGAGCAGCATGGCGTAGGGCAGCACCCACCGCAGGTCGGCGCCGATCAGGGCGCGGGCCGCGTGCGGGACGGCCAGCCCGATGAAGGCGAACGGGCCGGCGGCGGCCGTCGCGGCGCCGCAGAGCAGGGTGACGGTGGCGGCGGAGGCGAGCCGGGTGCCGGCCAGGTTCACGCCGAGGGCCCGGCCGGTGTCCTCACCGAGCGACAGCGCGTTGAGCGGGCGGCTCAGCAGCAGGGCGATGACGATGCCGGCGACCAGGAACGGCAGCACGTCGAGCAGCACCGACTGGTCCCGGCCGGAGAGGCCGCCGACGATCCAGAACCGGAACTGGTCGAGGGCTTTCGCGTCGAGCATCTGCACCCCGTAGGTGTAGGCGACCAGGACCGCGCCGATCGACGTGCCGGCCAGGGCGAGCCGGACCGGTCCGCCGGGCCCCTTGCCGCCGGCGCCGAGCAGGTAGACCACGACGGTGGCGGCGGCCGCTCCGGCGAAGGCGAACCACACGTACCCGGAGGCGGTGGTGATGCCGAAGAAGCTGATCGCGGTGACCACCGCGGCGGCGGCGCCGGAGTTGACGCCGAGCAGGCCGGGGTCGGCGAGCGGGTTGCGGGTGAGCGCCTGCATGACGGCGCCGGCCAGGCCGAGGGCCATGCCGATCAGAAGCCCGAGGATGGTACGGGGTACGCGCTGGGTGGTGACGATGACGGCCTCGGGCGACCCGTCGGAGTGCCACAGCGCGTCGACGACCGTGGAGAACGGGATGGCACGGGCGCCCACGGCGAGGCTGAGCAGCACGGCGAGCGCCAGCAGGGCGAGGCAGAGCAGCAGGCCCGCGATTCGGCGGGGCAGGGTGTTCGTCACGCGGCGGTCCGGTCCAGGGTGGTGAGTGCGGTGAACAGGCGGGCGTAGTTCGGGTGGGAGAACGCGTGCCAGGTGTCGTCCCACGGGTGGGCGCGGAAGCCGGGCGGTGTCTCCCCATTGACGAAGATCATGTCCGCTCGTGCGGCGGCCCACGGCACCGGGGTGCCGTGCGGCCCGTCGTCGGGGGTGCGGTCGCCGAGGACCCGCAGCCCCAGTTCCTGGAGCGTCACCAGCCAGGGGTAGCGGGACGGGTCCAGGATCGACAGTCGCGTGCCCCGCGCGTACCCGAAAATGATCGTGCGGCCCTTCAGCGCCGCGCTGACCTGGAGCTTCGCGGCCTGATAGGAATCGGTCGCCGGAGGCGAAGCACCGAGGGCGACCGCGAGCCGGGCCGTCTCGGCGAGCAGGTCGTCGAGCGACTGGCCGCGCTCCTTGAGCGGCAGGACGACCGTCGGCAGACCGTGGTGGCGGGGGAACCGGTCGACCACCAGGTCGGGCCGGGACGCGGCGAGCAGGCCGGGGTCGATGGCGGGATCGCCGGGCGTGTCCAGCCGGGCCACACCCGCGGGCGCGAACCCGGCGGCGGCGAAGCAGACATCACCGCCGGGATCCGGCCCGAGGGCCGCCGCGACGGGACGGATCCCGGCGGCGGCCAGCGTCGAGGTGGCCAGCAGCTCGGCGACGGCGACGCGCCGCGGCCGCTGCGGAAGGGAGAGGGTGGCCCCACGCCCGTCCGTGTACTGCCAGCTCACCTCTCGCATCGTGGGTGTCAGCCCTTGAGGGTCTTCGCGATGTCGTCGAGGACGATGCCGGCCGCGATCGGGCCACCGCGTGAGGTCCACGGCACACCGTCGACCGCGACGACCTTGTTCGCCTTGACCGCGCCGAGCTGGTTCCAGGAGGCGTTGGCCTTGGCCTGCTCGAGGGCGGCGGCGCCGTCGTTGTTCAGGGTGCCGAGGAAGATGTAGTCGGCGTCGAGGACGTCGAGCTTCTCCAGGCTGACCGGGTCGGACGGGCCGGTGCCCTCGGTGAGCTGGGCGTCCGGGCGCTTGAGACCGAGTTCCTCCACGATGGTGCTGGAGAAGTGCTGCTTCTGCAGGTAGGAGGGGCCCTGCGGGTTCCAGCGGACGAGGCTGACCTTGGCGGCGCCGTTCGCGGTGATGGCGGCCTTGGTGTCGGCGACCTTCTTGTCGTAGCCGGCGAGCACCTCGGTGGCCTTGGCCTCCAGGTTGAGCGCGTTCGCGACGCCCTTGAGACTGTCCTTCCAGGTGCTGTCGACCATACTGGTGATGACGGTCGGCGCGATCGCGTTGAGGTCCTTGATCTGCGCCGGGTCCGGGTCGAGGAAGTGTCCGTAGAGGATCAGGTCGGGCTTCGGGTCCAGCGTGGCGATGGCCTCGATGTTCGGCTCGACGATCTCGCCGACCAGCTTGACGTTGGGCAGCTGCGGCGCGAGGTAGCCGGCGACCGAGTCACCCTGGCGGGACTTGCTGGCGCCGATCGGGGTGACGCCGAGCGCGAGGGCCGCGTCCAGGTCGGTCTCGGCGAGGGCCACGATGTTCTTCGGGGCCGACGGGACGGTCACCTTCGCGCCGGAGGCGTCGGTGATCTCGCGGGTGGTGGAGGCGGGGGCGGCGCTCGCGCCGGAGCCGGCCGGCTCGGCCTCGGAGGAGCAGGCGCCGAGGGCGGCGGCCACCGTGGCCGCGGCCAGGAGCGCACCCATGCGCTGGGTGAAGCGGGACATCATGAACTCCCGGGGAGCAGTCGGAATCAGGCGGCTAGGCCGCGCTGAGTTTCTACCACATGAGGTAAGGCTTACCTAACGTCCGATCGACGCGGAGGTGGCCACCACAGTGGATTCGGTCGGCCCGTAAGTGTTGAAGAGCTGGACATTCGGGGCGATTTTCTGCCACGCGGCGACCCGGTCCGGCAGCGCCGCCTCGCCACCGATGATCACTGTGCGTACCGAATCCGGGACCCTGATGTCCTGGGTGGTGAGGGCGTGCACCAGTTCGTGCCAGAACGCGGTCGGCAGGTCGAGCACGGTGAGTCGCAGCTCCGCGCATGCTTTCAGGAACGTCTCGGCCGAGGCGTGCATCTCGGGCTCGCGCAACACCAGCGTCCCACCGGTCGAGAGAGTGCCGAAGATCTCCTCCACACTCGCGTCGAAGTGGAGGGCCGCGAACTGGAGCACCCGGTCACTGTCGGTGAACCCGTACCGGTGGGTGGCCGCCGCCACGAAATGCGACAGGGCGCCCCGGCTGATCTCCACACCGTTCGGGCGGCCGGTCGAACCCGAGGTGTAGATCACGTAAGCGAGCGCGTCCCCCGGCACGTTCCGGTGTACCACCCCCGATCCGGCCACTGCCGAGTCGAGGATCAGGACCGGCCGCGCGTCCTCCAGCACATCCGTGTTGCGTCCCGCCGGGCCGTCCGGGTCGATCGGCAGATACGCCGCACCGGCCAGCAGCACGCCCAGGATCGCCACGATCGCGTCCGGCTCCCGTCGCATCCGCACGGCCACCAGGCTGTCCGCCTCGACCCCGCGACGGGCCAGGCCGGCGGCGACCGCGCCGGCCTTCGCCCACAACTCGGCGTACGTGTACCGCGTCCCGCCCTGCTCGACCGCCCCCGCATCCGGGGCCGACTCCACCTGCGCGGCGATCCGGTCCAGAACCGGCATGGCGTCGCGATCCCGCCACACCGGACGGCGCGGCGCGACCGCCGGGCCCAGCCGCGACCGGCCCAGCGGCGTCTCCGGCTCCGCCAGCAAATGCAGCAGCCGGTCGAGATGATCAGCCAGGCCGGACTCGGTGTAGCGGGCCGGGTTGCCGTCCACCTCCAGGCTCATCCCGGTGCCGTCACCGAAGTCGCGGATGCCCAGCGCCAGGTCCTCGACCGGCCCGGCCGAGATGTTGTGCATGGTGCCGACAGCCGCCCCGAACCGCAGGTCGTTGTCGAACGGCATGGCGTTGACCACCGGACCGAACAGCCGCCGGTCGCTGCCGACCAGCCCCAGGTCACGCCGCATCTGCTCGTGCCGGTAGCGGTGGTGCGGCCGGGACCGTTTGATCTCGGCGGCGATCTGCCGGGCCAGGGCGGGCAGCGTCTGGTCGGGACGGACCGGCACCCGCAGCGGCACGATGTTCATCACGATCGCCGGGACACGCAGCAGCGGGGTGCCGAGGCGGCCCATCACCGGCAGGCCGAGCACGGCCTCGGTCGTACCGGTCATCCGGTGCAGGTAGGCGGCGGTGGCCGCGGCGAACAGCTCCGGCCAGCCGACGCCGAGGCCCTTCAGCTCGGCGGCCCGCTCGGGGCCGATCCGGGTGACCGCCCGGACCGTGTGGTCGGCGACCGGCGCCGGGGCGGCCAGCGCGGCCGGCTCCGGCATCCCGTCCAGGTAGCCGCGCCAGAACTCCCGGTCGGCCGGGTGCTTCGGCGAGGCGAAGTAGGCGCCGGCCACGTCGAGAGCGGTCGCGAACGGGCGGAACGGGCGCCCCTCCCCCGTCGTGTACAGGTCGGCGACCCGGCGGGCCAGCATCGAGAACGCGAACCCGTCGATGGCGATGTGGTGGATCCGCTGATGCCACAGCCACGTCTGCGGGCCGACCCGGAACAGCGCCTGCGCGAACAGCGGGCCCTCGGCCAGGTCCACCGGGGTACGGACGTCCGCCCGCATCCAGGCGAGCGCCTCGTCCTCGCCACACTCGCGGACCGGGAACGGGAACGGCCGCGGGTCGATCACCTGCCATGGGCCGGCGTCGTCGGAGCCGTACCGGGTGTGCAGCGACTCCGCCTCGCCGGCCATCTGCCGGACGGCCGCCTCGAATCGCGCCACGTCGAGCGGGCCCTCGATCCGCACGTAGTCGGCGGTGTTGTAGACCGGGCTGGCCGGGTCGAGCTGCTGGGCGTACCAGAGCGGGGACTGGGCCGGGGACAGCCGCAGGTGTTCGGTCATCGGTGGTTCTCCCAGGTGTTCGCCAGCTCCGGGCCGATCAGCGCGAGCGCGGCCGGGTCGGTCATCTCGTCGTGGGTGCAGGGCACGGGCACCACCCGTACCGATGCGGCGTGCTTCTCCCAGGCGTCCGCCCGGAACGCGTCGTCGGCCTCCTCGTTCGCCGCCGTGAACAGCAGCAACTCGCCGTCGAAGAAGCCCAGCGCGGCGCCGTCGACCTGCCCGCCGGCGGCCGCGAGGTTGGCCTCGATCGCCTCCAGTGCGGGCCGTCCGAGGCCGGCCAGGACCCCCGATCCGCTGAGCGCGGCGAACGCCTCGTCGCGGTCCGCCGGCAGGGCGTCCAGGTCGGACAGGGCGAGCAGGAAGTCCAGGCCGTCGCCGGCCGCCGGGCCGGTTTCTCCGCTTCCTTCTTTTCCGGGGTACGCGTCGAGCAGGGCGAGACGCACGTCCTGCCCGGCGCGGCGCAGCTCGGTGGCCATCAGGTGCGCCACCGTCCCGCCCAGCGAATAGCCGACAAGGTGGTACGGGCCGTCCGGCTGGATCTCGCGGATCAGGGCGAGATAGTCGGCGGCCATCTGTTCGGCGGTCGGGGTGTGCCCGGGTTCGGTCAGGCTGCGGGCCTGCAACGCGTGGACGGGCCGTCTCGTGTACCGGGCCAGCCCGGCGAACGACCAGCCCAGCCCGGCGGCCGGGTGCACGCAGAACAGCGGCTCCCCGTCGCCGGTGGGGCGCAGCGGCAACAGCGGCCGCAGCGCGGCCCCCGGCTCGGCGCCGGAGTCGATCAGCCGCGCGAGGGCGGCCGGGGTCGGGTTGGCGATGATGTCCGGCACCGTCACCGTCCCCTGCAACGCCATCTGCACCCGCACGACCAGCAGCGAGTGCCCGCCCAGGTCGAAGAAGCCGTCCTGGACGCCCACCTGGTCCAGGCCCAGCACGTCGGCGAACACACCGCAGACCAGGCGTTCGGTGGCGGTGCGCGGCCGTCCGCTGCCGCCCACGGTGAACTCCGGCGCGGGCAGCGCCCGGCGGTCCAGCTTGGCGTTCGGGGTGAGCGGCAGCGCGTCCAGCTCGACGACGGCCGCCGGAACCATGTGCTCCGGCAGGGTGGCGGCGAGCCGGTCCCGCAGGTCACCGGCGGGGCGGTCGAGGACCACGTAGCCGACGAGCCGTTTGATGCCGTGGTCGGTGCGCAGGACGACGGCGGCCTGGCGTACCTCCGGCTGCTCTGCGAGGGCCGCCTCGATCTCGCCGAGTTCGACCCGGAAACCACGCAGCTGGATCTGGTCGTCGGAACGGCCGAAGAAGTCGATGTTGCCGTCCTCGCGCCAGGACACCACGTCACCGGTGCGGTACATCCGCTGTCCCGGCTCCCACGGGTTGGCGACGAAACGTCCGGCGGTCAGGGCGGGGCGTCCCGCGTACCCCCGGGCCAGGCCGGGACCACCCAGGTAGAGCTCGCCCTTGACGCCCACCGGGACCGGTCGCAGGGCCTTGTCCAGGATGTATGCGGTGGTTCCCGGGTCGGGGACGCCGATCGGGACGCGGGCGCCGTCCCAGCCGCGCCGGTACTCCCACAGGGTGGAGTTGACCGTCGCCTCGGTCGGCCCGTAGGCGTCGATGAACCGCATGCGCTCGCCCCACCGCCTGGCGAGTTCCGGGGTGACCGCCTCGGTTCCGCACAGCAGCACGGCCCCGGCGGGCAGTTCGGCGTCCGGCGGCAGCGCGCCGAGCACCGCGGGTGGCAGCGCGATGTGGGTGGCGCCGTTCGACGTGATGTAGTCGGTCAGCGCCCGGTCCGCCACCCGCCGGGCGGACGGCACGACGATCGACCGGGCGCCGGTGAGCAGGCCCATCGCCAGCTCGAAGAACGCCAGGTCGAAGCTGATCGACGCGAACTGGAGCACCCTCGAGTTCTCGTCCACGCCGAACGACTCGCGTGCGGTGGCGAGCAGTGCGGCGACGCCCTCGTGGGTGACGACGACGCCCTTCGGCAGGCCGGTCGACCCGGACGTGTAGATCACGTACGCCGGGTGGCGCGGATCCACGTGGACGTCGAGCGGGCTGTCGTCGGTCTCGTCTAGGTCGTCCATGAGCAGCGTCTCGACGCCGGACAGCGCCGCCGCGGTGGCCCGGGTGGCCAGGCCGACGACGGGGCGGCCGTCGGCGAGCATGTGCGCGATCCGGGCCGCCGGGTAGGCCGGGTCGATCGGCAGGTACGCGGCGCCCGCCTTGGCGACGGCCAGCACGGCAATCGCCATCTCGACGTCGCGGGGCAGGGCCAGCGCCACGGTCCGCTCCGGGCCGGCGCCGTGTCTGCGCAGCACCCGGGCCAGCCGGTTGGAGGCGGCGTCCAGTTCGACGTAGGTGAGCCGCCGGTCCTCGCAGACCACGGCGATCTCGTCCGGCCGCTGGTGGGCGGCGAACAGTTCGGCGACGGTCTGCGGCTGGTAGCCGCCGGCCCGGCCGGTGAACCCGGCCAGTTCGCCTGCCTCGGTGGCGGTGAGCAGCGACAACCGGCCGATCGGGGTGGCGGCGGCGCCCGGCACCGCCCGGAACAGGGCGTGCAGCCGCTCACCGAGCACCTCGGCCTCGGCGGTGGTGAACGCGTCCGCCCGGTACCGCAGTTGCAGCACCAGACGGTCGCCCGGGTTCACGGCCAGGGCCAGCGGATAGTGGGTGGTGTCCTCGTCGACGACCCCGGTGATCCGCAGCCCGGCGAACGTCTGCCGCGCCTTCTCCGCGTCGAACGGGTAGTTCTCGAACACGGCGAGGGTGTCGAACAGCTCTCCCGATCCCGCGATCCGCTGGATTTCGGCCAGGCCGAGGTGCTGGTGGTCGAGCAGCCGGGACTGTTCCCGTTGGACGGTGTCCAGGTAGTCGCCGACCGTGCGGTCCGGGTGCAGGCGGACGCGTACCGGAACGGTGTTGATGAACAGGCCGATCATGTCCTCGACGCCGGGCAGACCGCCCGGACGGCCGGACACGGTGGTGCCGAACACCACGTCGTCCTGGCCGGTGAGCTGGCCGAGCAGCAGCGCCCACACGCCCTGGACCACGGTGTTCAGGGTGAGCCCGCGGGTCCGGGCCCAGCCGGTCAGGGCCGCGGTCAGGTCCTCCGGCAGCGTCACCTCGTGCTGTTCCTGAACGGTCAGCGCGGGCGGCGTGTCCGGCGCGACCCGGGTGGGCCGGTCCAGGCCCTCCAGGGCGTCGGCCCAGGCCGCGTGCGCCGCCGCCGGGTCCTGCCCGGCCAGCCACGTCAGATACTCCCGGTACGGGGTGACCGCGGCCGGGCGCTGTCCGGCGTACCGGGCGAACAGGTCGCCGACCAGCAGCGGCGTGGACCAGCCGTCGAGCAGGATGTGGTGGTTGGAGATCAGCAGGCGGCTGCGTCCCGGGCCCCGCCGCAGCAGGGTGAACCGGAACAGTGGCGGCGCGGCCAGGTCGAACGGCGCCCGGTCCTCCTCGGCCGCCCGCTCGCAGTCGGCATCCGTGGGTGCGCCGAGTTCCCGCCACGCGGGTTCCGGGTCGGCCGGGATCACGGCGAGCAGGCCGTGCTCGCCCTGGAGGAAGCCGGCGGCCAGGTTGGGGTGGGCCCGCAGCAGGTCGCGGGCGGCCGTGCGCAGTCGCGCCGCGTCGACCTCGCCCTCCAGGTCGAAGGCGAGCTGCACGGTGTAGACGTCGGCGCCCAGTTCGGCGTGGTAGGCGAGGCCCTCCTGCAACGGTGAGGCGGGCAGCAGGTCGGCGAACCCGGGGTAGGTGGCTTCGAGGCGGTCGATCTCCGGCTGGCCCGTCCTGACCAGTGGGAAGTCGGACGGGGTGTGGCCGTGTTCGCCGCCCAGCCTTCGTAGTGCCGTGAACCAGGCGTCGGCGTAGGCGGCGACCTGCTCCTCGGTGAGCACGCCGTCCGGCCAGGACCAGTCGGCGACCAGTTCGGTGCCGTCCGGGGACGCCTCCGCGTTGATCTCGATGACGTGGGTGGCCGGCATGTCGGCGTCGGCCCCACCCTCGCCGATTCCCTGGCTGCCTTCGGCGGCGGCCACGGCCCGGCCCAGGTAGTTGAAGGCGATCTGCGGCTGGGCGGTGCCGGCCAGTTCGCCGTCCAAATAGCGGAGCAGCCCGTAGCCGATGCCCGAGCCGGGGACCGCCCGCAGCTCCTCCTTGACCCGCTTGATCGAGCCGCCGGCGGAGATGCGGACCGGGTGGACGCTGGTGAACCAGCCGACCGTGCGGGAGGTGTCCACGCCCAGGTCCTCGCGGCCGTGGGTCTCCCGGTCGACCAGGATCGACGGGCGGCCGAACGCGTCGGCGAGGGCGGTCAGCAGCACGTCGTCCACGTTGCCGTGTACCGCGGCCGGGATCGTGGTGAGCAGCGGCGCCGCCCCGGTCAGCGTCCGGCGCAGGTGACGCATGGTGGCCGTGGTGTCCTGGGGCCCGAGTGGGCGTACGCCCAATGGGGTGTTGTCACCGGCGAGAATGCGCCGCCACGCTCCGATCTCGTCACGCCTGCTCGCGGCCTCCTCGGACAGGCGGCGCGACCAGCGGCGGAACGACGTCGGCGCGGGCTCCAGCCGCCGGCCGGTCTGGGCCGCTTCCAGGTCGGGCAGCAGGATCCGCCACGAGACCGCGTCGACGACCAGGTGGTGGGCGACCAGCAGCAGGCGGCCGTCGCCGTGGACGGCACGCAGCATGATCCCGGCGTCGGGGTCCAGTTCCGCCTGGGCGCGGCGGGCGTCGGCGGCCCAGTCGCCTGACCAGTCGCTGAGCACGTCCTCGGCGGTGATCGTGCCCGGCCGAGGAATGATCAGGCGGGTGCCGTCGGTGCGTGCGCGCAGCAGGTCGTGCGTGTCCAGCAGGGCCTGGAGGGCGGCCGGCAGGTTCTCCTTCTCACACGAGATCATCACGGCCTGGCTGAAACCGCGCGTGCCGGCGCCCAGCTCGTGCAGCCAGTGCATGATCGGCGTGAACGGCACCTCGCCGAACGCCTCGGCGCGCGGCTCGGCGTCGTCGCGGACCGCGCCGGCCACCGCGGCCAGGCCGGCCGGGGTGCGGTGGTCGAACACCTGCCGCGGGGTGATCGCCAGCCCGGCCGCGCGGGCCCGGCTGACCAGCTGGATCGACGAGATGCTGTCGCCGCCCAGGTCGAAGAACGCGTCGTCGGCGCCGACCGTCTCCAGGCCGAGGAGCTGGGCGAACAGATCGCACAGGATCCGTTCGGCCGCGGTGACGGGCTCCCTCTTCGTGGTCGCCGCCAGGTCCGGGGCGGGCAGCGCGGCCCGGTCGACCTTGCCGCTGGCCGTCAGCGGCAGCTCGCCGAGGTGGACGATCACCGCCGGAACCATGTAGTCGGGCAGCGTGGCGGCGAGCCGTTCCCGCACGTCGGCGGCCTCGCCGGTCACGTAGCCGATCAGGCGGCGCGCGCCCTCGCCGCGAACCACCACGACCGCCTGGTCGACGCCGGGCAACGCGGCCAGGGCGGCCTCCACCTCGCCCAGCTCGATCCGGTAGCCGCGGATCTTCACCTGGTCGTCGGTGCGGCCCAGCAGCCGCAGGTTGCCGGCCGGCTCCCACATGGCCAGGTCGCCGGTGCGGTACATCCGCTCGCCGGCCTGCCACGGGTCGGCGACGAACCGTTCGGCGGTACGGGCCGCGTTCAGGTAGCCGCGGGCCAGACCGGCGCCGGCCAGGTACAGCTCGCCCGGAACGCCCGGCGGGACCGGCCGCAGCGCGCCGTCCAGGATGTACGTGCGGGTGCCGCCGATCGGCCGCGACCGGCCGGTGGACTGCCAGTGCCAGGCGTCGACGGTGTACTCGGTGGGGCCGTACAGGTTGTTGACGGTCAGGCCGTCGATCGCGGCCAATTGCCGCCACAGGGTGTCCGGGACCGCCTCGCCGCCGACCGACACCACGCTCGGGCGGTGCCGGCCCTCGCCCAGCAGGCCCGCGGTGAGCAGCTGGCCCAGGTGGGCCGGCGTGAAGTCGAGGTAGCCGATCCGGTGCGTGTCGACGTAGGCCGCCATCGGCTCGGGGTCGCGGTAGACGTCGTCGGTGAGCACGTGCAGCTCGTGACCGGCGAACAGCCACAGGATCGGGTCCCAGGCCGCGTCGAACGAGAACGAGGTGGTGTGGGCGATCGCCAGCCGCTGTTCGGTGAACACGCCGGCGCGGTGCGAGGCGAGCAGGTTGGCGATGGCGGCGTGGGTGACCGCCACACCCTTCGGGCGGCCGGTGGAGCCGGAGGTGAAGATGGCGTACGCGGTCTGGCGCGGGTCGATTCGGGTGGTCAGCGGGCCCTCGTCGTAGCCGTCCAGGTCGGGCAGCCCGTCTTCGTCCAGGACCACGACCGGGTGGGTGTCGTCCAGCATGAGCGCGACCCGGTCGGCCGGATAGGTGGTGTCGATCGGCAGGGCGGCCGCGCCCGACTTGAGCACGGCCAGCAGGCCGATCACGTAGGACTCGTCGCGGGGCAGCCGCAGGCCCACGTACGTCTCCGCCCCGGCGCCCTGGGCGATCAGCCACCTCGCCAGCCGGTTCGACGCGGCGTCGAGCTGCGCGAACGTCAGTCGCCTCTGCCCCGCGACCAGTGCGGCCTCGTTCGGGTTCTCGGCCACCGTGGTGGCGAAAACGGCCGGCAGCAGCGGTTTCTCGCCGATCTCAGGGCCGGTCACGGGCGCTGCCGCACCCGGGTTCGGCACTCGGCCGACCAACTGCCGCGCGTCGGTGGCGAAAGCGGTGAGCAGTTGGGCGAGCCGCTCCCCCAGTTCGGTGACCCGGTCGGCGGTGAAGCGGTCCGGGCGGTATTCGAGGTGCAGCTCGAGGGTCTCGGCGGGGATCACCGACAGGCTCAGCGGGTAGTGGGTGGCGTCGCTGCCGCCCACGCCGGTGATGGTGAGGCCGTCGGCGTCGCGGGCCGCCTGGTCCGGGTCGAACGGGTAGTTCTCGAACACGGCCAGGGTGTCGAAGAGCTCGCCCGCGCCGGCCAGCCGCTGGATCTCGGTGAGGCCGACGTGGTGGTGGGCGGTGAGAGCGGCCTGCTCGGCCTGGATGCGGGTGAGCAGCTGGGCGAGGGTCTCGCCCGGATGCAGCCGCACCCGTACCGGGACGGTGTTGATGAACAGGCCGATCATCCGCTCGACGCCGTCCACCTCCGGCGGGCGGCCGGAGACGGTCGCGCCGAAGATGACGTCGTCGCGGCCGGTGAGGCCGGCCAGCAGCATGGCCCAGGCGCCCTGTACGACGGTGTTCATGGTGACGCCGAGGGTGCGGGCCGCGTCGTCGAGCGCCACGTCCAGTCCGACGGTGATCTCGGCCGGGTGGATCGGCTCGCGGTGCCCGGCGGCGGCCGCGAGACACGGCTCGGCGCCGTCCAGCGCCAGCTGCCACGCCTGGCGGGAAACCTGCGGGTCCTGCTCGTTCAGCCAGGACAGGTAGCGCCGGAAGGGCGCGACCGTGGGCAGGCCGCCACCCTGGTAGGCGGCCATCAGCTCGCCGATGAACAGCGGCGTCGACCATCCGTCCAGCAGCAGGTGATGGCTGGTGACGGTGAGCCGCCGCCCGGCCGCGCCGCTTTCGGCCACTGCACCCGGCTCGGCATCGCTGGTGCCGCCGCTTTCGGACAGGCTGGCGTGGATCAACGGGGCGGTGGCGAGGTCGAAGCGGTCCGGGACGGTGTCCGACCACGGCACGCTGGCGGTTTGGGGGACGACCGCGACGACCGAGCCGGCGGCGGTGCGGTGCACGGCGATCCGCAGGTTCTCGTGGCGGGAGAGGACGGTGTCGAGGGCGGCGCGCAGCCGGTCCTCATCGAGCGGGCCGGACAGGTCGATGGTGAGTTCGGTGACGTAGACGTCGGGGCCGGAGTCGTCGAGCAGGGTGTGGAAGACCATGCCCCGCTGGAGCGGTGACAGCGGATGCACGTCGGCGAGATCCGGGTGGGCGGCCTCGATCTCGTCGATCTCGGCCTGGGTAAGGCCCACCAGTGGCAGGTCGGAGGGGGTCCGGCCGCCGCGCTCGACGGCCGCCAGCTCACGCAGGGCGTCCTGCCAGCGCTCGGCCAGGTCGGCCACCGCGGCCTCGGTCAACACCCCATCGGGCCAGGTCAGCACGGCGACGAGGTCGCCGTCGCGGATGTCGGCGTTCACTTCGAGGGGGTACGCCACGGGCAACTCCCGCGCGCCGCCCCGCAGCTGGGACGACTCCGGCGCGGGCGACCACGGCTCGCCGGTGAACGACCCGGCCCGCCCGAGGTAGTTGAAGCAGATCGGCCCGGTGCTGCCGCCGTCGAATCCGACACCCCGGTCCGGTACGGCCCGCAACTGCTCCTTGACCAGCTTCAGCGATGCGGCGGCGTCGCCAGTGCCCGGGTCGAGCCGGACCGGGTAGAGGCTGGTGAACCAGCCGACCGTCCGGGCCGTGTCGGCGCGTGGAAGATCCGCGCGGCCATGGCTCTCCAGATCCACCACGGACACCGTGTCGTCGCCGTAGCCGTGCGCCCGCCGCCATCCGGGCAGCGCCCGGGCGAGCCCGGTGAGCAGCACATCCTCCGGGTTGCCGTGGAACGCCACCGGCACCGCCGACAGCAGTGGCTCCGCCGGGACGCTGATCTCCAGCCGCCGCAGCGTGGCGGTGGTGTCCACAGCCGGGTCGAGCGGGCGGTCCCCGAGCGGCGCTCCGGCGGCCCGGGCAGCCGTCCAGAGGGCGGTCTCGGAAGCGGCGTCACGCTCAGCGAGCAGGGTGGTCCAGCGGCGGAAGGAGGTGCCGGCCGGGGTGACCGGGTGGCCTTCGCAGGCGGCGGCCAGGTCGGGGAGCAGGATGCGCCAGGAGACCTCGTCGACGGCCAGGTGGTGGATGACCAGAAGCAGGCGGTCGCCTTCGTTCAGCCGCAGGCGGACGGCCTCGATCATGCGGCCGGCGGCCGGGTCCAGGCGCTGCTGGGCGGCCGTCAGTTCGGTGGCCACATCGGCACCGCCCACTCGGAACGGGACAGCGGCGCCGGGAGGGGGAACCGACAGGTCCCAGCCATCGGTGAGGGCGGCTCGGAGCAGGTCGTGTGCGTCGTAGACCGCCTGTAGGGCCGATCGCAGCGTGTCGTCGGTGAGGCCGTCGGGCAGGTGGACCAGGATCTCCTGGCTGTAGCCGGCGGCCAGAGCCATGTCGCCGCCGGTCAGGTCGCGCAGCCAGCGGATGATCGGGGTGGCCGGAATCCTGCCGTAGGCCGCGTCGCGTGGCTCGGCCCGGTCGAGCGTGACCGGCGCTGCTACGGCGGCGAGCGCCTCGACCGTACGTTCCTCGAAGACCTGTCGTGGGGTGAGCATGAGGCCGGCCGCGCGGGCCCGGCTGACCAGCTGGATCGACGAGATGCTGTCGCCGCCGAGGTCGAAGAAGCTGTCGGTCATCCCGGCGGACACCCCGAGCACCTCGCCGACCAGGGTCTGGATCAGGCGTTCGGCGTCGGTACGCGGCGTACGGGAGGCGCCGGCCGGCTGCGCCGGGGCGGGCAGGGCACGCCGGTCCACCTTGCCGGACGGGGTGAGCGGGAACGCGTCGAGGGTGACGATCGCGGACGGGACCATGTAGTCGGGCAGCCGGTCGCGCAGCAGGGCCACATCGGCGGATCCGACGACGTAGCCGACGAGTCGCCGTACCCCGGGATGGTCTTCGCGGACCATGGCGACCGCCTGGATCACGCCAGGGAGGGCGGCCAGTGCGGCCTCGATCTCGCCCAGCTCGATCCGGTAGCCACGGATCTTGACCTGGTCGTCGGCGCGGCCGAGCAGTTCGAGCCGGCCGTCGGTGAAGCGGGCCAGGTCGCCGGTGCGGTACATGCGGCTCTCACCGAACGGGTCGGCGACGAAACGCTCGGCGGTCAGGCCGGGCCGGTTGAGGTAGCCGCGGGCCAGACCTGGGCCGGTCAGGTACAGCTCGCCGGTCACGCCGGGCAGCACCGGGCGCAGCGCGGCGTCGAGGACCCGCACGGTGGTCCCGGCGATCGGCGTGCCACCGTCGGGGGTCCACTGGTACGCGTCGACCGTGTACTCGGTCGGCCCGTACAGGTTGAGGGCCCGCACCCCGGCGTCGAGCAGCGTCCGCCACAGCCCCGGCGGCACGGCCTCGCCGCCGACCGACACCACCGACGGTACGTGGCCGGGGCCGGTGAGCAGGCCGCGGTCGACGAGCTGTTCCAGGTAGGCGGGGGTGAAGTCGATCCCGTCGATCCGGTGTTCGCGCAGGTGGGCGAGGAACACGTCGGGGTCGGCGTAGTCGTCGAGGACGTGCAGCTCGTGCCCGGCGAGCATCCACAGGATCGGGTCCCAGGAGGCGTCGAACCCGAACGACGCGGTGTGCGTGATCCGAAGTCGGCCGGCCGACGGGAAAAGGTCACGGCGGTGCCCGGCGAGCAGGTTCGCGATCGAGCCGTGGCTGACGACGACGCCCTTGGGCGTACCGGTGGATCCCGATGTGTGGATGATGTAGGCCGCCTGGCCCGGCTCCGGCGAAACCGGCGGCGGCGTAGCCGCACCGCCGGACGGCAACGTGTCGAGGGTGACCACCGGCCGTGCGTCGGCGAGCATGAGCGCCACCCGGTCGGCCGGGTAGGCGGCGTCGATCGGCAACGCGGTCGCACCGGCCTTGAGCACGCCGAACAGGGCGACGATCGCGTCCGCGCCACGCGGCAGCCGCAGCGCCACCACCGTCTCCGGCCCGGCGCCCAGTGCGAGCAGCGTGTTGGCGACCCGGTTGGACTCGGCGTCGAGTTCGGCAAAGGAAAGCGTCCGGTCCGGCCCGACGACAGCCGTGCCGGTGTGCTCGGCCAGACAGGAGGTGATCGGCGTGAACGGCGACGCGCCGGCCGGCGAGGACGGCAACGCGGCGACCGGCGTGAGCGGTTGCGCAGGGTGGCCGTACTGGGCCGAGTCGGCGGTGACGACGCTGGTCGCGGCGACCAGCCGCCCGGTGTCCGCACCGATCGTGCCGAGAAGGGCGGCGAGTTGCCCGGCGATGGTTCCGGCTTCCTCAGGAGAGAAGCAGTCCGGCCGGTAGTCGAGGTGCGCCTGGAGCCCGTCACCCGGGGTGACGGTGACGTTCAACGGATAGTGGGTGGCGTCGCGCCCGGCGACAGCGCCGATGGTCAGCCCGGCGACGGTCTCGGCGGCCTTCTCCGGGTCGTAGGGGTAGTTCTCGAACACGGCGAGCGTGTCGAAAAGGTCCCCCTCCCCGGCAAGGCGCTGCACCTCGGCGAGGCTGAGGTGCTGGTGGTCGAGCAGAACCGCCTGCTCGGCCTGAACCCGTCGCAGCAACTGGCCGAGCGTCTCCGCGGGGTCGAGCCGGATTCGCACGGGCACGGTGTTGATGAACAGCCCGACCATCGTCTCGACGCCGGGCACCTCGGCGGGCCGGCCGGACACGGTGGCCCCGAACACCACGTCGCTACTGCCGGTGAGCTGCCCGGCCAGAAGAGCCCAAGCTCCCTGCACGACGGTGTTGAGGGTGACGCCGAGCCGCCGGGCGGCGGCCGACAGCCGATCGCCGTCGACCGAAACCGTGATGGTGCCGGGCAGAACCGCCACGCGGGCGTTCGCCGGCCCGGACACAAGGGTGGGGGTGACGTCCTCGAGCGCAGACCGCCAGGCCTGCCGCGAGGCCTCCCGGTCGGTGCCGGCAAGCCACCGGAGGTAGTCGCGGTACTGCGGGGCGGCGGGCAGACTCCGCCCCCGGTACAGGTCGAACAGCTCCCCGAGCAGCACCGGCGTGGACCACCCGTCGAGCAGCACGTGGTGGTTGCTGAACAGCAGCCGGTGCCGGTCCACACCCTGCCGCAGCAGCGCGAACCGGGCCAGCGGCGCCCGGGTGATGTCGAACTTGCGGGCCCGGTCGCGTTGCTCGAACCCGTCGTCGAAGTCGGCCTCCAGCCACGGCACGTCCACGGTGGCCGGAATCGCGGCGACCGTCCGCCCGTCGCCGGTGCGCCCGAACCAGGCCCGCAGGTTGGCGTGCCGTGCGAACAGCGTGTCCACGGCCCGCCGCAGCGCGGCTACATCCAACGGCCCGGCCAGATCGATGGCGAGCTGGCTCAGATAGACATCGGGCGCGTCCGCGTCGAACTCGGAGTGGAAGAGCATGCCCTCCTGCAACGGCGACAGCGGGCACACGTCGACCAGCCCACCACCGAGCGCGTCCAGATCACCCTGGGTGACGTCGGCGGTCACGTCGGACGGCGTCAGCCCTCCCTCAGTGAGCTGTGCGATTTCGGTCAGCTCGGCGAACCACGCCTCGGCCAGCGCCCGCACGTCGGCCTCGTCGAGCACCCCACCGGCCCACGTCCAGGTCGCCCGCAGCTCACCGCCCACGGTCGCGGCGTTAACCTCGACGGCGTGCGGCAACGGCATGTCCAGCGCCCCACCGGCGGCGGCACGCTCCGGCGCCACCCCGAAATCGACGTCCGCAGGCGCCGGCATCCGCCCCAGATAGTTGAAACCGATCTGCGGAGCGGGCACATCGGCAAGCTCACCCGAGAGCCACCGCAGAACCCCAAACCCAAGGCCGTTCCCTGGTACGGCGCGAAGCTGCTCCTTGACCGATTTCAGACTCGTGGCCGTGTTCCCGCCAGCGGAGAGCCGGACCGGGTAGACCGTGGTGAACCAGCCCACGGTCGCGTCGAGCCCGTCCACCTCGCGGCCGTGGCCCTCCAGGTCGATCAGCGCGCCCGCACTCCCCCGCCACGCCTGCACGGCCCGGGTGAGCCCGGTGAGCAGCACGTCGTTGGCCCCGGCATGGAAGGCGGCGGCCACCGTGCCGAGCAGCGGCCCGGCCACCGCGGCGGGCAGTGTGAGGGTCAGCTCGCGGGAGGTGGCGGTGGTGTCCAGCGCCGGGTCCAGCGGCCGCGACCCGAGCAGCGGCTCGTCCCCGGCCAGCACCGATCCCCAGTAGGGCAGCTCGCCCGACCGGTCCTCGGCGGCTTGGGCCTGCGCGAACCTCCGGAACGAGGTGCCCGACCGCAGCAGCGGAGTCCCCGCGTAGGCGGCCCGCAGGTCGTCCAGGATGATCCGCCAGGAGACACCGTCCACGACCAGGTGGTGGATCACCAGGATCAGGCGGCCGGGCTCGTCCCCATGGTCGAGGTGGACGGCCTGCACCATGCGGCCGACGCCTGGGTCGAGCCGCGCGATCGCGGCCGCCGACTCGACATCGACCAGCCCTTGCCACACCGGCTCAGACCGGCCGCCCGATGGTTCGGTGGCGGTCGGCACCAGCGGAACGGCCCGGAACCAGTCGGTGGGCAGTTCGCCCGGGACGGTCAGCGTGTCGCCGTCGAGGCGGGACCGGAGCAGGTCGTGGCGGTGCAGCACGGCGGTGAGGGCTGGTTCGAGGTCGGCGCCGGCGGGCACCCGCAGCACCACCGACTGGTGGTACCCGGCGGTGACCGGGCCGAGCGACGTCAGCCACGCCGCCATCGGGGTGGCCGGGATCTCGCCGAGCGCGTCGGCGGCCGTCTCCACCGGGGCGCCGTCGAGTTCACGGGCCACCGCAGCGAGCGCCCGCGGCGTCTGGTGGGTGAACACGTCCCGCGGGGTGACCACGAGACCGGCGGCGCGGGCCCGGCTGACCAGCTGGATCGACGAGATGCTGTCGCCGCCCAGGTCGAAGAACCCGTCCGTGACACCGATCCCGGGCACCCCGAGGACCTCGGCGAACAGGCGTGCGAGGGTGGCCTCGGCGGCGCTGGCGGCGGCCGCGTTCTCGACGGCCAGATCCGGGGCGGGCAGCGCGTTGCGGTCCAGCTTGTCGTTGGCGGTACGCGGCAGCGCGTCCAGCACCACGACGGCGACCGGGACCATGTAGTCGGGCAGGCGCTCGGCCGCGTACGTCTTCACCGTGGCCGGATCGGCGGCGCCCACCACGTACGCGACAAGTTGTCTGCCACGCTCCTCGCGGATGACGACCGCGGCCTGGACCACCGCGGGGTGTTCGAGCAGCACCGCCTCGATCTCGGCGGGTTCGATGCGGAAGCCGCGGATCTTCACCTGGTCGTCGGCGCGGCCGAGGATGCGCAGCACCCCGTCGGAGCCGAAGCGGGCCAGGTCGCCGGTGCGGTACATGCGGCCGCCGCTGTACGGGTCGGCCACGAACCGGGTGGCGGTGAGCGCCGGGTCGCCGAGGTAGCCGCGGGCCACCGAGGCGCCGCCGACGTACAGCTCGCCGGTGACCCCGGCGGGAACCGGGCGCAGGGCGGCGTCGAGGACGTAGGCGGCGCTGCCCGCGGTGGCGGCCGCGCCGGTGTTCCACCAGACGTAGCCGTCCACGGTGGTCTCGGTGGGCCCGTACTGGTTGATGGCGAGAAGGCCGGGCTGCGCCAGAAGACGGTCCCAGAGGGCGGCCGGGACGGCCTCGCCGCCGACCGTGACGATGCCCGGGTGGTGGTCGCCGTCGAACAGGCCCTCCGCGACGAGCTGGGCCAGGTAGGACGGGGTGAAGTCGAGGTAGTCGATGCGTTCGGAGCGCAGCAGGGCGAGCAGCGCCTCCGGGTCACGGTAGGTGTCGCCGTCGACCACGTGCAGGGTGTTGCCGCCGGCCATCCACAGGATCGGGTCCCAGGAGGAGTCGAAGGTGAACGGGGCGGTGTGGGCGATCCGCAGCCCGTCGGCCGGGAAGAGGCGGGTGGCGTGCGAGGCGTAGAGGGTGCCGAGGCTGCCGTGGGTGGCGACGACGCCCTTCGGGGTGCCGGTCGACCCGGACGTGAAGATCACGTAGGCGGCGGTCGATGGGTGCGGGTACGGCATCTGGTCGACCGGGCCGTCGAGGGCCGGCAGCGCGTCCAGGACCAGCAGCGGTTTCGCGGCGGCGGTCATGGCGGCGATCCGCGTCTCCGGGTAGGACGGGTCGAGTTGCAGCGACGCCGCTCCGGAGCGCAGCACACCGAGCAGCGCCACGACCGCGTCCACCCCGCGCGGCAGCCGCAGCCCGATGACCGTTTCCGGTCCAGCACCCTGCCGGCGTAGCCAGGTCGCGAGCCTCTCCACGGCCACGTCCAGCTCGGCGAAGGAGAGAGCCCGTTCACCGTCGGTGACAGCGGTCCGGTCCGGGGTGCGGCGGGCCTGCGCGGCCAGCACCTCGGGAACGGTGACGGCCGCGATCGGCGCCGCCGCGACCGGCCGCTCGGCGGGCGCGAGGATGTCGAGGTCGCCGATCGGCCGGTCGGGTGAGGCGACGGCGGCCGCGAGCAGGTGGGTGAACCGGTCGGCGAGCTGGGCAACGGTGGCCGGGTCGAACAGGTCGATGCGGTATTCGAGGTAGCCGGCCAGGCCGTCGGTGCCGGGGGTCTCGGCGACGCTGACGGTCAGGTCGAACTTGGCGATCTCCGGTTCGGTGTAGGCGATCTCGGCGGTCAGGCCGGGAAGGACCGGTGCCTGCTGCATGCCGTTCTGGTAGGAGAGCATCACCTGGAACAGCGGGCTGTAGGCGGCCGACCGGCGTGGGTTGACCGCCTCCACGACCCGGTCGAACGGCAGGTCCGCGTGGTCGTACGCGGACAGGTCGACGGCCCGGACCCGATCGAGCAGCTCGCGGAAGCCGGGGTTGCCGGACGTGTCGGTGCGCAGCACCAGCGTGTTGACGAAGAACCCGACGAGCCGGTCCAGGGCGGCGTCCGCGCGCCCGGCGACCGGCACGCCGATCGGCAGGTCGGTGCCCGCGCCGAGCCGGGTGAGCAGCGCCCCGAGTCCGGCCTGGAGGACCATGAACAGGCTGGTGCCGGTGCTGTTGGCCAGGTCGCGCAGTCCGCGGTGCAGGTCGGCCGGGATGGTGAAGCCGTGCAGGCGCCCGGCGCTGGACGCGACGGCCGGGCGGGGCCGGTCGGTGGGCAGTTCGAGGACCTCGGGCAGGCCGTCGAGCGCCGACGTCCAGTATTCGGCCTGTTCCGTGCCGATCGCGCCGAGCAGCTCGGTGTGCCAGAGGGTGTAGTCGGCGTACTGCACCGGCAGCGCGGTGAAGTCCGGCGCGATCCCGGCGGTGCGGGCCGTATAGGCCACGGCCAGGTCGGAGCAGAGCGGTTCGAGGGACCACTCGTCCCCGGCGACGTGGTGCAGCAGCAGGAGCAGCCGGTGCTCGTCCGGCCCGTCGGCGATCAGTGCGGCCCGCAGCGGCGGCTCCGCGTCCAGGCGGAACGGCGTGTTCACCGCCGCGTCGAAATCGTCCGGCGGCAGCACCGGCAGTGTGACCGGAATCGGGTCGAGGATCTCCTGGTACGCCTCCCCGTCCTCGGTGCGCAGCACGGTCCGCAACGTCTCGTGGCGCACGGTCAGGTCGGTGATCGCGGCGGCCAGCGCCCGGACGTCGACCGGTCCGGACAGCTTGAGCACCAGCGGCAGGTGGTAGGTGGCGCCCGGCCCGTCCAGGCGGTCCAGGAACCACAGGCGTTGCTGAGCCGCGGAGAGGGGAAGACGCTCCGGGCGTACCCCTGCTGTCAGTGAAGGACGCTGCGGACCCGCAGCCGTCAGGCGCAGAGCGAGTCCCGCGGGCGTCGGGGCTTCGAAGACGGACCGCAGCGGCATCTCGGCGCCGAGTTCGAGGCGGATCCGGCTGACCATGCGGGTGGCGAGAAGCGAGTGGCCGCCGAGGGCGAAGAAGTCGTCGTCGGCGCCGACCGTGTCCAGGCCGAGCAGGTCGGCGAAGATCGTGCAGAGGGTGCGTTCCTGCGGGGTCTCCGGGGCGCGGCCGGTCGCGGTGATCGCCGGGGTGGGCAGGGCGCGGCGGTCGAGTTTGCCGTTCGGCGACAGCGGCAGCGCGTCGAGCCGGACGGTCACGGACGGGACCATGTAGGCGGGCAGGGTGCGGCGCAGCGGTTCCAGGTCGACCGGGTTGACGGTGTAGCCGACCAGCATGTCGTTGCGGACCGCGACGGCCGCGGGGCCGCCGGACGCCGTGGTCAGGGCGGCCTCGATCTCGCCCAGCTCGATCCGGAAGCCGCGCAGTTTGATCTGGTCGTCGGTGCGGCCCAGGTATTCGACGGCGCCGTCGGAGCGCCAGCGGGCCCGGTCGCCGGTGCGGTACATGCGGCCCGCGCCGAACGGGTTGGCGACGAACCGTTCGGAGGTGAGCCCGGACCTGTCCAGATAGCCGTGGGCCAGCTGGATTCCGGCCAGGTACAGCTCGCCGGGAACGCCCGGCGGGACCGGCTTGAGGTGGCGATCCAGCACGTATAGGCGGGTGTTCCAGACCGGACGGCCGATCGGTACGACCTGGTCGCCGGGCGCGCACGCCCAGGAGGTGACGTCGACGGCGGCCTCGGTGGGTCCGTACAGGTTGTGCAACTCGGCCGGGAGCAGGGCGAGGCAGTCGCTCGCCAGGGCAGCCGGCAGGGCCTCGCCCGAGGTGATGATCCGGCGCAGCCCGGTGCAGGTCGCGGCGGTCGGCTCGGCCAGGAACGCCTGGAGCATCGACGGCACGAAGTGGACCGTCGTGATCTGCTCGTCGCGGATCAATTCCGCCAGGTAGGCGGGGTCGCGGTGGCCGTCGGGGCGGGCCACGACGAGGTGGGCGCCGACCAGGAACGGCCAGAAGAACTCCCAGACGGAGACGTCGAAGCTGGCCGGGGTCTTCTGGAGGACCCGCTCACCTTCCTGGAGCCGGTATTCGTGCTGCATCCACAGCAGGCGGTTGACGATGGCGACGTGTGGGACGAGCACGCCCTTCGGCCGGCCCGTCGATCCTGAGGTGTAGATGAGATAGGCGGGGTCGGTCTCTTTGACCACCGGAAGATCAACTGCTGCGTCCGAAAGATCAATTCCGGTCAAAATCACCGCGGGATCGGCGTCGGCCAGCATGAACGCGATCCGGTCCGCCGGCAGATCGGGGTCGATCGGCAGATACGCGCCACCGGCCCGCTGCACCGCGTGCAGGGCAACGACAAGATCAAGAGACCGGGGCATCTGTACGGCGACGATCCGTCCCCGGGCGCCCCGCGCGACCAGGCGGCGGGCCAGCGCATCGACCCGCTCGCCGAATTCCCGGTAGGACAGGGTCGAACCCTCGAAGGTGACAGCCGGCGCATCCGGGGTCGCGGCGATCCGCTCGGCGACCAGACCGGGCAGGGTCGCCCGCACGATCGGCCGGTCCGTGTCGTTCCACCGGTGCAGGACGGCGTCCCGCTCATCCGCGGTGAGCAGGTCGATCGCGCCGATCGGCCGGTCCGGCTCGGCCACCGCGGCGGCCAGCAGCCGGGTGAACCGGTCGGCGAACGTCTCCATGGTGGCCCGGTCGAACAATGCGGCCCGGAACTCCAGCCCGGCGTGCATCGGCTGCCCGGCGCCACCGTCGGCGACGCTCACCGTCAGGTCGAACTTGGCGTCCCCGGCCGGCGTGATCTCGATGGCCGCGTCCAGTCCGGCCAGATCCAGGGTCTCCCCCAGCCCAGCCCGGTAGACCAGCAGCGTCTGGAACAGCGGGTGGTACGCCAGCGACCGCGCCGGGTTCAGCCGCTCGACGAGCCGGTCGAACGGCAGGTCGGCGTGATCAAAAGCGGCCACGTCGGTCTGCCGCACCCGGTCCAGCAACTCGGCGAACGTGGGATCGCCGGAGGTGTCGGTGCGCAATGCGAGGGTGTTGACGAAGAAGCCGACCAGATCGTCGAGGGCGGTGTCGCCACGGCCGGCGACCGGGGTGCCGACCACGATGTCGGTGCCGGCGCCGAGCCGGGTGAGCAGGGCGGCGAGGCCCGCGTGCAGCACCATGAAGACGCTGCTGCCGGCGGCCGCGGCACGAACCCTGTCGGCCAGGTCGGCGGGCAGGTGGAAGCCGACGGTGGCGCCCTCGCCCCCGGCGACGGCCGGGCGGGGCCGGTCGGTGGGCAGGTCCATCACGTCGGGGGCGCCGGCCAGGGCGTCGCGCCAGAACGCGATCTGGGTGGGTTCGGCGGCGGCGAGCAGTTCCCGCTGCCAGAGGGCATAGTCGGCGTACGAGACGGGCAGTGCCGTCCAGTCCGGGGCGTGACCGTCGCGGCGGGCCCGGTAGGCGGTGGCCAGATCGGTCATCAGCGGTTTCATCGACCACTCGTCGCCGGCGATGTGGTGCAGCAGCAGGACCAGGTCGTGGGTGGTGTCGTCGATCCTGCGCAGCGCGGCCCGCAGGGGCAGATCCTGGGTCAGGTCGAACGGCTCGCGGATCGTCGCGGCCACGTCGCCGGTGCGCCCGAGGACCGGCCGATCGTCGAGGACGCGCTGGTAGGGGACGCCGTCCGGGCCGGCCGGGAAGACCGTGCGCAGGGTGGCGTGCCGGTCGGCGAGATCCCCGATGGCGGCATTCAGGGCGGGCACGTCCAGGTCGCCGGTGAGCCGGGCGATCAACGGCATGTGGTACGCGGTGGTGTCCTCGTCGAGGCGGCTCAGGAACCACAGGCGCTGCTGGGCGTACGACAGGGGCACGGTCTCCGGCAGGTCGCGGCGGGTCAGCGCGGGCCGCGCCGGGGCCTGCTCGGTGGAGGCGGCCGCCACCCCGGCCGGGGTGGGCGCGGCGAACAGGTCACGCAGGCTGATCTCCCGGCCCAGATCGGCGCGGAGCCGTCCGATCAGGCGGGTGGCGAGAAGCGAGTGGCCGCCGAGGGCGAAGAAGTCGTCGTCGGCGCCGACCGTGTCCAGGCCGAGAACGTCGGCGAACAGGGCGCACAGGGCGGCTTCGAGCGGGGTGGCCGGGGCGCGGCCGGCGACCACCGGCATCTCGGCCGCCGGGAGGGCACGCTTGTCGACCTTGCCGTTCGGGGTGAGCGGCAGCCGGTCCAGCCGGACGATCACCGCCGGGACCAGGTAGTCGGGCAGGGTGGCGGCAAGTTCGGCGCGCAGCGCGGCCGGATCGACGTCACCCGCCACGTAACCGGCCAGGCGGACCACCGGGCCGGGCACCGCCAGGACGGCCGCGCCGGCCACACCGGGCAGCGCGGACAGGGCGGCCTCGATCTCGCCGAGTTCCACCCGGAAGCCGCGGACCTTCACCTGCTGGTCGGCGCGGCCCACGTACTCGATCTCGCCGTCCGGGCGGACCTTGGCCAGGTCGCCGGTACGGTACATGCGGTCGCCGGGGTCGCCGTACGGGTCGGCCACGAACCGCTGGGCGGTCAGCGCCGGCCGCCCCCGGTAGCCGCGTGCCAGCGACGGCCCGGTCAGGTACAGCTCGCCGACCACACCGGACGGCACGGGCTGGAGCCCGGCGTCGAGGACGTACGCGCCGGTGTGCTCCAACGGGGTGCCGATCGAGACGGTGGCGGAATCCCGGAGGTCGGGCATGGTGTGGCGCTCCCAGCGAACGACGAACAATTTAGGTGAGGCTAACCTATGTTGGCCTGGCCTTCTCGATCACCCGCTTCTATCCCGCAAGGAGACGCCGATGCGCCTCGGTGACCTCGTCATCGACGTGACACCACTCAGGACCAGCAGGGACTTCCGCTTCCTGTTCGCCGCCCGCCTGGTGTCCCTACTCGGCCTCGGCCTGACCCTCGTGGCGCTGCCGTTGCAGGTGTGGCAGATCACGCACTCGTCCTGGCACGTGGGACTGGTGAGCGTGGTCAACATGGTCCCGATGCTGATCGGCACCCTGGCCGGGGGCATCCTGGCCGACCGGATGGACCGCCGGAAGCTGATCCTGCTGGCCCGGGGCTCCGCGGTGGTCGTGTTCGCGGTGCTGGCCCTGAACGCGTCGGCGGACAGCCCGTACCTCTGGGTGATTTATCTGTCCGCGGCGGTCAACAGCGTCCTGAACGGATTGTCCGCGACCGCGCTGATGGCCACCACCCCCAACCTGGTCGGCCGCGACCAGCTGCCGGCGGCGGGGGCGCTGATGGCGATCACCGCCGAGCTGGGCGCGATCGTCGGCCCGTCGGTCGCCGGTGGCCTCACCGAACTCGCCGGCCTGTCCTGGAACTACGGCCTCACCGCGGTCGCCACGTTCATCACCACGGCGCTGATCGCCTTCATCAGGCCGCAGCCCCCCGCCGGTGACTTCGAGGAGGAGAGCCCGCTGCGCTCGATCGCCGGCGGCCTGCGGTTCGTGGCCTCCAACCGGCTGATCGCCGGCCTGCTGATCATCGACATGGTCGTGGTGGTCTTCGCGATGCCGACCGCGATCTTCCCCGAACTGACCGAGAAGATGTACGGCGACGGCGGCACCGTCCTCGGCCTCTTCTACGCCGCCCCCGGCGTAGGCGCGATGATCGCCGCCCTGGCCAGCGGCTGGACCGGCACGGTCAAGCACACCGGCCGCCATCTGATCTGGGCCACCGCCGCGTGCGGCGTGGCCGTGGCCGGGCTGGGCCTGACCGCCGACTGGCTGTTGGCGGCCCTGTTCTTCCTGGCCCTGCTCGGCGCCGCCGACACCATCTCGGAGATCCTGCGCCGCGCCCTGCTCCAGCACAACACCCCCGACCACCTCCAGGGCCGGGTGAGCAGCCTGTGGCTGGCCCAGACCAACGTGGGCCCGGCCATCGGCAGCGTCGAGGTCGCCCTGGCAGCCCGCGTCGCCGGCCCGGCGATGGCCCTGCTCGCCGGCGGCGCCCTGTGCGCGGCCGGAGCACTCGGCGTCGGCGCGGCCAGCCGCAACCTACGCAACGCCAGCCTCCACGACCCAAGCGCCGACGACCTCCTCACGCCCACTTCCCCCACCCCCGAACCCTGACCCCACCTCCACCATCCCCCACCCCACGCCCGCCCCCGCACACCCACCCCACGCCCGCCCCGCGCACCCACGCCCAGACCCGCACACCCACCCCACGCCCGCCCCGCGCACCCACGCCCGGCCCCGCGCACCCACCTCACGCCCGGGCCCCGCACACCCACGCTCGCGCCTCCGCCCACCCCGCCCGGCTCGATCTTGGACGTTTGACCACCGTTTTCGGTGGCCGAACGTCCAAGATCGCTGTGAATCCGAAAGCGCAAGTCGCCAACGAACAGGCCCACACTCACACCTCCCACCCAGTCCCGATCTTGGACGTCTCACCACCGCTATCAGTGGCCAGGCGTCCAAGATCGGCGCTAATCGGGAAAGCGCGAGCGAGAAACACGAGTCACCTACAGACAGGACTGCGCTCACGCCGCACGCCCAGTCCGGATCTTGAACGTCTCACCACCTCCGCGGGCGGGCAATCGTCCAAGATCGCCATAAATCGAGGAGCACAAGCCGCCAAGGGACAAGCAAGCGCTCACGCTGCTCACCCAGTGAGGTCAGGTGGAGCCGAACACGCTGGAGACGACCGCCGATCTTGGACGTTTGACCACCGTTTTCGGTGGCCAGACGTCCAAGATCGCTGCGAGGCCGAAGGCGCGAGGCGCCGGAGAACCGGCGGGCCACACGCGCCCGGCGCACCCGCCGATCTTGGACGGTTGGCCACCGAAAACGGTGGACGAACGTCCAAGATCGCCGCGGAACGGGGGTGGCCGAGGCGCGGAGGGCGGGTGAGAGGCGGAGGGCGGGTGAGGTTGGGGGTCAGTCCTCGTCGGGGGCGTGGTGGTCGAGGTTTTGGATGCCTCGCTTCCAGTAGCCGTCTACGTCGATCGCGTTCGAGGACAGGGCGCGGTCGTCGCGTAGATGGCGGCGGATCGGCTTGAGAGTGGTGGCCTCGCCCGCGATCCAGGCGAAACCGTCGCCGGGCGGGAGCTCGGTGGCGGTGATCGCGTCGAGCAGGAGGGTGGTGGTGCCGGGCTCGGCGCCGTTGCGGTGCAGCCAGGTCAGGGTGACGTCGGCGTTCCAGGTCAGCTTCTGCTCCTCCAGGGCGGCGGCGACCTCGACGTATGCCAGGACTCGACGGCCGGCGGGGATCTGCTCCAGGAAGCGGGCCACGGCGGGCAGGGCGGTCTCGTCGCCGGCGATCAGGTACCAGTCGAGGTCCATCGGGATCAGGACCGAGCCGCGGGGGCCCAGGACGCCCACGGTCTGGCCCTCGCTCGCCTGGGCGGCCCATGTGGATGCCGGGCCCTCGCCGTGGATGACGAAATCGAGTTCGAGTTCGCCGGGGCGGTGGGCGCGGACCGTGTAGTCGCGGAACACCGGGCGGGGCGTGCCGGGCGGCGGCGGGATCAGGCCGTTCGGGCCGAGGGTCGGCATGATCGGCAGGTCGGCGCCGTCGGCCGGGAAGAAGACCTTGACGTGGTCGGCGGGGGCCGGGCCCTGGAAGCCGTCGAGGTCGTCGCCGCCCAGGGTCACGCGGACCATGCGCGGGGTGATCCGCTGGACGTTGCGGACCTGGAGCAGGCGGGGCTTGAGGTCGTACTGGACGATCGTGGCGGGCACGGAACTCCTCCGTAGGCGGCGGTGAAAAGGCACGACCCGCCGTGGAAGGACGGCGGGTCGTGGCAGGACTGGCTCAGGCGCACGGCCGAGTCGCCGCGGGAGCGGCTCAGGCGGACGGCGGGCCGTGGCAGAAGCAGCTCAGGCGCACGGCCGAGTCGTGGCAGAAGCAGCTCAGGCGCACGGCCGAGTCGTGGCAGAAGCAGCTCAGGCGCACGGCCGAGTCGTGGCAGGAGCGGCTCAGGCGGACGGCGGGTCGTGGCAGAGCGGCTCAGGTGGACGGGGTGCCCATGGCCCGGATCAGGCTGGCGGGGCGCATGTCGGTCCAGGTCTTCTCGACGTACTCCAGGCAGTTGGCGCGGGAGTCCTCCGGGTGGGCGACCGTCCACCCGGCCGGGATCTCGGCGAACGACGGCCACAGCGAGTGCTGGTTCTCGTCGTTGACGAGGACCAGGTAGGTGGCGTCGTCGTCCTCGAACGGGTTGGTGCTCATCGGACCGCCTCCTGCCGCGCGGCGGTCAGCAGGGCCCACCAGCCGTTGACGGTGGGGTCCTCGGCGAGGTCGGCGAAATCGAGGCGGGCGCCGCCGGAGCGCCAGCGCTCGACCAGGGTCATCAGCCGGATCGAGTCGAGGCCGACGTCGATCAGGTCGTCGTCGGGGCCGAAGCTGTCGGCCGGCTCCTCGAGGACCTCGGCGATCTGCGCCTGTAGTTCGGCGGCGGACGTGGGCAGCGGGGCGGTCATGGTCGGTCTCCGGAGGTGACGAGCGTCCACGGCTCGGCGGCCGGGACGGGGTGGCGGTCGGCGAGCCGGGCGGCGACCGACGCGACGATCTCGCCGGATCGCACCGCCACCGCGGACAGCAGGGAGGACGTGATGCCGTGCGTGTGCTCGGTCGCGCCCTGGAGGTAGACGCCGGCGTGCAGGGCCGGGTCGGTGACGAGCCGGTAGTCGCGGCCGATGCGCGGCAGGCCCTCGTCGTCGCGGCGGCACCGCGGGCCGGTCGCGCCGAGCAGTGTCGCCGCGTCGACCGGACGGCAGCCGGTGGCGTAGACGACGGCGTCGGCGCTCAGCTCGGTCAGTTCGCCGGTGGGCAGGTGTTCGACGACGAGTTCGACGCCGTCGGGGCGCGGTTTCAGGCCGGTGACCCGGGAGGCGTTCAGGATGCGGAGCCGGTTGCGGCCCAGGATCTTTTCACCGTACGCCTTGCGGTACAGCTCAGTGATCAGGTCACCGTCCACCACCGAGTAGTTGGTGTTGCGGTGGTAGTCGAACAGCATCCGTTTCACGTCGTCCGGGGCGCCGTAGTAGAGGTCCACGGCGGACGGGTCGAAGATGCCGTTGGCGAAGTTGCTGTCGTCGGCGGGGCTGTAGCCGTACCGGAAGAAGACCGAGCAGACCTCGGCGGCCGGGTAGCGTTCGTGCAGGAAGGCGACCGTCTCGGCGGCGCTCTGGCCGGCGCCGACCACGACGAACCGCTGGGGCCGCTCGACCTCGAACGTCTCGACGCGGTGCAGGAGGTCGAGGTTGTGCCAGACCCGTTCGGAGGCGGTGACCTCCGGTGGCAGGGCCGCTTCCAGGCCGGCGGCGACGACCACGTTGCGGGCCCGTACGACCCGGGTGCCGGCGGCGTGCCGGGCGATCACGTCGACCGCGCGGGCCTGGCCGTCAGGGCCGGTGACCGGGATGACGTCGGTGACCGTGTGCCCGTACGCCACGCTGTTCTTCATCCGGCCGGCGGCCCAGCTGAGGTAATCGTGGAACTCGACCCGCAGCGGGTACATCGTCTTGTAGTTGATGAAGTCGGCGAGCCGGTCGTGGGCGTGCAGGTAGGAGACGAAGCTGAAGTCGCTGGCCGGGTTGCGCATGGTGACCAGGTCCTTGAGGAAGGAGACCTGCATCGTCGCGTTCTCGAGCAGCATCCCGCGATGCCAGCCGAACTCCTCCTGCTTCTCCAGGAAGACGGCCTCGATGCGGTCCTCGAGACGGGCGCACCGGGCGTTGTGCTCCTCGACGGCGATGGCGAGGGCCAGGTTGGACGGTCCGAAACCGATGCCGACCAGGTCGTACACCGTGGAGTCGGAGGGATTCAAGGTCAGGCCCTTTCGAGCGGAGCGGCACTGCCGTGCGGAGGTTAGGCTAACCTAACAATTTCAGGCGCGTAAAGCGGGTCGTGGATGCGACATGAGCGCGGCACACTTGTGTCCCAGATCGACCTCGGTGAGCGGCTCGAATCCCGCGGCCGCGAACATCCGGCGCGCCATGGCGTGCCGGGCGTCCGGGTCGGCGACCACCCGCGGGCACCGGGGATCGGCCGCGAACAGGCCGTCGACCAGCGCCGCCATCAGCTCCCGGCCGAGACCGCGGTCGGTCGCCTCGAGCGGCCCGACGGCGATGTGGACACCCAGGTCGTAGGGCTCGGCCGGGTAGTACCGGCCGACCACGTCGCGTGGCGTCCGGTAGACCTCCAGGTAGGCCAGGTCCGCCCCGTCGCGTGCGGCGATCAGGGGCAGCGTGCACGCCCCCGCGAGTTGCCGCCGGAGCACCGCGTCCCACCGCTCGACCGGCCAGTTCTGCTCCCAGAACAGGTCCACGTGCGGCAGTGCCATCCAGTCGGCGACCACTTTGCCGTCACCGGCGTCCGGGTCGGCCACCCGCACCCGCCAGGGCCCGGCCAGGTCCGGGACAGGCGGTGGACCGGCCGCGACCACGGCCGGGTCGAGGCCGTCGGTCAGTTCCCGGAAGGACTCCGCCGACCAGGTTTCCGCGCTCATCGGATCCCCCTTTACTTAGGTTCGCCTAACCTAAGCGCTGGAGGGCTTATCCGCCTAGCCCGGGGCGGGAGGGAACGTGCCCGCCCGTACGGTAAGGTCCCGCGATCAACCGTCGATGCTGCGCGAGAGATTCGCGATGCTGGTGGTCAGCGCGGTGACGTAGGCGTTGATCCGCCACGCCGCGGTGACCAGGCTCGCGAGCCGCGCGACCAGCACCGGCCGGGTCACCACCTCCGGACTGTCGATCACCCACAGGCTCGCCCGGGCGAACAGGTCGCCGATCAGGCCGCGCACGATGTCGCGGGCCAGCAGGATCAGGTCACCGGCCGACCTGGTGATCAATGTCATGGCCGTCGAGGTCGCGGCCAGCCCGCGCAGCGCCTCCACGTTGTTCGCCATGATGTCCAGGTATGCGCGCACGTCCGGCCGCTCCGGCCCGGGGAACGCCCCGGCCAGGCACCACTCCAGATCGGACGCCAGCCGGCGCAGGTCACCGGCCATCACGTCCCAGTGGCCGGCCTGGTCGGCGACCACCTCCGGGGTGCCGGTGAGATCGTCCAGCAGCCGGCGAAGCGGTTCGACATGCGTGGTCGCGTACTCCAGTCCACCGGTGCGCAGCAGCATGAACACGCCGGTCACCGGGGTGGCGAACTCGGCGACCGGGGCGGCCTCGGCGAGCAGCGGCTCCACCCAGTCGCGGCTGTTGACCGCCTCCAGCACGCCGTCGATGATCTCCGGGGCCGACGGGGCGTCCTCGTCGGCGGAGCTCTCGTCCGGCTGGCCCACCATCTCGGCCAGCGGCTGCTCACCGGCGGCCACCCGGCGCAGACCGCGAACGGTCAGCACCAGCGTCTCCTCGACGTACGCCAGAAGCTCGTCGTGTTTTTGATAGCGGTCACCCAGGCCGGTGAGGATCCAGCCGCAGAGCGCCCCGAAAGCGGTCTGGCCCTTCTCGATCTGCCGTCCGGTGAGCCGGACCTGCCCGAGCCGCACGCGTAACCGGTCGAGCTGGGCGGCATGCGCCCTGAGCTGCTCCGGGCCGACCGGGGGCCCGGCGGCCGTCGCCACTACGACGCCATCCCGGGAAGGTAACTCAACGCCACACCGGGACAGTACCGTCCCGTCACGGGGTGGCGCTGACCCAGGGGCGTCAGAAGACGAGCCGGTCCACGAAGGCCGTCACCACCTCGTCCGGATCGGCGTCCGCCCCGATCGACGTGGTCAGCATGTCCAGCAGCAGGCCGTCCATCGCATAGTGCAGCAGCGCGATCTCGAAGGCACCGCCCGGCAGGCCGGTGGTGAGGTGGAACGCCACGTCGTCGCGGAAGCCGGCCCGCAGGGTGCCGCCGAGGATCTCGGACAGTCCCGGCCGCCGGGCCGCCTCCAGTCGCAGTTCGATCAGCGCCCGGGTCAGGTCGGGCTGCCGGGTGGTGCGCTCCAGGATGTAGCGCAGGTAGTCGACGAACAACTCCCGGCCCGGCTCGCGGGCGGCCAGACCGGCGACCACCGTCTCGTCGGGGGCGAACCGCTCCATGATCCGCTCGCCGAGGGCGCCCAGCAGCGCGTCGCGGGACCGGAAGTAGTTCGACGCCGTACCGGCGGGCACCCCGGCCTCCTGGTCGACAGCGCGGTGGGTGAGCCCGCGGGCCCCGCTCGCGGCGAGCACGCGCAGCCCGGCGTCGGCGAGGGCGCGACGGCGCTCCGGATTTCTGACCATGTCCGGACACTAGCAGTAACCACTACAGGTGCTGTAGTTTACGAACCACGACAGCCATAGTGGTTGTGATCGACCGAGGAGTCATCTTGCGAAAGCTCGTCTATTTCGTCGCCGCCACCATCGACGGATTCATCGCCGCGCCCGACGGCTCGTGGGACTTCATGACGATCCACGACGACGTCACCGCGTTCATGGGCACGCGATATCCGGAGACCGTGCCCACCCACCTGCGCGGCCCACTCGGCGCCGAGGGCCCGAACCGCGTGTTCGACACGGTGCTGATGGGACGGCACACCTACGAGCCGGCCTTACAGGCCGGGATCATTTCGCCGTACGCGCATCTGAAGCAGTTCGTGTTCTCCAGCACGCTGCCGGCCTCGGCGGATCCGGCCGTCCAGGTGGTGGCCGACGATCCGCGCGCCCTGGTCGACAAACTCAAGCAGCAGCCCGGCCTGGACATCTGGCTGGCCGGCGGCGGCAGCCTGGCCGGGCAGCTGCTGCCCGTCGTCGACGAACTGGTCATCAAGCTGAACCCGATCGTGGCGGGCGCCGGCATCCCCCTCGCCACGACCGGATTCGACCCGCACCGTTTCGACCTGATCGACGCGACCCCGCTGGACAGCGGCGTGGTCGTGCTCCGCTACCGGGCCACCGCCTAATTAGGGGCCGCCAGGTCGGCGCGACCCAGCGCGGAAGCAGGGAATTCGGGTGTCGCCATCGGTGCGGGACCATCAATCGGGGATGTTCCAGGCCGAGGCCTTGAAGGTGACCGTGCCGTCCTGGCCGGTCGCCGTCACCTCGAGCAGCACCATCTTCCAGGTCCCGGCCGTGGCCCGTGCAGTGTCCAGGGAGGTCATGATGCAGTAGACCTGTCCACGGCGGGTCGGGTAAGAGTCCGACGACATCGGGCTGGTTCGAATGTGCTCAGCGCACTCGAACGGGGTGACCACCGCGGAGTTGACCACGCTGCCTTCGACGCCGCTGGACAACTTGAGATAAGCGGCACCCGACCCGCAGGGGTCCTCGTGATAGAACTCAGCGGCCGACGAATCCACCTTCACACGCGGCTCGTCAAGATCGACGTAGGTGGCCTCATTACAGTCGGCGGGCACCCGAAGATTCTGGCCGGCGTATCTCTCCTTGTACTGGGTCTGGGCGTCCAGCACCGGAACCGCGCCGGTGGCAGTCAGGTCGGTGGGTTCCTGCACCGGCTCCGTGTTGGGCGCCGCATTGGTGGGCGACTCGGTGGGAACCGGTGTGGCGGGCACGACCGGTGGCGGAACCGCTAGTGCATCGATCCGTTCGAGGGCTTGGCTCGCTTTGTCGGCGGCGCGCCACGATTGCACGGCGGCGACCGAGCCGACGAGTAGCGCGAGCACGGCGACCGCCAGTGCGAGCACCGCCGATCCCGTTCCGCGACGCCGCGATGGGATCGGTGAAACCCCGTTCGAGGGGACATCACTCGACGAAGGCGGGGCCGGCTGACCGTGATGCGAAGGAATGCTGCCCATCGACGGCCGCGCTCCGCCCGCCGGGCCGTGGGGATCTGATGTGCTCATCTCTAGCCCGCATTCTCAGATTGATCACTATTGGTAGGCAACCGGCACCGTATCGTGAAAACACGGCCGTATCCTGTGTCGGAAGTCCGTCACTTCACTGGTGCTCCGCCGGCCTCCGTCCTGTCCGTCAGATCTATTGATGTCTGGTCAATCTCTGACGAGGAGGCGCGCCGTGGTCAATACGGTCACCCCGACCCCGAATGCAGGCAGTGGCAGAAACCGTCGCTGGGACGCCGGTGTCCGCGCGGGTGTGATCAGCGCCGCCGCCGGGGTTCTCGCCCTGATCGTCGCACTGTTCGCATGGCTCATGCCGCGGCAGCCGGGCGGCGATGATCCAGACGGCGAGAAGGCCGGTCGGGTAGCGACCGGCAAGGAGAGTGACTCGCATCGAACGCTGCCCACCAGCGCAACGACGGTCAGTCCACGTGCAAAGGCCACGACGTTTCTGGCCGGTGGGGCGTTCCATCCTGAATCGGGCGCGACCGACCTGACGGAGGTGCCGAGAACGATCCGGGGAAAGCCCGGCTACACCGGCCACGAGATCGCTATCCGGTGTCCGTCCAACGAGACCGGCGACCAAACCTCGGATGTCACCTACCTGCTTCTCGGTCGGTATGCGCAGTTCGACGTCACCGTTCGCCCGTATTTTCCGGCAGGCACCGATCAACAGGCCGCGACCTACGTGTCCGCGATGATCGGCACCAAGCGTTCCGACGGCGGCTTGGACACCACGATCGCGGCCACGCAGAAGACGGCGACGCCCACAGCCTCGGCCGAACTCTCCGCACCCGTCGACCACGCCGAGAAGCTCACGCTCCGCATCGAATGCGGCAACCCGAACGGCGTCGTCGTGCTCACCGACGCCCGCCTGACCTCGGCATAGAGCGGCAGGATCAACCCACCACCCGCCGCCGAACAAGCGGCGGCCGCAGAGGGCGGTCACAGCCGTCATGGTGGCGGCCCACCAGCACGGCGGCCGCCACACCGATCGCGATCGTCAAGGCCTGGTCCTGACCGGACCGCCACAGCCACATGGTGAAGAGCAGGAAGATGGTCAGCCCGACGAGCCAACCAGCCACGCTGAATTAAATCACCGGCGGCTTGCGGCAGAAAGCGGCGACCTGAGCCTGCCTGCCTCGATGGATGCAGATCGATGATCCCTCGGCCGCGTCATCTCGACCACCTGATCCATCGGCAAGCGCGGGGTGGATGCCGGGCTCAGGGTGCTGGTGTCGGATTGCCGAGACGCATCACAGGTGCGGTGTACTGACACCGCCAAACATCTGGCGGAGCCACTGCCGGGTGCAGGGCTCTTCGACCGGGCTACTCAGCGGGGTCAGCGACGCATCGTGTTCGGTGGCGGCCAGCCAGACCTCGCTGAGCGCCTCGCCAGCGCAAAGCCAGTCGGCCGGTTCGTCGCCGGTACTGTAGATACGCCCGTGATAGGCGCGCCAGCCGATCAGCCGCCGGAACGCCGAGCGCCGGGGCCGGGCCGCGATGCCCGGCCCCGGCGTCTGTCAGCGGTAGACGACGGTGATGGTGCCGGTGGTGCTGTTCCAGGTCAGGGAGCCGTGCCGGAAGTCGCTGCGCCAGCCCACGGTGACGGCGTACTCGTCGCTGGTGGGCGGGCCCAGCCGGCTGCCGGTGCCGCCGAGCGCGAGGTAGCGGGTCAGGATGCCGCCGCGAACCACATGGGCCCCGTCGGTGCTGTTCCAGTAGACGTTCCCGCGCTGGAACTGCACGGCCCGGCCCACACTGACCGCCGTCTCGTCGGAGCGCGGGTAGCCGAGATGGCCGCCCTCACCGCCGAGAGCCAGCCATTTGGTACGGATGGCGCCGTGCACCTCGTGGGCGCCGGTCGCCGCCGACCAGTAGATCGAGCCGCCCTGGAAGGTGCTGTACCAGCCGCCGCCCGCGCCGGGGCGCTCGCCGGCGGTCGGGTAGCGCAGGAAGGAGCCGGCGGTGCCCAGCGCGCGGTACTTGGTGAGGATCGCGCCGCGGACCGCGTGGGCGCCGGTCGCCGCCGAGTAGTACAGCCGTCCCCTCTGGAACCACTGGACCTCGGTGCCGGCCGTGGTGGCCTGCATCGGCCCGGTGGTGGCGGTGCCCAGTGAGGACGGTCCGCCGGCGGTCAGGTACGCCCTCCGGATCGGGCCTCGGGTGACCGCCTGGAAGGGGCTCACGAAGGCGTACCCCTGTCCTTTGATCTTGTCGATGATCTGTTGCAGGTTGCCGGGGTCGCTGGACGGGATGCTGACGTGCATGACGACGATCGCTCCCGGCTTGAGGAAGCGGTCGATGCGGCCGCTCACCGTGGCCCAGTCGGCGCCCTGGTAGCCGGTGGTGTCGAAGGTCCAGTCGGCGTTGATGTAGAAGCCGCGCAGCGCGAGATCGCGGTTGAGTGCGGCGTTCGTGTACCCGGACCGGTACGGCGCCCGGAACCAGCCGGCCGAGCTGACGCCCGCGGCACGGAACGCCGCCTCGGTCCGGTCCAGTTGGGACCAGCGCTGGGCCTGGGTCAGGGTCATGAAGTCGGGGTGGCTCCAGCTGTGATTGATGATCTTGTGGCCTTGGGCGGCGATGTTCCGCGCCTCGGCCGGGTTCTGTTCGGCGAATCGTCCGGTCATACCGAAGCCGCCGGTGATGCCGTTGGCGGCGAACACGCGCAGCACCGTGTCCAGATTCGCCTTACTGGCCGCGATCTGGTCAGCCGTGCCGGTGCGCCAGTCCAGATCGAACGTGAGGGTGGCGACCTTGCTCGTGTCGTACCCCTGGGTGAAGACCTGCGCCCGGTAGGGCGTGACGTCGGCGGCGACGGCCGGCGCGGCGGTCAGAGTGAGTGCCGGAAGGGAAAGGGCGAGCACCGCGGTCCGCAGCGTCACCCGGGTCGAGCGCCCCGTGTCCACAGGGATCACCTCCGCGCGCGGGCGGGGGTGCCCGCGCTACACCCCCACCGTGCGGCGGTGGTGTGCGGAGGTTCAAGGCCGAACGTCCCAAAACATGGATGGTGGCCAATGGGACCTTCGGCCGGGGGTCAGTCACGGATCTCGACCACCTGCTCGATGGGCAGGCGCGGGGTGGGCTCGGCGGCCGGGCCGGTGGTGTCGGCGATGCCGAGACGCATCACGAGGTACGGCGTGCCGACGCCGCCGAGCATGTGGCCGAGCCGCTGCCGGGTGAAACCCACCTCGACCGGGCCGCTCAACGGGGTGAGGGCCGCGCCGTGCTCGGTGGCGGCCAGCCACACGGCGTTGAGCGCCTCGCCGGCGCGCAGCCAGTCGGCCGGCTCGTCGCCGCTGCCGTAGAGCACCGCGTAGGTGACGGCGCTGTCGTGCCCGGCCCCGGCCGGGAGGGTGCCGGTCACGCCGAAGTCCCGGCCCGCGACGGTGGTCTGCGCCGGTTCGGCGGGCAGGCTCGCGTCGGGGATGCCGGTGCCGTCGGCGCGGTCCCCGCCGACCCAGGTGGAGGTCTCGGCCTGGAGCAGATCGTCGGAGGTCTCCGCCTTCTGCGCCTGCTCCACCAGGACGGCCAGCTCGATGACCTGATCACGGCTGAGCAGGCACAGATCGGCGCCGGCCTGCGCGGCGGCCGCGGTGAACGCGTCGAGGACCTTCACGTCGACCGGTTCGTCGCTCATGGTGCGGCGGTCGGTGTGCCGCCGCGACAGCTGGTCGAGAAGGCGGACGGCCGCCGGGTCGGCGGTACGGCGTTCGAGCGGCCGGATGATCGCGAGGGGCTCGGCGGCGGGACGCTCGACCTCATGGGCCCAGCCGTCGGCGTCCAGGGCGACGCGGGCGTGGTGCAGCGCGGCGCCGCAGCTCATCAGCAGCATGTGCTGGTCCGGGTCCTGGAAGCGCAACTGCCGTTCGGTCACCGCGAACAGCTCCAGGCGGTCGGGGTACACCACCCAGCGCCAGGGTTGGGTGTTGTGGACCGACGGCGCGTAACGGGCGGCGCCCGCGGCCTGGGCCAGCAGGTCACGGGTCTGCGTGTCAGCGGTCAAGGTGTCCTCCCGGCGGCGCCCCGTCACAACCTCACCCAGCCTGCCACAGCGGCGCGGAGCTTGAGGCGGAACGACACCCGCCGGGCCGTCCCGAACGCCGGGTCCAACGACCCTGAGCAGCGCGTACCAGGCGGGTGATGATCCGGTCACAGGCCTGGTGCGAAGGCGTCGCACGATGTGTGCCGCCGTTGTCACCGTATTCGACAGATCGCTCGGGATCAGGGAGGTGGCCGTCCCGGAGCCGGGTCGATCCGAGGTGCTGTGCGAGACACGCCAGCTGGACGAGATCAACGACTCGATCGAGGACGTCCTGGCCCGGCTGGTGATGCTCCCCTGACCGCCCCGTGACCGATCGGCCCGTCATCAGCGACCATGGATGATGATGGGACCGATTCCGATTCGTCATCCGGACGCCGTGCCGCCGGGTTATCCACCCGGGTACGAGCGGGAGCTGCGCCTGCCCGACGGCCGCACGGTCTTCGTCCGCCCGATCGTTCCGGCCGACCGTGGCCCGCTGGCACACGCGATCCGCACCGCCGATCCGGACACCGTGCGCCGCCGGTTCCTGGGCCCGCCGCCACGGATCACCCCACAGCTGCTGACCTATCTCTGCACGGTCGACTATCAGCGGCGGTTCGCCCTGGTCGCGATGGATCCGGCGACCGGTGACGGCATCGCCGTGGCCCGATACGAGGGGACGCCGGACGGCAGCGCCGAGGTGGCGGTGGCGGTGACCCCGGCGTGGCGGCGGGCGGGGCTGGCCACCGCGCTGGTCGAGGTGCTCGCCGAGGCCGCCCTGGATCGCGGGATCCACGCCTTCAGCGCCCTCTACCTCGCCGATAACCGGCCGGTGACCGCGCTGCTGGACCTGGCCGGTACCCGGCATCGGGACTCGATCCGGGAGGGGTTCACCGAGGCCGCCGTGGCGCTGGACCGGGCTGCCGTGACGGCGGCCGTCCAGCGCCTGCTGGACGGCCCGTGAGCGCCGGCCATCCTGGTCTTCGCCGTCGGCTTGGCGGTGAACGCGCTGCCGACCGCGGCGGTCGAGGCGTGGCTGCCGCTGTCCCCGTTCAGGTGGACGCGGAGCGGCGGTCCGGTTCGAGCCGGAGCATCTGGTGATGCCGGTTGCCGTGGTCGTCCTGGTGGCTGCGGCGATGCCGGCTTTCGCCCGCCGGGACATCGCTGTGGCGCATGGAGAGCAAATGGCCGCGATGGTGCGGTTCGAACGCCGTGGTGAGGAGGGTTCGTGGCGCGCTACGGCCGGCGACGATGCCAGGCGTTGACTGCCGTTTCAACACGTTGGGACCTGGTTCAGAAGCGTTCGGCTGTTGCTCGGTTCTACGGCAGAGGGCGCCGGCGGGTCGGCCGTCGCAGCGGCGGGTGGTGGTGAGGCCAGGGCCGGTCAAGATAACGGTGTAGCTCGATGTTGTGATGGTTAGTTGCGTCCTGCGGTGAAGCGGCCGTCGAAGGCCAGGTCGAAGGCGTTGAGGGCCGGACCCTGTCACACAGTTCGGGACCGGTCGAGGGCAGCATCAACCGCCTGAAGATAATCAAGAGGCAGATGTTCGGCCGTGCCGGTCTCGCCCTGCTCCGCAAACGCGTTCTGCTCGCACGATGACCATCACAAGATCGTCGACAGAGCCCGGATCTTGACGTTGATCGCGTCCAGGAACACGACCGGGCAGACGCGGTCCAGCGGCCGGTTCCGCCACTCGGCCATGCCGTCCATGACCTTGTCGGTGATCGGGGAGATGGTCTGGCGTGAGACCTCGGCGCCATACACCTCGGCCAGGAGAGCGCTGATCTCTCCGGTCGTCAGGCCCTTGGCCGACAGCGACAGGACCATGTCCTCGACACCGGTCAGCCGGCGTTGCCGCTTCTTAACGATCTGCGGACGCCCTCAGCTGGAAGTCAGCTGCACCGGCACGGACCAGACCCACCTAAACATGGGCCACCGAGCGCCGGTGCCGACCGTGGTCCGAAACTCACGACCAGGAAACCCAGCGGAAGCGCAATGGTTCCCCAAGATCATCGACATTCGGGACCGAACTCGCGACCGAAGCCAGCGGGAGGTTGAGCGGCAAGCTCGGCCGCGGCAATGACGACCATGTTGGGAAGCGGGAACGTGGAATCGGTGGCTATTGCCACGGCGGATCTCGGCGAGCCACGGCGTGACGACTATGGGTCTTAAGCCGGGACGCGGGCGGTGTTCACGCACTCGGCGACGTCCAGCACCAGCAGGAGCCTACCGTCGGTCTTGTACGCGCCGGTGACCAGCGCACGTGACGGGCCGGTCAGTGTTGCCGGCGGCTCCTCGAACAACTGAGCGTCCAGATAGGCGACCTGCCCGATGCGGTCCACCAATAGGCTCACCGGCTCACCGGCGTACCGCACGATCACGTTCATCACGAGGCCGGACATGTCCCGGCGCGGCAACCCGAACTGCGCACGCAGGTCCACCGCGGCGATCACCTGCCCGCGCAGGTTGAACAGGCCGCCGACCACGTTCGGCGCCATCGGCACCGGCGTGTACTCGCTGTACGACAGCACCTCCTGCACGGCGCCCACGTCTACGCCGAAGAACTGGCCGGCGACCTCGAAGGTAACGAACTGGCGACTCGACATGCGCATCTCCTGGGATGGTGTCCGCCGAGAGACATGCGTGACGGATCACCAGGAATATCGGACGATCGAGTACTCGAGCCAAGGAATCTGGCGGGTCAGTTTGCAGGCTCGCCGTCTCGGAGCCACCGGGGCAGGTTGCGACAGATGTCGGCGATGTCGTTGGCTTGTTCCCGCCACCAGGAGAACTGGCTACCAAGGCGTATTGGACGTGCATACCTGCATGAGTGCTGGTCGTCCAGCGGGGTTTTTGCTTCTATTTGAGCGGTTCCGGCAGCGGTTGATCGGCTCGCGGCCGGCGACTGTCAACGCCGAGTGAATCTTGACCATCCTGTTCCGGTTGAAAAATGACCACCCCAGGTCTCGTTGGTCTTCAGTCGTTGGTTTCGGTGGCTGCCGGGACGCGGCCGAGGTCGCGGTCTTTGAGCCGGTAGCTGTCGCCTTTCAGGGAGATCACTTCGGCGTGGTGGACGAGGCGGTCGATCATGGCGGCGCATATCTCGACTTCGATCTTCAAGTCTGCTTCTTGACCTGCCGTTTCGTTTCGTGGACAGATGTCTTCGACTGCGCCGTACTCGGGTCTGGCTCACAGTGTCCGGTGACGCCGTTGGAGAATGATCGGATGGATGTTGTCGAGTTACTTGGTCGGGCAGCGGCGCTGGTTCCGGCCGACGTCGTCAACGAGGCTGGTGTGACAGCCGCTGACGTCCGTGAGTATCTCGATCACAACGAATGGGAAGTCGCGTTGGACCTCCTTGCCGACCTGTATGACGGCTGGCGACCCAGCGCCCAGTGGTGGGACCTGCTCATCGAGGCTGCTGAGCTGATGTGGCTCAGCGATATCGCGGCTTGGTGTCACTGGGGTCGCTGGGAGAGCGTCCACGGGGTCTTTCGCGCCGAGCTGCGCTTGAATCCGCCAGCGAAGGGTGGCCGGTCGATCGCTATCCCGCGTCCCGGAGTCTTGCGTCCTCTTTGGGATACAGGCCGGCGCACCGGCGCTGGCGAACCCGATCTGCGGGTAGCTCGTATTTGGGTGGAGTATGCGACGGAGCTGGCGCCGGGTGCTACCGGCTCTATTCGACTGGCGCCGTTGTCTCCGGCTGACTGGTATGACCTGCGACCAGGTCAGGAGATCACCATGCATGAGGGCATGCCGGTAGTGGGAACCGCCACGGTCGTCGAAGTCGTCGCCCCGGTCTGACGTCGGCATTTGGTTCGTGGCGGGTTCTCCTTGATCACCGATCCTGGCCGTTCAGGCGGGATGCGCGCAGTTGCCCGTGGGCATGGGCGAGGGCGTCGCGGAGTTGCTGGTTCTCCGCCCGGAGCTGACCGATGCGTTCGTGGGCCAGCGTGAGACGTTGGCGCAGCGAGTCGTCGCTGGCATCGCCAGCAGGTTCTTCTCGACGGTGCGGTTCAATCTCCCCTCAAGGTCAGCCGCTCGTGGCAGCCGGGGGCGCCGGGTCGGTGAGGTAGCTGGGTAACGGTCTTGCAGGTCGTCGCCGCACCACGGTCGGCGTGCTCGGCCGGCTCGTCGTCGAGCTCGGCGCACAGTGCCACCTGTGCCAGCAATCCCCCGGCGCGATCCTGGACGACGACCACTTCACCGGGCTGATCCGCGGTCTGCTGTGCATCGGCTGCAACAACAATCTCGAGGAATGCTTGCACGTCACTGGTTGGCCCCCGGGCCGCAACGACAATTACCGCAGCCTCACCCGGCCGTATCCCTCGAGCGGCGGTTGACCGGGTGCCGGTTGTCCCGGCGCTCGCATCCGGTGGCCCCGGCCGGGACCCAGTGGCGCTCGCCGGTCACCGGATCCGTTGCGATCTCGGGCGGTCGCATGAGGGTGCAGCGATAGCGGCTCCGGACGAGGTTGTACTCGATCCGGGCCAGCACAAGGCTCGCCAAGGTGCCGATGACGCTGACGGGGATCGACACATAGCCAGGCACCCGGGAGTGCTCGCCTAGGCCGAGCAGCAGTCCGCCGATGCTCAGCAACGGCGTGATCAGGGCCGGTAGCAGGGGATTCACATCGCCGGCGTTGAAAAAGTTGCGTGCGATCAACAGGAAGGTCGCGACGGCCAGCATGGTGACCCAGGCCTGGGGCACCTGGGCCAGATAGAACAGCCACCTCGGCATGGGATGGGCCGCGGTGTAGTCGGCCAGCCAGCTCACCGGCAACACCACCGGCAGGACGAGGTAGCAGGAGATGAAGCGCCACGCCGCCGGCCGGATCCGACGCCAGCCATCGGTGAAGGTGTCGAACCGATTGAGGTAGGCGAGACCGCCGAAGAAGGCAACGCCGAACATGCAGATCCCGCCCGCCATGCCCTTCGCCAGGGAGTCGGTGAGATCCTCGCGATCGGTGCCGAAGAGGGCCAGCAGTGCCAGGAAGGTCAATGCCTGGGCCGCCATGCGCAGCAGGCCCAGTCGCGCCACGGCGGGATCGACCCGCACCCGCGGGGTGAACCATCTCCAGGCGAGGAAGACCGGCCACAACACAGGCGAAAGCACCCATCGAAGCGTTCGCATCCATTCAGAGTAGATACGCCATCCCAGACGAGGCCGACCTCGCCTCCGGTGACGAGTCGACAGGTGCCGCTCCCGGCCAGCCCGGAATGTCGTGTCGGCGAAGTTCGTCGACCGGAGCGCCGTGATCGGTACAGCAGCGCTCACCACCGAGCAAGCGCAGCAACTGCGCGAACGTGCCACCGCTGGTGCGAAGAAGTCCGCGCTGGCCAGGGAGTTCGGCATCAGCCGGGAGACGGTCTACAGCCACCTACGCCCGGCAGCCGCCACCGGCTGATGTTCGAGCGAGCGGCCGAGCCGGTCGATCTTGATGACCACGAGTTGGTCGCCGCGGCGGTGGACGACCAGCAGCGCCTTGTCGAATTCGGGTCGGCGGACGAGGTTGCCGGAGACCTGTCGATGAAGATCTGTTCGCCGCTGGCTGCGGTGAGTGCGTCGTGCCGGGCGTTGGGGTTCTGGTCGCGAGTGGAGACCCGTCCGTAGCCGAACCGCACGCCCGGACCTGTATCGCGAACCCCGAGCGCGTTACGAAGGCGCGGACACGAGTTCTGTTACAGATTCGACCTGGGGGATGTCGCTGGCGCCCGCATGTCTCGTGAACTTTCGTTACCGGACACCGCATCCACACACCGGAGCACCACCTGCGGCCAATGCTGGGCCAACACCGGCAAAGGCACGTGCCACGACTCTGTCGCCAATACCTCGCACAGAAGCCGACGTGCCCGGTCGTGGTCGCCAGTGGCGGCAATCGCCCCAGCCACCGCGGTCATCGCCTGCGCCTGCTCGTACGGGTCGATGATCGTGCGGGCCACGGCCTCGGCTCGCTCGGCGAGTTGCCGGGCCCGGTCGGGGTCACCGGCCGCCGTGACCGTCTTGGACACCTCGGCCAATGCCCCGAGCCTGCCGGGCCGGTTCGGTGATCGACCGAGCGAGGCCTTCCGCGCGGGCGGGTTGTCCGAGAGCGGCCCAGACGGCGGGCAGGTCGGTGGGGATGCGACTGTTGCGGTCGGCGAGGTTGCTGCGGCGGATACACAGCCGCAGCATCGCCTCCAGATCAAGTTCTCGCTCGGCACGAACGAGGTCTTGGCAGGCGGTGATCTCGACGAGGGCGGCGGCGTCGCCGCCGGACAGTGCCAACATCCGGTCGTGCCGGTCAGGGTCGGTGACCAGGTCGACCAGCCGGGACACCTCGCCGTCAGTGACCAGCATCCGCGGGTAGCCGAACAGCAGGTATTCCGGGGTGCCCGGCGGCCAGGCCGGGCCTCCACCGGCGGGGCGACGGTACCGCTGGGCCCACACTTGCAGGCGGTCGCGGTAGCCAGCCAGCCGGGTTGCGCCAAGGTAGCAGCGGGCGGCGAGTTCCTCGTGACCGAGCGGATACACCAGCGGTCCATCGGTGTCGGCCCATTGCCGGAAACCGCGGGTGAACGTGCGCCCGGCCACGGTGTGCAGCACCTCTTCAACCAAGACCAGCCCGGCCCCGGTCAACTCGTGCAGGTCGTCGCCGGACAGACCACCCCGAGCCGCGGTCAGCAGACCAAGCAGGTCCTGCTCGAATTTGCTGCCGTTGAGCAGCCGTTTCAACTCGCTCTGCCCCAGCCGTTGCAGGTCACGAGCATAAGGAGAATCAGCCAGCGGCCGGATGATGCCCGGAACACGCAGCGGATGCCAGTCGGGCACGTCCTCCGGCACGGGTGGGTTGGGCCGGCCCGCGACGATGACCCGCATCCCGGCCGACGGCCTACCCGGCAGCAGCCCGGCGATGCTGCGCGCGTGCGGGCCGGTAGTCACGCCCCGGTCTTCGTCCAGGCCGTCGACGAGCAGCACCAGCCGCACACCTCGCCGCTGGCAAGACTCCGCGGCCTGGCCGAGCAGGTCCAGCAGCCACGTCTCCCGCAACGACTCGTCGATCACCGCCGGCACCTGTTGCCCGGTCACGGCGGCCAACAACGCCGACTTACCCGCCTACGGCCCCGCCCGCCACCACACATACGGACCGGCCTGTTCGTCCAGGCAGAATCGGGCCAACTCCGCCAGCTCCGCCTCACGACCGAGCAACTCGGGCGGGGCGATCTGACGCACCTGCGCCAAATACACCGGCCGGTCCACCCTGGGAGATGATCCGGTGGATCACATCCTTCTTCGGTGCCCCGTCGAGACGATCATCCGCGCGGATCCGTTTCTCCAGATCCTCCAGCGCGAGCCTGCCTGCCCTCTCGTGCAGGTCATACAGCAGATCGCGGACATCCCGTCGCGGCCCGGCGTCCAGGTCGGGCCGGGCCAGGTTCCGCGGCCGCCGCACCGGGGCACGCTTCGCGGGCGGGCGGCGCACTGGTCGGGACTCATCGGCATCCATCGCTTACCGATGATGCCGCACCGCTACCTGTCGTGGACTGCCCGACACCGGTCGGCACTCAGGGTTGCCCCTCATGGATTGCTCAAGGCTGAAAGCCCAAGCCGGCGCCGGCTCCGCATTTGGTCCACCGACAACAACATCCAGGGAGCATCCGATGACCCGAACCCCGCAACACCCGGACGATCCTGAGCCGCGCCGCACCCGGATCACCCTCGCCGTGATCACCGCTGCACTCGCCGGCGCCACACGCGCCCTGACCACCTGCCTGCTCGACCACCTGACCACTGGCTACTAAACAGGGCAACGGGGCGGGGTGGGGACCCCGCCCCTCACGCCGTCGGCTATCCGTGCTGAGGAGTACGGACATCCGTGCACACGACTTCGGAAAACGACACCTGCTGCTTGGAACCGCCGCTCGACATGATCACATCTCGGAAGACCTGTTCCACTCCATCGAGCTGGAACGCACCCGGCGTCCGGCGCCAACCGCAGTGCGGCGACGAAAGGATCCACCTCGGTTCGGTCACGCGGCAATGCGCCGGTGGTGTCGAATGATCTGAACTGCATGACGTGCATCGAAGATGCCGACGATCGAGAGGCGCACAGGGATGAAGGTGCTGTTGGACGAGCCGCGGGTGTTCGTGACATACGGCTCGGCGTCGGTAGCCAGCGGCGAGGACCCGTACGAAGTCGAGTACGACATCGAGGATGCCTGGGCGGACGAGAGCAACGGCCTCTGCGGGGCAGGGGTCGAGGGAGTCCTCGTGCTGACCACCGGCACGCACACCGGCTGGCTCCCGTTCCGGGTCGAGCTGCACCCCGGCGCACCGCCGCTCGATGACACCTGGGACGAGATCGTGGAGGTGTCCTTCACGGCGATGTCTGATCGAGCCGTCCTGGCCGGGCTGGACGGCGACGCGTTCGAGTTCGAGCTGCCCAGCAACCAGTACCGAGTCCGGTACAGCATCCGCGGGATGGACGAGGCGGACACCACCGACGAGACCCTTGACGCCTACCTGCTGCAGTTCTGGCCAGCCCCGCCGGCCAGCGGCAGGATCGTGAAGCAGAGCGGCAAGCAGGCGGCGTACTGGCACCGGGCCCGGCGGACCCTGACACCCCAGGAGCAGCAGGAAGACGAGCAGCACGAAGCGGAAGGGCAGGAGCAGCAGGCACGGGAACGGTGGGGTGACCGGATCCCCAACGACCGGCTCCGCCACGCCGAGGGTCTGTACCTGGACGCGATCTCCGAACTGGACATCGATCTGGAGTTCGCCGTCGCTGACGCGGATGACGCCACGCAGCGGCACATCGCGACGTGGGCGACGCTACGGTCGCTGGAGCAGGCTGGCCTGGTCGATCTTCCACAGATCGCTGCGGCAGTCGCCGCGCTACGCGAGGGCAGGAAGGTGCCCAAGCCGTTCGACGACAGCGGAGTTGTCTGGTCGATCCTCAACGCCGCGGACGTCGCCCGGACCAGTATCCCCGTACCGCCTGACGGGGGGAGCGAGCAGTCACCGCAGGACTGGGCGATAAGCACCCTGTTCCACTCGGCGATGGAGGACTCGCTGGCGGCAGCGCTCGAAACACTGGTATGCCTGGCATACGTCTACGGACGCGACGGATACCGGCAGGCGTTCACCGCCGTACGCGAAGCCTTTCCCCAGCTAGAACGAGGGTAGAAGCTGAACCTCGATGCGGCGGGGTTGCGGTGCGGACCCCGCAGCGATGGCCGACCCGCTAACAGGCTGAGAGGTTGGCCGGGCTTGCCCGGTCGGCGCGCGGAACCGCGGCACACGGCGGTTGCCCGAGGATCGGCGGCCGATCCGTTCCACAACCAAGGAAGTGGAACGCCCCGTTCACCCCCGGCGGTGGAGGATGCAAGAGCCAATTTGGGGGCGGCCGCGACCAGGATGGGCCGCGCACGCGGCTGACCACGGACTCAAACGGATGCGCGTGGTCCTGCACGGCGGTGAGCCGCTTCTCGCCGGGGCATCCGCATGACTCGGAACGGTGAACGCCACTCATGGGGTATGCGTCACTCATTGGGTCGACCGTCTGCCGGGCACTGCCGCTGGCCTTCGTGGCGCTCATGCCGAGCCATGCCCGGCGGGCGGTGACCCCCCGAGGACGCGGCTCGGCAGTCGGCCTCCTCAGGGCCGTTACCACAGGTCAGGAGCGGGTGCGTTCCGGCAGCGGGATGGCGCGGCCGACCGCGCTGCTCCACCACCACGAGCTGTCGTTCACCACGATGGTCGGCGCTCCGGTGGACATGCCGCGCAGCTGGGCGAGGTCACGCCGGGCAGCGGGATCGTCTGCGGCTTGCCGTCGACCGACACCTTCCACCCGTCCCGGCTGGTGGCCTCATCCCGGATCGGCTCGCCGGCCAGCGCGGTGTAGGCGCCGGGTTGGCCGAGGAGTTCCGACCGGGTCGCGCTTCCTCCGCGCGGGCCCGGATCTCCGCGACGAAGGCCAGCATGTTCTCGGTGGCCACCTCGAGGACGGCGCCGTCGGCGGCCTGCATACCGGGGATGATCATCTGCACGCCGTATTCCGAACCGGCGGCCGGCGCCGCCGCCGGGATTGCCCGGGTGGTGCCCAGCACGATCGGTTTGTCGAGGCGCTGCGGCACGACGGCGGTGTACTCGCGTTCCTGCCCGTACTTGCATGTCCGGTCCAGGGCGCGGTGGTCCGGTTCGTCGGGGGTGACGATCTCGGTGTCCGGCGTCTTCTTCGGCTCCGGCACGGTCGTCTGGTTCTCGATGAGCGCGAGGTCTTCAGCCTTGACCCACACCCAGTTGGTGGCCCTGGTGGTGGGGTCGAGCCACGGCACCCACTGTTGCGCCTTCGCTGGGTCGTCCACGTCGAACTGCAGCAACCAACGACCCCTCGGCGCCGCCACCTCGGCGCCGGTCAGACCGTCCGGGCGCGTTAGGGTCTTCCCCTCACGGGAGGACACTGCACATGTTGCGAAGGTTGACCGCGGCCGTGGCGGCCGCCGGTTTCACACTGTCTTTTGCCGCTTGCAGCCTCGGTGCGAAGGACAGCAGCTTCGATTGGGATGAGACCGTGCACACCGCGTCCGGCGCGGTCGTCGCCGTGTCCGCACCGCCTGGCACGGTGATCGAGAATTTCCCGGCGCCGCCGCTGGCCATCGACGACACCCTTCGGGTCACCGTGTTCGAGCACAAGGTGGTCGCCCAGCCGATCGACGCCCCGCTGGACGCCGCTGCCCATTGGTCGTACGAGCGCGCCGGTGATCCCGCCGTCTCCGACGTGCGAGTGGTCGAGCTGGACGGACGCAAGCTCGTGGTGGCCGGCTGGGACGATGGCGGCCTGGTGGCTCTGGAAGCGCTGACCGGGAAGATCGCGTGGCACGCGGAGTTCGAGCCGCAGGGCGAGGGCGTCATCACCGGCTGGTTCAACGTGTCGAGTGTCAGCGGCTACTACTCCGGCGCCGCCTTCACGACCGCCGATTCGACGCTGCTGGTCGGCTGGGCCTGGCAACTGGCCGGCTACGACCTGGCGACCGGCAGGAAACTGTGGCAGACCGAGCAGACCGGCTGCGACCGCGACGCCAACTGGAACCCGATGGGCGCCTTCGTCGTGGTCGACGCGGGCTGCGGGACCTCCCCCGACATCCACGTCAAGGTGCTGGACGCGCGCACTGGCGTCGTCAGCAGTGAGCTCCGCCCCGCATCCTGGCCGTCCACCTCCGACAGCAGGGGTCCCGACGGCGTGGCGGTGCACGGCTGCGCGGCGGACGGCTCGGACTGCCTGCTCCTCGAACATCACAACTCCGACGGCAACGACTACAAGGCGCGCTTCTACGCGATGACCGACAGCGGCAAGCTGGTCGCCACCGGTGCCGGGGTCGACTACCGCGGCTACGCCCACGTCCAGGGCGGCGGCGAGATGCTCATCGTCGATCAGCCGTCCGGCACGACCCGTTGGAAGGTGACCGGGGAAACCCGCGAGACGGGCTACCAGTTCGGTGCCTACGACCATCGGGAACTGCGCCCCGAGGATAAATCGATCTGGGTCAGTTCCCCCTCCTGGTACGGCGGCGACCGCCTCCTCGTCAAGCTCGACGCCAAGACCGGCCGGGTCCTCTCCTGCGCCGACGTCCCCACCGGTAAGACCGTCACCTACTTGCAGTCGCTGGACGACACCCACCTGATCACTGCCACCTACGTCGAGGACCCCCGATCCTCCGACCACGCCTACGCCCTCTATCTCCCCAAGAAACGCTCGGCCTGCTAGTGCGTTGACCAAGAAGCGCAAGACATCGCATCGACTACGAGCTGGGTCACCCGCGGCCCTTCCAGGGTGGCCGGCGCCCCGGCGCTGTCACCGGTTTCCGGCCCGTCATCCGGTGGATCCGGGGGCAATGCCATGTCCTCCCGGGTAACAGGAGAATCTGGACCGCGATGAACAACGCCAGGGCATCGACATAGGTCAGCCTCACGACCACCTACGCCGATGCCCATCCTCGACCAGCCGGACCCGGGCGAACAGGGACGAAGGTCCCGCTATCCATGGTCAGCGCCCGGCGGGCCGAGCGACTCCGGCGGGTACCCGGTCGGCCACCGGCCACCCCGGCGGCACGAGCAGGACTGGACACAGCTGTCGGCCGCCGGTCACCCCGCCGGAGTTGTAGACGGCCTCGACCGACCAGCCCTTGCGGCCCCGGCCGGCGATCAGCAGCCGGCAGCGGCGCGACGCCCGATCGATCGTGTACGCCACGTCGTCGTCCTCGATGACCAGCCGGTCCACCGGCACGTCCGGCCACCGTGCGGACCATTCGGCCAGCGCCGTGTGCAGACGGTCGCCGGCCTCCCTGACGTGCACCGCGGTGACGCCGCACCCGGCCCGGGCCGCCGCCTCGAACGCGGACGGCAGGGTCGCGGTGTGCCGTCCGGACACGGCCACCGCCACCGGCCCGCGTGGCGGCGCCGCGCCGCGGTGGACCAGCAGCGGGCAGACGCTGTGATGCGCCACGTACGCCGCCGTGGAACCCCAGCCGTGGCCGGAGCCGCCCTCGTCGCGGTGCCGCACCACCAGCAGGCCGGCCCGCGCCGACCAGCGGACCAGCGTCTCGGCGGCGCCTTCGTCCACCAGTTGGGTTCCGACGATCAGACTGGGGTACGCGAGCTGGGCCCGCCGGATCGCCAGCTCCAGCAGGTGGCGGCCGTCCGGCTGGTGCCGCGACCATGACACCGGCCGGCCGGGCCAGGCGTGGACCACGTGCAACGGAACGCCCCGGAAGGCCGCCTCCCCGGCGGCCATGTCGACCACCTGCAGATCAGCCGGCGCCCCATCGACACCAACCACCACGGGTAGCCTCTCCGCTACCGATGCGTCACTGGTCATACCCGCACGGTAAGCGCGCGAATGTGGCGCCGGACACCGCCGCCCGGCAGGTCCCGGGGGTCCATTCGACCCGCGGGACCTGCCGGCCGCGGGATAATTCAGACACCACCGGCCGGGTGGGTCCGGCCGCTTACTGGCGATGGTCTGGGGTGACCCATGGACACGACGACGGCACACACATCGGTGGACGAACTGACCGCGGCGATCCGCACGCGGCTAGGCCCGGAAACCCACTGGCGGCTGCGCACGCACCCGGACGGGAACGCGGTCGAGCTGATACCGGACACACCCCCACCGGGCGACGTGGTCCTCGCCGCGATCACCGGGGACACCCGTGTCGGCGCCGTGGTGAGCTATGCACGGGCGCGGGCCGCCGAACTGCACGCGCCGCTGCGCCTGGTGCACGTCTGGACCGGCCGCTGCTGGGAGATCGACGCCTACCGGATGGGCCCCGAGACGCCGGCCCAGGCCGACCTGATGCTGGCCACAGCCATGCGCGAGGGCCTCACCCCCTCCGAGACCGCGGCGACCGAACGGCAGATCCTGCACGACGACGATGCCGGGGCCGCACTCCGCGCGCTCGCCGACCACGCCGCTCTCCTGGTGGTGGGCGCCGCCGCGGGCCCGGTCGGTGACACGACCGGCGCGCTGATCGGGCACACCGCCTGCCCACTGGCACTGGTCACCTGACCGGGCTTCACCAGTTGCCGCGGACCACCACGACCGGGCAGTGCGCGTGCTGGACGCACTGCTGACTGACCGAGCCGATCAGCGCTCCGCCGAACGTGCTGTGGCCACGGCTGCCCACGACCAGCAGGCATGCGTGGGCGGACAGGTCGACCAGGACCTGTGCCGGGTGCCCGGGTTCCACCCGTTCCACCACCTCCACGTCCGGAGGGGCGTCGCCGAAGACGCTGTTCACCGCGGTCGTCAGCACCTTCCCGGCGGCCTCGGCCATGTCCTCCTCGGGCGCGGTCGGCACCCATCCGTAGTAGGCCGGAATCTGCCAGGCGGTCACCGCGTACAGGCGGCTTCCGGTCAGCCGTGCCTGCCGGGCCGCCCAGCGCAGTGCGGCTCGCGCCGGCGGGGAGCCGTCCACGCCGACCACCACGTCTTCGTCTCGGACCTCGGACGGGTCACGATCGTCGAAACCGTGTCATCATCCACCTCCTGTTCGGGTTGCCTGCTGCCAGGATGCCCCGGCTCAGCGGCCGGCCGTCGACTCCGGGCCGAACGGGGGCCTCGGGCCCGGGGAGTCGGCCCCGAAGGGCTGCCGCGGCCCCCGGAACTCGCGGTCGTCGAAGTCGTAGTCCAGCCACGAGTTCACCTCGACCACACCGGCCACCTGCCGGGCCAGCCGGATCGCGATCTCCGACGACGACCGGCGCTCGACCTTCCCGGTCAGTGTCACCACACCGTCGACGACCTGGGTCGTGACGGCACGGGCGTCTTCGGCCAGAAACGGCTCCAGCACGGCCTTCTCGATGTCGGCGAGGATCTCGCTGTCCAGCCGCTGGTGGACTTTCAGCAGGTCACCACGGGAGACGACACCGACCAGCCGGCCCTGGCCGTCGACGACCGGCAGGCGCTTGACCGCCTCGGCCTCCATCAGCCGCGCGGCCGCCGTCACCAGCATGCCCGGTGCCGCGACGACGGCCGGTGCGCTCATCAGCTCCGCGGCCGTACGCCCGTTCGCCTTGTCCCGCTCACCGCGCCGCCGCCGGCTCTCGAACATCCGCCGCTTCGCCGCACCGGCGTACTCGATCTTGCGAAGGAGATCGGCCTCGGAGACCACCCCCACCACCCGCTGCGACCCGTCGACCACCGGGACGGCGCTGAACCGGTGGCCGATCAGCACGTCGACCACTTCCCGGTACGAGGTGTCCTCCCCCACCGAGACGACGGCCTGGGTCATCACGTCACCAACGTTCCATGTCCGCATCGTGGCCTCCCGGGCTCGCGGATCCGTTGCTCTCACAGTGGTCGCCCGCCGGCCCGCGGGGTAGGGACCTCCGGCCCTGCCTTCCGGGGCGCATCGGCGATAACACGGAAGGCGAGGGCGGGACCGCCCGCCATCCGACCAGGACGAGGGTATGACGATGTCCCGCTACGTGTACGACTTCTTCGAGGGGAACAAGGATCTCAAGGACCTGCTCGGCGGCAAGGGCGCCAACCTGGCGGAGATGACCCGGATGGGCCTGCCGGTGCCGCCCGGGTTCACCATCACCACCGGCGCCTGCCGGGAGTTCCTGCGTACCGGCGTCATGCCGGCCGGCCTGTTCGACGAGGTGGAGGAGCACCTGCGGCTGGTCCAGGCCCGGCTGGGCAAACAACTCGGCGACCCGGCCGACCCGCTGCTGCTGTCGGTCCGCTCGGGTGGCAGGTTCTCCATGCCCGGGATGATGGAGACGATCCTGGACATCGGCCTCAACGACGCCACGGTGCTGGGGCTGGCCCGGCACAGCGGGGACGAGAGGTTCGCGTGGGACTCGTACCGCCGTCTCATCCAGATGTTCGGCAGGACCGTGTTCGGCGTACCCGGTGAGGAGTTCGAGGCCGAGCTGACGGCCGCGCGGGCCGCCGCGGGCGCCGCGACCGACGCCGACCTCGGCGCCCCCGCCCTGCGTGACCTGGTCGGCGCCTACAAGAAGGTGTTCGCGGCGCACACCGGCCGGGATTTTCCGCAGTCACCGCACGAGCAGCTGTTCTCGGCGATCAGCGCGGTCTTCGGATCGTGGAACGCCGAGCGGGCGGTGCTCTACCGCCGGCAGGAGCGCATCCCGCAGGACCTGGGCACCGCGGTCAACGTGATGGCGATGGTCTTCGGCAACCGCGGCCCGAACTCCGGCAGCGGGGTGGCGTTCACCCGGGATCCGGCCACCGGGCGGCGCGGCGCGTACGGCGACTACCTGCCCAACGCCCAGGGTGAGGACGTGGTGGCCGGCATCCGCAACACCATTGGCCTGGCCGAACTCGCCGAGATCAACCCGAAGAGCCACGCCCGGCTGCTGTCGATCATGCAGAAGCTGGAGCACCGCTACCGCGACCTCTGCGACATCGAGTTCACCATCGAGGACGGCACCCTGTGGATGCTCCAGACCCGGGTCGGCAAGCGCACCCCGGCGGCCGCCTTCGTGATCGCCGCCCAGCTCGTCGAGGAGGGTTTGATCACCCTGGACGAGGCGCTGCTGAGGGTGACCGGCGAGCAATTGGCGAAGCTGATGTTCCCGAGCTTCGACACGGCGGCCGCCCCGCCGCCGCTGACCACCGGTGTGGCCGCCTCCCCCGGCGCCGCCGTCGGCGCGATCGTCTTCGACTCGGCCACGGCCGCCGCCGCGACCGGCCCGGTGATCCTGGTGCGGCGGGAGACCAACCCGGACGACCTGCCCGGCATGATCGCCGCCCAGGGCATCCTGACCGGCCGTGGTGGAAAGACGTCGCACGCGGCCGTGGTGGCCCGGGGCATGGGTAGGACCTGCGTGTGTGGCGCCGACGAACTGGAGGTCGACGCGGAGAACGGCAGCCTGACCGTGGCCGGCCGGGTGCTGCACGCCGGGGATGTCATCTCGATCGACGGCACCTCCGGCCGGGTGTACGCCGGCCCGGTGCCGGTGCACCCCTCCCCCGTGGTCCGCTACTTCGAGGGTGAGCTGTCACCGCTGGGCGACCCGCTGCTGGCCGCCGTGCAACGGCTGATGACGCACGCCGGCCACGTGGCCCGGCTGGGCGTGCACGCCAACGCCGACACCGGCGCCGACGCCCGCCGCGCGCACCGCTTCGGCGCGACCGGTATCGGACTGTGCCGGACCGAGCACATGTTCCTCGGCAACCGGCGCGAACTCGTGGAACGCCTGATCCTCGCCACCGGCACCGGGGACCGCGAGGCGGCGCTCGCGGCCCTGCTGCCCCTGCAGCGCGACGACTTCGTGGAGCTGCTCGCGGCGATGGACGGCCGGCCGGTCACCATACGGCTCATCGACCCGCCACTGCACGAGTTCCTGCCGCCGCTCGACGAGCTGACCGCGCGGGTGGCCCGGGCCGAGGCGCTCGGCGAGGACCCGGGCAGCGACGGCCGGCTGCTGGCCGCGGTCCGCCGCATGCACGAGCAGAACCCGATGCTCGGGCTGCGCGGCGTACGTCTCGGCCTGGTCGTGCCCGGCCTTTTCGCGATGCAGGTCCGCGCGGTCGCCGAGGCCGCCGCCGAGCGGCTCGCGGCGGGCGGCGACCCGCGCCCGGAGATCATGGTCCCGCTGGTCGGCGCGGTTCAGGAGCTCGAGATCGTACGCGCGGAGGCCGTCCGCGTCCTGTCGGACGTGCCCGGCGCCCCACCGATCCCGATCGGCACCATGATCGAGGTCCCGCGGGCCGCCCTCACCGCGCACCAGATCGCGATGAGCGCCGACTTCTTCTCCTTCGGCACCAACGACCTCACCCAGATGACCTGGGGATTCTCGCGTGACGACGTGGAGGGGGCGTTCTTCGGCCGCTACCTCGACCTCGGTGTCTTCGGCGCCTCGCCGTTCGAGACCCTGGACCGGCTCGGCGTCGGCGAACTGGTGCGCACCGCCGTCGAACGCGGCCGCGCGGCCCGGCCCGGCCTGCCCACCGGCGTCTGCGGCGAACACGGCGGCGACCCCGCGTCCATCCGCTTCTTCCACGACGCCGGGCTCACCTACGTGTCCTGCTCCCCGTTCCGGGTGCCGGTGGCCCGCCTGGAGGCCGGTCGCGCCGCGGTAGGCGCCGGCCCGGCCTCCGACTCCCGCTGACGTACGGCCCGGCCGGGCGGGACCTTCCGCCCTGCCGGGGCACATCGACGCCGATGAGGCTGAGGGTACGAACCGACCCAGGGAGGAACCCATGCGCACCTCGACGATCGTGGTCGCCGTCGACGGCACCGAGCCCAGCCGGGCCGCGGTGCGCTGGGCGGCCCGGGAAGCCGTACGCGACGACCGGCCGCTGCTGCTCGTGCACGTGCTGGACTGGGACGCGGCGGCCAACCGGTACGACTTCAGCGGCCGCCGGTTCGATGCGGCCCACCGGGTGGCCGACGACATCGCGGCCCGCGCCGCCGAGGAGGCCCGGACTGCGGCGGCAGTGCAGGTGAGCACCAGGGTGCTGGCCGGCGACCCGGCCGCCCAGCTGGTGATCGCCTCCGAGCAGTCCGGGCTCATGGTGCTCGGCCATCGCGGTCATGGCGGGTTCCCGGGCCTGGGCCTGGGTTCGGTCAGTCAGCGGGTCGCCATGCACGCGCACTGCCCGGTGGCGGTGGTCCGCGGGCGTACCGATGCGGACGGACCGGTCGCGGTCGGCGCGGACGACGCCGACACCGCCGACGAGGTGCTGGAGACCGCCTTCACCGCGGCCCGCGACCTGGGCACCTCGCTGGTGGTGGTCCGCTCGTACCTGCCGGTCCTGCCGACGTACCGGGGAGGCTTCCCGCCGGCCGAGGTGCACACCCCGGAACAGGACGACGCCGAACGCGCCCGCCTGCAGGAGCAGTTGTCGCCGTGGCGTCTCAAGTTCCCGGACGTGCCGGTGGAGGTCCTGCTGTCGCACGACACCGCGGCCGCCGTCCTCAACGGGGTGTCGCACGGTTCCCGGCTGCTCGTGGTCGGCAGCCGCGGCCACGGCGTGTTCACCGGCACCCTGCTCGGCTCCACCGGTCTGCAACTGCTGCACCACGCCGGCTGCCCGGTGCTGATCGTCCGGCCGTACCGGTGACCGCTCCTGCGCCGCCTACGCCGACCCGGCCGAACATGGCCCGGGCCCACTGTTCGGGGGTGGCCGTCACCTCGGTGGTGAGTGTGAACCGGTCGGAGTAGTCGACGCGGGTCAGGGATCCGTCCGTCCGGACCGGTGCGGGATCGCGATGCAGGCCCACGGTGATTTCGATTCGCTTGCCGGCCGTCATCCTGCCCTCGCGACCCGGGTCGGGCGCTCGGCGACCGGAGCCGCCCGCAACATCAGATGCGCCGCGAACCCCACCGGGAGCACCAACCAGAACGTGATCAGCCGATACCCGAGAACCACCGCGAAGGCGCTCGCCGCGCCGGCGCCCGCCGTCGTCAGTCCCGCGAGGAGACTGGCCTCGATCAGCCCGATGCCTCCGGGCGTCACCGGAATCTGCCGCACCACCTGCATGGTCAGGTAGACGGCGGCGACCCGAACCCATCCGACGTCGGCCCGGAAGGCCTCGGCGACCGCGAGCAGACACGCCAGATCGAGCACCCATTTGCCGGCCGCGAGGGCCAGCGCCGCCGCCCAGTCCCGGCCGCCGACGGCCCGGCTGGCCCGAAGCGCCCGGTCAGCCTGCCGAAGAAGCCGGGCAAAGAGCGAAAACCGATTCAACAGATCCCGTGATCGTACGGCCAGAGCACTCCGAAACCGCATCCCGAGGAGCAGCAGTGCAACGACGGCGACCGCCGACAGGCTGGCGCCGAGGTCGAGCGGCCGCCATGTCGTGGCGGACAGCCCCGCCGAGACGACCGACCCCGCGCCGAACAGCATGAGCAGACTGAGCACCGTGATGACGCCCGACACCAACGTCACGGTCAGTGCCACGGCATGATCGGCGCCGCGGCGCTGATAGTGCCGGAACGTGTAGGCCGCCGCGACGGCTCCGCCGGCGGGCGCCACCATGCAGATCGCGCCGCTGCTGTAGGTGAGCGCGATCGCGTCCCTGCGCCGCAGCGGCACGCCCATCGCCACCATCAGCACCCGCTGCTGATAGGCGAACGCGAACTGCGACGCGGTCCCGAGCACCAGCGCGACCAGCGCCCACCAGGGGTTGACCGTCCGCAGCACCGTCGACAGCGACGACACCTGCGGAAAGTCCCGGCGCATCAACGCGACCGCACCGACCCCGACGACGCCGGCCATGACGGCCTTGCCCCCTCGCCGAACGATCCGGCGCCTCGGCCCATCCTGTCGCGGCATGTCTGACACGGTTCGACAATTGCCGATCAAGTCAAGCGCGTGGACCCTCAGACGGCGGAGCGCAGGCCCAGGCGCGGCGGGGTGGCGGGGAGCAGGTCGGCGGCCTCGGCGGAGACGGTGACCACGACGCAGCCGGAGCGGCGGGTGACCATGGCGGTGGCGCCGAGCAGGCGGGCCGCCCGGACCAGCACGGCGGCGATCTCCTGGTCGCGGACCGTCACCCAGATCAGGTCCCGGCGGCGGCGCTGGCCGGCGGCCAGCAGTGCGGCCCGCCACGCGGCCTGTGCCAGCGCGAGCCGCTGGGCGTGCCGGGGCGACGAGGCGCCGAGCGAGGTGGAGTCGAGGAGGGCCTGGCGCCCTTGTCGCCAGGCCGTCTCGAGCATCCGGCTGGTGGCCAGACGCTGGGTTTCCTGTACGAGCACCCGCTGCACCTGGTATCGGCGGCGCCCTCCGCCCGACCAGGTCTCCCGTGCAGCGGCGCATCCCAGGTCGGTGAGCAGGAAGGCGAGCCGGTCGGCCGCCTCCGCGCGGTCGAACTCCGCCAGGGCCTCACCGGACCGCGGGACCTGCCTCAACGGCGACGGCCGCTGAGGGCGGGCCGTGTCGACGCATTCCACGAGGCAGGCCGATTCGAAGGCGGCGGGCAGCGCACGTGCGAGTACGACCGTGCGTGTCGTCGTCTGGTCCATCGGCTTCTCCCTCCCGCGGTTATCCGACACCGTGGCCGATCCGCCCGTTCGGCCGGTACTCCCCCGGCGAAGACTTGAGGGAAACTTGCGCGGACCGAGCTCTCCCGCGTAGGGAATCAAGGTGCCTCTCCGAAGCAGCCGCCGCGCGACACTTGCCGGTCTGCTCGCACTCCTGACAGTCACTGGCTGTGACGGTCACGCGACGCAGGAGCGGCGGGTGCGGATCGCCACCGGCAGTCCGACCGCCGTCTACCACGCGATCGGCAGCGCCCTGGCCGGCGTCGTCGACCGGGAGCTGCCCGGCACCAAGGCGGAGGTGCTGGTGACCGCGGCGTCGGCGGAGAACGTCGAAAAGGTGTCGCAGGGCACCGCCGAGATCGGCTTCACCCAGGCGGATGTCCTGGTCACCGGCGGGGCGCCGGCTCCGACGGTGGTCGCTCTGGCCCGGGTGTACGACGATCTGCTGCACCTGGTGGTCCGCGCGGACAGCCCGATCGCGACCCTGGAGGGGTTGAAGGGTATGCGGGTGTCGGTGGGCGCCCGCGGCTCGGGCACCACCGTGACCGTGGACCGGTTGCTGTCGGTGGCGGACATGTCGAACGCGATGTACCGGCGGCAGCTGAACCTGGACGACTCGATCCGGGCCCTGCGCGACGGCGAGATCGACGCGTTCTTCTTCTCCGGCGGGCTGCCGGTCACCGGGATCAAGCAGCTCGGCGCCGATGTCGGCATCCGGGTGGTGGATCTGTCCAGGTGGGCGGGCGATCTGCGGCGTAAATACAGCGACGTGTACGTGGTGCGCGACGTGCCGACATCGGCCTATTCGGTGCCGCCGGTCGCCACGATCGCGGTGCCGAATCTGCTGGTCGCGTCGGAGTCGATGCCGGAGGATCTGGCGTACGAGCTGACCCGGCTGCTGATGGAGCGGCGTGAGGTGCTGGCGTCGGCGCATCCGGCGGCCGAGCGGCTGGACCCGCGGACCGCGATCTCCACCCTGCCGGTGCCGCTGCACCCGGGCGCGGCCCGCTACTACCGGTCGGTCAAACCCTGAGCTGTTCGCCGACAGTGAACGCCGGAAGATCGCCGGGGCCGGTGAAGTTGAGTCCGACGTACTCAACTCCCCGGAGGTAAACGTGACCGGCAAGCGACTTCCTGTGCTGTTCCTCGACGACGTCGTCCTGCTTCCGGGCATGGTCGTCCCGGTCGTCCTCGACGAGGCCGCCCAGGCCGCCGTCGACGCGGCCCGCACCTCGTCCGGCTCCGAGCTGCTGATCGCCCCGCGGCTGGAGGACCGGTACGCCTCGTACGGTGTGGTGGCCACCGTCGAGCAGGTCGGCAAAATCCGTGGCGGCTCCCCGGCCGCCGTCCTGCGCACCGGCACCCGGGCCCGCATCGGCAGCGGCGTGACCGGCCCCGGCGCGGCCCTGTGGGTGGAGGCCGATCCCGCCCCGGCCGGCACACCGGGCCCGCAGGTGCGGGAGCTCGCGGACGCGTACAAGAAATTGGTCGTCTCGGTGTTGCAGCGCCGCGAGGCGTGGCAGGTGATCGACTCGGTGAGTGCCATCGACGACCCCGGCGACCTGGCCGACACCGCAGGCTGGGCGCCCTATCTGTCCAACGACCGCAAGCGGGAGCTGCTCGAGACGCCCGACGTCGAGGCCCGGCTGCGGCTGCTGATCGAGTGGACGAAGGACTTCCTGGCCGAGTCCGAGGTCAACGAGACGATCGAGAAGGACGTCCGGGAGAACGTCGAGAAGCGCAACCGCGAGTACCTGCTGCGCGAGCAGCTCAAGGCGATCCGCAAGGAGCTCGGCGAGGGCGAGCCGGACGGCGGCGGCGACTACCGGTCCCGGATCGAGGCGGCGGACCTGCCGGAGCCGGTACGCGAGGCCGCGCTGACCGAGGCCGGCAAGCTGGAACGCGCCGGTGACCAGAACCCGGAGGCCTCCTGGATCCGGACGTGGCTCGACACGGTGCTGGACCTGCCGTGGAACGCCCGCACCACCGACAGCACCGACCTGGCGGCGGCCCGGGCCGTCCTCGACGCCGACCACCACGGCCTGGACGAGGTCAAGGACCGCATCGTCGAATACCTCGGCGTCCGCGCCCGCCGCGAGTCCCGTGGCCTGACGACGGCCGGCGGCCGCGGCTCCGGCGCGGTGATCCTGCTGGCCGGCCCGCCCGGGGTCGGCAAGACGTCGCTGGGCGAGTCGGTGGCCCGCACGCTGGGCCGCAAGTTCGTCCGGGTCGCCCTGGGCGGGGTCCGGGACGAGGCGGAGATCCGCGGCCACCGGCGCACGTACGTCGGCGCGCTGCCCGGCCGCATCGTGCGGGCGATCCGGGAGGCCGGTTCGATGAACCCGGTCGTGCTGCTCGACGAGGTGGACAAGGTCGGCAGCGACTACCGCGGCGACCCGGCCGCCGCCCTGCTGGAGGTCCTCGACCCGGCGCAGAACCACACGTTCCGCGACCACTACCTGGACCTCGACCTGGATCTGTCGGACGTGCTGTTCATCGCCACCGCCAACGTGCTGGAGACGATCCCGCAGGCGCTGTTCGACCGGATGGAGCTGATCGGCATCGACGGCTACACCGCGAACGACAAGGTGGCCATCGCCCGCGACCATCTGGTGCCCCGCCAGCTGGAACGCGCCGCCCTCTCGCCCGGCGAGGTGACCGTCACCGAGGAGGCGCTGCGCGAGATCGCCGCCGATTACACCCGGGAGGCAGGGGTACGGTCGTTCGAGCGCCTGCTCGCGAAGGCGTTCCGCAAGGTGTCCCTCCGGGAACTGCCGGCCACCATCGACGCCGGCGACCTGAAGGACCTGATCGGCCGTCCCCGGTTCACGCCGGAGTCCGGCGAGCGCACCGTGGTCCCCGGCGTGGCGACCGGGCTGGCGGTGACCGGGATGGGCGGTGACGTGCTCTACATCGAGGCGTCGCTGCTGCCCGGCAACACCGGCGGGCTGTCGGTGACCGGCCAGCTCGGTGACGTGATGAAGGAGTCCGCGCAGATCGCCCTCTCCTGGGTCCGGGCGCACGCCGGTGAGCTGGGCATCTCGCCGGAGCAGCTGGACCACCCGATCCACCTGCACGTGCCGGCCGGCGCGGTGCCCAAGGACGGGCCGTCGGCGGGCGTCACCATGACGACCGCGCTGGTGTCGCTGCTGCTGGGCCGCAACGTGCGCGCGGAGGTGGGGATGACCGGTGAGGTGTCGCTGACCGGCCGGGTGCTGCCGATCGGCGGGGTGAAGCAGAAGCTGCTCGCCGCCCAGCGGGCCGGGCTCACCGAGGTCTACCTGCCCGCCCGCAACGAGCCGGACCTCGACGACGTCCCGGCCGACGTGCGGGCGGCGCTGACCGTGCACATCGTCTCCGACGTGCGCGAGATCCTGCGCACCGCCCTGGAGCCGGTCGCCGCCGACACGGTGGCGGTGGCCTGAGCCGCGCCGGTCGATCCCGTCCCGTGACGGGATCGGCCGGTCGTCAGGTCAGCCGCGGCGCCACTTCTGGTTGGCGGTGCCGGCGCACTCCCAGAGCTGGAGCTGGGCCCGGTCGTCGCCGTTCCAGTCCTTGATGTCGAGGCACTTGTTGGCCTGCGGGTTCACCAGGTCGCCGGCGGCGCTGAGCACCCACTGCTGGGCCGGGTTGCCGCTGCAGTTGGCGATCTGGATGATCACGCCGTTGGCGGTGGAGCCCCACGGCACGTCCAGGCACTTGTTGTTGCCCGAGCGCAGCGTGCCGTTGACCGCCTCCCACTTCTGCGGGTCGAGGCCGTTGCACGGCCACATCTGCACCTGTACGCCGTCGGAGTAGTTGCCGCCGGGCACGTCCAGGCACTTGTTGTTCCAGTTGCTGACGATCGCGGTACGGGTGCCGCCACCGCTGGTGGTGAGGCTCAGGCCGTACACCTGAAGGATCTCGTTGACCGGCTGGAACCACATCGTGCCGCCGGTGGTGCAGTTGCCGGTGCCGCCCGAGGTGACGCCCTGGGCCTGGTTGCCGGAGATCCACGAGCCGCCGGAGTCCCCCGGCTGGGCGCAGGCGTTGCTGCGGCTCAGCCCGGACACCGCGCCCTGTTGGTAGTTGATCGTCTCGTTCTTGCCGAGCAGGGTGCCGCAGCGCCAGCCGGTGGTGCGGCCGGACCGGCAGATCGAACTGCCGACCGCCGCCTCCTGCGAGCCGGCGACCAGCACGTTCCCGCCGGCGTAGTTGTTGACCCACGGTTGCGGCGTCCAGTTGGCGTTGGTCCGTACCCAGGCGTAGTCGTTGCCGGGGAAGGACGATCCGGCGAACGTGCCCTGTGCCTGGTTGTTGAAGCCGAGCGTCGGGCTGCCGGCGCCGCCGCAGTGGCCGGCCGTCACGAAGCCGCCGGCCACCGCGAAGCCGATCGAGCAGAGCGTGTTGCCGTTGATCACGTACTGGTCGCCGCCGCGGATGTCGAACATCGGCCGGGGCGCGCCGTCCGCCGTCCGGACGGTGACCGTGCCGGCTCCGCTGTCGCGGGCGAACCGCTTGGCCGCGGCCTCGGCGCCCGGTGCGGCGGTGACGACGACGCTGTTGGTGGCCGGGTCGACGTACCAGCTGCGGATCTCGTCGCCCGCCGCGGCGCTGTTGCGGTCGAGCTTGGCGCGAGCCGCGTCGAGGGCCGCCGCCGAGCGGGCGACGATCTTCGGGACGGCGCCCTCCTCGCGTACGGCGCCGACGTCCGCCGGATCGGTCACGGCGACGGTGAGGCGGCTGCCGCCGGCCGGGATCCAGGCGCCGGCGAAGTCTCCGCCCAGTCGCTTGCGCAGCCGTTGTTCGACGACGGGCGCGGCCGCCTCGGTGGTCAGCCGCTCGGCGATCTGGGTGTCGGTCAGCTTGAGGTCACGGCGCATCGCGTCGAGCATGCCGGGCGCCAGGTCGAGCCGGACCGGGGCGGTGGGTTCGGGTTTACCTGCGGCGATGCCGGCGGCCGGCGTCGCTAAGACGGCCGCCAGGGCCACGATGATCGGGAGGATCGAGCGTTTCATGGGGAGTCCTTGTCAGCGCGAGGAACGGGGAGAGCGCTCTCTAAGGCGAGCTTTCTATCGACGTTCATAACTGTCAAGAAGGTTTTAAATTTACGACGTGAACCAGATGGTCGCGGCCAGGCCACCTGTCGCCGCGGGCGCCAGCGCGAACCGGCCACCCGACGCCTCCACCAGCACCGCCACGATCGACAGGCCCAGACCGGCGCCGTCGACGTTCTGCGCGTCCGGGGCCCGCCAGAACCGTTCCGTGGCCCGCCGCCGCTGCTCCTCGGTCATACCGGGACCGGTGTCACGAACCGTCACCTCGGCCCCACCGTCGCGGGCCGCGACCTCCACCTCGACCTTCCCGCCGGCCGGCGTGAACTTCAGCGCGTTGTCGATCAGCGCGTCCAGCGCCTGATCCAGCGCCGTCGCGACCATCCGCGCCGGCAGCCGCTCGTCCGGCAGCACGGCGACCAACTCGATCTCCCGGCGCTCGGTGAGCGGCCGCCACGCCTGCACCCGATTACGCGCGAGGGACACCGCGTCCACCACCTCCACCCGCTGCTGACCACGTTCCGCGCGGGCCAGGGCGAGCAGCCCGTCCAGCACGTCGGCGAGCCGGTCGGTCTCCTCCAGGGCGATCTCGTGATCGGCGCGCAGCTCCTCGTCGTCGAGGCCACCACCCAGATCCTCGATCCGCAACCGCAGCACGGTGAGCGGATTGCGCAGCTGATGACTGGCGTGCGCCACGAACGACCGCTGCCGCTCCATCGCCTCCGCCACCGCGTCCGCCATCTCGTTGAAGCTCGCCGACAACCGGCGCAACTCGGGCGGGCCCAGGCCGGGCTGCACACGGGCCGCGCTGTCCCCGGCGGCGATCTCGTGGGCCGCCGCGTCCAGCCGGGTCACCGGCCGCAGCACCCATCCGGCCAGCCGGTGCGCGGTCGTCAGACAGGCCGCCACCGCGATCGCGCCGACCAAGGCCAGAACCAGCCAGACCACCAGCACGGCGCGCCGGTTACGGTCGGTGGGCGAGACGGTCAACACCACGCCCAGTACGGCGCCGCCGTCACTGACCGGAACGGCGACCACCAGCGGTTCGGTCGTCCACGGCCACAACGTCTCCGGGCTGCCGACCTGGTGCCCGGCCAGGGCGCCCCGGATCGCGCCGGCCGGGTCGGCGGGCCGGCTCCCGAAGACGCTGAGCACCCGCTGATCCTGGTCGACCAGCATCGTGCCGATCCCGTACAGCTCCTGATAGCGGCGCAACTCGTCGGTCACCGCGTCGAGCTCCCCGCTGCGCACGGCGGGCGCGGCCAGCGAGGCGAACCGGGTGGCGTCGGCGAGCCGGTCGGCGACCGCACGGTCCGTCTCCCGGCTGGCCACGGTCACGGCGAGCGGAATGGCCAGGGCCAGCAGCACCATGCAGAGCAGCAGGAGGTAGGTGACCACCAGCCGCCTGCGCACGGGCGCTCCCCCGATCTGCTCCTTACCCAGCGCGCAAACGGTAGCCGACCACACGGACCGTCGGCACGGGCCCGTGGTCACCGAATGGTCACGCAGCAGACCGCGGGCCCACACCCGGAACGGCGCTCGCCCTCCCCACCAGAAAGGCAGCCACTACAGCCACGGCATTCGCCACCCTGTCGAGTGACTACCTATCATGAGGCAACTAGCGCTACGCTAACCCCCATGCCCTCGCAGACACACGAGGTCCTCATCGAGATGTTCCGGAACCGGCCGTCCCTCGCCGCCGAACTCCTCGACGGACCTCTGCACGACCACCTCCCGAACTACGACGAAGCCATCCTCACCTCCGCCGAACTCAACGACGTCGCCCCGACCGAATACCGCGCCGACGCCGTCGTCACCCTGAACCGATCCGGCGCCACCGTCCTCGCCGTCGTCATCGAAGTCCAGCGCCGCATCGACGGCAGGAAGCAACGCAGTTGGCCCGCCTACGTCGCCACCCTCTACGCCCGGCTCGGCTGCCCCGTCGCTCTTCTCGTGGTCTGCCCACACCAACCCGTCGCCGACTGGGCCGCACACCCCATCGTCATCGGCCTCCCACCCGCCACCATCACCCCGATGGCCTTCGGCCCCCAAGAGGTGCCCGTGATCACCACCCCCGACAACGCCCGCCGACTACCCGAACTCACCGTGCTCTCGGTCCTCGCGCACGCCGCCCACACCGATCCCCACCCACTCTTCGGAGCCCTGTTCACCGCCCTCGACGCCATCGATCCCGACACTGCGACGCTCTACCATGACTTCATCCTCACCGTGCTGCCCGCCGCGACCAGAAAGCTGCTGGAGGACTACATGCCCACCACCGACTACCCCTACAAGAGCGAGTGGTCCCAGCGACAGTTCGCCGCAGGTAAAGCCGAGGGCAAGGCCGAGGGCAAAGCGGAGGGAGAGACCCGGGCGATCCTCACCTTCCTGGACGCGCGCGGCGTGGACGTCCCCGACAAGGCTCGGGCGACGATTGCCGCCTGCACCGACCTCGACCAGCTCGAACAATGGGTGCGCCGGGCGGCCACCGCCGAACGGGTGGAGGACCTGGGCGGGCCCCTGCTCGACTGAGGCCGGTCTCCTGAGCCGACTCCCCGGACGCTCTCGCTGAAGCTCGCCGACAGTCTTCGCAGCTCGGGCGGGCCGAGACCGGGCTGCACCCGGACCGCACGGTCCCCCACGGCGGTCTCGTGCGCTACCACGCCCAGCCGGGTCACCGGCCGCAACACCCAGCTCGCCAGCCGATGCGCGGTGGTCACCCAGGCGGCCACCGCGATCGCGCCGGCCCCCTGGCACCGACTCCTGGTCAGCTACTGGTCACGCCGCACAGCCCATCAGCTCACGCCGGCCGGCGACACGATCGGGTGCTTCCGATCGACGAGCCCCGCCACGTTACGGATCGTCACCGCATTGGAAGCAGGAGCGGATCGCTGTCCGCCAGATAGTGGTGACGGCTGACGGGTTGCGGAGCTGTCGGTGCCGGGTCAGGAGGTCTGCGCGGGTGGTTACCGGTCTGGTTCTGGATGCTGCCGGGTTCGAGGTGTTGGTCGCCGGGCAGCGGGTGGGTACTCCCCGGTCTCTGGAGGACTTTGACGTCGAGCTGCTGCGGGATGTGACCGGCCGCTATGTGGATGCGATCCACACGCAGGCCGATGACGCCGTGTTCCTCGGTTTGGGCCGGGAGCTGTTCGCGTGGCTCGACGGTGACCTGAGGCAGTTGACCCTGCTGCTGGACCGGGCGGCGACACCGTTGATGTTCGAGATTCAAGGACCGCGGGCGCCGTCCGCAGCCGGCTGGGCGGTGTTGCGGGCGCCGTGGGAGGTGCTGGCCGACCAGGGTGGGTTTCTGGCCGCGGATGCGCTCCGCCGGTTCGAGGTGGTTCGCCGGCTGGGCAAGCCGTCGGCTGCTCCGCCGCTCGACAGGTTCCGGCTGGGGCTGATGTTCATGGCCTCGGCCCCGGCCGGGCAGCACGAGCTGGACTTCGAGGCCGAGGAATCGGCCATCCTGACGGCGGTCGGCGACCGGCAGGTGGACCTGGTCGTGGAGGACACCGGGGATCCCGACCAGCTGCGGTTGCGGTGGGCGGACCTCGACGGGCTCCCGGTCCTGCATCTGTCCTGTCACGGGGTGAACAACTGGCCCGCGTCGGCGGGTGGGCCCCGGGTGCCGGTACTCATGATGGAGAACGAGGTCGGCGATGGTCGGCCCGTTACAGCGGCTGAGCTGGTCAAGCAGTTGTCGGTGATGCCGCGGTTGATGTTCGTGTCAGCGTGTCTGACGGCTACACCGGCGGACGCGACCGGGTATCTCGCGCCCGGCCCCGACCATCGTTCCACGGACACCGAGGCGGGTGCCGATGTGGTGGTGCCGGTGGCGCATTCCCTGTCCACCGAACTGGTGACCGCAGGGATCCCGGCGGTGGTGGGCTGGGACGGGTCGGTCACCGACGGCGCCGCGACCCTGTTCGCCCAACATCTCTACCAGCAGTTGGGGTCACGGCAGGACTTGGTGCTGGCGGTCGGTGACGCCCGCCGCAAGCTGTTGGCCTGTGACCAGCCACCGTTGCGTGCGGACTGGCATCTGGCCCGAATCTGGCTCGGCCCGGCCGGCGGTGGACCGGTCGTCGCCGGAGCCAGTAAACGACAGAAGGTGTCCGCGATACACGGGACGAAGACGTTCCTCGACCTGAAACGCCAGCACGTTCCGGTGGCCTCGGCGGACATGTTCGTCGGCCGGCGGCGGGAGATGCGGCAGGCGTTGCGCGTACTGCGCGGTGGCGAGCAGGCCGGGGTGCTGCTGAACGGGCAGGGTCGTCTGGGTAAGTCGAGCCTGGCGGCCCGGCTGGCGGACCGGTTCCCTGATCGGGCGGTCGCGGTGCTGTTCGGCGACTACACCGCGCTCGGCGTGCTGGACGCGATCACGACCGCGGTGCAGGACAACCCGGCCGCGCGAGCCATGATCGAGGCCCGGCGAGCCGAGGTGCGGGATCGGCCGGAGGCGCTGCGGTGGGTCCTGGTTGATCTACTGGCCGGTCCGTGCACGCAGAACGGCGATGATCATCAGCGACCGCTGCTGCTGATCATCGATGATCTGGAGCAGGTCCTCGAACCGCGCCCGGAGGGTCCGCATCGTGTGTCCGCGGGGTTCGCGCCGGTGCTGGCGGCCGTCTTGCAGGCGTTCGATCCGGACCGCAGTGACAGCCGACTGGTGGTCACCAGCCGGTTCGTGTTCGCGTTGGACGGGCTGGAGGACCGGTTGACACCGGTGCAGTTGGCCCCGTTGTCGGATGTGGCGCAACGCAAGCTCGCGGTTCGGCAGCGGGCGGTGTCGCCGGAGGAGTTGCGGGAGGCGCGGGCCGGACTGGCGGCGCGGGCGATGGCTCTCAGCGGGGGCAACCCCGGTCTCCAGGATCTGGTCGGGTTGCGGCTGGTCTATAGCTCGGAGGTCACGCCCGCTCGCGCCGAACAGGCCGTCACCGACATGGAAACCTACCTGGACCAGGGAGATCTGCCCACCGACGGCGAGGTTCGGGCGTTCGTGGAGAACCTCGCCCTGGATGCCCTGATCGGCCAGGCCGGGCCCGACCACGTCGCCCTCCTGCGAGCGCTGAGCCTGTTCGACCTACCCATGCCGCCTGCGGTCACGGTCCTGCTCGAAACTCGGACCGGCGGAACGGTTCAGCGACTGTGCGGGCTGGGGCTGGCCGACACCTTCCCCGACCCTCACAGCCAGGCGGCCACCGCCGTCGCGGTCAATGCTCTCGCCGCCGGTCGGCTCACCCCATTGACCGAGCCGGAGCAGGTAGAACTGGCGACGGCGGCGGTTCAGCCCCTGGCTGCGGCGTGGACCGGCCCCAAAGAGCAGTCTCCCTGGGATCCGGCCCTGGACCTGCAACTGACCCGATTGGCGGTCCTGGCTGACGATCCGGCGGTGACCACCCGATATGCGGCGGGCGCGGTGTGGACCTTGGGTTCCGGGCCCGCCGCGCAGGCTCTGGCGCTCGGGCAAGCGGCCATCTCGGTGCTCGACCGACACGGCAGCCCGGCACCGGCCCTACTGCTACGGCAGGTCGCCGACGCCGCGCAGGTAAGCGGCGATGGCGACACTGCCGCTGCACTCTTTGACCGGGCGGTCAAGCAAGCCACCATGGAAGGTGCCACAGCCGACCCGCTGGAACACGCTCGGGTCATCGCCGAATACGCCCGCCTGCTGATAACCCGTGGTGAACTGGATCGGGCCGAGCAGTTGCTCAGTCAGGCCCGGGACATGTTCACCACTGCCCATTCAGATCGCGAAACCGCCATCACCTGGGGAAACATCGCCGACATCCTCTTCCGGCGCGGCGAATATGACGAAGCACTCCGCATCCGCCACGAACGCGAACTACCCGTCTACCAACACCTCGGCGACACCCGCTCCACCGCCATCACCTGGGGCGACATATCCAACATCCTCTACCAACGCGGCGAATACGACGAAGCACTCCGCATTCACCACGACCAACTACCCGTCTACGAACGACTCGGCGACACCCGCTCCACCGCCACCACCTGGGGAAAAATCGCCGACATCCTCTACGAACACGGCGAATACGACGAAGCACTCCGCATCCGCCACGAACGCGAACTACCCGTCTACCAACACCTCGGCGACACCCGCTCCACCGCCATCACCTGGGGCGACATCGCCGACATCCTCTACCAACGCGGCGAATACGACAAAGCACTCCGCATTCACCACGACCAACTACCCGTCTACAAACGACTCGGCGACACCCGCTCCACCGCCACCACCTGGGGAAAAATCGCCGACATCCTCCACCAACGCGGCGAACAGGACGAAGCACTCCGCATTCGTCAGGAGAAGGTGCTGCCAGCTTTCGAGCGGTTGGACGACTTGGACGGCATCGCGAATGCCACCTGGGGTATCGCGGAGATCCAACTGGACCGCCGGGAATTCGAAGCCGCGGCGCCTAACGTGGTCAAAGCATTCCAGATCCTCGAACACCTGCAACGACCCGACGGTCTCGCGATCGTCGGCAACACCCTCGGTCAAATGCTGATCGCCAATGGCGAAACGGACACCGCGCGGCAGGTATTGGAGACGAGCCGTGCCGCGGCCCGCAAGATCGCGGCTACCGCCTTGGAGCAGCATTTAGGCGAGTTGCTGCGGAAGCTCGGCCAGAACCCCGAGGAGGAGTAGAGCGCCCTACAAGGCTGATGACCCGGAGCCTCGTCGGCGAGGGACCACCAGTTCGGCGGCGAACATCGCTTGGGGGTCAGGTGGAGCGGAGGCGGTAGCCGACTCCTCGGACGGTCTGGACCAGGTCGGGGTCGCCCAGTTTGTTGCGGAGGGAGGCGACGTGGACCTCCAGGGTGTGTTTGCCGGACCAGGTGGTCTGCCAGACGTCCAGCATGATGCGCTCGCGGGTGAGGGCGATTCCGGGCTGGCGGGCCAGCGACGCCAGGATGTCGAATTCCTTGCGGGTCAGGTTGACCGGCTCGCCGGTGACGGTGACGGTGCGGGCGCCCAGGTCGATGCGGAGCGGGCCGACCTCGACCACCTGGGCCGGTGCGGGGGCGGAGCGCATCGTGCGCCGGAGGAGGGCCTCGATGCGGGCCTGCAGCTCGGCCATCGAGAAGGGCTTGACCACGTAGTCGTCGGCGCCGACTCGCAGGCCGGTCACCCGGTCGCGTTCCTCGCCTCGGGCGGTGACGGCGATGATGCCGAGGTTCTCGTTGCGGGCGCGCAGCACCCGGCACACGTCGATGCCGTCGCCGTCGGGCAGGTTGAGGTCCAGCAGCACGAGATCGCACGGGGCGGCCTCGAGCGCCGCGGTGGCCGTTGCGGCGTGTTCGACCGCGTAGCCGCGCCGTTGCAGCATCGAGGTCATCACCGCGCCCACCCGGCGGTCGTCCTCCACCAGCAAGATCCGCATCGGTCCCGGCCTTCCGTCGTTCGAACGACGCACGGTAGCCGCTGGATGTTTCCGGCGGCCACTCGGAGGATATTGGCCCTTGACGATCAGGTGCCGGTTTTGTCGGTGACCCGGCAGCTCAGCCCGGTGGGTGCGGCAATGGCCGGACCCGGCAGTGAGCCGGGCTGAGCTGCGGGAACGGCCGTGGTTGCGGTTGGCGACTGCGGCGTCCGTACCCCTAAGAAGTCATTTTGAGGAGCGCGTTGCCGCCGAGCATGAGCACATCGGCGCCGGCGACGAACGCCATGCACCGCCGGTAGAGGCGGTCGGCGAGTTCCGGGTCGTCGGTGGTGCCCCAGGCGCGGAAGAGCAGGATGACGGAGCAGATCACCAGCGGGACCCCGCCGATGACCAGCAGCCAGCCCTCGCCGGGTGTGGTGCCCCGGGCCACCAGCATGGTCACCATCACTGCCGGGAGGATCCCGAAGAACACCACGGCGAGTACGGCGTACCAGCGCAGCGGTGTGATCGTGTTCGTCATGTGCCACCTTTCGGTCCGCGCGATCCTAACCGCCGGACGCGGCGGCCGCCCTGATCGCCTCCCGGATGCGCGCGTAGGTGCCGCACCGGCAGATGTTGCGGATGCCGTCCAGGTCGGCGTCGGTGATCTCCCGGCCCTCGGCGGCGACCCGGCGCACCAGGTCGACGGCCGCCATGATCTGGCCGGGCTGGCAGTAGCCGCACTGCACCACGTCGTGGTCGAGCCAGGCCTGCTGCATCGGGTGCAGGTCGGCGCCGGCGGTGGCGGCCAGCCCTTCGATGGTGGTCACCTCGTCGCCGGGGCCGAGGTCGCGGACCGGTACGGCGCACGGGTTGAACGCTCGCCCGTTGAGGTGGCTGGTGCAGGCCTTGCAGACGTTGATGCCGCAGCCGTACTTCGGGCCGGTGACGCCGAGGATGTCGCGCAGCACCCAGAGCAGGCGCACGTCGCTGTCGACATCGACGGTGACCTGTTCACCGTTGACCCGGAAGGTGTGCTCAGGCACTCAGACCCCCTGTTCTATCGGACGTGGTCGAGTCCGTCGACCGGGGAGGCGGGAATCGGTGGGATGGTCGGTTTCGGGACGAATGACAGGGTGCCGTGGTTGATCGGGAAGGTGGTCGGCATGGTGCCGGTGGCCCGTCCGTAGGCGCAGGCGACCGCCGCCATGGCCGCTGACACGCCGAGTTCTCCGGCGCCGCCGGGCTGGTCGGAGTCGCTGGGCATGATGATGATCCGCAGGTCGGGTGGGGTGTTCCACTGCCGGGTGTAGAAGTAGTTGTCCCAGCTCGCCTCGAGGAAGTAGCCGTCGCGCAGGTGCAGGCTGGAGGTGAGAGCGAGCGCGATGCCGTCCATCACGCAGCCCATCATCTGTGCTTCGAGGCCGAGCGGATTCACGGCGAGGCCGACGTCGACGGCGAAGACGGCCCGGGTGACCCGGGGTCCGGCCACGCCGTCGCGGATCGGCCGGTTCACCGTGTCCGGCCGGCAATCGATCTCGATGAGGCAGGCGCTGACGCCTTTGTACTCGGAGTGGAAGGCGATGCCCTGGGCTACTCCGGCGGGTAGTGCCCGTCCCCAGCCGCCGGCTTCGGCCGCGGCGCGCAGGACGGCGCGGGAGCGGTCGCCGCGGAGCAGGTCGTGGCGGAACCGGTACGGGTCGCGGCCCATTCGGGCGGCGACCTGGTCGACGACGAGTTCGCGGGCGCAGGTGGTGTCGGGTGAGTAGACGTTGCGCATGCTGCCGGTGTTGAAGCCTTTGCCGGTTTCGCTGAGCAGCCGGCTGTGCAGTCCGAAGTCGTACGGCGAGGTGTGGCTGAACTGGAAGAACGTCTGCGCGAACGCCTTGTCGCCGATCGGCAGTTTCGCGGCCATGGCGGTGAACAGTTCGCCGAGGCCGTGGCCGAGGTCGGTGGTGACGCTGGTGTGCCGTTGTTCGAAGCCGAGGACCAGGTTTCCGGCGTAGGCGATGCGGACCCGGGAGGTGGCCATCGGGTGGGTGCGGCCCTGCCGGGAGTCGTCGGCGCGGTGCCACATGAGTTTGACCGCTTTGCCGAGCTTTTGGGAGAGTTCGGCGGCTTCGAGGGCGGCGTCGAAGAACAGCTTGCGGCCGAACGAGCCGCCGCCTTCGGTGACGTGCACGGTGACGGCGCTGAGCGGCAGCCCGAGGCGGGCCGCGATGGTCTGCTTGGCGACGATCGGGGATTTGAGGGCCGACCAGATCTCGGCGCGGCCGCCGCGGACGTCGGCGATCGCGCAGTTGGGTTCGAGGGCGCTGTTGCTGCGGAAGTGGAAGGTGAACCGGCCTTCGACGTACGGGGTGATCGGCCGCGGTCCGAGGGGCAGTTCGGCCGAGGCCAGTTCGCGCAGCACGGTGGTGTCGGACTTTCCCTCGACGGTGCCCGGTTTCCAGGTGACGCGCAGTGCGCGGACCGCGTCGATGCACTGGCCGAACGTGTCGGCGCGGACGGCGACACCGGTGGAGATGGTGACCACGTCGGTGACGCCCGGCATGGCGCGGACCTCGTCGAGGTTGGCGACCGTGCCGGGTTTGCCGTTGATGGTAGGTGGCCGGCACACCATGGCGGGTCTGGCGCCGGGCACGGTGACGTCCATGGCGAATTTCTTGCGCCCGGTGACGGCGTCGCGGGCATCGACGCGGCCGTGCGGGCGGCCGATGACGGTGAAGTCGTCCTTCGCGGTCAGTTCCACCGGTACGGCGAGGGTGCGTGGGCTGGCCGCCTTGGTGGCCAGTTCACCGATGCCGATCCGGCGGCCGTCGCGGGTGCTGATGACGCCGTCGGCGAGCCGCAGGTCGGTGGAGCCGAACTCGGTGGCCGCCGCGGCGAGAAGGCGCTGCCGGGCGACCGCGGCGGCCACCCGGATGGGGGTGTACGTGGCGATCGTCGTGTTGGAGCCGCCGGTCATCTGGTTGAACAGCAGTTCCGGGCGGGCGTCGGCGAGGGTGACCTTCACCCGGTGCAGGGGTACGGCGAGTTCCTCCGCGATGAGCATGGCCGTGGAGGTGGTGATGCCCTGCCCGACCTCCGCTCTGGGCAGGGCGAACGACACCGTGCCGTCGGCGTTGATCTCCACCGAGATCAGCCCGGAGGTGGGCAGGGCGGCGGCCGTCATGATGTCGTTGAGGTCGAGCAGTTCGGCCGCCTGTGCCTCACCCGGGGAGGCGGCGGCCACCAGGACGGGGGCCGCCAGCACATATCCCAGGAACCGTCGCCGGGATGTCGTCATCCTTCGGGCCGGTTGATCGTCGGAATTTCGATCTTGGTCTCCTTGGCCTTGGTGAGGAACAGGAGGATGTACTGCCGGGCGGCCTCGTCCAGCACCCAGGCGACCTCGGGCACCAGCGGCAGCGGGATGAGCTTCTCCCGGAACTTGACCAGCAGCGGCCACGCGCGTGCGACGAGCGGTTCCCAGATCGGCTCGCGTTCGATCTGGTCCCAGTCGGACACCTGGTCGCCGACGAGGTAGCGGGCCAGGGCGTTGACCAGCGGCCGGCTGATGCTGGCCGGGCTGGTCTGCTCGGCGAGCTGGCTGAGCAGGATGTCGGTGAGTTCGACGCCCTCCCGGGTGGGTCCCATGTTGGGCGGCAGCACCTGGTCGGACTGGGCGTTGGCGGCCGCCCAGGTGGCCGGGATGTATTCGTCGCGCACGCCGAGCATGTGTGCGGTGACCTGCCAGACGTGCAGGTAGGCCTGGGAGTCGGCGGCGCTGATCGGGACCTGCCACTCCCGCATCTTGCGCATCGCGTAGGTGGGGAGCGTGTGCCAGGTGACCAGGATGTCCTCCTGGCTGATCGGGACGCCCCACTTCCAGTGCGGCGACTGTTGCAGCAGGTGCCGCACCGCTGCGTGGACCAGTCGCGTCTTGACCGCCTGGACGATGCAGTCGCCGTCCGGCCGGTACGCGTTGAGCGATCCGACCGAGAAGCCGAGGAGGCTGGTCTTGGCGACCCGGTCCTCCATGTCGGCGCCGCCCTTGGAGTAGTAGACCGACCACGCCTCCTTGGGGATGGCCGTGCTCAGCATGCCGCCGCCGACACCGTTGAGCAGGTTGAGATAGAGACCGCGGGACTTGTTGAAGGTGGCCGCCGTCTCGAGTTTGGCGCGGTCCGCCCAGGACGGCAGTTGCCGCGCCTTCTCGATGAAGTCGACCAGGTAGCCGGGCAGTCCGTCGGGCAGCGGCTGGTCGTTGCGGGTCCAGTTCCACAACAGCCGGTTGACCTCGGGGACCGCGCCGGTGTCGAGCAGCTCGGCCGAGACCGGGTCGGCCTCGGTGTCCCAGATCTGGCGCGGGTCGGCGCCGGTGCCGCTGCCGGCGATCGAGGCGGTCGGCGACCAGGTCCAGGGTGAGACCTCGCGGGAGAAGGCCGGGGTGGGGAATCCGAAGGCGCCCATCGCACCCAGCGCCCCGCCCCCGACCAGTAGTTTGCGCCGGCTCAGCTCGGCCATGCTGTTCTCTCCTCTTGAAGAATCAGGTGGGGCGGTTGGTGAGCGGGATCTCGATGCTGATCGGCTTGGCGTTGGACAGGAACAGCAGCGCGGCCTTGCGCAGGAACTCGTCGAACAGCCAGTAGGCCTTCGGGGCCAACGGGAAGGGCAACAATCCTTCGCGTACGGCGATGAAGGGTCCCCACGCGGTCCGCAGCAGCGGGTCCCAGATCAGCTCGCGGGGGATCTTCAGCCAGTTGGCGATCTCGTCGCCGAGCATGAACCGGGTGAACGCGCCGAGGATCGGGGCGCTGAGGATGCCGGCGTCGATCGGGGCGCCGAGGTTGAGCAGGATGTCGGCGAGCTTGATGCCCTCCGGGGTGGGCCGCAGGATCGGGTCGAGGACCTGTTCGGCCTGCGAGTTCGCCTCGGCCCAGGAGTTGGGGATGTACTCCTCCTTGACGCCGAGCAGGTACGCGCCGACCTGCCACGAGTGCAGGAACGCCGCGGACTCGGCGGCCGGGATCGGGACCCTCCAGTCGGTCAGCTTCCGCATGACCGTGGTGGGCAGGCTGTGCCAGGTGACCATGATGTCGGCCTGGCTGATCGGGATGTCCTCCTCGGCGACCGGTGTCCAGTACGGAGACTGCGGCAGCAGGTGGCGGACGGCGGCGTGCACGAGCCGGGTCTTGACGGCGGTCACGATCATCTCGCCGTCGGGCTTGTAGGCGTTGACCGAGCCGATGTCGTACCCCAGTTTGGCGGTTTTGGAGATGCGGTCCTTCATGTCCGCGCCGCCCTGCGAGTAGTAGACGGCCAGGGCCTCCTTGGGGATGACGGTGCTCATCATTCCGCTGGCCAGGCCGTAGAGGACGCCGAGGTAGAGGCCGCGCTTCTCGTTGAACTTCACGGCGAGGTCGAGTTTGGCCGGGTCGGCCCAGGACGGCAGCTGCCGGGCGCGTTCCATGAAGGCGCGCAGGTCGGCCGGGAGCCCGTCGGGCAGCGGCTGACCGTTCTTCTTCCAGGTCCGTAGGAGGGCGTTGACCCGGGGTACGTCGCCGCGCTCGATGAGGGACGCGACCAGCGGGTCGGCCTCTTCGTCCCACACCCATCGCGGGTCGGCGCCGGCGCCCTTGCCCGCCACGGATCCGGTGGGAGACCAGGTCCACAGTGTCTGTGCCTGTGCCGGCGCGGCGACGCTCATCGCCCCGAGGGCGCCCAGCGCGCCGCCGGCTCTCAACATGTTGCGCCTGCTGAGTGGTTCCATGCTTCACTCCAGCCTTGATACGGTGAAACACGAACTGCTTCGGTGTATCAGCCATGAGAGCACAGGGCTTCCTCGTTCACAAGCTTGAATTTTTACGTTCATCGATATGTGCGAGACGTTGATACGCTGATACGCATCGTGTAAACACATTTCGGGGGAGGATGACCATGTCGATGCTGGGACGCGCCCTGGCCGACGCCTTCGAGCCGGCCGACCCCGGCGACGAGGTCACCGCCCGGCTGCTCGACGCGGCCTACGACCAGTTCTGCCGGATGGGCATCCGCCGCTCCACCATGGAGGACGTCGCCCGCCGCGCCGGTGTCTCCCGGATCACCGCGTACCGCCGCTTCGCCACCAAGGATCTGCTGGTGGAGCACGTGGTCCGGCGCGAGTTCCGGCGCTACTTCGACCAGTTCCTGCTGGACATCGCCGAGGCCCGCACCGCCGCCGACCGCGTGGTGGTGGGTTTCGTCAGCTCGTTGCAGGCGTTCCGGAGCAACCCGCTGATCGGCGGCCTGATGTCCGCCGAACCCGACCTGCTGGTCCCGTCGATGATCAGCGACGGCGGCGAGACCCTGTCCACCGTCCAGCAGTTCGTCGCCGGCCAGCTACGCCGCGAGCAGGAGGCCGGCTACATCTCCGAGCGCGTCGACGTGAACCTGGTGGCCGAGATGTGGACCCGCCTGTCCGCCTCGTTCCTGGCCATCCCGAGCCGGGTCGTCGACCTCGACGACACCGAGCAGCTGCGCGTCCTGGCCCGCCGCTACCTGGCCCCGATGCTCGAAGCACCCTGAAGACGGTCGCGGGCCCGGGTCAGCGCCCGGCGGGTCAGCGTCTGGAAGGCCCGCCGGTCGGTGATGGCGTCGACCTCCGCGGCCGCCTCCGCGGCGGCCAGGATGGCCGCGTCCGAGAACTCCGACCCGGTCAGCGCCCGCTCCGCGGCCCGCGCGCGGACCGGGCACGGGCCGGCGTTGACCAGGCCGATCGACGCCGTGCCGACCACGCCGCCGGTCACCGTGACCGCGGCCATGGCGGCCGCCTGCGGATAGACGGTCATCCGGCGGTCCTCGGCGTAGCCGGTGCCGGTGCCCGTCGCCAGCACCGGCAGGCGGGCCTCCAGCAGAAATTCCTCCGGACGGCGTACGGTCGTGAACGGCCCGGTGAAGAAGTCGCCGGCCGCCACGGTCCGGCACCCCCGCGGCCCGATCAGGTCCAGGTGCGCGCCGACCGCCACCGCCAGCGCGGGCCACTCGGCCGCCGGATTCGCGTTCGCCAGACTCCCCAGCATCGTGCCGCGGGCGCGTATCGGCGGATGCCCGATGTGCCGCACCACGGTGCGCATCAGCTCGCCGATCGCCCCGCCTATCGTGTCCGACTCGAACTCACGATGCCGGATCAGCGGCCCGACCCGGACGAACCCGCCCGACTCGGTGAGCATGTCCAGCCCGGCCACCTCGTTGATGTCGACCACCCGGCGGGGCGCCGCCTCCTGCGCGGTCAGCTCCAGGATGAGGCTCTGACCGCCGGCGAGCACCGCGGTCTCCCCGTCGGCCAGCGCGGCCAGCACCTCCTCCAGGGTGCGCGCGGCGACGTATTCGACGACCGCAGGCCTCATCTCGTCTCCTCCACCGGCTCGGGCCCCGCCAGTCTTCCGGGGCCGGGGTTGAAGGGGAACGGCTTCCTTCTATCGGGTGACCATGTCGCGGAGCCAGCGGAGCTGATCGCGTACGTGGTACGCCTCGCCACCTTCGTGGCCGTTGAACGGGTACACCCGCATCTCGTGGGGCGGCCGCCACCGGCTGCTGGCCGCGAAACCGGTGCTCGGCGGGCAGACCGTGTCGCGCAGGCCGATGCCGAAGTGGGCGGGAGCCTCGGCCCGGCGGGCGAAGTGGACGCCGTCGAAATGCGACAGCGTGTGCCACACCGTGTCGGCGGCGTCGCGGTGCACGGACAGGTAGGAGGCGATCGCCGCGTACGGCTCGGCGCCGGCGAGGTCGACGGCGCGGCGGATGTCGCAGAGGAACGGGGCCGAGGTGAGCACCGCGGTCAGGTCGGGGACGAGGCCGGCGACGGCGATCGCCAGCCCGCCGCCCTGGCTGTTGCCGGCGACCGCGACCCGGGCCGGGTCCACGCCGGGCAGGGCGCGGACGGCGTCGACGGCCCGGACCGCGTCGGTGATGAGCCGGCGGTAGTAGTAGTCGTACGGGTCGAGGATGCCGCGGGTGACCGGGCCGGGACCGCCGGAGGAGTACGGGCGCGGGTCGGGGGTGTCGCCGCCGCAGCCGTACTGGTCGCCCTGCCCGCGCACGTCCATGAGCAGGTGGGCGTAGCCGGCGGCGGGCCAGGTGAGCCGTTCGAACGGCAGGCCGCGCCCGCGGCCGTACCCGACGAACTCGACGACGGCCGGCAGGTTCGCGCCCAGTGAAACCGGCCGGGTGTACCAGGCCCGGATCGGGTCACCGCCGAACCCGCCGAAAGTCACGTCGAAACATTCGAACAGCGGCAGGTCGTCCGGACCGGGTGTGACGTCGAGCAGGGCCGGGCCGCGGGCGGCGTCCAGGGTGGCCTTCCAGAACGCGTCGAAGCCGTCGGGTTCGGCGATGGAGGACATCACGTGCTCCGGGGCGGGGCGGTGCTCTCCCGCACGACCAGCTCGGTGACCAGGTCGATCCGGGTCATCGGGACGGGCGCGCCCTGGGCCAGGTCGAGCAGCATCCGGGCGGCGGTGCCGGCCATCGTCTGCACGTGCTGGTCGACGGTGGTCAGCGCGGTGGCCGACCAGGCGGCCATCGGCACGTTGTCGTAGCCGACCACGGACAGGTCGGCCGGGACCTGGAGCCCGAGTCTGCGGGCGGCCCGGATGACGCCCATCGCCTGCATGTCGGAGCCGGCGAAGATGGCGGTCGGCGGGTCGGGCCGGTCGAGCAGTTCGAGGCCGTGCTGGTAGCCGGTGTGGCCGGTGAACAGGCCGTAGCGCACCAGGTCGGGGTCGGCGGGCAGGCCGGTCTCGTCGAGCGCCGACCGGTAGCCGGCCACCCGGGCCCGGCTGCACAGCACGTCCTGGGGCCCGGAGATGACGGCGATCCGGCGGTGGCCGAGTTCCAGCAGGTGGCGGGTGGCGAGCAGGCCACCGTTGAAGTTGTTGGAGCCGACCGTGGGCACGCTGGCGGCGGTGGCGCTGTCGGTGTCCAGCACGACGAACGGGATCCGCTGCCGTTCCAGCTGGCGGCGCTGGGTGTCGGTGAGGCTGCACAGCACCAGCAGCACGCCGAGCGGGCTGCGGCCGAGCACGTCGTCGGCCCAGTGCGGGGGTGGTCGGTGCTTCCCGCCGAGCTGGGAGACCACCAGCTCGACCCGGGCCGGGGCGGTGACCGCCTCGACGCCCTGGATCACCTCCATCGCCCAGGCCGAGTCGAACTCGTGGAAGACCAGGTCGATGTGCCCGGTGACGGCTGGGAGCCGCCGGCTGCGGCGCCGGTAGCCGTGCCGTTCCAGGCTCTCCTCGACCCGGGCACGGGTTCGGGCGGCCACGTCGGCGCGGCCGTTGAGCACCTTGGACACGGTTGCCGCGGAGACGCCGACCTCGTCCGCGATGACGGCGATGGTGGCGGGCCCGGACTCCGACTCGGTCATCGAAACATCACGCCCTAGCCTCGGATTTTTCGTGATCATCTGTCGTCATCGACGAGCACGATACTCGCAGCACATCGATGTAGTCCACATTGAGCGTCATCAGGCTTGCCAGGTCAAGGCCCTTGACATGACCGAAAACCGGGGCTTACGTTCGCCGCCATACATGCCGTAACTTCGATGAAACTTTCGGAGAATCTACCGACTGGGGTGGCATGAGCATCACTTCCGGACCGGACGCACGCTGGCACGATCCGCGCCTCTCCCCCATCGAGCGGGCCGAGATTCTCGTGCCCCTCATGACGTTGGAGGAGAAGATCGCGCAGCTCGCCGGGGTGTGGGTGGGCGCCGGCGCCGACGGCGCCGGGGTGGCCCCGCACCAGGCCGACATGACCGGCACGACACCACCGCTGGACGCGCTGATCGGCAGTGGTCTCGGCCAGCTGACCCGGCCGTTCGGCACGGTTCCGGTGGAGCCGGCGGCCGCGGCCCGGGCGCTGGCCGCGTCGCAGGAGCGGATCCAGGCGGCCAACCGGTTCGGCATCCCGGCGCAGGTGCACGAGGAGTGCCTCACCGGGCTGGCCGCCTGGAAGGCCACGGTCTACCCGGCGCCGCTGAGCTGGGGTGCGGCCTTCGACCCGGACCTGGTCGAGGAGATGACCGGGCGGATCGGGGAGAGCATGCGGGCCGCCGGCATCCACCAGGGCCTGGCCCCGGTGCTCGACGTGACCCGCGACTACCGGTGGGGCCGCACCGAGGAGACCATCGGCGAGGATCCCTACCTGGTCGGGACGATCGGGGCGGCGTACGTGCGGGGCATCGAGGGCGCCGGCGTGGTGGCGACCCTCAAGCACTTCGCCGGGTATTCGTCATCGCGCGGCGGCCGCAACCACGCGCCCGTGTCGATGGGCGCCCGCGAGCTGGCCGACGTGGTGCTGCCGCCGTTCGAGATGGCGTTGCGCCTGGGTGGGGCCCGGTCGGTGATGAACTCGTACGCCGAGATCGACGGCCTCCCGGCGGCCGCCAGCGCCTGGCTGTTCACCGACCTGCTGCGCGACGACTGGGGTTTCACCGGGACCGTGGTGGCCGACTACTTCGCGATCCGCTTCCTGGAGCGGCTGCACCGGGTGGCCGAGGACGGCGTGGACGCCGCCGGGATCGCGCTGCGCGCCGGGATCGACGTCGAACTGCCGACCGTCGACACGTTCGGCGCGCCGCTGGTCGAAGCGGTCCGGGACGGGCGGATCGACGAGGCGCTGATCGACCGGGCGCTGCTGCGGGTGCTGACCCAGAAGGCCGAACTCGGGCTGCTCGACGACGACTGGAAACCGCTGCCCGACGGCGCCGGCGACCTCACCTTCGACGACCCGGACAGCCGTGACCTCGCGCTGCGCCTGGCCCGCGAGTCGGTGGTGCTGCTGCGTAACACCGGCGGGATCCTGCCACTGCGGCCGGGGCTGCGGGTCGCTCTGGCCGGCCCGGTCGCCGACGACCCGCTCGCGATGCTCGGCTGCTACTCGTTCCCGGTTCACGTCGGCCAGCACCATCCCGAACACGACACGGGCGTCGCGGTCCCCACCCTGCGCGCGTCGCTCACGGCCGTCGTTCCCGGTTTGGCGTACGCCCAGGGCTGCGCGATCACCGGGACGGACACCTCCGGGTTCACCGCCGCTGTGGCGGCCGCCGCCGCGAGCGACGTGTGCGTGGTGGCGGTCGGTGACCGGGCCGGGCTGTTCGGGCGGGGCACCTCGGGCGAGGGCTGCGACGCCACCGGCCTGCGGCTGCCCGGGGTGCAGGCGGAACTGGTCCGGGCGTTGCTTTCGACCGGCACCCCGGTCGTCCTGCTTCTGCTCGCCGGGCGCCCGTACCCGATCGATGTCGATTTTGACGGGGTCGCCGCGATCGTGCAGGCCTTCTTCCCCGGCCAGTGCGGCGGGCCGGCGCTGGCCGAGATCCTGACCGGCGCCGTGAACCCGTCCGGGCGGCTGCCGGTGAGCGTGCCCCGGGACGCCGGTGGCCTGCCCGCCACCTATCTGTCCCCGCCGCTGGGCCGGCGCACCGAGGTGTCGTCGGTGGATCCGACGCCCGCGTTCGGTTTCGGTCACGGCCTGAGCTACACGACGTTCGACTGGAGCGGTGACGAGCCGGGCGAGCCGGTGGAGTGGCCGGTCGACGGCGACGCAACCGTCGGCGTCACGGTCCGCAACACCGGCGACCGGGCCGGCACCGAGGTGGTGCAGCTCTACCTGCACGATCCGGTCGCGCAGGTCACCCGGCCGGTAGTGCGGCTGATCGGTTTCACCAGGGTCGCCCTGGAACCCGGGGAGGCGGCGCGGGTCACCTTCACCGTGCACGCCGATCTGACGTCGTTCACCGGTCTCGACGGGCACCGGATCGTCGAGCCGGGTGAGGTGGAGCTGCGGTTCGGCCGCTCCAGCACGGACATCGCGGCCACCGTCCGGCTGCGAATCACCGGTGAGGAGCGACGCGCCCGCCACGACCGTCGCCTCCAGCCGGACTGTGCCGTGGAAAGGGTGCGGCCATGACAATGACCCGCACCCCGCAACGGGTGGCCGAACCGCCCACCACTCCCCTGCGGCCCCGCCGTCGCACCTGGGGCCAGGCGCTGCGCCGGGACTGGCAGTTGTACTCGCTGGCCGTACTCCCGCTGCTGTTCTTCTTGATCTTCCGTTACCTGCCGATGATCGGGAACGTCATCGCGTTCCGGCGCTACGAACCCGGCGGCGACCTGCTCGGCGAGTACTGGGTGGGGCTGCGCTACTTCGAGATGTTCCTGAACGACCCGACGTTCTGGCAGGTGTTCGCCAACACGGTGATCATCGGCGGGCTGACCCTGCTGTTCTGCTTCCCGCTGCCGATCGTGCTGGCGCTGCTGCTCAACGAGGTCCGCACCCGCTGGCTCAAAGGGTTCGTACAGACCATCTCCTACCTGCCGCACTTCCTGTCGATCGTGGTCATCGCCGGCCTGATCTTCCAGACCCTGGCGGTCGACGGCGTCGTCAACCAGGGGCTACGGACGCTCGGGCAGGATCCGGTGGCGTTCATGCAGGACCCCGCCTGGTTCCGGACCATCTACGTCTCCTCCGAGGTCTGGCAGACCGTCGGCTGGGGCACGATCCTCTACCTGGCCGCGCTCACCACCATCGACAACGACCTGTACGAGCAGGCGAGCATCGACGGCGCGAACCGGTGGCGGCAGACCTGGCACGTCACGCTGCCCGGCATCCGGCCCACCATGATCACGCTGCTGATCCTGAACATCGGCACGTTCCTGGCGGTCGGCTTCGAGAAGATCCTGCTGCTCTACAACCCGCTGACGTACTCCACCGCCGACGTGGTGGCCACCTACCTGTACCGGGTCGGCATCGTCTCCGGCAGCTTCAGCTACGCGGCCGCGATCGGCCTGTTCGAGTCGCTGATCGGGCTGGCGCTGGTGCTCGGCGCCAACACCCTCTCGCGCCGCACGGTCGGGACGAGCCTGTGGTGAGGCCCACCCGGGGGTACCGGGTCTTCCAGGCGGTCAACGGGTTCGTGCTGGCCGGGGTCGTGGTCGTGACGCTGTTCCCGTTCGTCAACATCGTGGCGCGGTCGTTCAGCGGCGAACACGAGATCCGGTCCGGGCAGGTGACGCTCTGGCCCAAGGGGTTCAACCTCACCACGTACCAGAACGTCATGTCCGACCCGCTGTTCTGGATCAACTACCGCAACACCGTCGTCTACACCGTGGTCGCCACCGCCATCTCGCTGGTGCTGACCACCTGCTACGCGTACGTGCTGTCCAAGCACCGGCTGCGCGGCCGCGCCCTGCTGGTCGGTGTCGCGGTCTTCACGATGTTCTTCAACGGCGGCCTGATCCCCAACTACGTGCTGGTCAGCTCACTGGAGCTGCGCAACACGCTGTGGGCCATCGTGCTGCCGAACGCCATCAACGTGTTCAACCTGCTGGTGATGAAGGCGTTCTTCGAGAGCCTTCCCACCGAGCTGGAGGAGGCCGCCGCGGTCGACGGCCTCGGCACCTACGGCATCCTGGCGCGGATCGTGCTGCCGCTGTCCAAGGCGGTGCTCGCCACGATGCTGCTGTTCTACGCCGTCCAGTTCTGGAACTCGTGGTTCGCCGGGTTCCTCTACATGGACCGGCAGGAGCTGTTCCCGGTCACCGTCTACCTGCGCAACCTCATCGCCGGCGCCACCTCCGGCACGGACATCACCGCGTCCAGCGAGACCGCGCTCCAGGTCGCCGCCAGCATCCAGGCCGTCACCATCGTCCTGACCATGCTGCCGATCATGCTCGTCTATCCGTTCATCCAGCGCTACTTCGTCTCCGGCGTCATGCTCGGCGCCGTCAAGGGATAACCGAGGAGTCCTCCCATGGTTCAGCTGACCCGACGACACCTACTCACCGCGTTCGGAGCCGCCGCCGTCACCACCGTCGCGGGCTGCGGTGACGGCGAGGAGTCCACCGAAGGCCTGGACGGCAAGCGCGCCGGCGCCATGGACGGGTTCAAGGCCGGTGACCAGTTCAAGGCCACCGAGCCGATCACGTTCTCGATCATGATGCTCAGCAACCAGGGCTACCCGTACAAGGCGGACTGGCCGTTCTTCGCCGAGCTGACCAAGCGCACCAACGTGACGCTGGAGTCGACCGCGGTGCCGGGCAGCGACTACAACCAGAAGCGCAGCGTCATGGTGAGCGCCGGCGACGCCCCGATGATCATCCCGAAGACGTACCACCCGGACGAGGAGGCGTTCATCGCCAGCGGGGCGATCCTCCCGGTCAGCGACTACATCGACCTCATGCCGCACTACAAGGAGAAGGTCGCCCGCTGGAACCTCCAGCCCAACCTGGACGGCTTCAAGGCACAGGACGGCAAGTACTACCTGCTGCCCGGCCTGCACGAGAACACCTGGCAGGACTACTCGCTCGGGGTGCGCGCCGACGTCATGGAGAAGCTCGGGCTGTCCCAGCCGCAGACCTGGGACGACCTGACCACCGTGCTGCGGGAGATGCGCAAGGCCCACCCGGACGTCTACCCGCTCTCCGACCGGTGGAGCACGCCGCCGCAGCCCGGCGCCAACAACCTGCTGAACCTGATCGCCACCTCGTACGGCACGCACGCCGGCTGGGGTTACCGGCCGGCCCATTGGGACGCCGCCGCCGGGAAGTTCGTGTTCTCCGGCGCCATGGACGAGTACCGGCAGATGCTCCAGTACCTGAACACGCTGGTCGCCGAGAAGCTGATCGACCCGGAGAGCTTCACCCAGACCGACGACATCGCCCGCCAGAAATTCGCCAACGGGAAGTCGTTCATGATCAGCGCGAACGCGCAGACCCTGGTGAACGAGCTGCGCAAGGACATCGCCAAGGTCCCCGGCGCGAAGGTGTCCAAGCTGATCCTGCCGACCGGCCCGGCCGGCGCCACGCTGCCCGGCGAGAGCCGCCTCGAGAACGGCATCATGATCAGCAAGAAGGCGCTGGAGGGCAAGAACTTCGTGGCCATGATGCAGTTCATCGACTGGCTCTGGTATTCCGACGCCGGCCTGATGTTCAGCAAGTGGGGCATCGAGGGACAGACGTACTCCGGCAAGGTCGACGACGGCAGCTTCAAGCTCGACCCGGGCGTCAAGTGGGGCGGCCTCAACCCGGACGCGCCCAAGGACCTCCAGGTCGACTACGGGTTCTTCAACGGCGTGTTCGCGTACGGCGGCAGCACCGCGATGCTCAACTCGCAGTTCTCCGAGGAGGAGAAGACGTTCCAGGCCGAGATGAACAAGCGCGAGATCCGCCCGGTCGACCCGCCCGCCCCGCTCAACGACGTGGAGCGCGAGCAGGTCACCCTGTGGGCGTCGGCACTCAAGGACCACGTCAACCAGCAGACCCTGCGGTTCATCCTCGGGCAGCGGCCGCTCAGCGAATGGGACGCCTACGTCAAGGAGCTGGAGGGCAAGAACTCCGCCCAGTACATGGACATCCAGAACAAGGCGTACGAGCGGTACAAGAAGGAACACGGCTGATGAGCCGCTTCCCCACCGCGTGGCGCGAATGCGTCGGCACCGGCCGGATGGAACTCGCGCTGCGCCGTGACCACCAGGACTCTCTGGCACTGATCCAGCGGGAGATCGGGTTCCGGCACATCCGCGGGCACGGGCTGTTCAGCGACGGGATGGGCATCCACCGGCCGTACGTCCACGACGGCGAACGGCGGGTGCGGCACGCGTTCACCTACCTCGACCAGGTCGTGGACGCCTATCTCGAACTGGGCGTCCGCCCCTTCCTGGAGCTGGGGTTCATGCCGTCCGGGCTGGCCTCCGGCGACCAGACGGTCTTCTGGTGGGGCGGCAACGTCACCCCACCGGCGTCGCACACCGAGTGGGCCGGCCTCATCGGTGCCACGTTGCGGCATCTCATCGGCCGCTACGGCATCGACGAGGTACGCGGCTGGCCGATCGAGGTGTGGAACGAGCCCAACCTGCCGCAGTTCTGGCAGGACGCCGACGCGGACGCCTACCACCACCTGTACGAGGTGTCCGCGAACGCGGTCAAGAACGTGGACGCCTCGCTCCAGGTGGGCGGCCCGGCCATCTCCCCCGGCGACGACAAGTGGCTGGAGACGTTCGCCGCATTCGTCTCCCGCCACGACGTGCCGATCGACTTCGTGAGCCGGCACGCCTACACGTCAGGGCCGGCCCGGCACGTCCCGTTCGGCGTCCACCAGAGCCTGGCGCCGGCGTCCGCACTGCTCGAACAGTTCGCGCTCCCCCGTAGACAGCTGGCCGGAACACCGTTGGGAGGTCTGCCGGTGCACATCACCGAATTCAACTCGTCGTACCGGCCGGACAACCCGGTCCACGACACCGCGTTCCACGCCGCCTACCTCGCCCCCGTGCTGGCCGGCGGCGGCGACCTGTGCGACTCGTTCGCCTACTGGACGTTCAGCGACATGTTCGAGGAGGAGGGCGTACCCACCGCGCTCTTCCACGGCGGATTCGGCCTGCTGACACACCGCCAGATCAAAAAGCCGATCTTTCATCTGTACGCGTTCCTCGCGCGCCTGGCGCCCGACCTCGTCTCGCGGGGACCCGACCACCTGGTCACCGCCGACGCCTCGGGCCGGGTCACCGTCCTGGCCTGGGCGCCGGTCGACCACACCGATGCCGCCAACTCGCCGGCCACCCACCACGTGCTGCTGTCCGTCCCGGCGCCCGGCCCGGCCGTGTTCCTGCTGCGGTCCAGCGTCGACGACGAACGCGGCAACGCGTGGTCGGCGTGGCGGGAGATGGGGCGGCCGCACTCCCCCACCCCCCGGCAGATCGACATGCTGCGGGAGGCCGCGGAACCGGCCCGCGTCCACCGCAGTGTGCCGGTCGCCGACGGCCGCGCGGAGATCGAGATCGTCCTGGCCCGGCACGAGGTCACCCTGCTGGAGCTCACGCCGGTGGTCGACGAGACCCCGCCGTGGTGGGACGACTCCCGCCTGGTGTCCGGGGACGAACCATGAGCGAGCTTGCGAGCGAGTCATCAGGCTCAGTGTTCAACTCATGGCGGCGCCGGAGCGAAGCGGAGGTGACGGCATGAGCGAGCTGGCGTTCGGCGCCGGACCGCTGTCGCGGGCCGCCGCGACGGTGCACAACCTGCTCGTCGTCGAGGCGCTGCTCGTGGTCACCACCCTGCCCGGGCTCGTGGCGCTCCTGCTCGACCGGACCGTCGGCAACCTGCCGCTCGTCGCGTTGTGCGCGCTGCCGGTCGGGCCCGCGCTGTCGGCGGCGCTCTACGCGCTGCACCACCGCGGCAGCGACCTGACCGAGCTGCGGCCGGCGGCGGCGTTCCGGCGCGGCTACCGTCTCAACGCCCGGGGCGCGCTGCTGGTCTGGGCGTTCTGGCTCGGCTGGATCACGGTCCTCGCCGTGAACCTGGCCAACCTGGGCGCGGCCGGGCTGCCCGGGTGGTGGGTGGCGCCGTCGCTGCTGGTCGGCGCCGCGGCGACGGTGTGGATGCTGAACGCACTCGTGATCACCTCACTGTTCGCGTTCCGTACCCGAGACGTGGCGCGCCTGGCCGCGTACCTCGTCATCCGGACACCGGGCGTGAGCCTCGGCAACTGCTGTCTCGTGATCGTGGTTCTCGGCGGCGTGCTGGCCAGTTCCGAGGCGGTCGTGGCGCTGGCCGGATCGGTGCTGGTCCTGGCACTGCTGCACAACAGCCGGCGGCTGATCGCCGTCGTCCGGAAGGAGTTCACCCGTTGAAGATCGGTTACGGCGGCGACTACAACCCGGAGCAGTGGCCCTCAGAGGTGTGGAAACAGGATTCTCGCCTGTTCGACGAGGCGCACATCGACACGCTCACGGTCGGTGTCTTCACCTGGGGCCTCACCCAGCCCGGACCGGACGTCTACGACTTCACCACGCTGGACCGGATCGTCGAGACGGCCGCCGCCGAGGGCCGCCGGATCTGCCTCGCGACCGGAACCGGGGCGCACCCCGCCTGGCTCGCCAAGCGGCATCCGGAGGTGACCCGCACCGACTTCGAAGGACGCGAGCACCGGTACGGGCAGCGGCACAACTCCTGCCCCAGCTCCCCCGTCTTCCGGCGGCTCTCCACCGAGATGGCCCGCCGCCTCGCCCAGCGCTACGCCGGGAACCCGGCGGTCATCGCGTGGCACGTCGGCAACGAGTACGGCGGCGCCTGCTACTGCGATCTGTGCGCCGACGGCTTCCGTGACTGGCTGCGCACCCGCTACGGCAGCCTTTCCTCTCTGAATGAGGCCTGGTACACCACCTTCTGGTCGCACACGTTCACCGACTGGGACCAGATCGAGCCGCCGTCCGCGCTCACCGAACACTGGCGCGGCCCTGACCACACCGCCTTCCAGGGCATCACCCTCGACTACCTGCGGTTCATGTCGGACGCGATGCTCGCCAACTTCCGCGACGAGAAGGCGGCGATCCGCGAATCCGACCCGCACACCCCGGTCACCACCAACTTCATGGGCCTGTACCGGCCGATCGACTACCACCGCTGGGCGCCGCACCTGGACTTCGCCTCCTGGGACAACTACCCGCCCGACGACCGCTCCCCCGCCCGGATGGCGCTCGCCCACGACCTGATGCGCGGCCTCAAGGACGGGCAGCCGTTCTGGCTCATGGAACAGACCCCCAGCGTCACCGCCTGCCGCGACGTCAACCCGCTGAAACGGCCCGGCGTGATGCGACTGTGGAGCTGGCAGGCGGTCGCACACGGCGCCGACGCGGTGCTGTTCTTCCAGATGCGGGCCGGGCGCGGGGCCAGCGAGAAATACCACGGCGCGGTGATCGGCCACGCCGGCCGCGCGGACACCCGGGTGTTCCGCGAGGTGGCCGCGCTCGGCGCCGAACTGTCCGCCCTCGGCGGGGTCACCCTGGGCGCGCGGACCCCGGCCCGGGTGGCGCTGCTGTTCGACTGGGACTCGTGGTGGGCGCTGGAGATCTCCGACGGCCCGTCCCGGCTGGTCCGCTACCTGGACGTGGTCACCGCCTACCACCGGGCGCTGTGGACGCTCGGCGCCGACCTCGACGTGATACCGGTGACCGCGCCGCTGGACGGCTACGACGTGGTGATCGCCCCCGCCCTGCACATGATCAAGGGCGATCTGGCCGAGCGGCTGTCGGCGGTCGCGTTCCGCGGCGGCTCGGTGGTCACCACGTTCCTGTCCGGGCGGGTCGACCAGAACGACAACGCGTTCCTCACCGACGTGCCCGGCCCGCTGGGCGCGCTGCTCGGGGTACGCGTGGACGAGTGGGACGCCCGCGAACCCGTCTACGTCAACCGGGTCCGGGTGGGCGACGCGACATTCCAGTCCCGGCTGCTGTTCGAACTGGTCCTGCCGCAGGGCGCCGAGGTGGTCGGCCGGTACGAGGAGGACTGGTACGCCGGCACTGCCGCGGTCACCCGCAACGACTTCGGCGCCGGTCATGGCTGGTACGTGGGCGCCGGTCTGGATTGCGCCGGCGTCACCTGGGTGGTCCGTCAGGTGCTGGAGCGGCACTGGCTGCTCGGCCCCTACCCGGATCTGGGCGAGGTGGAGACCGCGGTCCGCGTCGCCCCGGACGGCTCCCGCCTGCTGTTCATCCTCAACCACGGATCGTCGCCGGTCGACCTCCCGGCCGTCCCCGCCGGGGATGGCCTCCTCCCCGGAGATCCACTGACCCTCGAACCCTACGGAGTGCGGATCATAAATATGATCACGTGATGTCGATGTCGTGGCTCAACGAGCCCCCGCAGTGGTCCGATCAGGACGGGACGATCCGGGTCACCACCGGCCCGAAGACGGACTTCTGGCGGCGCACGTTCTACGGTTACGTCACCGACGACGGGCACTTCTACCACCGGCCGGTGACCGGCGACTTCACCGCCGAGGTGGTGGTGTCCGCCGGGCACTCGGCGCTGTTCGACCAGGCCGGTCTGATGCTGCGGGCCGGCGAGACCACCTGGCTGAAAACCGGCGTCGAGGTGACCTCCGGCGCCGTGCAGCTCAGCACCGTCGTCACCCGCGACTTCTCCGACCTGTCCGTCGTGGCGCTGCCCGGGTTCGGCGGCGAGCTCGCGCTGCGCCTGACCCGCTTCGGCTCGGCGGTGTGCGTGCACCGCGGCGACCCGGACGGGACCTGGCATCTGGTCCGGCTCGGCCACCTGGACCTGCCGGAGACTGTCGACGTGGGCGTCATGTGCTGCTCACCGCAGCGCGAGGGCCTGGAGGTCACCTTCCGGGACTTCCGGATCGGCGCCCCGATCCCACGCGAGGGCCTGGAATAGCCACGACCGGCTACCTTGACGACGTGACGGAGAGCCGGGACGACCGCATCGTGGCCGAATTCGGTGAGGGTCATGCCGTGGAGGACATCGCGGCGCGGTACGGCCTCACCGTGGCGCAGGTCTACCTGGTGGTCGAGCGGGAGGTCCGCTTCGACCCCCAGCCGGCGTCGCCGTACCACACGCCGTCGTACTACACGCCGTCCGCCCCGTCCTATCCGGACGTGGACACCATCGTGGCCGAGTACGGCGCCGGGTACGACGTCCAGTGGATCGCCCACAAACACAACATCAGCGTCGACTGGGTCTACTACCTGATCCACCAGGCTGTCCAGGACGGCAGCTGAAGATCCTTCGCGGTTCAAGGTCCACTTCCAACCCCTTTCCGGTACGCGCGTCCTCGCCCCCGCCTTATCAGTGCCGTCCCGTCCGGTCGGCGCGATCTCGCTGCCTACTCCGGCCTGTGCCGCCCCCGCCGGGCTGAGATCGGTTGGACACCCCCGCATGGACGGCCACTCGCGCCGGATGGGTGGTCGCGGTGCTGCTTGCCAGGCATCCGGGGTGCTGCTCCCGGCCGTCACGCCACTCGCGCCAGGCGGGTGGTGGCGCTTGATGCCGGTCGCGCCCCGGGGTACCTGCCGGAGTCACTCACCGTGACCGTGGCGGCGGGCGCGTGGGCGCGTGGTGAATCCGGGTTGTCCTGAAGTCGGTTTCTCGGTCACCCATGATCGCAGCCGTCAGGACGGCCGGCCGAGTGCCTTGCGGAGGAGTTCGGCCAGTTGGGCCTGCTCGTCGAGGGTGAGGTTGGACGTGGCCGCCCGGGCGAACTCGAAGGTCTTCTCGAAGGCGGCGTTGAGTTCGTCGCCGGCGGCGGTCCGGGTGAGGCGGCGGGACCGGCGGTCGTGCGGGTCGGCGTGGCGTTCGACGAGGTCGCGGGCCTCCAGGCGGCTGACGATCTGGGTGATGTTGGAGGCGTCGCAGCCCAGTTCGTCGGCCAGTTCCCGCATCCCCCGGGGCCGGGCGATCCGGCCGAGCACGCAGGCCTGCGCGACGGTCATCCCGTGGCGGTCGGCGGCGACCTCGTAGGCGCGGTCGTAGGCGTCGACGAAGTCGAACATCGCGCGCTCGGCCTCGGTCGACGGGGAGACGGGACCGGAAGGGACGGCCATGCCGAAACTCTAACACTTGATTGACTCAAGCAATTGTGCCAGGGTGATGCTTGAGTCAATCAAGCATTCTCGGAGGTCTCCTCATGCCCAAAATCTTCGATCCGGTGACGCTCGGCAAGCTGCAACTGCCGAGCCGCCTGCTGATGGCCCCGATGACGCGGAGCCGTGCGTCCGCGGACGGCGTCGTCACGGCGCTGACCGCGGAGTACTACCGGCAGCGCGCCGGTGCGGGCCTGATCATCAGCGAGAGCATCCAGCCCAGCGTGATCGGGCAGGGTTACCTCCTGACCCCGGGACTGCACACCGCCGACCAGGTCGAGGGCTGGCGTGCCGTCACCGGCGCGGTCCACGAGCGGGGTGGGCGGATCGTCGCCCAGCTCACCCACACCGGCCGGATCGGCCATCCGGTTCTCTACCCGAACGGGGAACTGCCGGTGGCGCCGTCCGCGGTCGCCTCCGGTGAGCAGCTGTTCAGCCTCGACGGGATGCTCGACCATCCGGTGCCGCGCGCGCTGACGGCCGAGGACATCCACACCACGGTCGCCGACTTCGCCGCCGCGGCCGGCAACGCCGTCGACGCCGGGTTCGACGGTGTGGAGATCCACGGCGCCAACGGCTATCTGATCCACCAGTTCCTCGCCGACAACACCAACCTGCGCACCGACGCGTACGGCGGACCGGTGGCGAACCGGATCCGCTTCGCCGTCGAGGTCGTCACCGCGGTCGCCGACCGCATCGGCGCCGAGCGCACCGGCATCCGGCTGTCTCCGGGAAACCCATTCAACAACGTACGCGAGGCCGATCCGGCGCCGGTCTACCTGGCCCTGCTGGCGGCGCTGGCCGGGCAGGGGCTGGCCTATGTCCACCTGATCGAGGGCGGCGACCGGGACCTGACCCGGCGACTGCGCGCCGCGTGGCCGGGCGCCCTGGTCCTCAACCCGCACCCGTCGGCGGAGGCGTACCCGGCCTCGCCCGAGTCGGCCGTGGAGGCGGTCGAGTCCGGGGTGGCGGACGCCGTCGCGCTGGCGACCCTGTGGTTGGCCAACCCGGATCTCGACGTCCGCATCCTGGCGGGCGGGCCGTACAACGACGCCGACCCGGCGACGTTCTACGGCGGCGACCACACCGGCTACACCGACTACCCGGCGCTCGCCCAGGGCGGTTCCGAGTGAGCCGGCCGCACGCACTCGTCGTCGTCGCCCACCCGCGCCCGGACTCGCTGACCGCGGCCGCAGCGGCCCGCGCCCACGGGATGCTGGCCGCCGACGGCTGGACCGTCGACCTCCTGGATCTGTACCGGGAGGGCTTCGACCCGGTGCTGCGCCCCGACGACGAGCCCGACTGGAACGACGCCGCCAAGGAGTACTCGGCCGAGGTGCGGGCGCACATGGCACGGATCACCGCCGCCGACCTGATCGTGGTGGTGTTCCCGGTCTGGTGGTGGGGGCTGCCCGCGATCGCCAAGGGGTGGGTGGACCGGGTGTGGAACCGGGGGTTCGCCTACGAGCCGTCCACCCTGGAGGGCAAGCGGATGCGCTGGGTCGGGCTGGCGGCCGGTTCGGCGGCCCACTACACCACCCACGGGTTCGACAAGGCCATCGACCTGCAGTTGCGGGTGGGGATCTCGGGGTACTGCGGGATCACCGACGCGACCGTGCACCTGGTGTACGACACCCTCGGCGAGCCGGATGTGACCGGCATCGACGAGGTCCTGGCTAGTCCCGCCGGGTCAGCACCTGCGGGCCGGATTCGGTGATGGCGACCGTGTGCTCGGAGTGGGCGGTGCGGGAGCCGTCGGCCGAGCGGATCGTCCAGCCGTCCTCGTCGTACCGGATCTTGTCGGTGGTGCGGCAGAACCACGGCTCGATGGCGATCGTCAGGCCCGGGTCGAGGCGGATGCCGCGGCGGGCCCGGCCGTTGTTGGCGACGTGCGGGTCCTCGTGCATGGTGCGGCCGATGCCGTGGCCGCCGAACTCGCCGTTGACGCCGTAGCCGTACGAGCGGGCGGTCTCGCCGATCGCCGCGGAGATGTCACCGAGGCGCCCGCCGGGCTGCGCGGCCGTGATGGCGGCCTCCAGGGCGACCTCGGTGGCCTCGATCAGCTTGAGGTCGGCCGGGTCTGGCGTGCCGACGATCACGGAGATCGCGGAGTCGGCGACCCAGCCGTCGATGCCGACCGCCATGTCGATGCTGAGCAGGTCACCGTCGCGCAGCAGGTAGTCGTGCGGCAGGCCGTGCAGCACCGCGTCGTTGACCGAGAGGCAGAGCACGTTGCGGAACGGTCCGCGGCCGAACGCTGGGGCGTAGTCCCAGTAGCAGGACTCCGCGCCGCGTTCCTTGATGCGGCGGCGGGCGTGGTGCTCGATGTCCATGAGGTTGACGCCGACACCGGCGACACCGCTCAGTTCGGCGAGCAGTTCGCCGACGAACCGGCCGGTCACCGCCATCCGGCCGATCTCCTCGGCGGACTTGAGCTCGATCACGACAGCCTTCCCTTCCCGGCGCGGTATTTCTATACCGGTATTTATATACCACGCCGTGGAGGGGAGGATATCCTGCTGCCATGGTTCGCCAACCGCTCACCGCCGAACAGATCGCCGCTGGTCAGCGCCTCGGCGCCGCACTGCGGGCCGCACGCGGTGGCCGTGGCCTCGTCGAGGTGGCCCTGGCGGCCGGCATCTCCCCGGAGACGCTGCGCAAGATCGAGGCGGGGCGGCTGCCGGCGCCCGCGTTCGGCACCGTGGTGTGCCTGAGCCGGGCGCTCGGCGTACCCCTGAATGAACTCGCCGAGGTCTGGCTGACCGACATGCCGGTGCGGCAGGCCTCGTGAAGGACCGCGTCCGTGCCCACCGGGAGGACGGCCCGGCGGGCACGGACGGCCGTCAGGGACGGCCCGCGAGACCGGCCTCGACCAGGGCGGGGAAGTAGCCCTTGGCCTGGCCCGCGGCGGTGGGGTGCAGGACCGTGTTGTCGCGGATGCCCTCGGCGCCGATCAGCCACGGGCGCGCCGTGCACAGCTCGTGCCCGGCGAACGGCCGCGCCACATCGACGTAGCGGACCCGGGACTGCCTCGCGGCCTCGGCGATGGCCACGTTGAGCTGGTGGATCACCTGGTTCGAGCGAACCCGCAGGGCCGGCTGGACCGGTACGCCGGCGCAGCGCCTGGTCCGGGCGAACGGCAGCGGGTAACCGGTCACCACGACCCGGGCGTTCGGCGCGGCGGTGGTGACCGTGCGGATCATCCGGGCGAGATCGCGCGGCAGGGTCGTGGACAGTCTGCGGTTGATCGCGGCGTAGCCGGTGCGGCAGGCGGCCACCCGGGCCGGGCTCTGGCAGGCCAGCAGGACCTGCTTGACGCCCAGGTCGTTGGCGCCGGCCGTGATGGTGACCAGATCCGTCTCCCGGCTCAGCGTGGCCGCCTGCCGGGTGGCGACGTCGATGGCGGTCGCGCCGGAACAGGCCGCGAAGCGCAGCGTGATGGAGCCGCGCGCCTGCCGGGCGAGCAGGGTCGGGTAGGCGGCGGAACTCCGGCCGCAGGCGTCACCGGTGGCGGCGGCCCCGTGCCCGGCGGCGACGGAGTCGCCGAGCGCGACGTACTGGAGTGGGTCCGGCGCGGTGGCGCGGGCGGCGACGGCCGCGGGGGCGGCCCAGGCTGTCGAGGTCATCGCCATGGCCGCGCAGGCGGCGACGACTCTACGGAAGATCGCGGTCGGGTAGGGCATCACGGACTCCGGCGGGGGGATCGTAAACGGACATCAGGAGCATAAAGGAGTAATCACCCCATCCGCGTGAAGGGCGGCATGATATGGCACGGTGTCCGATATCGTGAGTCGTCGATGAGTTGCGGAGGCGTGCATGATCCACCCAGCCTGGTTGCCGGCCGAGGCGTTCCGGGCGATCGGCTCCCGGCGGGTCCTGGTCCAGGGCAGCGGGCCGCTCGCCGACACGGTCCGCGACGAGATCGCCCAGGCCTGCGCCCGGTTCGGCGGCGTCGTCGTACAGGATCGAAAGACCGCGGAGCTGATCCTGTCGATCGCCGGCCCGGGCGGCGAGGGTTTTCGGCTGGGACGCCGCGGCGACGCCACGGTGATCAGCGCCGACGGGCCATCGGGCCTGCTCAACGGCTTCTTCGAGGTGGCCCGGCGTGGCGAACGCGCCTTCGATGCGGCCCTCGCCGACGAACGGCACGTGCCCGCGCTGGCCCGCCGCATGCTCGACCACTGGGACAACATCGACGTGCACCCGGTGATGGGCCAGGTCGAGCGCGGCTACTCCGGCGGCTCGCTCTTCTGGCACGACGGGCGGCCGTGCGATCTCGGCCGGGTCCGCGACTACGCCCGGCTGCTCGCCGCCTCCGGCGTCAACGCCGTCGCGATCAACAACGTCAACGTCCACACCACCGAGACCCGTCTGCTCACCGATCGGCTCACCGAGGTCGCGGCTCTCGCTTCAACCTTTCGGGTGTACGGGATCCGCGTCCACCTGTCGGTCAACTTCGCGGCCCCCGTGATCCTCGGCGACCTGTCCACCGCCGACCCCGCCGACGAGGCCGTCCGCGCCTGGTGGAAGAGCACCACGGCACGGGTCCACGAGGCGGTCCCCGACCTCGGCGGTTACCTGGTGAAAGCCGACTCGGAGGGGCAGCCCGGCCCGTTCACCTACGGCCGCAGCCACGCCGACGGGGCCAACATGCTGGCCGAGGCCCTGGAGCCGTACGGCGGGGTGGTCCACTGGCGGGCCTTCGTCTACAACCACCGGCAGGACTGGCGGGACCGCTCCACCGATCGCGCGCGGGCCGCCCACGACCACTTCGCGGGCCTGGACGGCGCGTTCCGGGACAACGTGATCCTCCAGGTCAAGCACGGTCCGATGGACTTCCAGACGCGCGAGCCGATCTCCCCGGTGCTGCTCGGCATGCCGTCCACCCGCCTGGCCGTGGAGTTGCAGGTCACCGGTGAGTACACCGGCCAGCAGCGGCACGTCTGCTACCTGCCGCCGATGTGGAGCGAGGTGCTGCGGGCGGTCGCCGGTCACGTGTCCGGGCTGGCCGCCGTCTCGAACGCCGGCGACGACCCGTTCTGGACCGGCCACCCCCTGGCCCAGGCCAACCTGTACGCGGTGGGCCGTCTCGCCTGGAACCCCGCCCGCGACCCGATCGCGATCCTCGACGAGTGGATCGACCTGACCTTCCCCGGAGCCGCTTCGGAGCTGCGTGACATCCTGCACGACCTGATGGACGAGTCCTGGCAGACCTACGAGCAGTACACCGCCCCGCTGGGCGCCGGCTTCATGGTCCGCCCCGGCCACCACTACGGCCCCGACGTGGACGGCTACGAGTACACACCGTGGGGCACCTACCACTTCGCCGACCGCGACGGCGTCGGCGTGGACCGGACCGTCGCCACCGGGACCGGCTTCACCGCCCAGTACCCGCCCGCGTGGGCCGACCGTTACGAGTCACTCGCCACCTGCCCCGACGAGCTGCTGCTCTTCTTCCACCACGTGCCGTACGGCCACGTCCTGCACAGCGGCGTCACGGTGATCCAGCACATCTACGACACCCACTTCGCGGGCGCCCACCGGGTCAGCGCCATGCGCGACCGCTGGCAGGAGGCGGCCGGTCTGGTCGACCCCGCCCTGCACGCCCGCGTCACCGAACGCCTCGACGAACAGCAGCGCAGCGCCGACGAGTGGCGCGACCAGATCAACACCTACTTCTACCGCAAGTCCGGCGTCCCCGACGCCCACGGCCGCCCCATCCACTGACCGCGGCCCCTACGGCCGGGTGGTCGCGCGGGCGACCACCCGCCACGCGTCACGGCAGGAGGTCCGCGGGGCCTGCCCCAGCGCCGCCCGCGCGCAGTCGGCGCCCTGGTCACGCAGCGACTGCGCCACCGTGGTGAGACCCGCCGGCGCGGCCGCGTCGCTGTCGTCCCAACCGGTCACCGCCACATCGGCGGGCACCCGCAGACCCGCGCTCGCCGCCGCCCGCAGCGCCCCGAGAGCCAGCTCGTCACTCATCGCGGCGATCGCGTCCGGCGGGTCGGCGGCGCGGAACAGCTCGGCCGCGAACGCCTCACCCTCGGCGGTGTGGTTGACGGGGCACGCCGCCAGCCTCAGGTCGACGGCCGCGTGGCCCCAGGCCTCCCGGAAGCCCTCCCAGCGCCGGCGCGTGACGTGGTAGCGGATCTCCCCGACCCGGTCACCGGTGAGCAGCTGCCGGGCGCGGTCGCGGTCGAGCGGGAACCCGAGCACGACCGGCCGCCGGGCCGCCGTGAACGCTACCCGGCCGATCGCCACGGCCGCCGCACGGTCGTCGGCGCCGATCGCCGGCAGGCCGGGGCGTTCCGGTCCGGCGTGGATGATCGCGGGCAGGCCGGTGCCGGTGACCGCGTCCAGGATCGGGTCGTCGTCGCTGGTCGTCCAGACGACGAACCCGTCCACGGCGGCCTGCGCGACCCGCTGCGCGTCGCTGGCGGCGCCGGTCACCGGGACCAGGGTGAGACCCACCCCTTCCGCGGCGCACACATCGGACACCCCGGCCAGGAAGCGGGCCGCCTGCGGATCGTCGAACGCGTAGCTCAACCGCTCGCCGAGCACCACGCCGAGCGAGCCGACCCGCCCGCGGCGCAGCGACCGGGCGGCCGGGTGCGGGCCGGGATAGCCGAGCTGCCGGGCGGCGGCGCGCACCTTCTCGGCGGTCTCGGCGGAGACCCGTTCCGGTTGGGAGTACGTGTACGACACCGACATGGGTGACACCCCGGCGGCCCGGGCGACCTCGCCCATGGTCGGTCGTCGTTTGGAGTTGCCGGAATCGCGTGCCATGCCGCAGACTCTACTTGTGTATCGTTACACAACCTTCGAGCGGGACGCGCCGACCGTCCTCTCCTACGCCGTGCTCGGCTCCTTCACCTTCTGGCTGTACGCGTTCGGCCCCGCCGTCACCCTGCTCCGCGACGAGCTCGGGTTCTCGTACACACTGCTCGGCTTCTACTCGGTGCTCTGGTCCCTGGGCTCCGCGGCCGCCGGCGCCGGGTTCGCCTTCGCGGCCCACCGTCTGCCCCGCGCCGTGCTGCTCTGGGGCTCAGCCGCGATCAACACGGTCGCGGCGGCGATGTTCACCCTGGGCCGGGGCGTGCCGGTCACGCTGTCCGCCGCCGTCCTGTTCGGCGTGGGCGGCGCCGCCCTGGTCGCCGTGACCCAGGCGATCCTCTCCGACCGGCACGGCAGCCGCCGCGACCAGGCGCTGACCGAGGCCAACATCGGCGCGGGCGCGTCCGCCGTGTTCGCGCCACTGATCCTCGGCGCGCTGGCGGCCGGCGCCCTCGGCTGGCGGGTGGCGTTCGCCCTGCCGGCTGTCTGCCTGCTGGCGCTCTACCTGCGCTGTCGCGGCACCACGCTGCCGGCCACGGCGCGACACCGGTCCGGCGAGGAGCCCGGCCGCCTACCACCGGCAGCCTGGCTCTTCGCCGTGCTGACCGCGATGAGCGCGGCCATCGAGTTCTGCCTGGTCTACTTCGGCCCGCAGATGCTGCTCACCACCGGCCTGTCCGCGGCGGCCGCCGGCACCGCGCTGAGCGCCAACTACCTCGGCATCCTGATCGGGCGCACGCTGGGCGCGGCGGTCACCCGCCGTCCCGGGCGAAGCATTCCCCTTCTGTACGCGTCGCTGGCGCTGACCGGCGGCGCGTTCCTGATGTTCTGGCTCGCCGACCACCCGGCTCCGGCCATCGCGGGCCTGTTCCTGTGCGGCGCCGGCGTCGCCAACCTGTACCCGCTGGCCGTCGGCCTCACCCTGGACGCCGCGCCCGGCCAGGGCGACACCGCCAACGCGCGATCCCAGGTGGCGCTCGGCCTGGTCACGGCGGCGTCGCCCTTCCTGCTCGGCACTCTCGCTGATCGGTACGGGCTGAGCGCGGCCTTCGTACTCGAACCGGTCTTGATCGTCCTGTCCGCGGCCCTGCTCCGGACCGGCCTGCGCGCCCACCGCCGGGCCGTTCCAGCCGAACCCGGCCGATGAGGCCCTGTCAGTCCGACTGCATCCGGCGACGAGGCCAGCCCGCCACTCCGCCGCCGGAATCAGTCGAGCTGCACCCGGTCGATGAGGCCGGCCGCGGTGAACGCCTTGACCAGGGCGTCGCGGCCCTCGGTGAAGTGCGCCCAGCTGTTGAAGTGCACCAGGACGATCCGTCGCGCGCCGAGGATCCGAGCGGCCTCGGCGGCCTGCTCGCTGTCGAGGGTGAGCAGCGCCCCGTCGAACAGCGGAGTCCGCACCGCCCCGGCGAACAGCAGCGCCGTGTCGATCGGCCCGAACCGCTCGGCGACCTGTTCGACCAACTCCAGGGCGGCGTTGTCGCCGCTGACGTAGACCGACGGCAATCCGGCACCGGTCAACACGAATCCGGTCACCTCACCGGTGATCGGCTCGCACCCGGCCGGGCCGTGCCGGGCCGGGACACCGGTGATCGTCACCGCGCCGACCTGGACGGACTCCCACGGGGCGAGACCGCGGGCGGTGCCGCCGAGCCGTTCCGCGCCGCTGACCGTGGTGAGGGTGAGCGGAACGCCGGCGAGCAGGGCGCGGCCGGAGTCGTCCAGGTTGTCGGCGTGCTGATCGTGCGAGAGCAGCACCACGTCGATCCGGCCGAGGGAGTCCGGCGAGGCCGCGGGCGGGGCCAGCTTGGTCAGGGTGGTGCCGCTGGGCGAGGTGTAGCTGCCCGGCTCGTCGAAGGTGGGGTCGGTGAGCAGGCGCAGGCCGCCGTACTCGAACAGGGCGGTCGGGCCGCCGAAGGCCTGGACAGGGATGACCTCTGACATGGAAACCTCACGGATAGAAGGGCCGTCATCCGTGAAGCTAGCCGTTTGTCACGGATAAACGCAAGCTGTACCGTGAGGCTCGTGATTCCCGCAGCGCCCGGCGCCGACCGCTACCCCGGTCTCGACCTCGCCAACAGCCGGCTCTCGATGCCCGCCGGCCAGGCCGTCGACCTGCTCGGCACCCCGGAGGACGCGACCCGCTGGCTGACCGAACGGGACCTGGCCCCGGCCGGCACCGCCCTGCACGAGATCTGCGCGGGCCGGCTGCGGGCCCTACGGGAGCGGATCAGGGAACTGTTCGCGGCCCACCTCCAGGGCACCGAGCCGCCGGCCGGATCACTGGCCGCGATCAACACGGCCCTCACCCGGGTCCCGACCGCCGCCGAACTACGGTGGGACCCGGCCGCCGGCCTGCACCGGGCCGCGCCGCACCCGACCGACCAGGCCGTCGACCACGCCCTCGGAGTACTGGCGGCCTCCGCCGCCGACCTGCTCACCGGCGCCGACGCGGCCCGCCTGACCGCCTGCGACTCCAGCCCGTGCGTCCGCTACCTGCTGCGCACCGGCCGCCGCCACTGGTGCTCCGTCCGCTGCGGCGACCGCGCCCGCGCCGCCCGCGCCTACGCCCGCCGCACCGACCGAACCTGACGACACCATCGCTTGGCAAATGGCTTCCGTCGCGACCCATCGGTGTCCGGCAGGAACTGTCCGGAACGTTCTCGCCTCACCGGAACACCATGCGAAGAGTGAGCAACAAATTCGAGCGGCGACTGCGAATGATGAGCATTCTCGACGGCGCGACCGCAGAGGATTTCGACGACCTGATCGCCGCTTTCCAGGCTGAACTCTCCAGCCGGAGCACGAGCGCGTGAACACATCCTGGCTCTTGAGGATGATCAGTTGGACACGCTCGGAAGCAGCCTTTCCCACGCTGGAGGAGCAGCTGTTCTCACTCGATTCGAGCCTGCACCGCTAGGCCATCCGAGGGTTTGACAGGCAACATCGTCACGTCGCCGAGACGCTGCTCAGCGATCAGTCGAAGTCGAAGATGCTGTTCTTGTCGTAAAAGTGGAGGACATAGCGACAACGGACACAGATCATCAATGTCATGCGATGACTGGTGAATCCCCACCGACTGTCTTGACGAGACTCCTCCTGCCGGAAATCCGTTCCGCGACATAGTGGGCAAGCAAGCTGCGGTTCCGTCACACCGACTATCGTAGCGGGAGGATGCAATCCGGCCCTTCGGACCGTCTCATTCGCCGCAGATAGCGGACGTCCGGCCGTGGTTCTTCTCGGCACTATCCGTCGGCCGGCCCGCGGGTCGCCACGACATATCCGGCGGTCGTCACGCCCACGGCCACGCCCCAGCCGAGAAAGACCAGCAACGTGGCGACCGTCGCCCAGCCGTCCCGGACCTGCGCCCAACTCTGCTCCCCGTCCAGCACCTGCCCGGCGAACACCCCGAAACTCAACACGCCGTAGGTCGCCAGAGTGATCGCCACGGTTCCGGCGGGCAGCACCGCCAGCAGCCGCGGAACCCGCCGACCGCCCAGCCCCGGCACCCACCGCGGAAACCGCTGCCCCCACCGCTGCACCAGCCCGAGCACGAGCAGTCCCGCCAGGGGCGGCACCACGGTGATCGCCACCCCGGTCGCCGTCGACAGGTCCCCGTCGGCGCCGCGCAGCGTCTGCTCGGAGATCCCGAACGGCACCCCGAGCACCCACAGCCCGTGCGGCACGGCCCAGCCCACGACCGGCAGCGCCACCGCCACGTAGGCCCAGCGCCGCGCCCACCCCGGCACCCGCCGGAACCCGGTCGGCGCCGGGCCGCGCGGCGGCCCCACCGCGTTCGCCAACCCGGCGAAGGCGATGCCACCGGCCAGCAACACGACCCGGCCACCGATATCCCGCCAGTCCGTGGGATGCCCCGCGACTCCCGCCGGAATCTCGAAGAGCAGATGCAGCGGAAAAGCCAGGACAAGCAGAATCACGGCCGCCACCCAGGTCACGGCAGGCTTCAACCGATCCGCGTACGCGATGACCACCGCAAGCACAACGCAGAGGCCGAGCGCGCCCCACCCCGCCCCGAACGGCACCGCGACCACCTGGTCAGCGCCACACCCGCCGGCCGGCTGATCTCCGAGGTCGGTCCGGTCACAGGCGGTGTACCCCCAACGGCCACCGGCGATCCAGGACAGCCGGAGCACCACCTCACCGACAACGAACACCACGCAGGTGGCCGCAAAGAATCGACGTAGCGACATGCGCCGATCCTGTGAGATGCCCCCTGTGAACCAGCTGAACCGCCCTCAGCCGCTTCCCAGCACCGACGGGCCGTAGGCTTGTCGAAGACCCATCGGTACGACGTGACCGGGTCACCCCAACCGACCCGAGCCGGGGCGTGATTGTGGTGTCGATCCGCCACCCTGCTCCCGACGTGCCCCACCTGGCTCTCATTACTGCGTTGACGATCCGGTAAGGATCGCCTCCGGTAGCGTTGCCCGCCGTGGGACTCCCGTGGCGTGACACGGCGCAGATGCTGGCCGGTCTGCTCCGCCGGCACGGCGTCGATCCTGACCATGTGCACGACGTCGCGGCGGCATGGCAGGCGTTCACCGAGTTCCTGGCGCTGCCGGTCCACGGTCTGGAACCGGTGGAGAACGACGTCGACGGCTTCATGGTGCAATGGGGCCGGTACAGCTGGAACGACCGACTGCCCAGTTTGACCTTCACCCGGCAGTTCACCGTCGACGTTCGGGATACGTGGATCGACAAAGACCGGTACCAGCCGGAAATCTGGCAGGTCAACCTGGACATGGTCTTCCCGGACACGCCCCGACTGGCCGACCTCGGCCGGCCCGTCCCTGCGGACACCGGCCTGAACTTCAGCGCGCCCGGCCCGCAACGGGACCGCGCCATCCGAGCCGTCGAGCAACGGCTGGCGCGGCACCCGGCCCTGCAAGTGGCGTGGGCGAGCAGCCCGGCACGCAGTTGCGTCACGCTGGACGACGCCGGCTGAGGGACGCCTATGTCGACGACAGTCGGTACTCTCGGCTCGAACAGGCACGTTCACCTCATGTGGGGAGATCATTGTGCGTCTGCGAACTGTGGTCCTGACCGTCACGACATTTCTGCTCGCCACCATCGCGGCCGTCCTCGCTGGCCCGGGTGAGGCCCTGGCCGGTTACACCTGGTCCAACTGAGGCGCGAGGAACCCACCGCCCACGTGGCTTTGGGGCGGTGGGTTGATCTATGCGTCGGGTCCGTTTGGAGATCGTTCTGCGGGTTCGCGGTAGATAGTGATCACTCGATGGCGCGAGAGATGAATCCTGGTCACAACGGTGCTGGTAGCTGCGGCGTTGGCCGCTCATGGGAGATCGAAAGCCGTATCCGAGTGACGTCACCGATGAGCAGTGGGCGTTGCTGGGCCCGTTCCTGGAGGCCTGGCGGTCGCGACGTGTTCGGTAGCGGGCCGCACGGGTGAGCATGATCTGCGGGAGATCGTGAGCGCGATCCGGCTGCCAGTGAATAGATCAGCATCACAATGCGCTAGTTGTATAGGTTGTCGTCGTGACGGCTGCCTGATACGAGATGGAGTGTGCTGTGAGTAACGGATCAGAGCATGATGGATTTACTCAGGCCGATGCGCAATCTGGCGCTCGTGGGATGGTTCGAGAGTACGTAGGAAAGAAGATCGTAGATGGCCAGCCGGTGCTTGACCTTCGAGTCTTCGCGACATCACTTGAAGAGGCGCACGCCAAGGCTGTCGAACAGTACGGGGAGGGCGGCTACTCCATCTGGAATAAGCAGGACGCGCGCAGACGCCGGTGACGTGGGAGACACTGGCACGAGACCCGGAGCCGTATTCAGAGGGCGTTCCGGGAGGTTAGCTCCGTTTCTGGATCAGGGCGAAGATTCCGGGCTGCTTCTCCGTCACGATTCCGCGGTTTACCAGGCATTTCAACTTCGCGCGGGCGCCTTCGACGTTCTTCGGTAAGGGCTCGATGTCGAGGGCGAGGCAGACGTCTTTGGTTCTGACCCTCATCTCGTGATCGCATCTAACCCCCGTCGCGCTTGATCCACTGTGTATCTTCGTGCGGGCGTGCCGAGTTTGATCTTGGGGCGTTGTTCCCGCATCTGGATGGCGTGATTGTTGACCGGCTCCGGACCTTGCCCGGATATCTCCTGGTTGAGGCGCATGCTCGGACGTCGGAGGCTCGTTGCTTGGCGTGCGGCCACCGCGCCGACCGGGTGCACAGCCGCTACACCAGGCGGATCGCGGACGCCGTGTTCGGTGGCCGGCGGCTGGTGCTGCAACTCCAGGTCCGCAGGTTCTTCTGCTCGTCAGCGGGCTGTTCGGCGGTGACGTTCGTCGAGCAGGTGCCAGGTTTGACCAGCCGATACGCCCGACGCAGCCAGCCGGCCACGGACGCGCTTCAGGAGATTGGGCTGGCCCTGGCCGGTCGTGCCGGCACTCGGCTGGCCGTCCGGCTCGGGATGCGGGTCGGCCGGACTGCGATGCTGCGGGTCATCCGGCGAATCCCCGCACCGCCTGCGTCAGAGGTGAAGGTCCTGGGAATCGACGACTTCGCTCTGCGCCGCGGGCACCGCTACGGCACCGTGCTGATCGACATGGCGACGCACCGCCCGATCGACGTGCTCCCGGGACGCGACGTCGACACCGTCGGCGCCTGGCTGCAGCAACATCCCGGTGTCGAAGTAGTTTGCCGTGACCGGGCAGGCGCCTACGCCGAAGCCGTCCGAGCCCACGCACCGGCCGCGGTGCAGGTCGCCGACCGATGGCACCTGCTGCACAACCTGGCCGGATACGTCGAGAAGACCGTCGCCCGCCATCCACGCTGCCTCGCGGGCACCAGGCACCACCCGCCCGCAGCCACCGAAGCCGCGGGCCAGCCAGCGCCGACGCGTCTTGAAGGACGCGCTGCTGCCCGAACCCGGCTCCACTACCAGCAGGTTCAAGAACTACATGCCGTCGGCAAGAGCATCAAAGCGATCGTGCGGGAGACCAGCCTGGCCCGAGAAACCGTGCGTCGCTACCTACGTGCTGAACAGGTCGAGGACCTGCTCACGCAGTACGGCCCAGGATCCCGGCTCAGCAAGGTCGACGCCTACGCCGACCACCTGCGGAAGCGCTGGACCGGCGGTTGCACCACCATCACCGTCCTGCACCAGGAGATCAAGGCGCTGGGCTACACCGGTGGCTACAGCACCCTGCGTGACTGGCTGCGGCCCTGGCAGCAGGAGAAGCCACCACCTCCGGCCCTCCCGAAACCGGTCAAGACCAAACAGATCGTCTCGTGGGTCCTGCAACACCCGGATGCCCTCACCGCCGAGGATCAGGCCACCTTCGCCAACCTCCGCAGCCGTTGTCCGCACCTGGATCAGTTGGCCGCCCACGTCGCTACGTTCGCGACCATGCTCGTCCGGCGTCAAGGCCAGAACCTCGCCCAGTGGATCGCTGAGGTCCGCGCGGACGACCAGCCCGACCTGCACTCCTTCGCCAACGGCTTGATCCGCGACTACGACGCGGTCGTCAACGGTCTGACCCTCGACCACAGCTCCGGACCGGTCGAGGGCAACGTGAACCGCATCAAAATGCTCAAACGGCAAATGTATGGCCGAGCCGGTTTCGATCTCCTCCGCAAGCGGGTCCTTCTGAGCCCCTGATCAGAGACGCCCGGGGTCAGATGCGATCACGAGATGAGGGCCAGAACCACGTCTTTGGCCCGCATGCCGGCGGTCGCGGTGCCCAGGACCGCGAGGATCTGCTGGTAGGCAGAGCTGACGATGGTGGGGTCGTCGGCGGTGAACTCGGTCGCGGCGAGGTGCTGCAGCATGGTGCGGGTGGTCGCCAGATCGGCCAGCTCACGATCGATGCGGCTCAGTTCCGTCTGCAGCAGGGTGATCTGCTCGCGGAGCCGTCCCGCGGTCGCGGCGGCAGTGGTCTCGCGTTCGGTGATCAGGCCGAGGATGGTGTCGAGGTGCACCGGCTGGGCCTTACGCGTTGCGCCAGGTCGGGGTGCTGGTTCCGGTCAGCCGGCGACCATGCCGGCCATCGACGCCCAGAGCGTGCGTGACGCCGACGATTCGGGGCGGCTCTCGTATTCGCGGGCCAGGCGGCGGTGCAGCATCAGGGTGCCGTATACCTGCTCGACGATCCAGCGTTTCTTGACCGGCACGAACCCGGGCTGGGTGTCGGTGCGTTTGACGGCCTCGACGTCGATGCCCAGCACGGCGCCGTGCGCGGCGACGTTCTGCTTGAACCCGGCGTCGACCCAGGCCATGGTCACCGTCGGGGTGTGTTCGGCGATCTTGTCCAGTAGTCGGATGCCGATCGCGTTGTCGGTGACCGACGCCGCGGTCACGACCACGGCGATGATCAGGCCAAGGGCGTCCACGGCCAGGCCGCGTTTGCGGCCCGGCACCCGCTTACCCGCATCCTTGCCGGTCGTGGCGGCGGGGACGTGGTTCGCCGCCCGGACCGACTGGGTGTCCACCGCGACCGCGCTCGGATCCTCCCAGCTGCCGGCCTTCTCCCTCGTCTGGCAGCGCAGCAGGTCATGGAGCGAACCCGCAGAACGATCTCCAAACGGACCCAACGCATATATCAACCCGAACGATCCCGAACCACCCTCTGACGGCTCGTCTACAAGCGCCATCGCCAGCCGGACTGAGCCGTCCTACTCCAAAGCCATGTCGGCCGGGAAGATCCGGTGGCATCAAGATTGACAGCAAGGTCACGATCAACGGGCGCGCGAGAGTCACCGCGCACGGCCCACGCACCCGGATCACGCCGGCGCGGACGGGCCGCTGCCGGGTTGCGTCGGGGTGCGCGGTGCTCTCGTACGACATCCAAGCTCAGCGGATGCGGCGGACCAGTTCGAACTGCCACCGCGATGGACCGAACAGGATCTCCCAGCGTCGCCGGAACAGGAAGACGGACGCCCCGATGACCGTCACCAAACCGGTCCAGAACCAGAATCGCGGGCCGAACCCGTTCGGTGGGTTGCCTTCCCGCATCCGCCCGGTGACGGCGATGTCGTCGGCGACGTCGATGGCCCGCACCCCGTCCTCGGACGACAGCACCGTCGTCGGCGCGGCGCCGCCCGGGGTCAGGGCGAGCAGGTCGACGCGGTGCACCTCGCCGTAGTAGGTCCGCTCGTCCAGCGACAACGACTTGTCGAAACGGGTGGGTGAATTCGGACTCGGCTCGAATGCGGCGATGAGCGCGGACCCGTCGTCGCGCCAGGCGAGCAGCCGGATCCCCGTCCTCCCGGTGACGGCCGGGGTCGCCGGGCCACCCGTCGCGGCGCCGGTCACGGGATCGACGTATCGCAGCGTCCAGTCAGCTCCCTGCCGCTCAACGATCGTCAGCGACCGGCCGTCGGGCGTCCACGCGCCTTTGCCGCCGAGCGCCTGATCGTCCGATACGCTGAACGACGTGCCGGCCGTCGAGCCGTCCAGTGCGGCGACGGTGACTGTCCCCGCGACCTGGTAGGCGAACCGCCGCCCGTCCGGTGCGAACGCGACGCTGAAACCGTCCATCGTCGGGCCGGAGGCGAGTCTTCGCCACTGTCCGCTGTCGAGGTCGACGATGGACAGTATCGACTCGGGGACGCCGTCCTGGTCCGCACTGATCGCGTCCCGCACGGCGATCCACCGCCCATCCCGCGACCAGCTGACCGGAAAGGACCCGCCGCTTCCTTTGATCGCGCTCGGCACGTCCCGGGTCAGCCCGGTACGGAGATCGATGATCCTGACATACGGGTCGTCGATGTAGCCGCCCGAGTGGGCGACACGACGTCCGTCGGCCGCCAGGACGACCTCCTGCCCTGCCGGGGCCTCCGGGATGCTGGTGAGAAAGATGCGGTACCGGTCGGTGTGCGCGTCGACGAGTGTCAGCGCATCACACTCGTCGACGAACGGGCACGTTCCGGCGGAGTAGCCGCCGCTGAACAGCACGGCCGCCTGCTCGAGCCGCGGTCGGTCGGTGACACGGAGCGTCCCGGGTGGCGGCACACCAATGCGGTCGGGCAGCGCGGCGGGCTGCTCCGCGGCCCGGTCCGGTCCCGGCGCCTGACTGATCGGGCTCCACAGCACCAGCAGCACGCCGATCACCGCGACGGCCGCCGTCGCGGCCAGCGTCCGCCGGCGGGTACGCCGCGCTGCCGCCCGGGCCTGGTCATGGACGGCGTACGTGGGGACGTCCTGCGCCGCCGCCCGCATCACCTCCCGCAGTCGCGCTGTCATCCGACCCTCCACTCTGTGCTGACATCCGATTCCGCCCGGTCCGTCGCCGCCTCGATGAGCTCCGGCGCGATCGTCCGCAGCCGGCTCAGGCCGTCGTGCCCGTGCCGTTTGACCGTGCCCACGCTGAGCCCCAGTTCACTGGCCACCTGCGCCTCAGTGAGATCCTCGTAGAACCGCAGGACGAGCACAGCCCGCTGACGCGGGGTCAGCCGGCGCAACGCCGCCGCAAGCGTCAGCCGCAACGCGCTCGCTTCGGACGAATCGGCCCCCGCCGGATCCAGCCCCTCCCACCCCTGGACCTCGACCACCCGCCGGCGCCGCCACCACGAGATGTGCTGGTGGTACATGACCCGCCGGACATAGGCCGCCGGATCTCCGTCGCGGATCCGCCGCCAGCGCGGAAAGGCCCTGGCCAGAGCGGCCTGCAGGAGATCTTCGGCAAGGTGATGATCCCCGGTTAGCAGGTAGGCGACCCGGGACAACGCCGGCGACCGGCACACCACGAACTCACGGAAGTCGTCGTCGACCTCGCCCATGCATCACCCCTCTCGCTATCCATAACGCCGGGCGCCCCCGGGATGGTTGAGACGCCGGCAGCCTTTCCAGGACTCGCCCATGTCTCGACCTACTTGTCCAGGCCGGCCCGCAACCGGCCGTCGGGTCGCCGCTTCAGGGGGCGGAGCCTGAGCCGACGTTCGGGGGCATCGGGGCGTTCGCGCGCACGGCGACGCGGCTGCACCCGCGGCCGGGGACGCCCAGCGTGTCGGACAGCCACGTCGGGGGGATGCTGCTGTGGCCGAGGGATGAGCCGTGGGTCCTGAGCGCTGTCCCGGGGCGGGCGCGTCGGCGTACCGGGGATCATGGGTTTTGGAAGGCCGCGACCAGGCGGGCTATGTGGGCGGCTCGTTGTTCGCGGGTGGCTGGGCGGCCCGGGATGCCGGGGCGTTGTTGCCAAGGGTGGGGGCCGTCGGGGTGGCGGTGTTCGACGCCGAAGGCGGTCAGGCGTTGACGGTGGTGGGTGAGGCGGCGGTCGAAGTCCGCGTAGTCGCCGCCGGGTGGGCTCCACAGGGCCTCGGCCACCGCGCACAGGCGGGGGAAGAGCAGGTAGTCGACGGTTCGCGGGGAGTCGGCGTGTTCGGTCCACAGGTTGGCCTGGCCGCCGAGGATGTGGCGGGCCTCGTCGGCGGTCAGGGCGGGTGGGACCGGGTCGAAGGCGTAGACGTCGCGCACGGTCAGGGGGATGGAGACCGGGATCGGCTCGGTCGGCAGCTCCGACTGGCGGTAGTCGAGGTAGACCATGTCGTCGGGGCAGGAGACCACGTCGTGGCCGCGGCGGGCGGCGGTCACCGCGCCGGCGGTGCCGCGCCAGGAGGCGATCACGGCGCCGGGGACCGGGTCGCCTTCGAGGAGTTCGTCCCAGCCGAAGGGGCGGCGGCCGGCGGCGGTGAGGTGGGCGCCCAGCCGGCCCACGAACCAGGCCCGCAGGTCGGTGACGCCCAGTTCGGCCATCCGCTGGCGGCTGCGCGGGTCGGCCAGCCACTGGTCCTGCGGGCATTCGTCGCCGCCCACGCCGATGTGGTGGGACGGGAACAGGTCCATGATCTCGTCGAGGACGCCGGTGAAGAACGCGACCGTGGACTCCTCGGCGTTGAGGACGTTGCGGTTGACGCCCCAGCGGGTCCACACCTCCAGCGGCTCGCCGGTCACCCCCAGTGACGGGTAGGCGGCCAGCGCGGCCTGCACATGACCCGGGGTTTCGATCTCCGGGACCACGGTGACGAACCGTTCGGCCGCGTAGGCGACGATCTCCCGGATGTCGTCCTGGGTGTAGTGGCCGCCGTGCGGGCGACCGTCGGGCCGGCCGCCGGACGCGCCGACCTGGCTCTCCCGCCGCCACGACCCGACCTCGGTCAGGCGGGGGTAGCGGCGGATCTCGACCCGCCAGCCCTGGTCGTCGGTGAGGTGCAGGTGCAGGGTGTTGAGGCGGTGCAGGGCCATCAGGTCGATGATCCGCAGCACCTCGTGCTTGGGCAGGAAGTGCCGGGCCACGTCCAGCATCAGGCCGCGCCAGGGGAAGCGCGGGTGGTCGTACACCTGAATCGCCGGAAGCGACCATCGGACGCCGGCCACCGCGGCCTTTCGGTGGATGGCCGGCGGCAGCAGCTGGAGCAACGCCTGGCAGCCGTGGAAGACGCCGGCCGGCGCTCCGCCGGTGACGGTGACCGATTCGGCGGTGACCCGCAGCCGGTAGGCCTCGGCGCCGAGGGTGCCGTCGAGGGCGAGCGTGATGCCGGCCGGCTCGGCCTCGCGCAGCGGCAGCCCGGTGGCCGGGCGCAGCGCCGCCCGCAACGAGGCGAGAACGCCGGCCAGTGAAGCCGGGGCGCCGAGGGTGGTGCGGTGGTCGAGGACGAACTCGCCCTGACCGGGGACGGCGGTGAGCGGACGGGGAAGGAGCAACGGACTCAGCCCTTCACGGCGCCGGCGGACATGCCGGCGACCAGGTTGCGCTGGATGAGCAGGAAGAACACGATCACCGGTACGGAGAAGAGCACCGAAGCGGCCATCTGCGCGCCGAAGTCGGTGCCGGTGTGCGGGTTGGTGAACGAGGCCAGCCAGACCGGCAGCGTGTAGCGGCTCTCGTCCTGCATGAACGTGTAGGCGATCAGGTAGTCGTTCCACGCGGCGATGAACGCGAAGATGCCGGTGGCGATCACGCCCGGCGCGACCAGCGGGAACAGAACGCTGACCAGGATCCGCCAGGTGCCCGCGCCGTCGATCTGGGCGGCCTCCTCCACCTCGGCCGGGATGGCGACGAAGAAGCCTCGCATCACCCAGATCGAGAACGGCAGCACGGTCGCCACGTAGGCGAGGATCAGGGCGAGGTACGTGCCGAGCAGGTCGAGGCTGTTGAACATGGTGAACAGCGGGATGAGCATGGCGGTGGCCGGAAGCATCTGCACCGCCAGGATCACGACCATGACCGCCCGGCGGCCGGGGAACCGGAACCTCGACAGCGCGGCCGCCGCGAAGATGCCGAGCACGATGGACGCCAGCACGGTCGCCGCGACCACGACGACACTGTTGCGGAGATTCGTCAGGAACTGCGGTTGGGTGACGGCGGCGGTGAAGTTGTTCAGGGTCGGCTCGTGCGGCCAGAAGTGCGGGGTCGGCGTCATCACCTCGGGGCGCGGTTTGAGGGCGGTGTTGACCATCCAGTAGACCGGGAAGAGCCACACCAGGCAGAAGACGGCGGCGACGGCGTTCTTCAAAGGTCCTCGCCCGCTCTCAGGAGGTTACGGATGTAGACGGCGGTCAGGGCGAGCAGCAACACGGTGGTCACCACCGAGATGGCGGCGCCGTGTCCGATCTGGAAACCGACAAAGGCTGTTTTGTACGTGTAGACGCCCAGTGTCGACGTGGCGTCACCGGGGCCGCCCCGGGAGATCAGCCAGATCTGGTTGAACACGTTGTAGTCCCAGATCACCGACAGGAGGGTCACCAGCAGCAGGGTCGGGCGCAGGAAGTTCAGCACCACGATCCGGTAGACGGCGAACTCGCTCGCGCCGTCGAGGCGGGCCGCCTCCTTGTACTCGTGCGGGACCTGGGTCTCGGCCGCGTACAGGGTGAGGGCGATGAACGGCACCGCCTGCCAGACGATCAACAACCAGATCGAGACGTACGCCAGTGCCGGGTCCTGTGCCCAGTTCAGGCTGGTGGTGTCGCCGAAGATCCGGAGCTGGGCGAGCATCCAGTTGGCTACGCCGTACCCGGGCTGGAAGAGCCAGTTCCAGACCAGCGACGACGCCACGGTGGGCATCGCCCAGGCGACGATCAGGACGACGGTCACCGTGTAGCGCCATGCTCGGCCCAGGCGGGTCAGCAGGTGGGAGACACCCATGCCGATCAGTACGCTGCCGGCCACCATCGCCGCGGTGAACAGCACGGTCCGGACGAGTGAGGCCCAGAACGCCGGGCTTTCGAGCAGTTCGGCGTACTGGTCGGCGCCGACGAAGGTGTAGACGCCGGTGAACAGGGTGCGCTGGTTGTAGCTGGTGAACGAGGTGAAGACCAGGAAGCCGATCGGTGCGAGCGTCACCACGGCCAGGACCAGGCCCGCCGGGCTGAGCAGCCACAGCGGGGCCAGGTCCCTACGGTCGAGCCGTGCGGTCACTGACCGGTGGCCAGGGTGGTTTCGAGGTGGGCGTCGAACTCCTTGCCGGCGGCCTCGGGGGTCTCGGCGCCGGAGGCGACGGCGGAGAACACCTGGTTGATGCTCTTGTCGCCCTCGATGGTGGGCCACTGGGCGGCGGCGGGGGTGGCCTTCGAGGACAGGGCGCCGCCGAAGAAGCCCTGCTGCTGTTCGGTGAGGCCCTTGGCCTGGGCGGCCTGGATGCCCTCGGTGCTGTTCGGGATCCAGCCGTCGGTGCCGAAGACGAACTCGTCCTGCACGGCCGGGCTCGCGGCGATCTTCACCCATTGCAGGGCCAGGTCGTGGGCGTCGCTCTTGGCGGCGATGCCCCAGTCGGAGCCGCCGAGCATGACCGGCTGGGTCTTTCCGGAGGTGCCGGGGAACGGGAAGGTGCCGATGTCCTCGCTCTTGATGGCCGGGTTGGCCTTCTGGATCAGGCCGATCGAGCCGCTGGTGGCCAGGATGGCGGAGGTCTTGCCGTCGGCGAACAGCTGCGTCTGGTCGGGCGTGATGGTGTCCAGGGTCCGGGACGCGGGCGTGGAGTAGGTGTTCTGGAAGGTCTTGAACTCGGTCAGGCCTTTCTGCCCGGCCGGGGTGGAGAAGCCGCCCTTCCAGGTGCCGCCCTCGTGGGTGGCGATCTCGCCGCCCGCGTCCCAGAGGAATTGCAGGCCGGCGAACCAGTACTGGCCGGGCAGGTAGAACGGGGCGAAGTCGGCGGCCGGGTTCCCGGACTTGATCTTGTCGAGGGCGGCGGCGAGTTCGGCGTACGTCTTCGGCACGGCCGTGATGCCGGCGGCGGCCCACGTCTTCTTGTTGTAGATGACCGCCCGCGCTCCGGCGAAGCCCGGCGCCGCGTAGAGCGCGCCGTCGACCGTGGCCGGATCCTCCAGACCGGCCAGCCAGGTCCGGCCCTGCTTCAGATCGTTCTGGTACGGGGTGAGGTCGAGCAGTCCGCCGTTGGCCGCGAAGCCGGGCACCTGCGTGTTGCCGAGGTCGAGGATGTCCGGTGTGCCGGTGGTCGACAGCGCCGTACTGATCTTGGTGGTGATGCCTTCCCACTGCTGGATCTGGAGGTCCACCGAGGCCCCCGTGGCCTCGGTGAACTTCTTGTTGATCGCCTGGAGGGTGGTGTCGGTGTAGTCACCGTCCATCACCCACACGGTGATCGTCCTGCCTTCGCCGCGGACAGCCGGGACGCCCTGCGGCGATCCGTCCGAGCCGTTGTTCCCGCCGCCGCCGGAACAGGCGGCCAGGCTCAGCACGGTGGCGACGGCGACGGCGATCCTTCTATGTGACATGTGCGCTCCTCATCAGGGGTTCTGCCTGCGCGGCCGCCGTCGCGTGGGCGACTTCTCGGGGAGGCGGTGGGCCTCGACCGCGCGGACGGTGAGTTCGAGGGCTTCGGCGGTGCGCTCGTAGGTGCGCTGGGCGACGGCCACGTAGATCAGGTCGAGGATCAGCAGCTGGGAGTGCACCGAGGAGAGAGCCGCCAGGCGGAAGGTGGTCTCCTGCACGACCGTGGAGAAGACGACGTCGGCCACCTCGGCCAGCGGTGAACGGCTGAAACTGGTGACCGCCACGGTGAGCGCGCCGTGGTCGGCGGCCTCGGCGAGGGTCTCGATGACCTCCCGGGTGCGGCCGGAGTGCGACAGCCCGATCGCCACGTCACCCGGCCCCAGCAGGGCGGCGTTGGTCAGCGCGGTGTGCGAGTCGGTGCGGTGCCACACCGGTACGCGGATGCGCTCCAGCCGGAACGCCATCTCCCGCGCCGACGTGCCGCTGCTGCCCAGGCCGAAGATCTCCACCCGGCCGGCGGCGGCGATGGCGCCGGCGACCCGTTCGACGGCGGCCACGTCGATGCCGGCCGCGGTGTCCTGGATGGCCCGGGTGTCGGCCGCGGTGACGACCCCGAGCACGTCGGTGAGCGCGTCGCCGGGGGCGATGTCGCCGCTGATGTCGGTGTCCCACCGGGCCTGCTCGGCCCGGCCGGTCTCGGTGGCGACGGCCACGCGCAGGTTGGCGTAGCCACGGAACCCGAGCGTCCGGCTGAACCGGGTCACCGTCGCCGTCGAGGTCCCGGAACGCTCGGCCAGGTCGACGATGCTCAGGTGGGCGGTCGTCTCCGGGTCGGCCAGGATCGTCTCGGCGATCCTGGCGAGCGCCTCGGGCATGCCGGGTCCCTCGATACGCAGTCGTCCGAGCAGTCCGCCGCTCTCACCCGTCACGTCGGTCATCCTTTTCATCGATTGCTGTTGCCGATGAAAATTACGACCACCGAGAGGGCTAGTCAATAACTGTTGCCTATGTTTCGATTTCCGCCATGGAGCTGGTGGCAGGAGTCGACGCGGGCGGCACCTCGTCACGCGCCGTGGTCGCGACCGTCCACGGCGAGATCGTCGGCCGTGGACGGGCCGGGCCCGGCAACCCGCTGGCCCACGGGCCGGAACGGGCCGCCGCCGAGGTCGCCGCCGCCGTCCGGCAAGCGCTCGGCGGGCGCTCCCCCGCACTCGTCCGGGCCGCCACGCTCGGCATCGCGGGACCCGCGGCGGCCTGCGCCTTCGGGGCGGCGCTCGGCATCGGCGGGCCGGTCACCGTGGCCGGCGACGCGGTCACCGCGTTCGCCTCCGGCACAGCCGCGCCGGGCGGGGCGGTGCTCATCGCGGGGACCGGCGCGATCGCTGCCGCGATCAAGGACGATCAGGTGGTACGGACGAGCGACGGGCTCGGCTGGCTGCTCGGTGACGAGGGATCCGGGCGGTGGCTGGGGCTGCGGGCGGTCCGCGTCGCCGTGCGGAACTGGGACACGCCGTTCGCCGCGCTGATCGCCGCGCGAGCCGGAGTGGGCAGCGCCGACGACCTGGTCTACTGGGCGCAGGCGCTGCCGTTCCCCGCGATCGACGGGCTCGCGCCGGTCGTGTGCGCGGCCGCCCGCGACGACGACCCGCACGCCACGGCCATCGTCAGGGAGGCCGTCGGCTGTCTCGTGCGCACCCTCGACGACCTGGCCGAACCGGGGCCCGTCGTGCTCGCGGGCGGACTGCTGGCGGCGGGCACACCCGTACGAGACGGGGTCCTGAAGGTCTTGTCGGAACGCGGGCGGAAGCCGCGGACGAGCCTGGACCCGGCAGCCGGCGCGGCGTGGCTGGCCGCCCGGCCGCTCAGTCCCCTGAATCCGGCCGACCTGCACCGTGCCATGCTCGGCGGTGTCGCATAGGGTAGGCGGCCTGATGTCTCTCTACAGCACCCAGCGCCTGCAGTCGTTCCGCATGATCGTCACCGGTGGTGGCACCGGCGGGCACACCTACCCTGCCCTCACCACGATCAATACCCTCCAGGCCCGCCTCGCCGAAACCGGCACCGCACCCGAGCTGCTCTGGGTCGGGGTCGCCGACGGCCTCGAAGCCAGGATCGCGGAGCGTAACGGGATCCCTTTCAAAGCCGTCACCACCGGCAAACTGCGGCGCTCACCGAACCCGCGTGAGCTGGCCCGCAACGTCGTCGACGCGTTCCGGATCCCGCTCGGCATCCTCCAGGCCGTGTTCACCGTCGCCCGCACCAGGCCCGCCGTGGTGTTCAGCACCGGCGGGTACGTGTCGGTGCCGATCGGGCTCGCCGCGCGCTGCCTGCGGGTGCCCTACCTCATGCACGAGCAGACCCTCGCGCTCGGGCTGGCCAACCGGATCCTGGCCCGGTTCGCCAACCGGATCCTGCTCAGCCACGAGGCGTCCCTCGAACACCTGCCGGAGTCGGCCCGGCAGCGGGCCGTGGTCACCGGCAACCCGGTGCGCTCGGCCATGCTCCAGGGCGATCCGGCGAAAGGCCTCGCGGCGTACGGGCTGGACCCGGCCCTCCCGGTCGTGCTCGTCACCGGCGGCGCGACCGGCGCCCAGCAGGTCAACCGGATGCTCATCGGAGCGCTGGCCGACCTGCTGCCGCACTGCCAGATCGTGCACCAGTGCGGCAGTCACGGGTACGCGGAGATGCAGGAGGCCGCCGGGCAACTGCCGCCGCACCTGGTGCAGCGCTACCGGCTCGTCGAGTTCATCCACGAGGAGCTGCCCGACGTGATCGCCGCCGCGACCGTGGTGGTGGCCCGCAGCGGCGCCGGGACGGTCGCCGAACTGACCGCCCTCGGCAAGGTCTGCGTGCTCATTCCGTACCCGCAGTCGGCCGGGGACGAGCAGCGCATCACCGCCCGGCATCTGGCCGCACAGGGCGCGGCCGTGATGCTCGACGGTGACTCGGCCGTGCCGCGGCGGCTGCACGCCGAGGTCGTCGGGCTGCTCGCCGACCCGCACCGGCGGGCCGCCATGGCTCAGGCGGCGGCGGCACACGGAAAGCCGGGCGCCGCCCAGCACGTGGTCACCGAGATCCTCACCGTGGCCGCCAACGGAGGTCGCTGACCGATTGAGAGTACGGCTGAACGCGGCCTAATGTTGCGGGCGTGCCTGGATCATCGTTGACCGCCGTCGTCCGTCCCGCCGTCGATGCCGATGTGGCCCGCATCGCCGCGATCTGCTCCAGCGGGTATCGGGACGCCTACCGTGAGCTGCTGCCCGACGGTTACATCGAGCGCAGCGTCGTCGAGTTCTACAGCAGGGAGCGGGTGGCGAAGGAGATCGCGCCCGCGCCGCCGGGGTGGTTCGGTTATCAGGTCGTCGAAGAGGACGGCCTGGTGCTGGGGGTGGCCGGCGGCGGGATGACCGGTCCGGCGGCCGGCGAGCTGTCCCGGGTCTATCTGGACGCCGCGGTGCGGGAGGGTGAGCTGGGCACGCTGCTGCTGGACCGGGTCACCGAGCAGATCGGGGCCGCGGGTGGCACCGAGCTGTGGGTGTCGGTGTTCCTCGGGGACCGGGCCGGGATCGGGTTCTACCGGGCTCGCGGCTTCCAGCCGGTGGAGACGGTGCGGGCCGCCCTGTCCCGGGTCGACGACCACATCTCCAGCCTGCGGATGTGCCGCAGGCTGGAGTGACATGGTCACGGGGTGGGGAAGTCCTCCTCCGGTCTGCCCTCCATGTAGTCGGCGAGCGTCTCGTACACCGCCGGGTTGACGATGCTGTGCGACATCCGGTCGGTGTGGCCGGCCCAGTCCGGGTTGGCCAGGTAGCCGGCCACCACCAGGGAGCGGGTGCCGACCACCAGGGCGGCGGTCTTGTCGTTGTCGGTGGTGCCGGTCTTGCCGAAGACCGGGTGGCCGACCACGTCGCGCACCTGCGGGGCCGTCGCGCCGGCGCAGTCGCCGAGCTGGGCCCGGTCGCCGACCGGGCAGCGGGCCGCGTCGAGCGCCTTGCGGGCCACCTCCTTGGTGGTCGCCGTGGTGCAGTCCGGCTGACCGGCGCCGATCTCGGTGCCGTCGGCGGTGGTGATGCTCTCGATCGGCGTGGGCGTGCAGTACTTCCCGTCGGCGGCCAGGGTGGCGTAGGCGCTCGCGATGTCCAGTGGGGTGGAGGCCGAGACGCCGAGGGTGAAGGCGCCCCACTCGTGGGCCTGGCCGGGGTCGTTCGCCCGGTTGGCGTCGTCGCCGTCGCGGAACTGCACGCCGAAGCGCTTGGCCACGTCGACCACCTTCTCCGCGCCGATCTCCTCCTGGAGCGGGACGAAGTAGGTGTTCACCGACCTACCGAACGCGGTCCACATGGTGAAGTTGCCGGACTCGCGGGAGGAGGCGTTGCCGGGGCAGTAGTAGCCGTCGCACGACTCCGATGAGGAGTCCAGGTAGCCGGACTTGTAGCGCTGCGGCGAGTAGATGGTGGTGTCCAGCTCCCTGCCGGTCTCCAGTGCGGCCACCATGGTGAACATCTTGAACACCGAGCCGGCCTGGTAGCCGGGGACGTCCGCGCTGCCGGTGATGATCGGGTTGGTGGTGTTCGGGTAGGTGCCGCGGATGCCCTTGCCCGCCAGGTCCGGGTTCGAGGACAGCTCGTTGCGGGGGTCGTCGGCGTCGTCGATCCCGTACTTGCGGTTGGCGGCCAGCGCCCGGACCGCGCCGGTGCCGGGCTCGACGGCGGCCAGCATCAGCGCGTTCCTGTTGTCGTCGCTCTGCCGGTCGGTGATCTCCTTGCGGGCGTCCGACTGGGCGTCCAGATCCAGGGTGGTGACGATGCGGTAGCCGCCGTTCTTGAGCAGGCGCTCCCGGTCGTACGAGGTCTCGCCGAAGGCGCTCTGGCTCAGCCACCACCGGTAGAAGTAGTCGCAGAAGAAGCCCCAGTGGTTCTTCGCCACCGACACGCAGCCCCGCGACGGGCGGGTCGCGGTCTTCGGCACCTTCACCTTCTTGGCGGCGGTGGCCTCGGCCGCGGTGATCTGGTCGAGGTCCCGCATGTTGTCGATGATGTAGTCGCGCCGCTCCAGCGCCTGCGGGTAGCCGGTGGCGGTGGTCGGGTCGAACGCGGTCGGGGCCTTCACCATGCCGGCCAGCAGCGCCGACTCGGCCACCGACAGGTTCGCCGGGGACTTGCCGAAGTAGACCTGGCCGGCGGCGCTGATGCCGTACGCGCCGTTGCCGAACGGCGCCATGTTCAGGTAGCGCTCCAGGATCTCCTGTTTGGTGAGCTCCTTCTCGACCTGGACCGCGTACTTCATCTCGGACACCTTGCGCTGCACGGTGTCCTTGGTGGCGTCGACGACCTGCTGCGGGTCGGTCGCCGAGTAGGCCAGCGCCATCCGCACGTACTGCATCGTCAGGGTGGAGGCGCCCTGCTTGCCGCCGCCCTGGTTGTTGTTGACGAAGGCCCGTGCCACACCCTTGAGGTCGACGCCCCGGTGCTCGAAGAACTTGTGGTCCTCGGCGGCCACGATGGCGTCCTGCATGTTCTGCGAGACCTTCGCCAGGGGCACGTCGCTGCGGAACTCGTCGTACATCAGCGCGATCTGGGTCTTACCGTCGGACGCGTAGACCCTTGTCACCTGGGGTGACGCCTGCTCGATCAACTCGGTCGGGAGCTCCTGCAGCTCCTCGGACCCGACCTTGGCGGCCAGGCCGGCCATCGCGACGGCCGGGAAGGCTGCGGAGGCCACGGCGAGGCCCGCGAGCAGGCCACACATGCCGAGCACGCCGGCGCTGCGGATGGTCCGATGTTCACCGAGAGGCTTGCCAGTCACTCTGACCAGGTTAACCAGCGAGATCGCAAGCTACACCGTTCGCGAGTTTCGTCACACCAGGTAACCCAGAGGTTTGACCCACGGCTCCGCCGAATCCGGGGGTGTGGTTTTCCGCAGGAGCGGCGGTGTGGAACGGTCCGTCCAGGTCGGAGGGCCGGCCTCATGGTCGCCGGGCCCGCGGATTCATAGCGTCGGGGCATGACTTTCGGTGACCTGGAAAATGGTGTCGTCGGCCTGGTGGAGACCCTCGGCGCGCCCGGGGCGGGCCTCGCGGTGGCCCTGGAGAACCTGTTTCCGCCCATTCCCAGTGAGGTGATCCTGCCGTTGGCCGGGTTCGCGGCCGGGCAGGGGCGGATGAGCCTGCCCGCGGCGATCCTCTGGACGACGCTCGGCTCGGTGGCCGGCGCCCTCGCGCTCTACCGGGTGGGCGCCCTGCTCGGGCGGGACCGGTTGCGCGCGATCGTCGAGCGGCTGCCGCTCGTGAAGGTGGAGGACTTCGACCGGACCGAGGCGTGGTTCGCGCGGCACGGGGCGAAGGCGGTGTTCCTCGGGCGGATGATCCCGATCTTCCGCAGCCTCATCTCGGTCCCGGCCGGGGTGGAGCGCATGCCGGTGGGCCGCTTCCTGCTGTACACGACGGCGGGCAGCGCGATCTGGAACGTCGTGTTCGTGCTGGCCGGCTACCAGCTCGGGGAGAACTGGCATCGTGTCGAGGAGTACGCGGGGCTCCTCCAGAAGGCCGTCATCGTCGTGTGCGCGATCGCCGCCGCGATCTTCGTGGCACTCCGGCTGCGGCGGATCCGGCGCGAGCGGGCGGTGAGGCCGGCGACCGGCCCGGCGGGTTCCGGCGAGCGTGGCACTGTATACCGGACCGCGCGCCGGCCGGGCGAGCGCTGACTCCGAGGGGGACGGATGTCGATCGCCGTGCTGCGGAAGTGGGCGCGAGTGCCGGCCGCGGTCACCGCCGGGGCCTTCACCGGGCTCGCGGAGCTGATCTTCCTGCTGGTCACCGCCCTGACGTTGGGCCTGGTCGCGGTCGCGCCGGCCGCGCGTCGCCGAGTGGCCGCGGCGTCCGCCGGGGCGGCGCGGTGGATCGCCGGCCGGGAACGGCGCCGGCTGGCGTGGGCCGCCGGCGAACCCGCTCCCCCACCCCTGCCGCCGGCCGGGCCGCGGGTGTTCGGCTATCTCGCGGCCCGGGCCCTGCCCGCCCTTCTCGGCGGCCTCGTCACCGCCCTGCTGGTCACCGGCGTGGCGCTCGCCGGGATCGTGGTCCGCTCGGTCCTGGCCGGGACCATGACCGTGCCGCAACTGCTGGGTCAGGTGCTGCTCGGCCTCGCCCTGCTCACGCTCAACCTCCAGGGCTTCGTCACGGTGGCCGGGCTCGACGCCCGGCTGGCCCGGACGTTTCTCGAGTCGAGCACCCGCGAGGAGCTGGAACGGCGGATCGGCGAGCTGGCGGCCAGCCGGGCCGAGGTGGTCGCGGCCGTCGACGTCGAGCGGCAGCGCATCGAACGCGACCTGCACGACGGGTTGCAGCAGCGGCTCGTCGCGCTCGGCATGCTGCTCGGCCGGGCCCGCCGCGGCGCCGACCCGGAGCGGACACGGATGCTGCTGGACCAGGCGCACGCCGACGCCCAGCGGGCCGTCGAGGAGATGCGCGAGGTGGCGTGGCGGGTGTACCCGTCGGCGCTGGCGCACAGCTCCCTCGACGAGGTGCTGGCCATGGTGGCGCAGCGGTCCGCCGTACCGGTGCGGATCGACTTCGCGCCGCACCCCCGACCGGGCCGGCCGGTCGAGACCGCGCTCTACTTCGTGGCGTGCGAGGCCGTGACCAACACCGCCAAGCACGCCGCGGCTACCGTGATCACCATCGCGGTCGGGCCGAGCGCCACGGGGGTGGAGATGGTGATAGCCGACGACGGGGTGGGCGGCGCCGACCCGGACGGCTCCGGCCTGCACGGGCTCGCCCGCCGGGTCGCCGCCCTGGACGGCCGCTTCGAGGTGCGCAGCCCGCCCGGCGAGGGCACCACGATCCGGGTGGAGCTGCCGTGCGGATAGTCCTCGCCGAAGACTCCACACTCCTACGGGAGGGCCTGGTCCGGCTGCTGGCCGAGGAGGGGTACGACGTGGTGGCCGCGGTCGCCGACGCCGACCGGCTGCTGGCGGCGGTCGCCGAGCACCGGCCCGGCATGGTGGTCACCGACGTCCGGATGCCGCCGGGCGGCACCGACGACGGACTGCGGGCCGCCGTCGAGATCCGCCGCCGATGGCCGGGCACCGCCGTCGTGGTGCTGTCCCAGTACGTCGAGAAGCGGTATGCCGCGCACCTGCTGGCCGACCGTTCCGACGGCGTCGGCTACCTGCTCAAGGACCGGGTGGCGCACGTCGGCGATTTCCTCGACGCGCTGGAACGGGTCGCGGGCGGGGCCACCGCGCTCGACCCGGAGGTGGTCCAGCAGTTGATGTCCACGACCACACACGGCGACCCGCTGCGCGCCCTCACCCCACGCGAGCGGGAGGTGCTGCACGAGATGGCGCAGGGCCACACGAACGCGTCCGTCGCGGCCCGGCTGCACATCTCGCAGAGCGCCGTCGAGAAGCACGTGAACACCATCTTCGACCGGCTCGGCCTGTCCCACGTCACCGGCTACAGCCGCCGTGTGCTGGCCATCCTGCGCTACCTCGGCGCGGGCTGAGGGGTCCTGCTCCGCCTTGCATTCGGTCACCCGGTGGGTGGGCGCACACGGTGACGGTGTCGTGGTCGCTCACGTGGCCCATAGCCGTGGTGGATCGCCGAAACCCGTCGAGGGTACGCGGAGCGGCGCGCCCGTCACGGCCGCCGGCTGACGTTCAGCCCGCCGCTGGTTTGCGGGCCAGAAGGCGGTAGCAGTTGCCGCCGGAGGTGGGCGCGATCGCGGCGCCCAGCAGCCGGTCCGCCACGGCGGCGAGGACCAGGGCTGGACCGGTCACGCACCAGGCCACGGCGTGCCGGGCGCGGATCAGGCGGGTCGCGGGCCGCGGCGCCCACGGCCGGTTCGGGTCGGGAAAGTGGCTGTTCACCCAGAGCAGGACCGCGGCGGACAGATCGCACGGCTGGTGGGCCCGGCCGGTGTCGGTGGCGACCACGGTCAGGCCCCGGGCGGTGATCGCCTCGACGAGCCGGGGCAGCGAGATGAGGTTCAGGTGCTGTGGCTGGAAGTACGGCATCCACAGGCTGCGCAACAGGCGTGCCGGGCCGAACCGCGGGTTCGGGACCTCGATGAGCAGGTGGCCGCCGGGTGGCAGGGCACGGGCCGCGGCCTCGATCTCGGCCCGCGGATCGAGCGTGTGCTCCAGGTAGTGGTGCATGCTGATGACGTCGTAGCGGCCGGTGAGACCGTCCGCAGACTCGGGGAACATGCCCTGGTGGGCGGTGTCGATCCAGCCGCGGCGCTGGGCCTCCAGGACGCCGTCGCCCATGTCGAGGCCGTCGAACACGGTGCCGGGGAGCTCGGGCGCCGCGTACCGGCAGAAGTGGCCCCAACCGGTGCCGACGTCCAGCCACCCGCGCGGGCTGGTGTGGGCGCGGACCATGTCGACCCGGCCACGGTAGGAGTCGACGTGGCCGGCCAGGAGCTTCTCGGCGGCGGACTGGCCCAGTCCGTCGTAGACGTCACGGTAGTAGAACTCCAGGCCGGCGGCGTTCAGCCGGGGGTTCTGGAAGATGTGCCCGCAGTCTGCGCACCGGTCGAGCGAGAAGGAACCGGGCTTGCCCACCATCCGGTCCGGGGAGGTGAGACGGCGCCGCAGGCTGGTGCCGCCGCACCAGGGACAGTCGTCACGGCGGGGCTCGAAGAAGCGGCCGGTTCCGTCGGCCAGGTCCCGGGCATAGGCGGTCCGGGCGTGGGCCCGGCGTTCGTCCATCTCCCGGTCGTACGGTGACCGCCACGTTCCCCGGGCGCAGCGCCACCAGCGCAGCGGATCGCGGACCGGGCGCAGCCAGGCGGCCCGGGCGCGGTCGGCCGGGCGCAGGGCGGTGCCGGCCGTCACCAGGTAGGGCTGGGCGGCGTAGGCGGCCAGGGCGAGCAGTCCCCACGCCGGGTCGAGGACGATCGCGGTGGCCAGCAGCAGGTAGCCGTACAGGCGGACGGCCAGGGTGGCGTGCACCGACGTGGTGGAGGCGCGCAGCCGGGCGGGGAACGTCGCCGGGCCGGCGGGAACGGCGGTGACCGCCGGGGTCACGACCAGCCCTACGTCGGCCGCGGCGTACTTCTTGAGCCGGTCGGTGATCCGGATCATGGTGGCCGGATCGTGGCCCCCGCCGGCTTCCACACCGGCCCGGGCCGCCAGGGCCGCGTCGACCAGCAGGGCCTGACCGGCGCCGCGGCCGGGCGCCAGCGGATCGGTCCGGTAGGTGGCCGGGTCGACCTGGCGGACCAGGGTGAACGCTTCGGACATCGGCAGGTCGGCGGGGACCAGGTCCAGTACGGCGAGGCCCTCCCCCTCCGCGTGGGCCACGGCCTCCCGGTGGGTCCGCTCGTCGACGGTGACCCCGGCGGCGGTGATCAGGATGAAGCGGTCGGTCCCGTCCTCCGGCGCGTCGCCCCCGTCGGACCGGGCGTCCGGCTCCCGCACCGCCGGAACGTAGATGGCCTCGCCGGCCGTGACACCGGATGAGGCGGACACTGTGACCGGATTCCGGGCGGGCTTGGCCGGCACCACTACCGGATTCCGGGCGGGGACCGGGGAGAGGGCCGGGATGGCGCGGAGGCGGGCGCGCAGGCGCAGCCCGTCCAGCAGCAGGACGGCGGCCGCGACGGCGGCGGGCAGCATCGACCCGTTCAACGGGTGGCCTCCGGGATCAGAGTCGTGGAACGTGCGAGAGATTCCAGGTGGGTGACCGCCTCGTCCGCGCCACCGGCGGCGTGGAAGGCCGTACGGATCCGGGCCGCCGCGTGGGCGTACCCCGGATCGTTGTGGATCGTGTCGACGGCCGCGCCGATGTGGGCGGCGGTGGCGTGCGCGAAGCGCAGCCGGACACCCGCGCCGGCGCTCACCACCTGGCCGGCGACGATGGTCTGGTCGTCGCGGATCGGGGCCACCACCAGCGGCCGGCCGTGCCACAGCGACTCGGTGACGGTGTTGTGCCCGGCGTGACAGATCACCAGGCCGGCCCGTTCCAGGACGGCCTGCTGCGGCACCCACGGCGTCACGTGGACGTGGCCGGGGCACGGCCCGACCACCCGGCCGGGGTCGGCGATCACCGCGTGCAGGCCGGGACGCGCGGCCAGGGCCTCGGCGCAGGCCCGCAGGAAGCGGGCCCCGGTCTCGGTGGACTGGGTGCCGAGCGTGACCAGGACCAGCGGCCGGCGGGTGGGCCAGGGCGGGGTCCAGGCGCCGGGGTCGTCCTGCGGGGCCGGGCCGACCCAGCGCACCGAGGCCGGCGCGGCGGTGGCGGGGCCGGTGAGCTCCGGGATGGTGAACGCCAGGATCAGGTGCGGTGACAGGCGTGGGTCGGCGACCGCCCGCGGGTGGGCGACCGCGGCGAAGCAGCCGGACAGCCAGTCGTGCAGGGCGGGCGGGTACGGGTCGAGCAGTTCCGCCGACGTGGAGGCGGAGGTGGCCCAGGGCAGTCCGGCCTCGGCGGCCGCGTAGGCGCCGGCCCACGCCTGCTGGTCGGCGACGACGACGTCGGGGCGGTGCCGGGTGATCGCGGCGCGGAGCCCGGGCAGCATCGCGGTCGCCAGCGGCAGCAGGAAGTCCTCGACGAGGAACCGCAGCGCGGCGAGCCCGCGCAGGCCGGGTTCGCGGGCGCCGACGGTGAAGGACGCCGGGACACAGTCGTGGACCTCGGCGGTGGGCCCGAGACGTTCCCGCAGCCACGGGCCCATCCCGGCCCACACCACGTGGTGGCCGCGGGCGGCGAGGCGGGCGGCGACCGGCCGCAACGGGGTGAGGTGGCCGGTCAGCGGCGGCACCACGAACAGGAAACGGCTCACGGCGTCACGGCCCCGGCGAGGGCGTCCCGGCGGGCGGCCAGCCACGGCAGCACGGCGGCGGCCACCTCCTGCGGCGCGAAGGCGAGCAGCTGGTGGTGCTGGCCGGGCACCACCACGACGTCGCACGGCGGCAGCAGGCCGACGATGCTGTCCAGACGGGAGTGCAGGCGGGAATCGCCACCGACGATCAGCAGCAGCGGGCATCGCAGCCAGCCGTCCGGATAGACGTCGACCAGACCGGTACGGTCGATGACGTCCTCGACGAGGGTGGTCGCGACGGCGAGTTCGCGCGCCCTGCTGGTGAGCCGCCGGGCCATGGCGGGCACGAGAGCCCCGAGTTCGGCCCGCGCGATCTCCTCGGCGTCGGAGAGGTGAGCGGACAGTTCGCGCAGTCCGTCGGTGGCACGGTCGGCCCACGCCACGGTCGGCGGCTCGGATTCGATGACGATCAGGGAGGCGACACCGTCCGGGAAGCGGTGGGCGTACCGGAAGGCGACGGTGCCGCCCCAGGAGAAGCCGATCAGGTGCACCGGGCCGGCGACGCCGAGTTCCGCCAGCAGTCCGGTGAGGTCGTCGGTGGCGTCGTCCACCCGGTACCCCCGCGGTGGTCGTTCGCTGCGGCCGTGGCCGCGCAGGTCGTAGGCGATGACGTCGAACCCGAGGCCGGCGATCGCCGCCGCGATGCTGAAGTAGTAGCTGGCCATCGTGTCGAGCAGGCCGTGGATGAGGACCAGTGGCGGCGCGCCGGGATCGGGCGACGGCATCCGCTGGACGTGCAGGCGTACCCCGTTGGTGGTGATGTGGGCCATCGGCTCAGGCGTGTTCCAACCGGGCCGTCACGTACCCGGCGAGGTCGCCGACACGCAACGTGATGATCTCCGGGAGCGTCCGGGTGGACAGGAATCCGGCCACGTCGATGCCGGGGCCGTAGCGTTCGGTGAGCAGGGTGCCGAGCACCACCAGGTCGATGCTCTCGAAGGCGAGGTCGGCGTCGAACGACGTGTCCGGGGTGATCGGCACGGCGCCGAGGTCGTACCCGTCGAGGACCTCGCGGATCAGGTCACCGATCTCGGCGAGAACGGTTTCGGTGGTCACGGCAGCACCTCTCGGTCGGTGGTCCAGGCGACGACGTGCCGTCGGCCTTCGTGATGCAGATCGGTCAGGCGTACGCGCAGATCGCCCGCCGTGGTCGCGACGGTGGCCTCCGTGTCGCTCGCGGCGATGACGCGCAGCGTGTGCGGGTTGCCGCCGAGGCCGGTGCCGAGCGCCTTGCCGGCGGCCTCCTTGGCGGCGAAGAAGCGGGTGAACCAGACGGCCCGGTCGCCGCCGAGCAGCTCCCGTTCGGCCGGGGTGAGCGCCGCGGCCACGGTGGCGTCGTCGCGGTCGGCGACCTCGAGGACGTCGATGCCGACCGGTCCGGACGGGCGGGCCAGGGCGACGCCGATCGATCCGTGGTGGGCGATGGACACGGCCAGTGGCGGCAGCCGGCGCCCGTGCCGTCCGGTGATCCACGGCCGTCCGGCCTCGTCGTTGCCGGTGTCGAGTTCGATCGGGAAGACCTCGGGGTCGGTGAGCATGGTGCGGACCGCGTCCTTGAGGGCGATCCGGCCGAGCAGCCAGGCGTCCCGGCCGCGGGCCGGGCGCCGCTGGTAGAGGGCCCATTCGGCGGGGGTGAGATAGGTGCGGGCGATCAGGTCGCGGCTGGCCTGGTCGGCCCAGTGGGTGGTGGCCCAGTGCCAGCCGGCCTCGTGGCGGCGGGCCAGCCGGGCGGTGCCGGGCGACCGGTCCACGGCCCGGACCGCGTCGTCGCTGGTGAACCGGTGCAGCCGCCAGCCGTGCATCTCGGCCCACACCGTGCCGTCGTGGACGAGCTGGAGGTCGGCGGTGACCGTGCCGCCGGTGACGGCGGCGATCCGGACGTGGCAGGTGAGCGTCTCGCCGGGGGCCGGGTCGGGGCCGTACAGGCGCAGCGTGGTGAGGGCGACCGGGAAGGCCCGGTTGTCGCCGTCCAGTTCCTCCGTCATCCAGTAGCCGACGAGCTGGGCGGCGCTGTCCAGCAGGGCGCCGCCGGCGGCCGGGGTGGTGAGGGTGCCGCGCACGTGCCGGGCGCCGATCCCGTCGATGCCGGTCACGCCCTGGTAGGCGGGGCCGTGGAACATCCAGCGGCCGGCGTACATCTGGGCCGCGGTCAGGCGTGGCGCGCGGCCCGGTTCGGCGGGTTGCGGCCACACCGGCGGGGCGGGCGGGTAGGCGCCGCTGAACGCGACGGTGGCGCGGGCGTACCCCTGTGCCGTGACCCGGCGGCGGTCGGGCGTGTCGGTGTCGACCGCGAAGGTGACGGTGACCGGCGGCGCGACAGCGAGCCAGCGGTCGAACCCGGCGTCGTGGACGCCGGTCACCACGCCGCTCGCGGTGGGCCGGGCCGCGTCGCACAGGTGCCGGATCAGGTCGGTGGCGGGGACCACCGGGAAGCCGTCGCCGGGTTCCGGCCAGCCGGGCGGCAGCTGCACGAACGTGTGGTCGCGCAGGTAGGGCAGCCGGTCCAGGGACAGCTGGCGGCGCGTCGTGGTGGTGGCGGCGGGGGTGGCGCGCCGCCGGACGGCGGCGACGACGTCGGCCGCGGCCCGGGCGGTCTCGGCGGCGATGGCGGCGGCCCGGTGGTCACCGGATCCGGCGGGTACGGCGACACGGCCGAGAAGCGCGGCGGCGTCCTCGCCGAGCGACACCACGGGGTTGCCCAGCGGCAGCCGGACCGTCGCCCCGGAGGACGACCGCGGGTTCCCCGGCGCGAGCAGGTCCCCGCCGGGCTCGGCGCCCTCGGCCCACAGCGCGGCGAGCACCCTGGTGAGCTGCCCGATCCCGGTCCGCCGGGGGGTGGTGGCGGCGATCGCCAGGTGGTCGTGGCCGCGCAGGACGTCGTGCACCAGTGAGGCGAGGCCGCCCGGTCCGACCTGGACGAAGGCGCGGACCCCGGCGGCGTGCAACTGTTCGACGAGCGGCCGGAACCGGACCGGTTCGAGCAGGTGGCGGACGAACAGCTCGCGGATCGCGCCGGGCTCGTCCGGGTACGGCGCCACCGTCGTCGCCGACCACAGGGGCATCCGCCACGGCCTCGCGTCGAGCAGTTCGGCGGCCGCGGTGAGCCGGTGAACGTACGGCCGCAGGCGGGATGTGTGGAAGCCGGACCGAAACGGCAGCACCTGCCCGGTGATCCCGTTCCCGGCCAGGGCGAGCAGCAGTTTGCCGACCTCGCCGGCCGGGCCGCAGACCACGCACTGGTGGGGCGCGTTGTCGTGCGAGACGGTGACACCGGTCCCGGCCAGGAACGGCTCCACGGCGCCGGTGCCGGCGCCGATCGCGGCGAACACCACGTCGGGCACCTGCCGGACGGCGTCGGCGAACTCCTCCAGCACGGGTTCCAGTTCGCCGTCGTGGTAGCCGGCCGCCACCGCCATGGCGGTCCACTCCCCCAGTGAGTGCCCGGCCAGCACGTCCGGGCGTACCCCCTGGTCGCGCAGCGCGGCGTCGAGCAGCCGGCTGGCCCGGTAGACCGACACGCCGTGCGCGTGCAGGCCGCCCGTGCCGGGCAGTGGCAGGTCCCGGCCCATCCGGGCGGCGACGTCGGCGACCCGCGGCTCGAACTCGCCCTCCAGGCCCGGGTAGAGGAACGCGATCCGGCCCTGCCCGCCGGCCAGCAGCGGCCGTGGGCTGAACCAGATGTCCTGGCGTCCCCGCCACGGTTGCCCGGCCGCGACCACCCGGCGTGCGGTGGCCAGGGTGCGGGCGGTGGGCGCGACGATCGCGAGCCGCATCCGGCCGGTCCCGGACGGTACGGACGGCGGCCGGTCCAGCAGCGCGACCAGCTCGTCGGTGGTGTCGGCGGCCAGCCGCAGCACCGGCACCGGTTCCCGGACCCGCGGCGGGCGGCCGACGGCCGGGGCCGCTTCCAGGACGGCGTGGGCGTTGACGCCACCGAACCCGAACGCGTTGACGGCGGCCCGCCGGGTGTGGCCGAACCAGGCCCGGGCCACCGGGATCGGCCGGAACCGGGTGGCGGCCAGCCCGGGGTGCGGGTCGTCGCAGGCGGGCATCGGCGGCAGCACGCCGTGGTGGACGGCGAGGGCGGCCTTGACGAATCCGGCGATCCCGGCGGCCGGCATGGTGTGGCCGATCAGCGCCTTCACCGAACCGAGAACGGCCGGGCCGCCGGGCCCGAACACGTCGTGCAGGGTGGCCAGCTCGCAGGCGTCGCCGGCCGCCGTGGCGGTGCCGTGCGCCTCGATCAGGCCGACCGCGTCCGGGCCGGTGGGGTCGAGTCCCGCGGTGGACCACGCCTGGCGCAGCGCGGCGGCCTGACCGGCGGAGACCGGGTTCATCAGGCTGGCCGCGCCGGCGTCGCCGGAGACCCCGGTGCCGCGGACCACGGCGTAGACCCGGTCGCCGTCGCGGCGCGCGTCGGCCAGCCGTTTGAGCACCACGATGCCGCTGCCCTCGCCGATGACCAGGCCGTCGGCGGCGCCGGTGAAGGGCCGGCTGCGGCCGGTCGGGCTGACCGCGCCGAGCCCGGCGAAGACGCTCCACAGGGTGGCGTCGTGGGCGTGGTGGACGCCGCCGGCGAGCACCACGTCGCAGCGGTCGCGGGCGAGTTCGGCGACGGCCTGGTCGACGGCGAGCAGCGACGAGGCGCAGGCGCCGTCGACGGTGTACGCGGGGCCGCCGAACCCGTGCCGGTGGGCGATCCGGGCGGCCGCGAGGTTGGGCACCAGGCCGATCTCGGCGCCCGGCGACACCGGGCCGAGCCGGTCGGCGAACGCGTCCCGGATCCGGGCCGCGGTGTCCGGGTCCAGGTCGGGCAGCAGCTCGGTGAGCGTGTGGGCGAGCTGGTGGGCGCCGCGTACCCGCTGGTCGAACCGGGACAGGGCGGGGGTGAGGTAGCCGCCGCGGCCGAGGATCACACCGATCCGGCCGGGGTCGCACGTGCCGGGTTCGAAGCCGGCGTCGGCGAGCGCCGCGTTCGCCACGTGCAGGGCGATCAACTGATCGGGTTCGGTCAGCGGCAGCGCGGCCGGCATCACCCCGAGGGCGGCCGGGTCGACGGTGGCCAGGTCACCGAGGAAGCCGCCGCGACGGCCGGCGGGCAGCCCGTACCCGGGTGGGGCCTCGGTGACGCTGTCGGTGCCGGTGACGATGTTGCGCCAGTAGGTGTCCAGGTCGGGGGCGCCGGGGAACAGCACCGCCATGCCGACGACGGCGACCGGTTCCACGGTCACCAGCCCGGGGCCGCGTAGACGACGCTGGTCAGCGCCGGGTCGCCGTGGGTCAGCTCGTCCAGCAGGGCGGCGGCGCCGGCGGCCGGGTCGATCAGCTGGACGCCCTGTGCGGCGTACCGGCCGGCCAGCTCGGCGGTCACCATGCCACCGTGCCGGCGGTCCGGCGCCCACGGCCCCCAGTGGACGGTGAGGCAGCGCCGTCCGGTGCGGGCCGCCCAGCGGCGGCCGCAGTCGTCGAGGGCGTCGTTGGCGGCCGCGTAGTCGCACTGGCCCCGGCTGCCGCGGACCGCCGCGACGCTGCCGAACAGGGTCACGAACCCGGGCGCGTCCGGCAGGTGGTCGAGGGCGTCCAGGACGTTGCGGGCGCCGTCGACCTTGGTGCCGAAGACGCGCCGGAACGAGTCGGTGGTCTTGTCGGCCAGCAGCCGGTCCTCGATCACCCCGGCCGCGAACACCACCCCGTCGAGCCGCCGGTACGCGGCGTGCACCGATTTCACGAGCGCGTGCACCGCGTCGGCGTCGGTCACGTCGAGGGTGTGGTACTCGACGGTCCGGCTCACGGCGCGCAGCTCGGCGACGGTGGCGGCCACCTCCCGCCGGGCCAGCACGGCCCGAGCCCGCTGGTCGACGCCGGCCGGGTCGCGGACGGCCAGGACACGCCGCAGCGCGTTCAGGTCGGTGGCGGCGGCCAGTTCGGCGTCCTCGGGCTCGCTGTCCGGCGCGGTCCGCCCGGCCAGCACGATCCGGCAGCCGGTACGGGCCGCGAACTCGCCCGCCACGGTCGCGGTGATCCCGCGCCCGCCGCCGACCAGCAACACCACGGAGTCCCGGTTCAGTTCGGTGGTGGCCCGTCCGGCGGGCCGGGGCGGTGGCACGGGCCGTACCGACGGCGCCGACCGGTTCGCGTCGTGCCGGACGACCGGCTCACCGTCGCGGTCACCGAGTTCGGCGGTCAGCAGCGCGGCGACGGTCGCCGGGTCCGCCCCGGACGGCACGCTGACCAGCCGGGTCAGGACGCCGGGCCGTTCCTGCCGCATCGACCGGATGAAGCCCGGCAGCCCGTCGGCGCGGGGGTCGCCGTCGACCGCGGCGACCAGCACCCCGCGGCCGGTCCCGGCGGCCTCCCGCAGCTTCTCGAACAGCACCGGCAGCCACGGCTGCTCGTCGTCGCCGTCGCCCAGCGCCTCGGCCAGGACGAGGTCGTCGCCGTCGGCCACGACCGCAACGCCCCGCTCGCGCAGCGCCCGGGCCAGCTCGTCCGGCCCGTCGACGGTGACCGTGCGCCCGGCCGGCACGGCGTCCGCGCCCGGCGGGGCCGGCGCCCACTCACGGAGGAACCGTTGTGGCGCGGCGGCCGCCGGCCCGCCGTCGAGCAGCGCCGCCATCTCCCCCGCGGTCCGGGCACGGCCCAGCCGCTCCAGGACGGGCCCGGCGCCGCCGGTCAGCTCGCCGACGATCTCGGTGCGTTTGATCGAGTCGATGGAGAGGTCGGCTTCCAGGTCGACGTCCGGGCCGATCAGGTCGACCGGGTAGCCGGTACGGGCGCTGATCACCGCCCGTACCCGGTCGAGGGTGTCCACCGGCTCGGCCGGGGCCGGGACGGCGGCCGCGACCGCCGGTGCCGCCGTGGGCTCCGGGGCGCGGTCCGGCTCGATCGCGGCCGGCGGTGGCGTACCCAGGTAGGCGAGCATGACGTCGCGCTGGGTGGCCACGAACTCCCGGGTGGTGCGCAGGTAGTCCTCGATGAGCCGGTCGGCGTCGCCGGCCGGGGCGGCGGCCGGCAGCGGGCGGGCGGCGGCGATCCCGCCGGTCAGGTAGGCGCCGTCGGCGGTCCGGACCGCGTGCCCGTCGACGGTCCAGCGCGGCGGTGCCGCCGGGACGGTGTCGGTGAGGTCGGCGGCGTCCCGGCCCCGGTAGAGCGGGTCGAGGTGCACCGGCACCCCGGCCAGGGCGAGTTCGGCGACCGCGGACAGGGCGCCGGCCAGGCCCCCGCCGGCCTGCTCGAAGTTCACCACCCGGTGCGGGCGGTCGGCCAGGATGGCGCCGACCAGGTTGCTGAGGATGGTTCCGGGGCCGCATTCGGCGAAGACGCGGGCGCCGGCGGCGTACATCGCCTCGATCTGTTCGGCGAAGCGGACCGGGGAGCCGATCTGGTCACCCAGTTCGACGGCGATCAGGGCGGGCCGGTCCGGGTAGGGCCGGGCGGTGCGGTTGGCGTAGACCGGGATCCGGGGCGCCCGGGGCGACAGTCCGGCGACCGCCGCGGTGAACCCGGGCCCGGCCGCGGTCACGAGCGGGCTGTGGAAGGCGCAGGCCACGTCCAGGGCGGTGACGGTGTGGCCGAGCGCCCGCAGCCGGGCGCCGGCCTGTTCGACGGCGCCGGGAACGCCCGCGATGACCGTCTGGTCGGGACCGTTGTGGTTGGCCAGCACCACCCCGTCGACGGCGGCGATCTCGTCGGCGATCTCGTCGGGCGGGCCGGTGACCGCGGCCATCGTGCCGGGCTGGGATCCGGCGGCCGCGAGGATCTCCTCGGCCCGCCGCAGGCTCAGCGCGGACAGGGCGGTGTCCGGCAGCGCGCCGGCGGCGGTGAGGGCGACGAGCTCGCCGTAGCTGTGGCCGGCGGCCATGTCGGCGGTGATGCCGAGCATCGTGAGGAAGCGGTGGGCGGCCAGGCCGGTGAGCCCGAGGGCGGGCTGGGCGTTGCGGGTGTCGCGCAGCCGCTTGCGCTGGCGGTGGGCGCTGTCCGGGTCGAAGGCCGCGCCGGGGTAGAGGGCCCGCACCCAGTCACCGCCGCGCTCGGCCGGTTCCCGCAGCTCGGGGAAGGTGACCAGCAGCGACGCGAACATGTCGACGCGCTGGCTGCCCTGGCCCGGGAAGAGCAGTGCGAGTTTCGGGCGCTCGGCCGCCCGTACCCCGTCGTGGTCGAGGTCTTCCAGGCGGGACCGCAGGTCGTCGATCGAGGTGGCGAGCACCGAGAGGGTGGGCGCCGCCGCGGTGCGCGACAGCCGCGCGGCCGCGGTCCGGGCAAGATCCCGCAGCCGGGCCTGTGGATGGGTGTCGAGCAGTCCGCGCAGCCAGACGGCGTCGGCCCGGCCGGCGAACAGGAACAGCTCCACCGGCCACTGGTCGAGGCCGTGCCGTGGTTCCGGCCCGCGGTGGCCGGTCAGTACGGCGTGGAAGTTGGTGCCGCCGAACCCGAACCCGCTGACCGCGCCCACCCGTCGTTCCAGGGTGTCCGGCCAGGGTCGCGCCACCCGGTCGAAGGCGAACGGGCTCTCCTCCGACCAGTCGTCGTGCGGGCGGGTGAGGTGCGTGGTGGGCGGGCGGATGCCGGTGTGGATGGCCAGTGCCGTCTTGATCAGACCGGCCATGCCGGCCGCGCACTTGGTGTGGCCGATCTGCGACTTCACCGAGCCGAGCGCCGCCGTGCCGGGAGCCGCGCCGGCCTCGGTGTACACGCCGGTGAGGGTGGCCAGTTCGGTGCGGTCGCCGACCACCGTGCCGGTGCCGTGCGCCTCGACGAGCCCCACCTCGGCCGGTGACACCCCGGCCTGCCGGTAGGCGCGCAGCAGCGCCGCCCGCTGGCCCTCCGGGCGGGGCGCGGTCAGCCCGCGGGCCCGGCCGTCGCTGGCGCTGCCGACACCGCTGATCACCGCGTACACCCGGTCGCCGTCGCGTTCGGCGTCGGCCAGCCGTTTGAGCACCAGGCAGCCGACGCCCTCGCCGAGCGCGATGCCGTCGGCCGCCGCGTCGAACGGGCGGGACCGGCCGGTCGGCGACAGCGCCCCGGCGGCCGCGAAGTGCCGGTAGTCGAGCAGGCTGTTGTGGGTGTCGGCGCCGCCGCACAGCACCAGGTCGGCGCTGCCGGTGACCAGTTCGCGGCAGGCGGCGTCGAGGGCGGCCAGCGAGGAGGCGCAGGCGGCGTCCACGATGTAGTTGGCGCCGCCGAGGTCCATCCGGTTGGCGATCCGGCCGGTGATCACGTTGGCGAGCACGCCGGGGAAGGTGTCCTCGGTGAAGGCGGGCAGCTGCGCGTCCAGGGTCTCGGGCACCCGGTCCAGGTAGGCGGGCAGCACAGCCCGCAGGGTGAGCGCGTGCGCCAGTTCGCCGCCGGACTCGGCGCCGAAGACCACCGCGGTACGGGACCGGTCGAACACCCGCCCGCTGCCGGCGGCGTCCGGGAACGGCTGGTATCCGGCGTCGGCGAGGGCCCGGCCGGCCGCCTCCAGGGCGAGCAGCTGCACCGGCTCGATCGCGGCCAGCGACGCCGGCGGGATGCCCCAGGCGACCGGGTCGATCGGCACCCGGGGCAGGAATCCGCCCCACCGCGACGGCACGTCGTGCCGTTCCGGGTCCCACCGGTCGGCCGGCACCTCGGTGATCGCGTCGGTGCCGGCGACCACCCGGGACCAGAAGGCGGCGGTGTCCCCGGCTCCGGGGAAGATGCCGGCCAGGCCGACGATCGCCACGTCCAGCGGTGCGGCGGCGCGCTCCGGTTCCGGCCGCGCCCCGGCGTCGGCCGGCGGCACGGCCAGCCACGCGGCGGCGCCGGCCGTCACCTCGGCGTGCAGCTCGGCCACGGTGGTGACGGCGTCGCGCAGCACCGCCACCTGACCGGCCATGAACAGGCCACCGTCGCGCTGCACCCGCTCGTCGACCGGTTCCAGGTCCCCGCCGGTACGCCGCAGGCCCTTGCTGGCCAGTCGCAGCCGGCCCAGGTTGAGGCGTTCCAGCGCGTCCCAGATCTCCCGGTCCGGTGTTCCGGCGGCACGCAGCCGGTCCCGGGCCGCGGTGAACTCGGCGGCGTACGGGCTGTCCACGCAGCGGGTCAGGTGGCCGGGCGCGGTCTCCAGGACGGTGGTGGCCCGGGCCCGCAGGATCTCCTGCTGGAACACCGGCCCGATCGCGCCCGAGCCGACCGCCTCCGCGGTGAACAGGTACGCCGTGCCCATGAGCAGGCCCACTCCGGCGCCGCGGGCGGTCAGCGGCGCCGCGGCGGCGGTCGCCATGGCCGCCGAGCGGGCGTCGTGCACGCCACCGGCGAACAGCACGTCGAGGTGGTCGCCGGGGTGCTCGTCCAGCCAGTCGAGCAGGACCGGGATCTGCGCCTGCCAGAGCGCGAAACTGCTGGCCGGGCCGATGTGCCCGCCGCACTCGGCGCCCTCGAAGACGAACCGGCGGGCCCCGGCGCCGAGGAACTGCCGCAGCAGGCCGGGCGACGGCACGTGCAGGAACGCGGCGACACCGGCCGACTCCAGCCGGTCCGCCTGGTCGGGGCGGCCACCGGCGATGATCACGGCGGCCGGGCGGGCCTCGAGGATGGCGTCGAGCTGGGCGGCGCGGGTCTCCTCCGGGGCGAAGCCGAGGATACCGGCCGCCCACGGCCGCCCGGCCACCGCCCGCGCCGTCGCCCGCAGCAGGGAATGGCTGGTCTTGCCGTCGGCGAGCGACAGCGCGACACAGGGCAGCCCGCCGCCGGCGGCGACGGCGGCCGCCAGCTCGGGACGGTCGCTGACCCGGGTCATCGGTCCCTGGACCACCGGGAGGGTGGTGCCGAGCCGCCGGGCGAGCGGGGCGCCCGGGCCGAGGGCGGGCGCGGTGCGCCCGGATTCGACGGCCGCCCGGATCGCCCGGATCACGCCGGGCACGTCGCGGTGGCGGCGGGCGAGGTCGGCGGCCAGGTACGCGTCCAGGCCGGCGCCCGAGGTGGGCCGGGTCAGCGCGGCGGCCATCGCCGGCGGCGGGCACGCTTCCGGCAGCAGCGCCAGAGCCGTGTCGAGGACGACGCCGGCCGCTCCCCCGGCGACCGCGGCCGCCGCGGTGTGCGGGCCGATGCCGCCCCACGCCCACACCGGCACGCCCAGTTCGGCGAGCAGTTGCTGGAGCAGGACGAAGACGGACAGTCCGGCGTCCGGGTCGCGGGTCTCGACGCCCCGGGCGAGCAGGCCGTCGGCGCCGTCGGTGATCGCGGCGCGGGCCTGGACGAGGCCGGTCACCTCGGCCAGCACAGTCCGGCCGCCCCAGGCCGCGGCGCTGATCCCGGCCGGCACGACCACGGTGTCCACCTGCTCCGGCAGGTCCGCCGCCGTCAGGGTGGCGTTCACCCGTACCCCGAACCGGCCCGGCACCCATCGCGCCGCCCGGCGCAGTTCGGCGGCCGCCGGGCCGTCGTGTCCGCTGAGATCCAGCACGCCCTGCACCCCGGCCCGGCAGCAGGCGGCCAGCAGCCGCCCGTCCGGGAGCCCGAAGGGGGTGACGGCCATGATCGTTGCAGTGTTCACTTCGGTGCAGTCCCCCCGGCTCACCCGGTGATGCCGCCCACGACCACCGATACTGCACTCAACGATCTTAACTTTGTCCAGTTATGCCCCGATTTGACCCGGTTACCTATTTCAGGTAGCCCCGGACCACCGGCGCGGCCTAGGTTCGATGCACGCAACGACGTACGTCGAAGGGGAAGCGCCGGATGTCGAAACAGGTCACGTTCACCGCCGACGGGATCACCCTGGCCGGAAACCTGTCGGTCGCCGCGGACGGAGCGCCGGCCGTGGTGCTCACCGGGCCGTTCACCGGGGTCAAGGAGCAGGTCGTGGGCACCTATGCGGCACTGCTGCGGGCACGGGGGTTCACCACGCTGGCGTTCGACCACCGCGGGTTCGGGGAGAGCGGCGGCCGCCGGGCGCATGAGGACAGCCAGGGCAAACTGTCCGATCTGCGGGCGGCCGTGAGCCTGCTCGGCGAGCACACCGACCGGGTGGCGGTGGTCGGGGTGTGCCTCGGCGGCGGTTACGCGGTGCGGGCCGCCGCCACCGATCCGCGCATCCGGGCGGTGGTGGGGATCGCCGGGGCGTACAACAGCCCGGCCCGGTTCAGCGACGGGAATCCGGAGGGCTACCGCGCGGCGATCCGGTCCTTCATCGACCGGTACGACGAGGAGCTGCCCGCCGTCGCCCCGAACGGTGGGACGGCGGCGATGGGCGGCGACGAGCCGTACGCCTACTACGGCACCGCCCGGGGCGCCGCCGAACGCTGGGACAACCGGGTCACCTACGGCTCGCTGCATTCGCTGATGACCCTGGACGCCCTCGGCGCCGCCCCGCTACTGGGGGCGACCCCGCTGCTGATCGTGCACGGCCGCATCGACGCCTACTGCTCCCCGGAGCTGGCCGAGGCGGCGTACGACGCGGCACCCGGCCCGAAGGAGCTGGTCTGGCTGGACGCGGAGGAGCACATCGATCTGTACGACGTGGAGCCGCACGTCACCCGGGCGGCCGAGTCGGCGGCGTCGTTCCTGCACCGGCATCTTTCTTCCCCGGCATCGACGTCCACGTCGGCGTAGGCGACTCCGCCCGCGGCGGGCACCCCCAGTCGGCCTCGGCCACGTAGTCGTCGGTGATCGGGGAGCCGCACGCGTGCACCCCGGACCGCTTCTCCGTCCAGGCCGTGAAGGTGCCCTCGGAGTAGTCACCGCAGGAGAGCGTGAAGTCGGCGGTCACCAGCTTGAGTGCGTCGTAGGTGATGTACGCCGGCACGTCAGGGTCGTACTTCAAGCCCTTGCCGGCGTCCTTGGCCGTGTCGGCGGGCCGGTCGATCCGCACCGGTACGCCGAGGTGCTCGCCGAGCGAGGCGGCGAGCACCGGGTCCCATGTCGCATGGTCCATCCGGATCCATTGCAGGCCGATGACGGGCAACCCCGGATAGACCGGGCCCTGATCGGGAGCCTGGACGCCGGCCTCCGGGTACTCGACCACCAGGTGCTGGTAGGTGTACACCAGATCCACCCGATGGTCCACGTTCGACCAGGTGATCGTGGTCGTCTCCGGGACGCAGTCGGCCGGCAGCGACTGAATGCACCCGCAACTGCTGATGCCGCTGCAGCCGGACGTCGCGAGCAGCACCAGCAGGGCCACCAGCGCCGCGCACGGCCGCCATCGATGAATCGCCATGCAGCACATCATGATGTAGAGCGGCCACCGCCGGGGGGACGACGGTGGCCGCTCGGGGGGCCGGGCTCGGCTCTCGGCTCAGCCGAAGATCGAGGCCGCCCACTCAGGGTGGTCGATGAATGGGTTCCGGTTGTGCTGGTAGCTCGCGTAGATGACCTGGTTGCGGGTGCGCTCGGCCGCCGTCGGCGGGTCCTGCGTGTGCCACGCCAGCAGGGTGGAGCGCTTTCCGAGGTACGGGTTGGAGCCGTTCGCGGTCGAGTTGTTGAGCTCCAGGTTCGCCCAGGAGTCGCCGCCCTCGTAGCGCACCGCCATGTAGAACACCATCCGGGCCACGTCGCCCTTGATCGCGGCGCGGGGTTCCCACGAGTCGGCGTCGGTGTAGTTGCCGGTGGCGCCGGAGACCGCGCTGCCGCCGGTGTCGAAGTCCTTGTTGCCGCGCAGCGCGTTGATCGTGACGTCCTCGGGCCGCAGGTGGTGCAGGTCGGTGCCGGGGCCGTTGGCGGTGCCGAAGTCACCGTGCGACTGCGGCCACACGTGCTCCCGGTTCCAGTTGCCGGTCGCCCCGCCGTTGAGCGTCTTGGACCGGCTGATCCCGGAGTACAGCAGGATCACGTTCGCCGAGTTCGCCGGGTCCTGGTCGGTGACCTTCAGGGCGTTCCACACCGCGTCGTACGAGATCGTGGTGACCCCGGTCGAGACGATCGTGTGCAGCGCCGACTTGAGGCTGGACCCGGATTTGCCGAGCGCCGCCGCGTAGTAGGTGTCGGTGGTGCTGGAGGCCGTGGGGCCGGCCGTGGCGGTCGGGCTGGTCGTGGCCGTGCCGCCGAACGTCATGGCGGTCGGCGACTTGAGCCCGGCGTGCGAGAAGTAGGCGGTCAGCGTGCCGGTGACCGTCAGCGCCCGGCCGACGTTCGACGGGTTGCCGGCCAGCCCGAACGCCGAGCGGTACGAGCTGGTGATCTGGACGTACAGCATCCGGCTCGTGCTGGTCTCGGCCGCGCTGTCGGCGATGGCCAGCGCCGTGTCGCCGATGAAGGAACTGAACCGGACGGTGTCGGTGGCGGTGGGTTCGCCGACGATGTAGCCGACGACGGTCCCGGTGCCGCTCTGGCTGCTGATCGCCTGGGCGACCGTCAGCGGCGCGGCGGCTGCCGCCGACGGTGCCCGGAGCACCGTGACGGAGGCGACCAGCAGTCCTGTGAGGACCGGTATCAGCAGCGCCACGAGGCGACGATGGACTGTGGGAGCGGGCATGGGGGGAGCTCCGTTCACCAGGCTGTATAGACAGCTTTAATTGTGAACGAACGGGCGCCCGGCGGACCCATACCACTTCGGTCATCCCTCGCGGGCCTACCCGAACACCCAGGTGAGAATCAGAGCGACGGTCACCCACACGAAACCGGCGATCAGGCCGGGGCGGCGCAGCGGGCGGCCCGCGGCGGTACCGGCCAGGCCCGCCAGCAGGCCCAGGAGCACGGCCCATCCGGGGACCGGGCGAACCCAGTCCGGCCCGTCGATCGGGCAGACCATCTGGCCGGTGTCGCCGACGCAGGCGTTCGACATCATGGGGGCGCCCTCGGACAGCGTGAAGCCGGCGAAGATCAGCAGGCCGAGAAAGGCCAGTACGGAGACCGCCACGGTCGCGGGGGTGCCGTAGCGCTCTCGGGTGAACCAGCCGGGCTGTGCCGGTGCGGTCTGTGTCGTCACAGCCCGGGATCCAACCACACATGATCAAGGCCGTCAGCCGAGCGTGCCTCCGCCTGAGGCGGTTTCAGATCCAGCCCTGCTGCCAGGCGTGGTGGGCGGCCGCGTGGCGGGTGTCGGCACCGAGCTTGGCCATCGCGACGGAGAGGTAGTTGCGGACCGTGCCGGGAGCCAGGTGCACGGTGGCGGCCACCTCGGCGATCGGCGCGCCACCGCGGACCACCGCCAGGATCTCCAGCTCACGGTCGGTGAGGGGGCACTCGTCCTCGGTGAGGGCGCTAGCCGCGATCTCCGGGTCCACGTAGCGGCGACCGGAATGCACCGTCCGGATGATCTCGGCGAGGCGAGCGGCCGGCGTGGTCTTCGGGACGAACCCGGCGACCCCGGCGGCCAGGGCGCGGCGCAGCACGGCCGGACGGGCGTGGCGGGTCACCAGGACCACCGGGATGCCGAGTCTCGACCGGATCTCGGCCGCCGCCCGCAAACCGTCACCGGGCGGCATCTCCAGGTCCAGGACCGCCAGGTCGGGGCGTTCACGCAGGGCCACCCGGACGGCGGTCACGCTGTCGGCGGCCTCACCCACCACGGTCAGGTCCGGCTCCAGGGCGAGCAGAGCGGCGAGAGCGCCCCGGATCAGGCCCTCGTCGTCGGCGAGAAGCAGCCGGATCACCGGGCCGCCGCCACCGGCAGGGCCGCCGTCACGGTGAACTCGCCGTCCGTACGCCGGAATCGCAGGCTGCCACCGGCGGCCGTGAGCCGGTCGCGGAGCCCGGCCAGGCCGCCCGCCGGGCCGTCCGGGCCCTCGAACGGGTTGTCGTTGACGAAACGCAGCGCCCCGTCGCCGGTCAGCGTGATCTCGCAGCGGGCCGCCGTGCTGTGCCGCAGCACGTTGGTGGTGCACTCGCGCACGACCAGGCCGAACAGGTTCTCCACGGCCGGCGCCAGGACCGGCGGATCCGGCGGCAGCGAGATCGACGACCGGATCCCGGCCGCGCCGAGGACCCGGGCCGCGTTGGCGATCTCGGTGTCCAGGGACACCGACCGGTAGCCGCGGACCAGCTCCCGGGTGTCGCCCAGCGCCTGCCGGGCCAGTTCCTGCACCTCGCGCATCTGTTCGGCCGCACGGGCCGGGTCGGTGGCGGCGAGCCGTTCGGCCAGTTCGCTCTTCAGCGCGATGACCTGGAGGTTGTGGCCCTGGATGTCGTGCAGTTCGGCGGCGAACCGGCGCCGCTCGCCGGTGACCGCGGTGGTCCGCTCGGTTTGGCGGGCCCGGTCGAGGCCTTCCGCGACGGTGCAGATCCAGATCTGGGCGTAGACCGAGGCCGTGCACAGGGCCGTGATCGCGGTGTCGGAGAGGGCGCCGCCGAGGTCGTGCCGGCCGCCGGCCAGCGAGGCGGCGAACGCCAGCGCCAGACCGGCCGGCCACAGCGCCCGGGGGACGCCGGCGAGCACGACGGCCAACGGCAGCACCCACGGGAACCCGCCCGCGCCGTCGATCCGTGAGTACAGCAGGAGGCCCGCCGCGGCCGGCACGGCGGCGATCGTCAGGGCGGCCGGCGGCGGTGGCGTGCCGAGGACCGGCACGGCCAGAAGCCGGCCAGCGACCAGGCACACCGGCACCACCACGGCGAACACGGCGACTCGTGCCGTGGCGCCCGGCGGCTGGGCGACGACGATCAGCACGACGCCGGCCAGGCAGACGAGCAGGGTGTACCAGGTGAAGCGGCGCAGCGATGTCACGCCACCATGATGCGGTTCGATCCGGCCCGGACGCGAAAGTCGATGACATCTGTCATCCGGGCTCGTGTGCGCCTGACACTACGAACCCGGCGGGCCGGCGCTGATAGTCGACGACATGAATGCTGTTTCGTGCCGGGGCCTGCGGTTCGCGTACGGCCCCCGCGGTGTTGATCTCGAAGTCGCCGCCGGGGAGATGGTCGCGCTAGTGGGCGTGAACGGCGCCGGGAAGACCACCACCATGGAGCTGCTGATCGGGCACCGGCGGCCGGCCGATGGCAGGATCCGGGTGCTGGGCCGGGATCCGTACGCCGAACGCCGCCGCCTCGCCTCCGAGGTCGGCGTGGTGCCGCAGGACAGCGGCCTGGCCCCGGACCTCACGGTGGCCCAGACGCTGCGGCTGTGGCTGCGCCTGCACCGCCGCCCGGTCGGCGGGGAACTGCTCGGCGCGGTGGACCTGGAGCACCGGGCCGGGATGCGGGTACGGCAGCTGTCCGGCGGTGAACGGCGGCGCCTGGATCTGGCCGTCGCCCTGTGCGGACGGCCGCGGCTGCTGCTGCTCGACGAGCCGACCTCCGGGCTCGACCCGGACTCCCGGGCCCGGACCTGGAAGCTGCTGCGGGAACACCGCGACGCGGGCACCTCGATCCTGGTCAGCACCCACTACCCGGAGGAGGCGGAGGGGCTCGCCGACCGGATCGTGGTGATGGACGGCGGGATGCTGCGATGAGGGCCTGGCTGCTGATCGCCGGCGCCGAGTTCACCATGCTGCGCCGCAGCGCGTTCACACTGTCGATGGGCGCGGTGCTGCCACTGGCGCTCGGCGGGCTGATCCTGTGGGCGGAGGCGGACACCGGGCGGGCCGGTTCCGGAACGTCCGCCGGGTTGCTGCTGGTCACGCTGGTCACGCTCACCGCGTACGTCTCCGGCACCACCACCCTGGCGTCCCGCCGCCAGCAGAACGTGCTGCGCCGGTTGCGTGGCAGCGGCGCCTCCGACGCGGCGATCCTGACCGCCGTCCTGACCCCGCCCGCGGCGCTGACCCTGGCTCAGGCGCTGCTGCTGTCCGCCGCCCTCGACCTGCGCGGGGTCCGGCCCGGCCCGCTGCTGCCCGCCGTACTGGCCGGAATCGTGACGGCCTGCGCGCTCGCCGCCCTGACCGCGGCCTTCACCTCGGCGCCCGAACTGGCGCAGCTGACGACCACGCCGATCGCGCTGGCGTTCCTCGGTGGCGCGTTCTGGGTGGCCCGCACCCCGCCGGCCGAGGTCGGCTGGGCGATGCTGCTGCTGCCCGGAGCCGCGATCACCCAGCTGACCCGGATCGCCTGGCGGGTTCCCGGCGCGGACGGGTCACCGGTGGCGGTGGCGCTGCTGCTCGTCACGGCGGTGGCGGCGGTCGCGGCGGCCACCCGGGCCTTCGTCTGGGATCCGCGCCGCTGAGCCCGGTGGGTCCCGGCCGGAACGTGACCTCCGGCCCTGACCGGACCGGCGGCGCCCGGCGCAGAGTGCACCGGAGCCGGTCATCAATCCCGAGGAGCTTCTCATGCGGTCGAGCACGGCGACCGGTGTCCGGATCCCCCGGCAGGACAGCACCGACCGCCCCTTCATCGTGATCTGGGAGGCCACCCAGGCCTGTCCGCTGGCCTGCCGGCACTGCCGCGCCGAGGCCCGGCCGCAACGCGACACCGGGGAACTGTCCACCGCCGAGGCCGTCGGCCTGATGCGCCAGGTGGCCGCCTTCGGCCGCCCGTCCCCGCTGTTCGTCATCACCGGCGGCGACCCGTTCCAGCGCCCGGACCTGAACACCCTGGTCGGTGCGGGCACCGCCCTGGGCCTGGCGGTGTCGGTGTCGCCGTCCGGAACCCCGACCCTGACCCGCGACGCCCTGGCCGCTCTCCACGATTCGGGCGCCCGGGCGATCTCGCTCAGCGTCGACGCGGCCGAACCCACCGGCCACGACGGGTTCCGGGGCGTGCCCGGCGTCTTCACGGCGACGCTGCGCGCCTGGGAGGACGCCCGGGAACTCGGGCTCAAGGTGCAGATCAACACCACGGTCACCGCGGACACGGTGACCGATCTGCCGGGCGTCGCCGCCCTGGTACGCGACCGCGGCGCCCTGCTCTGGAGCGTATTCTTCCTGGTCCAGACGGGCCGCGGATCCGCCCTGCGGGCCCTGGGCGCGGACGACACCGAGGACGTCCTGCACGCTCTGTACGACATCGGCGAGACCGTTCCGGTCAAGACCACCGAGGCCCACCACTTCCGCCGGGTCTGCATCCAGCGTGGCGGCGGGCAGGGCCCGGACGGTCGTGGCGCCCTCTACCGGCGCCTCCACCGCGACCTGGCCGCCCTCGGCCTGCTCGACGGCGGCCGCCGGTCCCGCCGCCCACCGCTGCGGGTGAGCGCCGCCAACGGTTTCGTCTTCGTCTCGCACCGCGGCGACGTGTTCCCGAGCGGCTTCCTGCCGATGGCCGCCGGCAACGTCCGCGATCAGCCGCTGACCGACATCTACCGCACCTCGTCGCTGTTCACGGCCCTGCGCGACCCGGACCGGCTGGGCGGCCGGTGCGGGGTGTGCGAGTTCCGCACGGTCTGCGGCGGCTCGCGGGCCCGGGCGTACGCGATGACCGGTGACGTCTTCGCCGAGGAACCCACGTGTTCGTACCGGCCGGGATCCTGGCATGATGGGGACTCTTCGATGACCACTGTGGACTAGAGGCAACGCCGTTCAGTTAGGCCAGCGTCGGGTTCGTCAAGGTCCGTTGGTGATGATGTTGATGGCGATGGTGGCTTGGTAGGTGCGCCGGTCGATGTTCGGGCCGCGGGCCTGGTATTTGGAGTTCGAT